>CACYSD010000013.1:0-103149 GCA_902776985.1 uncultured Bacteroidales bacterium
CGGACATACCATGCAAAAAACACAAAAATGGCAGCATAGAACTCTATGCCACCATTGCGAATACAGAAAAGAGGATGTGCCTATTTTGACACACCCTCTCTGTTATTGGATAGAATGAAAATCTGATGAAATTACATTGCAACTTCGAGCATAATGAATGAATAAGGTTCAATCACAAAGTTCATCTTCTTTTTCATCTTAATTGTTTCCTTTACGGGAGCGATGGGTTGTGCATCGTAGTTATTCTCATCGTCTGCATTACCTGCGAGTGTAGTTCTGGTTGCTACAGACTTGAGTGATTTGAAGCGTGACAGGTCAATGGTTCCTGTCTTCTGTTCTGCACTTGCGTTACAGATTTTCACAAACAGCTGACGGGTCTTGGTGTTGAGCACAACCGACTGACCATAGTGGCTGTTTTCTGCAGGTTGGATAACATCAGCTGCATCACCGTCAAACTTCACACAGTCGCCATAGTAATAATCTCCACTGGAGAGACCGAAGAGCTGCTGCACATAGTAGCTGCAGGTGAGGTACGGACGTTCGTTGTCGAAATAGATAAGGTCCGGATTCCAGTTAGTCGCGTTCTTACGAGCAAAGAGAGGAGCATAGCTGGTCATTGCAACAACGTCTCCATTGCGTTCTACGTGGAGGAGATAAAGTCCTTCTGCAAGAGCATCGATAAGTTTCTTGTCCTTCGCAGCATACTCTCCCAGATAAACCTTAGTCTTACGATTGCGTGGATAGCTGTCGTACTGACGTTTGTTAAGGAAATATGTGTTTGGTTCGTAATAGTGTTCATCGATGAGAGGCATATCCAGTTCCTCTGCCAGTTTCCATCCGTTCTCAAGGTCAGGATTACCTGGATGTGAACCGGGACCTGCCGTACCCACGATTACGATTTCCGGATGAGCCTCATGGATTTTCTTGTACATATAGCGGAAACGCTCACAGAACTCGGGAGAGATGCGTTCTTCGTTACCGATACCGAGGTATTTGAGGTTGAATGGTTCAGGGTGACCTGCGGCAGCACGTACACGTCCCCATGTGGTGGTTTCATCACCATTTGCCCATTCGATAAGGTCAAGAGCATCGTTTACCCATTCGTCCATCTCGTCCATTGGCACTACATCCTGAGCCTGATCCTTCATACTCCAACCACCGTTGGTTCCCTGACAACTTACTCCGCAAGGAAGGATTGGGAGGGGTTGCATACCAAGGTCCTCGCAGAAGAGGAAGTACTCATAATATCCAAGAGCCATACTCTGGTGGTAGCCCCATGTATTCTTCAGACCGACACGCTGCTGACGAGGACCGAGGGTGTTCTTCCAGCGATAGGTATTCCAGAAACCGTCACCACCACCGTGAACCACACATCCGCCAGGGAAGCGCATGAACTTAGGATGAAGGTCGGCAAGAGCCTGAGCCAGGTCTTTACGGAGTCCATGACCCTTGAATGTATCCTGTGGCATAAGTGACACTTCATCGATATCGATATCACCAGGAGTCAGCACCAGAATCAGAAGTTCTGCATCCTTGCAGTCTTCCGAAGGAACAAGTTCCGCACCATAGCGTTCCCACTCCACTGCATTCACGTTAATGGCAGTCTCAGCGATCACCTTAGGATCTTTGCCCCATCCCTGTGGCTGAACCAGAGCAATACGGATATCCTTGTCGTCCTGACGGTTCATATTGCGGAAGAATGCAGAGAAATCGTATTTCTCACCAGCTTTAACGCTGATTCCGTCATAACCCTTATTCTGCAGACCAACGCCTTTCCATCCTTTGTAGTCATAATACTCCTTCACACGTTCGATATGAATACGCATGTAAGTAGGATTGTTCTCGTTGAGAGGATTGTCCATACGTGGTTTCATGTAACCAAGAGAGTGTCCCGGGCGTTGGAAAGACCAAGCTGTACCAGGTCCCCATCCATCACGTTCAGAGGTGTTGAACTCAAACGATCCGTTCTGAACAAGTTCTGCATAAAGTCCACCGTCAGCACTGCTACTGATATCCTCGAAGAAGATTCCTATTAGTTCGTTACTGATGGCCTTACCTCCTGCCGGAGCTTTCTTAATTGGTTTCTGGGCATTAGCACCCAGTGTCATTGCCACCAAAAAGGCAGCCAAAGTCATTAGTTTTTTCATTGTAATTGTGATAATAAAGTGTTATTTGATTATTATTTTGTGTCCATCAATAATATAAAATCCATGTTTTAGCGAATTGCTTAATCCTTGAGTATATGTACCTACAGGTCGTCCTGCCATGTCATATATCACAGAAGAAGTCGCCTTTCTTTGTCCAGAAGGAGAGGTCACGCCGACTTCTTCCTGTGGTGCGAAACTCAGTAGGCGCACATTGTCGAACATGATGCAACTGCCGCCCGAAAGCCAATCGAAGCTGATAACAACGGGAACAGCTGCAGGCTCCGTCAGTTCGAAATCCGCACTTGTGGTTTCCCATTCAGCAGTTTCGAAAAAAGAGGCACCGCCTGTGGTGAAGGTAACGGATTCAGATTTGATTCCCGCTACATTGACTGCAAAAGACGATGCGGCAGAGTTGGCATAGCCGCTACGGTGGTCAATCGAGAAACGATACTTGCCTGCGGGCAGAGTGGAAGTGGCTGTGGAGAGAGAAGTGGTCCCTGTGCTCCACCCCATTCGCATATAATAAGCCTGCGAACCGTCAGCCAGAGTTGTGACCTTACCGAAGTTATTGTCTGTGTAGCAGTTGGCATTGACTATGAGCGAAACCACATCGCTGCCGGTTCTCGTCCATCCTGCCGGAGCCGCAACCTTATAGCCACGAAGTCCGTCATTGCTATTATTCTCGGCAGTGAGAGTATTGACGTCATCAACTTCGAACGAGGGGTTCTGCAGATATTCAGCGGTGACATCAACCCCCTCCACCTCGGTGTCACCTTGAGGAAAATCCGCTTTCGTAGCGGTTATCTTGTTATCTGAAAGTGAGACAAGAATTGTGCCTGATTCTGGAACCATCACATTGTCTGTCACTTGCTCACCCGATGCATTAATAATAGTAACGGTAACCATCTGCTCAGATAAAAGATTGTTCTTCAGATAAACAGCACGGCTGTCACCTTCAGCCTGAATAGCCGTCAAAGACTGTGCACCAGCTACGAACACCTTGAATTCGTTGGCAATGTGCATATTCTGCTTACAAGTAAATGTAGCGGTGGAAACGCCATTGGCAATTGCCGTGTTCTGTGTAAATATCGGTGCGCCCAGCGGACAGCTTATGCTCAGGTCTGTCCATGGAGTATTGTCCTGTGCAAAGAGGTTCGACAGCAGCATGTACTGAGTGCCGTCAGGATCAGGAGCAACCACACCGTGCCAGCCTTCCGGCCATGAGCCAAGAAGAGTGAGATCCTGCACTCCTTCGCAAAGAACCTTTGTTGCCTCAGCATCCACATTGCAGTAATACACGAAGTTGCGGATATGGTTCATCTTCGTGCCCACGCAGCTTGAGGAGTTGGAGAACGACGGATATATCTTTGCCGTCATGATGGAGTTGTTGTTAGAGCGGTCGCCGAAACCCATTTGATTATTCGCTTTCTTGCACACAAAACCTATTGCGTTGTCGATATTTGCCCACTCGCTCCTCCATGTCTTCATGATTGTTCCGTCAACCGTCATCTGTCCTCCTTCATAATATATAGTACGGGTGAGGTTTGTGAATTCATCCATTGAGATACCCATCATTCCGCCCTGCTCTGCCGACACACTCGTTGCAGAGTTTGCCTTCAGCGCATCTATCAGGATGACTGCATTGCCGCTCGTGGAGTACATTGCGAACGCCTGTGGTATCTGTCCTCCGTTAGCCATAATTTTCCCGTTCATGGCATAAGCGTCATCGAAGAAAGTATATCGTCCCTTAATCACGGCTGTATTGTCGCTACGGCTGTATGTGCCGAGGATGTTGCCAGTGTTGTGGGTACGGAACGGCACCATTATCTTTGCAGTCGAGATGTCGTTGGGGACAATCACGCCCGAGTAGTCTTTCAGCCCTTCGTTCCATGAGAAGCAGGTGAAGCGGTCTTTCGTCATGCTTCTTACTATGTTCTGAGTCGGGAAATACTTGGTCTTGCTGAACTTCTTCTGGAATTCTTCCCATGTCGGAGCCTGCATTTCTGCTGTAGGCATCACATTGTGCATGAGCCATGTCATCATCACTCGGTGAGCCTCCACACCCATACGTCGCGCACCGACATCGGCACGCAGCAGCCACGAGCCGTCGGTGGTTGTGGTCTGACGCGCCTTGATATTCTTGTATGCGAGGTTCTCCAGCAGCAGGGCGTTGGCATCGCGCTGGAAGCAAGCCTGAGTAGAGTAGCTGGTGATTTGGTCGAAGAGGAAGAGGCTCCAGTCGTTGCCGTTGGGCATTGCCAGTTCGCCGTCGCTCGTTGCCAGCCAGTTCATCACCTCGTCCATCACCTCCTGATTGTTGTGCATCAAGGCATTGCTTTTCCATTTCTCCTCACCTTTCACACCCATCTGGAACATCTTCAGGGCAAGTGCAGCCTCACCCAGTTCCTGCATCACCACATTCTGGTACGATGTATGGAACATATTGTGGTTCTGCAGCGTGTAGTCGCTATAGAGGTTCTGCCCCTTATAGAGCTGGGCAACGGTCTTGCTGTTGTAGTCAGGATCAACCACCGTGTTGTTCTTGGCATCATCCTCGTGTGAATAGCAGTTGATGGCAAACTCCCTCATTCTCTCAAACCACTGCGGAGCAAGTTCGTCGTCGGGAAAGAGTCCCAATGCAGCAGCCAGCACATCCACTTCCCATCCGTTTTCCTCCGCCTTGGTATCACCAGCGTAGCCTGTAGGAATGGAGCGGTAGAGTTCGTAGTTGCACTCCGCCTTCAGCAGATTGTAGATATATCCGCGCTGAGCCTCCGATAGTTTGTCCCATTGGAAGAATGCGCTGTAGGCCACCGACATAGCCCAGAGGCTCGATTCCCACACATGGTCACTCGTGCTGGTCGATCCCCAGTAGTCACCGCCGCTGCACACTTTCAGTTTGTTGGCCTTGTGGGTGCTGTAGGCAAACACCAGCGATTTCATTGCCATCGACTCCAGGTCGTTCCATGTCACACCGCTTGGCAATGCCACTCCAGCCCCTTTCCCGTACTTCACGAGGAAGGCGCAAATCATGCTCAGGTCAGCGTTCGGACGCACGCCCTGTTCGTTGCTCTTCATCGTTGCCTCACCCTTGAAGCATCCGCACACCTCGTCCCTGCTGTTTGGGTATTGGCAGTCCTGGAAGTCATCCTTCATGTATTTGGAGAAATTCGCCAGCATCTGCAGCAAGTCGTCCTGCATCACGTTTTCCGCGACGAAGTCCTGAGTCAAAACTCCTTCAGTGGGGCTTTGCGCCTGCATCAGCGCAGTCTGCATCAGCGCTAATATGAGAATCAATCGTTTCATAGAAATCCTGTTTAGTTGTGTTAGTTAGTTTGTATAATCATTGAATCAGCACATTCCTGCCTCCGACGATATAGAGTCCTTTGTCAGGCACAGCCACTCGGCGTCCCTGCAGGTCGTATATCTCTTTGCTTATTCTCTTTGCTTCGTTGAGTGATATGGAATTGGGTGCGTCTGACGAATTGCAAATCAATTGAACATTGGCAACCGACACATTACATTCGTTGGTACCCTCTCCCCCGACAAATCCGAAGGAAAGAGTGAACAGGCCGTTACCTTCCACGGTGAATGTCTGGCTCTTCTGCGTCCACGAACTGCCTGAGGTGAAATATGTACGAGTTCCGTCAATGTCACAGTAGCAGAGATTTGCCTTAGGTGAAGTGAGTGTCTGCTTCATCTTGAATTTCAATGTGTATGTTCCGTTCGGCAATAACACCTGACGTGACACCTGTTCGCATATCGGTGCAACTCCCCATTTCGCCCTGATATACAGGCTTTGCGACTGTCCGTCATCCACACGGCGGCAAAGGTGGATATACTGACGGTTACCGGTAGTAACGTGGGAGGCAACATGCACATTCCATTCCGGCTGCCGATATATGTTAGCATAGTTTGCCATCTGTGTGCCGTTAGCAGCCGAAAACGATGCGTTAGAACCGAGCCAGCTTGTAACATCGGTATTGTCCGCTACCGTCTCTGTGCGTTTGTCAAGCGGTGCCACCTGAGTATCAAGCGTGTTGGCAACAAAGTCACTGCTTACATGAGCCTGCTTAACCTCAACCACACCTTTGCCAGCCTTGCACAGCACAATAAACACACCGGCAAGACCTCCGTCGTCGCGTCCCGGTGATGCAACAGTATAGTCCTTAATACCATCGTATGTATATTCACAGAAAGAATGGACGTGACCGGAGAAATGCACAGGGTTAGGCGTAAGCTTCATAATCTCGGCATACTTGTCCTTTTTTATCTTTGCGAAGTTGCGTGCGGTTGCATCCGTTGTCCATTTGCCTAAGTCCTGATCAGTGCCGTAGGCAGAGGCGTTCACAGTCTTGATATACAGACCTACATCGTTCTGGTCGAGCCACCAGCGGTCGCAGTCGCTGCCAGCCACCAGCGGATAATGCTGCGCAAATACCGAAGCCTCATCCTTGTGCGCATTTACGAATTCCTCAAAAGCATCCACAACACCGTCGGGGGCATAGTATTTGGCAGAAGACAACATCTGTGGTTTGTCATACGTTTTCTGGAACCAATAAGTCTGTCCCATGTAGAAACGTACACCGTTGAACTTGAACGTAAACGGTTTCACCTGAGTATGGATCGACCCGTCAACAATCTGCTCGTAGTCGGTAATCCAGCCATTCGACATTGCATTCTCGCAATAGTCCTCAACTATGCCACGCGCTATATCGTTGCAGTAAGAACCTCCGTCATTCCATCCCCACGTAAGTCCCTTGTCTGGATTTGTTCCCGTCCAGTAGTCAGGAACAAGGTCATGGTTGCCGCATATAGTAATAAAGGGGATATTGGCATCCGCAAAACCAGCATGGGCATTCTTATAATTCTCACCCGACTTCTCACTGTCGCCGTCCATGTCACCGAGTCCGAGAACAAGGTCGCATGTAGGCACATAACCCGGAAGCGAATTGAACTCGAACTTCAGTCCTCCAGAACTGCCCATACCAGCAATCCGCGAAACATAAGACTTCAGATTAGCCACGCTCGTTCCGTCGTGACCGCTCTGTGCGGTATGCTGGTCGGACATCATCACCACAGTGAAATACTTTCCTTTGGAGAAATGGAAAGAATAGGTAGAGCCGTTATATACAAACGTCACTTCCTCGTCATCCGTAAGGCTGAGAGTTGACGGATCAGGAGTAATGTCACTATTCGACACAACAGAGCCACCAACCTGAACGGTAACGCCCGACATCACAGTCGAAAGATCCACTGTCTCCGGAAACTCCACAAGCGTAGCACCAGTAGTCAACGACCTTGTACTGACACCTGTTACAGAAGGGAACGACATCGTCATCTGAGCTCTCAGACATAATGTCGCAACCCACAATAAAAGGAGAAAAGCAAATCTTCTCATGTGTTTTGAGTTTTTAAGTTCTTGAGTTCTTGAGTTCTTAAGTTCTTAAGTTTATTATTTTTGCAAAGCAAGAATTGTCATAAAATCGTTCGCAAAACCAGAAATGAAAATACTTTATTTGAATAAGATTTTGTGATAAATTTTGCGAATATTTTGCGTCTAATACTTCATCCTCCCGAGCATAGCTCGCCTACCCGTAGCCTTTCGGCAAGCCGAACGATTACACTCTTCACTTAACACTTCAGTTTTTTCATATTGCTTGAATAATTTAGAATATTTGCAAAGATATACATATTTATTATTCAACCCAAATGATTTGCGATTTTAATTAAAACTCAATCATCGTGCGCAGCACGTTGTTGAAAACAATACCACTCGTCACAGAACCGAACAGAATATCCCAGATTCTTGACTATTCCAGCAACCATTTGTACCTTTGCAAAGTCAAACGATAAATAATTAAAATGAGTATAATCTGAAGATACGGAAATGAAAAGAACAGTTTTATATTTGTTATTCGCGCTGTTGCTGGCCAGTTGTACCAAACAGCCGCAGACGCTCAGCGAATTAAAGTCTGAATACGTAACTGTCGATGACAGCATACGCGTACATTACAAAATCTGGAATGAGTCGGACGGCTCTGACACTAAGACCATCTGTTTCGTTCACGGCTTCGGTTGCGACATGAACACTTGGGAAAAGCAGTTTAAGGCATTCCGTGATGAGAAAGACCTGCAACTCGTGTTCATCGACCTTCCGGGGTATGGGCAGAGCGATAAACCGCATGTGGAATACACGCTCGACTTCTTTGCCCATGTAATTGATGAAGTGCTGAATGTAAACAATATCAAGGATGCTGTCTTCGTAGGTCATAGTCTTGGTACGCCCGTATGTCGGCAGACACTGATGGCAACCAATCATCAAGGTGCATTGGTAGATGTTGACGGCGTATATTGTTTCTATGATGGTACAGAGACTCCGGAATATATTGAAGCGGTCAATCAGTTCGGACATGCGTTCGACGGTCCGGAATGTCGCGAGGTGATTGCGGGCTTTGTATCGTCATTGGCTGGCAAGGAAACGCCTCAGGAAATAAACGACTATGCCATGTCGGTGATGCCCAAGACACCCCAGTATGTGGCTTCGAGCACTATGCAGAACCTTATTGAAAAGAAATGGTGGAACGGACGTGCCATCACACTGCCCGTCATGGTCATCTGTACACAGAACAGTGGCCTTGATCCAGACAACAAGCAGAAGATGGAATACCTCTATCCTAACCTCGACTATACTGAACTGACCACTTGCGGACACTTCATCCACATGGAGCAGCCTGATATGTTCAACGACAAGTTGAGGACATTCATAAAAGAATAAGCTTATGAAGGCAATTGAAGTTAATACAAAAATGATTGCGGCATGCGGACTCTACTGCGGAGCGTGCAAGAAATATCGCATGGGCAAGTGTCCTGGCTGTCATGAAAACGAAAAGGCATCATGGTGCAAAATCCGCAAGTGTTGTATGGAAAAGGGTATCCATACCTGTGCCGAGTGCAAGACGGACGTCAAGGATTGTCGGCTTCATAATAATCTGATAGGAAAGTTCTTCGCATTAGTCTTCCGTAGTGACCGACCCGCCTGCATCCGTTACATCCGCGAGAACGGTGAACAGGCTTTTGCCGAAGAGATGACAAAGCGAGGTGAACAAACAATGCGCAAATAAAAATATGAAACACGAGATTATTGAACTGCACGATGTGCAGATTATTGGCATTGCCAAGAAGATTGCCTTTAACGAGGCGAAAGAAGAATGTCCTAAGTTCTGGGGCGAGTATGTGGAAAAGATTATCAAGCCTGTAGTGTTTGAGAAACAAACACCCAACGACTATCAGAAGGCTGTCTTCGACAATGGGGTTGGTGAGTTCGGACTTTGTACCTGCGACATTCCCAACCACAATTGCGCGACTTGTGCCGAGCAGAACTTTGGAACTTGCAGCAAGAACAAATTCACCTACGTCATTGGCGGTATCTATAAAGGGGGCGACGTACCGGAAGGAATGCAGCTGTTCCCCATTCATGGCGGCAGATGGTTGAAGGTGCATTTCGAGGGTGGCATGAACGCCTTTCAGGAGCAGTACACGAAGTTCCACAAAGAGTGGATACCTGCACATCCAGAGTATAAATGGGCACCGAATTCCTGTTGCATGGAGTGGTATCAAGGCACAGACATCCATTCGCCCGATTACCAGTGTGGCGTGATGATGCCATTGGCCGTACAACCCCGCTTTACGTTCAACACCGTTGGACTGTTTACAAACAACAATAAGGCAACCGTTGATTTCTATACGAAAACCTTTGGTTTTACCACTTCATGGGATGGTGTACAGCCAAATGTGGAGATGTTCCTTGGCAACAATAGGATCATTCTCTTCCCACGTAGTGCATTTGAGCAGATGGTCTCAAAGAAATTCCAGTATCCTGAAGGTTTTAATGGTACAATGGAATTAAGCTTCGATGTGCCATCTTTCGCCGATGTTGACAAAGAGTATCAGAATGCTCTTAACTATGGCGCAAAGTCCGTACTCCCTCCAACAACAGAGCCTTGGGGACAGCGCACTTGCTACATTGCCGACCCTGATGGGAACCTGATAGAGATAGGATCGTTTGTTGAATAATAAATTTAGCGTGGTGCTATTTTCCTGGTTAAAAAAATTATCGTCATGGAAATATCAAATTGGTTTAAGGGATTCGAGAAAGGTATAGCACGGCTCTCCCCAGAGGAGCGGTCTGCATTCTTCTCGGAATGTGGGAAAAACTGTGTAAATGGCGGCACACTTTCTGTTTACAAGAAACTCTATGAGGATGCCAAAGGGAACATGGATGTGTTCTTTCAGATGGCTAATGATTTGCCAGGAGTAAAAGGTGAGGTTGTTGAGAAAGGTCATGTTTATCGACTTATCTTCTTAGAATGCACCTGTGAGTTATGTAAAAAAGGATATGTCACTACGCCTTTGCTCTGTGAATGTTCACGCCAAAGTGTGATTTATTCGCTGCACAGTTTATGGAAAGACAAGCGCTTCATCGTAACGCTTTGTCATTCCATCTTGGGTGGTGGGACAGATTGTGAAATGAGAATAGAGGTCGATAGATAATAATTAATAGTGAAAATAATATGAATACAAAAGCACTTGTCGTTATCGATATCCAAAACGACATCACGAAACACTACCGCGACATCATTGACAACATCAATGCTGCTATCGAATGGGCTGTATCTGAGGGTATGCACGTTGTCTATATCAAGCACAACAACATCACCGCCGGTACACGTTCCTTCAAGCCAGGTACTCGTGGCGAAGAGTTGGCACCAGAACTGAAGGTGGTTTCAGACAATATCTTTGTGAAGACAAAGAGTAACGCATTGACGAGTGAGGCGTTTGCGACGTTCATTGCGGAAAACGGAATCACAGAGTTCTATATCGCTGGTGCCGATGCTACCGCTTGTGTGAAGTCCACTTGTTTCAACATGCGGAAAGCTGGCTATACTGTACATGTTTTCTCTGATTGTGTCACCAGCTATGATCTAAAGAAACTGCCTGAGATGCTGGAGTATTACGCCAAACAAGGTTGCGAAGTGATTACTTTAAATGAACTATAAGAAATGATAGGTATTACCGTTGTCTGATTAAGTATGAATATACTGATTTTATCCGGAAGCCCACGTAAGGGTGGCAATACAGAATTGAGGGCTGAAGCTTTTGCCAAAGGAGCGGCAGAAAGGCTACGGGTAATAGATTTTTGAAGTTTGTTCCCAGAATTTATTCTTCTTCCTTGAAGTGAATGATGTTGTTCTCAAGCGAATCAACGATTGCAAGCGACTCAATGCGGGTAATGCCCCTGGAGGATAAGAATTCACGTCCATGAAGCATCTCTTTTTCAATAATAAATCCCATGCCTTCTATAGTGGCTCCTGCCTGCTGGCAGATGGCTTGGATGGCTGTAGCGGCATAGCCGTAAGCAAGGAAATCGTCAACGAATAGCACATGGTCGGCGGCAGTCAGATATTCGCGACTAATCATGAGGGTTGTATCGCTATTCTTAGTAAACGAGTGGACGGTGGTGACATAAGCTTCCTGCATGGTTGAAGGTTTCTGTTTTTTGGCAAATACCACCGGCAATTCCATCATATAGCCCAGCATGACTGCGGGCGCAATGCCTGATGCCTCGACCGTGATGATTTTATTCACATTCAAATCGCTGAAACGGCGAATAAACTCTACTGCCACTTGCTTCATCAGATATGGATCCATCTGATGGTTGATGAACTTATCTACTTTCAGGATTACTCCTTCCAGACTGCGACCGTCTTGAAGTATGCGGTCAATCAGGATTTTCATAGATTTTCCTCTTTTTTCCCATTGTTTATGTTTTATTTTTTCTTGTGTATGCGCTTGGTCGTGCCGATGGCGCCTGTGGGGCATACCAGACGGCAGAGGTGACAGCCCACGCACTTGGTGCCGACGATGCGGGGCTGGCGGGACGCGGTATCGAAAGCGATGGCCTGATGACCGCCGTCCATGCACGAGAGGTAGCAACGTCCACAGCCTATACACTCGTCACGGTCAATCCTTGGATAGACGATAGTGTCACGATCCAAAAAAGTGGGTGTCACAAAGTGGGGCAGTTCCTCACCCACTATGCTATCGGGCGATGTGATGCCTCGCTCAGCAAGGTAGTGCTGCATGCCAAGAATCAAGTCGTCGATGATGCGGTAGCCGTACTGCATCACTGCTGTGCACACCTGCACGTTGCGACATCCCAGCTGGATAAACTCCAATGCATCCTTCCATGTTTCTATTCCTCCTATGCCGCTGATGTCGAGTTTCTTGCCGTGCGAGCCGTTTATCATAGGACTCTGTGCCATTTCCAGAATATGCCTGAGGGCGATAGGCTTCACAGCGCGTCCGGACAATCCTGATATGGTCTTGTGGGTGTTTACCTTGGCGCGTTCGCCCATCGTCACACTCTTGATAGTGTTGATGGCTGAGACTCCATCTGCACCTGCGAAGAATACTGCCATCGCCGGTTCCGTTATGTGAGTTATGTTTGGTGTCATCTTCGGAATAACTGGAATTGAGACACTACGCTTCACATACGCCGTATAGAAAGTGACCAGTTCGGGATTCTGTCCTACATCGCTACCCATGCCTGTCAGTCGCATCTGCGGACATGAGAAGTTCAGTTCCACCGCATCCACGCCTGCTGCCTCTGCCATCTTCGCCAGTCTGATCCACTCCTCCTCGGTCTGCCCCATTATGCTGGCAATGACAACCTTGGAAGGATAGTTCTGTTTCAACCTGTGCAAAATGTCGAAGTCCATTTCCACTGGATTCTCGCTCAACTGTTCCATGTTGCGGAAAGCGTAGAAATCCGAAGTCCCATCCTGCTGACAGGCGTCGAAACGAGGCGACACCTCACGTATCTCCTGCATGCAGATTGTCTTGAAGAATACACCTGCCCAACCTGCCTCGAAAGCTCGCGCCACCATCTCGTAGTTGGTGCAGACAGCCGACGATGCCAAGAAGAAAGGATTCTCGCAGCGGATGCCGCAGAAGTCGATGGCGAGCGAGGGAAGTGTAGATAGTAACGAGCCTTGAGTGCAACCACCCAACATCTCCCTGATGCGTATTGGTCTGTCGTAATGGATGCAGGCTTTTTCGGCAGCTTCCAAATCTTCGTCTGTGCACTCGGCAACCCACCTGCCTGCCAACTTCTCATTGCCAAAGCGAATGGCACGGATAGCCCGTGCAGGATCGCCTTTCTTGCAAGCACGACTACATGGTGCATCATTACAAAGCAGACAGCGAGCTGCCTCTTCATTAATATGCATATTGTTATTCATAAAAATTACAGGTGTAGATTAGTTAGTCAAAAGAGGTGTTTAGAGTCCTGAGGTGAAGCAGGGGCGATAAATGCTGCTTTCACCTGTAGGCGCAGCTGCGGCATTGAACTGGGTCCAATTGGTGATGGTGTAGATGCGGTGCAGGCGGTCACAGTAGTAGTGGAGACTTACCTTCATGTCGCCGCCGTTGCCGGCGATTGACAGAGGATAGTAGGTGATGGTGCCGTTGACCATTGGCTTGGTGACGGCACGTACCTCGTCGTTGATGGTGGCACACATCATGTCGCCACTGCTTTGGAAGTCTTTCAGGGTGTCGCCAAGCTGCACCTGAACCGACATGGTCAGTTCGTAGAGTGAATAGTCGGGAGCAACCCAATTTGCAGGAACAGTAGCCTTGCCTGTCTTCAGGAATGAGGGTGTGGCAGGCTTGTCATCGTCATCGCTGCAACTACACACTCCCACACTAATCATTATTAATAAATATAATAACTTTTTCATAATGTTTCTATTACTTAATTGTTATTTTCTGTCCATTATGGATATAAACTCCGCGGAGGGATGGTTTGCCGCTGAGCTTGATACCGCTTACTGTGTACCAGCCGTCGCCGTAGAGGTTGTCGGCAGCGAGGAAGCTGATGGCAGTAGGATTGTCAGGAGTGCCGATGGCTGCGTTGTTCACATAGTTCATCTGAGGACTTGAAGTCGCTGCGATGGTCTCGCCCTCACGCTCCAGAGTGAATGAGAGTGAAGTGTTGAGAGTGGAGTGTGCCACTTCACCTACATTGAGGTAGAATACTCCATCTGCATCGGCTTCGGCAATGCCGCAGACTTCTGCTCCGTTGTAAACGGTGAGGATCTGACTTCACTGTCTGCATTACGCTTAAGCATATAGCCCTCGCCTACTCTCAGGAACTCCAGCGTACCCTTCCACTGCTTGTTGCCATGCGAATCGACTGAGAGCACGGCAAACTCGCTCTGGCTCTTAATGATGTCGCCTGCGGAAGCCTTTTCGGTATATTCTGCCATTGCTGTACCTAAAGGCAAGTTGAATTTCGATATGAAACCGATGCGGTTCCAGCCCTTCTTCACTGTGATTGATTCATAGCTGGTGAATCCGTAGATATAGCCTATCTTATCACTGTTTGAATAGAATCGGTACATCTTGGTTGCGTCAACAGTAAAGGTTGAGTCGGAGCAGTCCCAAGAATAGATTGGATTGTTGGGGTCGTAAGGATTGGGCGAAGCCTTGTAGCTCAGCAGGCTATAGCTTCCATCAGGACGTTCAGCCTCGAGAGCATCTCCTGCTTCCCACTTAGTGGCGTTGTTGAGCAGTTCCCCGACAGTGCTGATTGATGGTTCAACATTGACAGATACCCAGTTCCAGCCTTTCTTCAGTGGTATAGCCTGTACCACGCCATTGTTCGCTCCAAACTGCACAGGATCGGTAGTTGTCCCCAGAACAGTGTCGTGCTTGAATTGGATCAAATCGGCCATAGGCATCATCTTGTGTATGATTCCAGTAGAAGCTTCGTAGAACTCGAAATACAAATCAATCTCTGCATAGTTGCTGTTATAGACATTGAGATATATCAGGCCGTCGTTTGCACCGTTGTTTTTATCGGTTGCACAGTGACCGACTCCAAGCAGACGGTGGTTTTTATCGAACACAGCCAACATGTCGTCTTCATCGCGTGCCACTTCTTCTTCGATTATCACCTGTCCGATTATATTCATGGTGATATTGGTATGCAGCAATGCCTCGTCAACTGCCCAGTCAGGTACAGTGCCGCGTACCTTCAGGGTAATAGGCAGAGGCTCGGTCATGCCGTCGTCACCTACCAGATAAACCACTTCCTCGAAGTCTCCTATATTAGTATATGGAGAGATGGTGAAAGTGATAACCTCTTCGTCCAAAGCAGCAACCGAGCCGCTGGTCATAGAGGCAGTCATCCACAAAGGCAGTCCCTGCAGAGTAAAGTTACGGGTCTTTCCACTCAGGTTCTTGACCGTAGCTTCGAAAGTCTGCTCTTCACCATATTTAGCCGTAAGACGCTTGTGCTTGTCGGACCAGCGCAAAGGATTGCGATAGACATAGAGATCCATCACTGTTGGCGAAGCCATGATGTTGCCCTGCATATCTGCCACGTCGTTGACCACAATCAAAACGTTGGTCTTCTCTATGCTTGCAGCAGGCACATCAAGGTTGATGAGCAGTTCCTTACCGTCTGCCACGTAGGAGAACTTGATCTTCTCCATTGACTGCGGGTCATGCATTGGAGCATAGATTCCTCTGTCAAAGCAACGATTCACATCAGCCTCAGCCACAATCGTATCGCGTTGCAAAGTCAGTTCGCCAGTGGTCAGATCCTTATAGCGACGTAGGCTGACACCAGTCGGCATCAGTTTGATTTCGTTGCTCGCCTGGCGCACGTTTTCAGAGAAGTTCAGGTAAGCCATAAGTCCCATTTCCTCTCCGGTAGGAGTATTAGAGGCAAAAGCCTTGATGGCATTCTCTGTGAGGGCCATTTCGTACATTGCTATTTCGTCGATATGACCATGGATTGCGTCCTTCACCGTGTTTGCATCCACGTATGTAGCACCAGCTGCCAGCAAGTTGCCGCTGACACCTCCCAGCGTATCCACTGCAAAAGTATTCGTCAGTTTAGTGTCGACATACAGGCTACCCACATTGTTTGAACGGTTCACGGTCAGAGCCGCATGGTGCCAATTACCGTCACTTATATAAGACGACGTACTAAGTTCCAGTCCGCTCAGGCTCAGGTTCATGATTCCATCCTTCACTGCGAAGTTGAAGTGCGACTTGGCACCCGGTTCGGTAGTAGCAGGACCATTTGAGAAGAGAGTTCCGTTAGCATCCTCGGTGCGGAACCAGAACGCCATAGTGTAGTCTTCATGGTCATAACGGTTGAAAGGTCTGCTGTCAAGGCGGAAACCTTTATCTCCGTCGAGTTTCATACCGATTCCGTCAGGCATCTTCCACGTCGGTCCGATAATCATGAGGTCGCTGCCTCCGGCAGTGCGGTTGTAACTGTAGTTGCCCTTACCCTCGCTAAGAGGATAGTTGTCGAGAAGTCCCAGTTCATAACCGTTAAGTCTCTTCTGGCGATAGCTGTTCATCTCAGCCTTGCTGAGCGCATGGTTCCACAGTCGGAATTCCAGCATATCACCGGTGTAATGCTTAAAGCCCTTCAGCAATTCGTTAACCGACCTACCGAGGATAATGCTTCCCGAACCTAAATAAACGTTAGGATAGGTAAATGAGCCAACCTCTGTATTTCCGTCGTAGAAGGATATCTTGGTCGTGAATTCATCGACATCGGTGTCGAAGAGGAAGAACACCTCTCTTAAGCCGTCGAACTTGCAAGGTTTGTCGGCTGTGAACACGGTTGCAGGTATGGTATCGTTGTGCTGGATAGCAACTGTGAGCCGGTGGTCGGCGGTAAGTCCGAGTTCCATTGCATAATTATCGTAGCCATGTGAGAAGAATGTCATTGGCTGTCCATTATGCTCGGGGTTAAGCATCACATCCACAGTGAACGAACGTCCCTCCAGACTGCGGTCTGCCTGAGCCAAGGCTGCTCCAGATCCATTGAAGTGAAGCGACGACGACAGAGAGAGATTGCTTGAGTTGGTCTGTCCGATAATCTGGAAGTTGTTTACTTCCGACAGGTAGTTTCCTGCAATCGGTTCTGAGAATCGGAGGATGATGTCATCGCCGATGCCGAGAATACCATCCACAGGCTGTGGAGTGCCGAACACTTGCGGACGGCGGGTATCCTTGATACCTGTGAGGATGTTCGAAGAATTGGTCAGGTAGCCGTTGCCGTGGCGGCAGAAAGTTACGGCACGGATGTCGTAGTACTGTTCAATCGGGTCGGTCTCGCCGTAGAAGAAGGCATCGATGTAGCCGTCGTGCTCCATCAGTTTCTTCTCACCCGAAGCCAGAGCCATCAGACGTGCACCCTCCTCCGTATTCGGATAGTAGGAGCATACGTTCACCCAGTCCTTATCGCCCTGGTTCGAGAGCTTATACTGCAGCTCAATGTGGTCGAAGTTGCGGAAGTTCACGTCGAAGCCGTCGATGTGGATAGGCAGATAGTAAGCTTTCTTTTCCTTGTCGTAGGCCGATTCGGTGTTCACTACCCACTTGTCACCAGGCTTGGAGATGTTTATTTTTCCAGCCGACGGCACGAAGTGAGCGGATATGTTTGTTGTGTAGATATGCGAAAGGTCGTCTTCGTCGAAGAGGCAAATTGCCAGGTTCTCGTAGTCGTATTCAGGACCGGCATACACCTCCACCTGCTTCTCAACCACTTCATTGGCATCGAGCCAGATGTCTGCTCCTCCACCGTTCAGAGGCACACCGTCGATATATATCTTGGCACCCTTTGGATTAGCTGCGTCGTCGGAGTAGAATTTGAATGAATGTGACACTCGGTCGGGCAGGTCGCTCTCATTGACCATGTAGAGAGTGAATCGCGCCGGCTCGCCGTAGGGCACGTTCGACACGCTCGGCACTTCCGTCCATATACGCAGTTTGTTAATCTGTTCTGTTCCGTGGTCGAGGATGGTTCCTGGGTTGTAGAACATAGTCCGTCGCTCCTCTTCCCATGGACTACCTGTAGCACCGGCAAGAGTGCGGAACACCAAGTTCCTGTATTTAGGCACATCGCTAATGCTAGTTATGTAGCTTGTGGTATTGCTGCTGCCCGGACGACCGTTGTAGATGCTCTTAAGGTTGTCCTCAACATGCTTGTAGAACACATTCAGGCTGTCCGACTTGAAGAAATTGGACAGTTTGGCAATGCTGTCGGAACTGATTTCACGGGTCTTGTACACAGCCACCGTAAGGCTTGACTTACGATCACACGAGAGAGTGAAACCCGTCTCCTTGCTGTATTCCTCGCTCTTACCGTTCTGGTAGTTGAAGTCGAAACCGAAGAGCGGAGTGATGTTGATACTGAACTTCACACCTCCGGCTTTGAAGTCCACAGCTACGATATTATAGTCGTCATCGTTAGTCATGGAATACTTCGAGTTGTTACTGGTACTTCTGCTGAAGGTGTCCTCACCTGTCAGGTTCACCGCACTCGGTATCTTCCAGTAGCGGTGCAGGCCCTCTGAGGTCGTGAACGACTCGCTGTACTCCACTTCCGAGCGTCCGTCGAAGTCATATACCTTAACCAAGTCATAAGCCTCCAGTTTCTCCTTCTCGTTGGCAGCAATGAATCCCACCCATGTAGCTATCTGGGAGTTCAGGGCTTTTATGGAGTCGGTCCACTCGTCTTTTACTCCCGTTGGTTTATACGTGTCGTAGTAATTTTCCATTGAGAAGTACGGATTGGTTGTGGAAACCTTGCTCACATAGACTGGTCTCTTCTGTTTGTTCGCCAATGTCTGGGCGTAAGTGCTTGTGGTGGTTGAATCCATCAGCAAGGCATTTCGTGTACGCAGGAGTGTCGGAATAAGTTCGGTAAGAAGGTAGCTCTGAGAATGAGCAAAAGTGGTATTTATCTTTGAAGAGAGCTGCATCACCTCGTCACGAACGAGATATACAGAGTCTTTCTTCTCTGCGTCCCATCCACGTGCCAGCACCTTGGCTGTACCCGTCACGTCGAATACGTGGCCGTCGACCGTGGTCTTGCCACCCATTCCAGGAAGCAGACGCTGCATAGCAGCACTGTTCACTGCACGAACAGCAACAGCATCCTCAACGATGACATTGTCGGTCATACCAATATATACGTCGGAGTTCATACCCACTTCCTTCACATTGCTGCTGGTGGATATCTTCTCCTTGGTCTCAAACTCGTATTCGTAGCTCCAGTCCTGATAGTAGGAAGTAGCGAGGTCGTACGACAGACTACCGAGGTTGTCGCTGGTTGCTGTGGTTCCGGCAATGGTACCGCTTCCGACACCAGCCCAGATACCTGTGTAGTAATTGGCACCTGAACCTACTCCCACCTTCATGTTGATACCCATCTGCACATTATAGTCGGCATTGTAGCTGTAGCTCATCTTCGAGCCTTTCTCTATGTATGCAGAACTGCCGGCTCCTGGTGGGTCGCGGAGAATGTCGATAAGGTGAGTATTCTGACCTGCAATGATTCGTCTGCCCTGCGGCTTTGCCAGTGCAGCCATCACGTAGGCTTCAATCGGCTTGATGTCGTAGAAGCTGCCATCGTATTCGAGGGTGAACTTCAGAGTGCGCAGCGCCATATCGTCTTCAAGCATTAAGGTCAGGTTCTGCGGAGTGAACACGTATGTGCCCTGGCCTTCGTCGTCGAGATCTATCTCGTCGGTCTGGTCGTAGCCCACCAGCTGGTTGCCGGCAATCACACGTCCTCCGTCGAGCTGTACGATGTCGAGATCACCGAATGCATCGTTGTTATATCGGTATTCCTCACGTGCAGAGAGAAACATAGGTACCGAGGCGCCTGCCATGAACACTGGATAGCCGAGCGTATATTTGCCGCCACTGTCGGTCTTTCTCCATAGAGCCACGGTGTCGCGTATACCGGCATTGTCCTGAGATGTATATTGCTTGATACCGTAGTAGCGATCCTGAGTACCGTTGAACTGCCAGATGTCGAGTGTAGGCTGACTGTGGTAGATGCGTGAATAAACCGCGGTATCGCCATTGTGATAGTTGTTCAGGTCGATGGTTTCGCTGACCATACCTGTCTGGAAGAGAGTTGAATAACCCTTTGCATATACTTCCTTCACCTTGTATTTCACAGGATACATCGGCACGCTGTACTCACCTGTCTTCAGGTCAGGATGTATGACTATGCGGTGGCGGTATGCGTCAACCTTAGTTGTGTCGTTAACACCGTGCAAGAACTCGTCGTGGCGTTCGGTAACAGAGGAGTTAAGCTGGTCGCGCACAATCCAAGATGTGTTGTCACCTTCGAGTTGCATTACGATAGTGATGTCCTGACCCAGGTTGTTCTTCGAGAGAGACTTGCCCAGAGCCAGAAGTCCCTGATCATTACCACCGACAACGCGTCCCTGCAGGTTCACCTTGGTCTGATCCCAGAGATAGACTTCGCTGATGCTCTTCTGCCAGTTATGCCAAGTAGAGTCAGGCAGTGCACCTTCGGTTATGTAGTAACCATTGTTCTGGAAGACGTGACCGTCCTTCACAATCTGAATCTGGTGGCTGCCCTGAGGAATACTTACCTCGAAGGCTCCCTGGTTATTGGTCGTGACTGGCTTACCATTGGAATTGACCACCTCTACTCCGTCGCGCAGGAAGCGGACACCCGATACAGGAATGCTACTGCCCTCGTAGAGCACGTAACCGGAGAAGATGTAATAGTTTGTCTGTGTGAATATCAGGTTGGTCTGCAGGTTCACATCCTCATCGAAGGTGACGATTTGCGAGTCGAACGATGCTTCTCGGTTTGGGTCGGTCACACTCAGTGAGTATTCACCATATTTGCTATAGACGAGTCCGCCAATCTCGAAGTAACCGGTTTCGTCGGTCTCGCACGACTTCACCTCGGCTCCAGGAATGTTTCCTACAGGCTCGGCGACGACTGTATAGCCAGCCAGTCCGGTTCCATTGGTTAGACGCACATATCCGCGAACCATACCTGTCGGTACGCAGCAGCCGTCAACCGTTGCCTTGCTCACGTTCTCACCCTCGCACTGAGTCACACCCTCAATAATATATGTGTAGGTGTGCTGCGGACGCACGGTGCGGTCCATGTATGCCATTTCAGAATACTCAGCCTCCAGCACCTCAATCTTGTCTGGAGTCTGCTTGTCGTAGCGCTTGATGCGGAAGTAGTCGGCAAGTCCGCGGGTACATTCCCACGACAACGACACGGCATTCTGCAACGTGTCTGCCTTCACTTCACCAATCACCACGTTGTTGTCGAACTTATAGACTGCCAGGTCGCCCGTCTCGGTCTTGGTAACTGCAAATTCGTCATCGACGGACAGGGGCATGGTGGATTCGCCTGGCTCAACTGACAGGTAGAACACATGGTCAACACACGAGGTCTTCAGATCCATGGTCAGCTGTCCTTCAAGTCGTTCATTCTCTGTCACTTCACGACGTTCGGTGTAGAGAGGACCATTATCCTGAATGGGAACGACCTTGCCATCCTTTACCTGCCACTGACTGCCCAATTTCGCAGCGAGTTGCTCAGGAGTCCCGTCGCCTATGTGGTTAATCTCTTTGAAACCAATGGTAGCGTATGTCCAGACATTGATGCCACCATCCCATGCCTTATGGCTATTTCCATCGTAATAGCCAACGGCTACTACATTATTATATCCATTGTAGGTGCCATTCTCCAGACAGTTCTCCACCGTCATATCCTGCGCTCTATGAGAGCGGTTGACAAAAGAGGCAACCATAGAGTAAGAGTTCAAACCGGTAAAAGACACGTTCCCGTCAAAAAGACAGTTACGGAGGGTTACTTTACCAGAGTTCGCATTAGCCACAAATCCAGCTGCATAACCATCATTGGATGTTGATATGTTTGCTGAAACATGACAGTTTTCGACAGTTAGGTTGGCCATGTCGTTGCTCAACATCCCAATAAGCCCAGCACAGTAATCACTACCACTAACTACGCCTTTAACATTCAGATTACGAATGGTTATGATACTATAGCCATATCGGATGAGTGAATAATATAAGTTGGACTTTGTGAGATTAAGCGTGATGGTATGACCGTTACCTTCGATAGAGCCTGAGTATTTTTCCAAGGGCTCGCTTACGGTGATATCGGTCATCAGTTTGCAGTTAACTGCATAGTCCCCCTTTGACGCTTTCACCGCTGCCGCGAAGGCTTTCCAGTCATCTTCGCTTCTGATGCTAAATGTATTGTCATTGGTGACGTCTACATATTTATTGACATTCAGCACCACCTTGGCACGGTCGTCCCAAATCAGGGTTTTATGAGCGCTTTCATCATCTGTACTCATTTTGGGCAATACGGTGCCGCCTTCCACCTTCCACTGGCTGCCCAAGGCTGATGCCAACTGGTCGGGTGCAAGTCCTGTGGTCTTGTTCGTCTCACCCCAGTTGTTGGAGTTGTAGTTGTTGGTGCCGCCAATGTTTGTTGGTACGCCTAAATTTATGTAGTTGGCACCGTTGTGTGAGAAACCAATGTATGTACCACGTTCAAGATTGTTCGATATTGTTTGTGGCCTACCATTGTCTGACCAGCCTAAGAACGAACCTACATAGCTGTCACTCATGTCCTTTCCGGTGGTATTGTCGGCAACGACCGTTCCATCGAACAGACAGTAGCGGATAGTTATAGTTGTCGTTCCACCATGTCCGATAATACCACCGGCGTGAGGAGCGTTATTGGCATTTCCCTGCGCTGTCACTTGTGTAGAGATATGACAGTTTTCAACGGTTGCCGTACCCGAGCTGACAAAGCCTATCAAACCGGCTGAGTGGATACCGCCGCTGACGGTTCCGACAACGCGCAGGTTCTTAATCGTGGCGTTCTTCACACGGTTGAACGGTGCCATGCCCGAAACGCTGCCGCCATTGATGTTGACAGTGAGCGTGTGTCCGTTTCCATTGAAGATTCCCTGGTAGGGGATGTCGCTCAGGGAACCGACTGAATAGCTCGTGGTGATGTCGGCAGCCATGATGGCATGGATATCCTTCGAGCCGTTGGCATCCTTCACGAGCCGCACGAAGAGTTTCCAGTCGTTGGAGTCGCGCAACACCAGGTAGTTGTTCTTGTCGTATTCGGGAGTGGCTGTGGCAAAGTTGTCTGTCAGCATACGTCCCTTGAATTTCAGCAATACGCTATGTACGTTGTCGTTCCATGTGCCATTGCGGCTCACGGTTGCCTCAGTGATGGAAGGCAGCGCAAGCGTTGCAGGCAGCATGGTGGTGGCATAGCCGCTCTCTGGAGTCCAGCCCCATACAGCTGTGATGACACGCCTGACACGATAATAGACGGGAGCCTGCTGGTAGAAGGCCAGCAATTTGTCATCCTCGAAAGTGAATTCTCTCTCCTTGTCATCATAACTCAACTGACCCAGACTGGTCCACTGTCCGTTGGTGGGGTCACCCGTCACGTTACGCTGAATCTCCCAAGTGTCCGTACTGGTGATGTCTTTCCAATTGAAATTGTTGACCTTCCATCGCAGCATGACCTTGCCGTTTGGCTGCAGGGCTGCAGAGAGACCTTGAGGATGGTGCAGAATCGGCAGGTCGCACTTCGTGGACTGGGTAGTCTGCGTCTTGTCCTCAGTGTCCGTATAAGTTGACTCGATGTAGAAATCGCGAATACAAATGTCGGCAGGCAGACGCATGAAGTCGGACGTCGTGGTTGGAAGGGTGACAGTCCTGTTGACACTTCCCGACGGATAGACCTCGGTGTAGTGGGCTGTCATCTTCTGCAATTTGTTGGTCGCAATCATATAGGGCACCAGAATCTGATTGGGATGTCCGGTCTCGTAGGATATGATCGGGTCCATGAGCATGGGATGCTGCAGCTGAGGAGCGGCTGGAATGCTTATGGTCGTGGGATCGATGCTTATCCATTTGTTGTACTCAGTCATGTTACCATTGTGGTGGATGCTCCACGAGATGGTCACTTTCTTGCCTCGGTACTTATAGGGGATGTCCCACAGCAGATTCACAATGGCATAGTCCTGATTGTCCACACACGGACAGAGTTCATTGCCCATGCTGGTGCCAATGCTCACATTGCTGTAACCACGGTCGCGATAGAGAATCATCGAACCGTCCACACCCCTGTAGCTGTAGATGCGGGGGAGGTAATCGCCGCGGTCGATGTCTCTCTGCGATTCGTAGTAGAATAGGGTTTCCTTGCTTCCACCCTCCGGCTGGATATACACAGCACCTGAGACTATCCAGCAGTCGTAGTCGTCCTTGTCGTAGAGCGGCATCTTCAGCCTCAGCTGGTGAGTACCCTCCAACGTCACGTTGTAACGGTATGTGTCTTCAAGCTTACATGCGGAAGCCTCGTCGGCTCCAAAAGCAAGCAGCAACACTGCAGTCATCAGCATAGCCTTCAGCCATGACAGACGACTAAGTCTGTTAATAGGTTGAACGTGTTTTTTCATATAATTATAGGTGTTAAATTGTTAGTCAAAAGAGGTGTTTAGTAAGATATTTTGCAAAAATAAGTATTTTATCTTAAACAATCTTCATTTTTCTTAAATTTTTTTTACAGAAACACAATCAACTGATATCATAAATAAGCAACAATAATTGACAACCGAGATTAAAAATATGTATTAACCAAAGTCAACCCATATTACAATTAAGGCTGAAAATAGTCAATCAAAATCGTTAAACTACAGAAGTAAAAAAGTATCACCGAAGAGAAACAAAAGTTTCAGTGAGAGAGAAACTAAAGTTTCGCTGAGAGAGAAAAAAAAGTTTCAGTCCCAGTGAAAATTTGGTTCCACTGTGGCTGAAACTTTTTTCCCACAACGCTGTGGGACTATTTTCAATGAGAATCAGGTCACATTGAGGTAGGTTTTCAATGCCTCAACATAGTCCTCGAAGGCTTTCAGACCTGTCGGGGTGATACGGCAGAGCGTACAGGGTTTCTTCCCCTTGAAGGTCTTTTCCACCTCAATGTATCCCGCAGCAGAGAGCTTGTCGATCTGCACACTGAGGTTGCCTGCCGTGGCTCCCGTCTGCTCCTTGATATACGGGAACTCAGCCTCATCCGCAGTTACAAGCAGGGACATGACAGCCAGTCGAAGCTCTGAATGTAGCAGGGGGTCTAATGGTGTAAACATTGCTCTGGTCTCCTATGATTTATTCTTTATATATACAACCAGACCTGGAATAATCAGTGCCACAACCGCTACAGCAGCCATCACAAAGAGTTGCTCTGCCTGGCCAGGGAATTGCAACGCCATAAAGAAACCGCCAACACCGGCAATGATTCCGCAGATGTCTATAACAGTGCTTTTGAGGATGAAGCCTGTAATCGTTGTTGCCATACCGAAGCAAAGTGCGATAATGGCAGTCAGGTTGATAGAGATATGGGGGCCTCTTCCAAGTACTTCTATAGGCAACCATCCCATGCAAGCAAGGCAGACAATCCAGCTGAACAATCCGCACATGATGCCAAATGTTGCCCATACATGACCAATGGTCTTACCTACGAAACTTGGAGGTGTAGGAGTCTGGCGTTTATCGATGAAGCGATTACCAACATAACCTATAGGCCACATAGCAAACCAGAGTACATTCCAAACCGGACCTCCCTGGTTTTTCCAAAGATATACTATCAGCAGGGACATAACAACCGTCAGACTACCCCACCAAATAAGTGGCACTGCTGAATTTTTTGTAATTGTGCGCTGGCTACGCTCAATTGATTCACGAATAATATCCAGACTGCGTTCTGCAGTCAAATTGGTTTTTGCTTCCATAATTCTTTCTTTTTTAAGATGTTGTCAAAATTCTTTTTGAATCTCGGGACCGCAATAACACTCCTGCAGAAAGCGGTATTTTGGCCTTTTGTGTTCGAACTACGCTGCAAAGGTAAAGAAGTTTATAATATAAACCAAATTATTTTATAGATTTTTTTATCATTTTTTTTATTTGTCAAGTTCTCAACATTGGTCGCTTTGGAAAAAGCTCCCAAGAAATCCAACAATAATCTTTATTAAAATCCTTGATAAAACATGTTGCTGAGCAACAATTAAACGGATTTAACGAATACAGATTACAATCAATTAAATCGCTTAGCGATTAATCCGATAAATCTGTTAAATCGCACCAAAGGTGCATGTCGTAAATAAAAAACATGTTGCTACGCAACGATAAACATGTTAAACAAAAAAACTCCCCACCGCAAAAGGATGCGATGGGGAGTTTATTGTATATATGTGTGCGAAGCGTTTATGCTTCTGCTTCAGCTTCTGGCTCTACAGCGCGGAATGATGGGAGGTCTGCTACAGTAAAGTTCTTGATGTAGGCAGCCTTGCCAAGAACGTCTTCCTCTGTCATGCGAACATATACGTTTGCAGACTTAGCGAAGAGTTCAGGTGCGCGGGTTGCGTCGTCGAGGATGAGGAGTGACATCACGATCTCTGCTGTCATGTCGTAGAGACGACGAGCGAGGAAGTCGTGTGCTTCCTGATTCTCAAGTGACTTAACGTAGTTGAGGGCATCCTCGTAAACTGGGATGAGTTTCTCAACACGTGCCTTGAGTGACTGGAGTTCAGCAGAAACTGGTGCTTCAGCCATTTCCTTGATGATGCCGAGGAGTGTGCCGTTGGTGATGTAGCGGATAGCTGCAACAACCTGGAGCTGGGTAGTACCCTCGTAGATAGAGAAGATACGTGCGTCGCGGAAGAGGCGCTGGCTCTTGTACTCCATGATGAAACCTGAACCTCCGTGGATGGAGATTGCATCGTAAGCGTTCTGGTTTGCATATTCAGAGTTCATACCCTTTGCAAGAGGAGTGAACGCATCAGCAAGACGAGTGTACTTCTTGAGTTCCTGACGCTCTTCTGGAGTGAGCTTGCGGTCGCGCTGGATGTCTTCGAGTGCCTTGTAAACATCTACATAGCGTGCTGTCATGTAGAGGAGTGAACGACCAGCATCGAGCTTAGCCTTCATGCGTGCGAGCATGTCGTAAACAGCTGGGAATTCGATGATCTTCTGACCGAACTGTGCACGTTCCTTAGCGTAAGCAAGACCTTCCTTGTAAGCTTCCTGCTCAACACCTACTGACTGTGCAGCGATACCAAGACGTGCACCGTTCATAAGTGCCATGACATACTTGATAAGACCGAGCTTGCGGTCACCGCAGAGGTAAGCCTTAGCGTTCTTGTAGGTAAGCTCACATGTTGGGCTGCCGTGGATACCGAGCTTGTGCTCGATATGACGTACGTTTACGCCGCCATCGCGCTTGTCGTAGATGAACATAGAGAGTCCGCGCCCGTCCTTTGTGCCTTCCTCTGAACGAGCAAGTACGAGGTGGATGTCAGAGTCACCGTTGGTGATGAAGCGCTTAACGCCGTTGAGACGCCAGCAGTCTTCCTTCTCATCGTATGTTGCCTTGAGCATTACGCGCTGGAGGTCAGAACCTGCGTCTGGCTCAGTGAGGTCCATAGACATGCCTTCGCCTGCGCAAACGCGTGGGATGAACTTCTGGCGCTGCTCCTCTGAACCGAACTCATAGAGAGTGTCGATACAGCTCTGGAGTGACCAGATGTTCTGGAAACCTGCGTCGGCAGCAGAGATTACTTCGCTGAGCATTGAGAACACAGCGTTAGGGAGGTTAAGACCGCCGTAACGACGTGGCATGCTGATTCCGTGAAGACCTGCCTTGCGAGTAGCGTCGAGGTTTTCGAATGTTTTGCTTGCATAGATCATACGACCGTTCTCGAGGTGTGGACCTTCGAGGTCAACGCTCTCGGAGTTTGGTTCGATAATGTTAGCAGCTACATCGCCTGTGATGTCGAGGATGCGCTTGTAGTTCTCGATTGCATCTTCGTAGTCAACTGGTGCATCGGCGTATGTCTTTGCATCTTCGTAGCCCTTTTCCTTAAGTTCTACGACACGCTTCATCAATGGGTGATGAAGGTGAAATTCTATTTCGGGATTAATCATTATTAAGCCTCACCCCCGACCCCTCTCCCAGAGAGAGGGGAGTATATACCTTTGCAATGCGAGCGGAGTCGGAGATTAATTTATTCATTATACAAATAGTTTTTTATTCTCTCAATAACCTCTGGTAGGTCATTCTTAATTTCTTCGTTCCAAATACGGATAACCGTAAAACCTCTACTGGTTAAGAACCTTGTTCGGACTTCATCATCCACCTGCTGTAGTGGCTGCTCGTGGTAAGCACCATCAACTTCTATCACCAAATTACAAGATAGACATACAAAGTCTGCTATATAATCGCCAATAGGATGTTGACGCCTAAAATGAAATCCTCTGATTTCTTTTCTAAGAGCTTCCCAAAGAATCGTTTCGCTTTCTGTCATAGACAAGCGGTTGCTCTTTGCAAAATGTTTTAGGAGATCGTAACGGTCAGGAGCCGCAGTCTCATAAAAGAATCCCATATAGTTCTAACCACGCCCCTCTCTATTGGAGAGGGGATGGGGGTGAGGCTCTTATTTACTATTCTGCTTATAGTACTTAATTAACTTTGGAACAACCTCTTCTACTGTACCAACGATGACGTAGTCGGCAATCTTGTTGATTGGAGCGTCGGGATCGCTGTTGACAGAGATGATGATGCCTGAATCCTGCATACCGGCAATGTGCTGGATCTGACCAGAGATACCGCAAGCGATATAAACCTTCGGGTGAACAGTTACACCAGTCTGACCAATCTGACGGTCGTGGTCGCAGAAGCCTGCATCGACAGCGGCACGAGAGCCACCGACTTCACCGTGAAGAACCTTGGCGAGGTCGAAGAGCATATCGAAGCCTTCCTTTGAACCCATACCGTAACCACCGGCGATAACGATTGGAGCACCCTTGAGGTTGTGCTTTGCAGCCTCAACATGGTGGTCGAGCACCTTAACTACGAATGCCTCTGGGCTAACATACTTTGAAACCTCTGGGAACACAACTTCCTTGCGGCAGTTGCCTTCGTAGAGAGACTTCTGCATCACACCTGAACGTACAGTTGCCATCTGTGGACGGTGCTCAGGGTTAACGATTGTTGCAACGATGTTACCACCGAAAGCAGGACGGATCTGATAGAGCAGATTGTCGAAGTGCTTGCCAGTCTTAGCTTCATCGTAAGGACCAATCTCAAGCTGAGTACAGTCGGCAGTAAGACCGCTGGTGAGCGAAGAACTTACGCGTGGACCGAGGTCACGACCGATGACAGTTGCACCCATGAGGCAAATCTGTGGCTGCTCTTCCTTGAAGAGGTTAACCAGGATGTCTGTGTGAGGAGCTGAAGTGTAAGGGAAAAGTTCTGGTGCGTCGAACACGAAAAGCTTGTCAACACCGTAAGGGAGAATCTGGTCTTCCA
The DNA here is from genome assembly GCA_902776985.1 of uncultured Bacteroidales bacterium. Classification (GTDB taxonomy): domain Bacteria; phylum Bacteroidota; class Bacteroidia; order Bacteroidales; family Bacteroidaceae; genus UBA3839. The sequence continues at coordinate 29,452 of CACYSD010000013.1, forward strand.
CCTTACCCTTGATGCCTGTTCCGGCAACAACGGCGTGGAGTTCCACGTTCAGCTGATTAGCGAGTTTGCGACCCTTGGTCAGCAATTCCTGAGATACTTCCTGTACTTGAGTACCTTCTATTTCGCAATATACAAATACGTTGTTCATATCTCGTTAGCCAATAATTTTTTCTTCCAACAATTCTTTGATCATTCCCTCGACATCAGCGTCAGAAGCCGTCAAAGTTTTCGACTCCTTAGCCTGGAACACGATGTTCTTAACGGCTTTCACCTTGGTTGGTGAACCTGCCAAACCACACTGGTTGACATCGCCGTCGACGTCTGCTACTGACCACTGGTTGAGTGTGAGGTAGTCACGCTGTGCATAGAGTGCCTCCATACGCTCGTCCTTCTCTGCAGGACGCTCCATTGGGCATGTAGCATACTTGTACTTCATAACAAGCTTGGCATTGCAAGGGCGGCATGGTGCTGCACTTCCGTTAACAGTGATTACCACTGGCAGTGGAGCCTCAACTGTTTCCACACCACCGTCGATGTGACGGCGGATGGTAGCCTTACCGTTTTCAATCTTCAGAATCTCTTCTGCATAAGTAACCTGGTTGAGTCCAAGTTTCTGAGCAACCTGAGGACCAACCTGAGCTGTATCACCGTCGATTGCCTGACGACCACCGATTACGATGTCAACGTCACCGATCTTCTTGATGGCTGTAGCAAGTGCATAGCTTGTTGCCAAAGTGTCGGCACCGGCAAAAAGACGGTCTGTAAGAAGCCAACCTGTGTCGGCTCCACGATAAAGTCCTTGACGGATGATTTCACCTGCACGTGGAGGGCCCATCGTGAGGATTCCAACTGACGAACCAGGGTTCTGCTCCTTGAGGCGCAGAGCCTGTTCCAATGCATTCAAATCTTCAGGGTTGAAGATTGCAGGCAGTGCGGCGCGATTCACTGTTCCTTCAGCGGTCATAGCGTCCTTACCGACATTACGTGTGTCGGGAACCTGCTTTGCGAGTACAATGATTTTTAAACTCATAAAAACTTTGTAATAAAAAAATATTTGGTTTTGTCTTTCTACAAAATTTATGTGACAAATACTATGCGATAAATACAAAAACCTATAGGCTGTACAATCCGTAACATACGGACACAATATACCCATAGTTGGTTTCAGTGTGCAAAGTTAGGAATTTAATCCCACATAAATTCATATAGATACAAAAAAATGCACAAATTGTACAAAAACGTGCACCAGATTGCACAAAAACGTGATTTTGTGCAAAAATAGTGAAGGGTGAAGGGTGAAGTGATAGCACCGGTACCATCACTTCACCCTTCACCCTTCACTTCCTCCCCCTTGGGGGAGTTAGAGGGGGTCTTTAATGTCTCTGTCTTCGTACTGAGACGCGGGGACCGCTCGAAGAAGAGGATGAAGATGATGAACGTTCCTTCTTGGTCTTAGTTGCAGATTCGCTGCGGCGTGACGAACGTGAAGAGGATGCAGAACTGCTACTAGAAGATGATTTCTTGGCTTTCTTACCCTTTGCGTTAGCGGCAGCGATGGAGTCTCTTGCTGCAAGTTCAGCACTGTCAACAGGAGTTGTCCAGATGTGTTCCTCGAAGTCAGACATCTCCTTCTCTATACGCAGTTGCTCGCTATTGAGGAGTTTGAGCTGACGCGCGGTTGTAGGATCAATCATGTTGAGTGTGTCGGTAGCAGCCACGTCACGCTGAGCAACCTGCTGCTGGAGCGACTTGCCCTGCATATTGTTGGTCATGAATATCTTGCCCTTGTAGCGGTTAGTGGCAAAATAATCGGCTATGGACATACGAGCTGCATTATTGACATTCGAAGTCATCACCATATACTGGCTGAGATAAGGCTCTATGTCATCCATCTTAACCCAGAACAGCGGCCACTGACGCTCGTCCATGGAGAAATAGTCGTCACTGCGGTAGAGCAGCGGACAGAGTGCTGTAATACGTTTGTTGTATGTCGCTGTATTCTGGTCGTAGTACGAACTCTCCTTTACAAAGAATCCCTTGACCTCATCGCTTGGAATATCGATATCCTCGATTTTATAGCGGTTGCCTTCCATCTCATAGGGGATGCCCCATTTTGCCAGGAAATCCTTGAAATGCATGCGGTTGGCATCACTGAAATCCTCCACACCGCTCTGAGTGGGTTCGTAAACAGGGAGTTTTCCTGTGCTGAACAGACGGAACATTACAGCAAAGAGGTTCATCTCATTACCGTTTGGCTTCTGAGGATAGTAAAGGGCTGCATTGTCGTCGGCCATCAAGTCGAGTTGACGATAGATATCGCGGCGCCACATCACCTCGTCAGACATAGACACAGCTGTAGGGAACATCAGATCCGCACGACTCACATTTGCCTTTGTACGATTCGTACTAGAAGTCGTAGTGGTGGTGGTACTTGTAGTAGTACCATTGACACGGGTCTTGGATGGTTGTGCTATGGCATCGACCCCGAAGATAGAGGTCTGAAGAATTACCACCGCTATGATTGACAGAACTCTTTTCATAATCAAATTCTAATTTAGTTTACTATAACTTCAAGTGCATAGGGGAGCGTACGCTCGATGCCGTCAGGACCGATGGCATGCACACGTGATATATTGAAACGCTTGCCTCGGGAGAGGGTACGCATCATCTGTTTCTGGCGGTCGGAGAAGTTTGCACCAGCCGACTTCTCGAGCAGTGCGTTGCCGAGGTTGTCGGTGAAGACTGTCTCAAAGCTGATGACACGGAACGGAATATCGAGCAGTCCGTCGTCTATGGCTGCACTCACACCCTGAGTGGCAAGCATAGCAGCCTTGGCGATTGGCACACCACCTTTGTAGCGGTTGACATTGCCGTTTGCATCACGCACGTCGAGGAACGCAGACGGATCTGGGAGTTTGCGCACATGGAATGTAAACTTACCCATTTCCTGCTGTCTGCCCTCATTGTCGGCAGTTACAGTGATGGTCACATCTGAACCCACTGCTGAAGGAACGGCAATATAGCTGCCATCACCCTTCTTGGTGAGCGAACCACCCGACATAGTGGCATTGATGCGGTTGATTGGCACTCCAGGCACACTGACGCTGATAGGGTTCTGATAACCAGCATAGAGCATGTTCATCATAGTCGCAGACACGGTTGCAGAAGGTTCAACAACAGTATATGGCTGACTGAACTCACGACGGATAGTTTCTCCGTCACCATTACGCATCTCAAGGAATCCACGCAGTGTGAAATCGCCTGTAGAGTTGCATATAGTCTCATACATTCCGTGAGAGGACTTCAACAGAGTATTACCAATGTATATCTCAGGACGCTGGGTTGTATCCACAGCAGCCATGATAATCTGTGCAGAGAACTTGCCGCCACGAACGACAGTCTGTGCGGAAGGAATGACATAGGCGTTAATCTGGTTCACACGAACGTCCTTCACGTCGATGTTGGAAATGAGCTGGTGAAGAATCTCACCTTCAGCATAGCGGACATCATTCTGCAGTTTTGTTAGCAGTGTGACAGCTGCAGCCACAGGTGTATTCTCAAACATATACTCCTGCCAGTTCTTTCCGAGCAGTTTTCCTTTCTTTGGCACTTCGGTGGAGAGGTTGTCGCTGATGATACGACGCTGTGACGAGTCGTTGACCATAGCCACGATACGTGTGCGGTAGCGGTTGATGGCTTCGTAGAGTTCATCGCCCTGCCCTACTCCTGGGGCCAGCATGACGTGAGTAGCAGCTTCAAGGTTTTCCTTGCCGCTGATATTATGAAGGTCTGCCTCATCACCGTCGGCTTCGCGAACGATTCGCCATTTCAGGTCTTCAGCAAACTGATATATCGAGTCTGACATGGTTTTCACCAGATGCGCCTTGTCATACCATTCACGCACCTTCTCAGGATTCTGCTTCATGGCAGCCTCCATCTCGGTGTAGATGGCAGAGTTCTGCGAAGATGCATTATTGGCTGAGCGGTTCAGTCCTTCGTCAACGAGGGAGAAACCGTTAAGCACGTCTGAAGACACGTTGAGCGCAAGCATTGCCATAAGCACAACGTACATCAGGTTAATCATCTTCTGACGCGGTGAGACTCTTCGTTTTTGGATTCCCATCTTCTGATTTCCTAATTTAAGATTAGTTGATCTTCATCTTTAATGCTTCCACCATACGGGCATAAACGCCGTTGAGTTCAGAAAGCTGTTCGGCAAGACGCTTGGTCTGAGTGTTCACGTCGTCGATAGTTGCCGACTGCTGACCTACGCTGCGCAATTGCAGTTCGTAGAAGCGGTTGATGCCGGTAAGTGTGCGGTTCATAGTCTCCATCTCTTCCGAGTCGCGTGTAAGACGTGCAGACTGCTCTGCCACCTGACGCAGAATCTCGGTGAGTTCGTTGAGCTGGTTGACGTATGCTTCTGTAGCTTCTTTCATTTCCGGTGACATAAATGGACTTTGAGGCACCTGAACAGATGCGATGTTAGCTGCCAAAGTTGCTGCATCGACAGGTTCGTCAGAAGCAGGTGCTCCAGCGGTTCCGGCAAATTCAATGGTTGCACCTTCACCCTGTACTGCTGCGCCTGTTGCTCCAGCAGGGATATTACCGACAACTGCAGGTCCGCCACCACCGATGATGATTGGTCCGCCACCTACATTGCCACCGGCAACTATTACCGGTGAGCCGACTGCGCCTGAAGCTACGGCAGGAGCTGCCTGACTCTCGTCGGAGCCGTCTCCACCTTCTTGCTTAGCCTGATCTGATACAGCTGCATCATCGTCATCGTCCTCCCAAGGAATATCGAAACCTGAGATGAAGAACACAATGACTTCGGTTCCCATACCGATGAAGAGCATGAGGTCAGCGCCGGCAATGTGTGTCAGTTTAAAGAGGGCACCAAGGATAACGATGGATGCACCCCATGAATATGCTAAGTTGAGGAATGTCTGTCCTGGTTTAGTATGTAGCCATGCCTGGATGGCATTAAGGCTTCTTCTGGTCTTTCCCATGTTAATAAGTTCTTAAGTTTTTGAGTTCTTGAGTTCTTAAGTTCTTTCGGTATAGTGAATTCTTCATTCAATGTTCTCCGGAGCGTTGCTCGGAGCGATTCCCGAGCATAGCTCGCCTACCCGTAGCCTTTCGGCAAGCCGAACGATTGCACTCTTCACTTTATATGTTATTTACTTCTGTTTTCTCTGTTTTCCAGCTGAACCCACGTATGAACGTACGCAACGGAATCCGACGAATGAGCGACCTACATTCTGATATTCGTAAGAACGCCAAGCCGACTTTATGAAACTCTCCGGGTCTTTCCACGAACCGCCGCGAACACTCTTACGCTTCAGTGCATAAGGATCTTCCTTGGCTGCATTGTAGCGAAGCTCAGGGTTCATATCGCTCATGGAGAGAACGCCCGCTTCCGTGAATACGGTTGATGTCCACTCTGCCACATTTCCAGCCATGTCGTAGAGTCCATTGGAATTGGCACTATAGATACCCACCTTGCTTGTAATGAGGTTGCCGTCCTTGGTATAGTTACCACGATCGGGCTTGAAGTTAGCATAGAAGCAACCTTTCTCGCTCTTCACGTCGTCCTGCTCCCAAGGGAGTTCGTTGCCGTCACGTCCACGAGCAGCAAATTCCCACTCCGCCTCGGTCGGGAGACGATAGCGCTGAATGTACTTGGCACTTGGACCAAGTCCGCGCATCAGGAATTCTGTACGCCAGTGGCAGAAAGCGTTTGCCTGTTCCCAGCTTACACCTACTACAGGATACTGGTTATAGTTGGAATTGCTGAAATACTGACGCATGTAGATTTCATTCTCAGCATTCTTGAAATCGTTCACCCAGCAGGTGGTGTCAGGATATATATTTACTATATATGTGTTGACAAAGTCCCACATTGAAGACAACGGACGAGTGATAGTCTCGCGATGAATCAAACCTTCGTCGTCGATATAAGCTGTATCCTTGGATATCATCACCACATCCCTTGCATCAACCTTAACATCAGTATTGAGGTTGCGTTCCTCTGGATTGAGCCTGTACTTGCGCTGTGCTGCCATAGCATAGTCAAAGGTCTCGTAGCGATAGATCATCTGGCTTGCATCGAGCATCTTTGTGCCATCGAAAGGATGGTAGGTATAGACACTCTCTATTGCGCGTTGCTGGTCTTCGTCCGGATTACGCCAAGGAATTGCCTTACGCCAGTTGAGGTAAGGAGTGATAGGGTCACCATTCTTGTCTTCCTCTATCTTGAACGATTCATCACCTCCGTAAGCAGGATCTGCAAGTCGTTCACGGATGATAGAGTCACGTACCCAATACACAAACTGACGATACATGGAGTTGGTCACTTCATGTTCGTCCATCCAGAATGCATCTACAGAGATATCACGCAGAGGCATCTGCTTTCCCCATAAGGAGTCTGTCTTTTCAGTTCCCATTTTCAGTGAACCACTCTTCACAAGCACCATGCCGTAAGGAGCCGGCTCCTGAACTGTAGTTCCGCTCACGCCAGTCACTTCGCCTCCTGCTGCTCCTGATCCAGAACGGTTAGTTCCGCCCATACACGAGACCATCAGCAATGTGGCTGCAAGTGTGGCAATTGATAAGAGTTTTTTCATATAATGAGTTTTTGAGTTCGTGAGTTCTTAAGTTTTTGAGTTCTTAAAGGAATCTTACACTTTTGTGGCGGTTACGACCTTTCTTGAAGAAGTCCAAGTCGGTCTGATAGCCGACAGTTATTTCGTGCGAACCGTTGATTAGTCCCACGCCCGTAGTGTACATCTGATAGGAGTAGCCGAGACTGACTCCGTGGAAGTTACCGCCAACCATGAATGTTGCACTGACATCGGGGCTGTAGCCCACACCCGCATAAAAGCTGCGGCCTTCATAGTCGTAGGCAAGACGGCACTGCACATCCTCGCGCCACGACTGCATGTCAGACATCACCATAAATGACGGCTGTAAAGAAAGAAACGTATTTTTTAACGATATATTGCATCCGCCCATCAAATAATACATTCTCTTGGTGGCATACTCATTACGCTCACCCAGCTCAATTACAGGCTCTGCGAGGTGGTGCGAACTCAATCCCAGCCAGAGTTTCGGATGATAGTAGTAGAGTCCGGCAGCCAAATCCAGATGCTGTCCGTTGACCTCGCTCGAAGGCAGAACTGGGTCGTTATCGGTTTCGAATTTCAGCCCGCTCGGATCAATCTTCTCCATCAGAATAGCACCCTGTACACCTATAGCCAGACGTCCTTTCTTGCCAATACGCAGATTATAGGCATATTGCAAGGATATCTTCTGAGTACTGAACATACCGAATTTATCGCTGAGGAGACTAACACCGGCACCGTGGCGCGGGCTGAGGAAGAAAATCGGGAGGTCAGCACCCACATACATAGTGGCAGGCGCATTGTCATAGCCTACAAACTGCATGCTGTAAGCCGCAGCGACATTAAGCTTGCCATCGGTGCCAGAAGCAGCCGGGTTATAGTACGACTTCAGCCGCGTGTAGTCAGTAAACTGCACGTCATTCTGCGCCACAGCCCCTATCGGAAGCAGTGACAGCAGCATCAGGAATATGCGTAAAACCGCTTTCATCTAGTGTAGAATAACGAAAATCTTTAATTATTATTGTATTTTCTTAAAAAACAGGCTTTTTATTTGTTCCTTTAAAACAAAGTATATACCTTTGCTTAATTATAGACCTAAATTTGTGTGAAGTGAGATTATTATTAATACTATTACTGACGCTTACTTGCAACATATCTAAAGCGCAAGGTAAAGATGAGTCGGCTGCTCTTCTGAGCAGATTTGAATCGCGTTTTACAGCGATGGACTCCCTCCTATTCTCATCAGATTCACATACCGCAACCTATTCTGACAGCATTGATATAGATTTTGTCACGACTGAACGTGTTGAAGCCATCGACCGACTGGTTGATGCAGAGATTTCAGCCATGAAAGCACATACAGGAATTGATTTCAAAGGACAACTTTATGTACGTCCAGGGCACAATCTCAGCTACGACCCCGACGATCCGCTTGTAGCATATAACGCAAAAGCACAGGCAGAAATCGAATGGAATATCTTCCAGAGTTCCATTTACAAGCGACAAGGGAAAATCCGCGAACTGCAGCTGAAAGGCGAGTTGAGCCAGCTTGAACGTGAACGAGACGCTATCGACATGACCCTCGTTCTTCAGAAGAATACAGCACGTCACACATATTACGGACATCTGCTTGGGCTGCTGCGTCAGCATATAGCAAACACCTCACTTCTCCTGAATGCCCAGACATACCTGTTGTCAAACGGGAAGATATCGAGCGACGACCTTCTGAAACTAATCAACGAAAAGGCAGAACTCGAACGTCAGCTCACAGCAATAAGCGCAGACAGCGTGACCATCGAACTGCCATGTTCACCGTCAGCCACAATCACCGCTATCGACGCCAAGGCCCTTCTTAATCATATCCACTCACAGCACTACACCATCCGTCAGATGGATCTGAAGATGGATTTGCTCGAGACACGTCGCCGCAACATCGATTATCTGCAGACGATGTCCATTGCACCATTTGTGCGATTCTCATACTACAACCGCGAGAATGTACACAACACCTACAATCTGGACGTTGGAGTATCGTTCAAGGTTCCACTTACAGCCGAGACATCAAAGCAGCGAAAAGCCCTTCAAGCCGAGCGAGAGCTGGTGGAATATCAGAAAGGAGTGCAGATAGACCAATTACAACGTGAAATCGAACTCATACTCCGTGAGCACGACGGACTGAACGAAAGCATAAAAGGAGAGTACGAACGCATGATACAGCTGAAGAATTACATCTCGATGCGTCGTAACAGCTATAAAAACGTTGCCGGCGAATACTCACGTATAGACCGCCTGGCAGAATACAATGCATACCTGCAATCATGGGAACGATTGATTAGCTATCAATATCAGCGCGACAACAAACTCATAGATTTGCAAAGCTATATTGTCGATATGCCAATCAACGATTTCCTCACTTTCACAACAATAAGCAAATAATAATCACACACACAATAATCCGAATCATCGGAGGCACAAATAAAACACCTTAAAAAGAATACTAAAACCAAAAACAACAGAAAGGAATTAATGAGATCATTCAATTTCGACGCCACTAAGGATGAGAATCAAAACTTAGAGAAAATCATAACCGAGCGAAACCGAAAACTCGTTAAGCAACAGGTTATATTCTCCGTTATTCTCTTCACCCTCATCGCCATTCTTGTGTGGTATTTTGGGCGAAAAGTGGTTTATGCCGAATTCGACGGTTACATTCAGACGGATTACGTTAACTTCCGTGCACTCGACGATATATTCCTATTTGAACAGAGGTTTCAAGAAGGAGACATCGTCTTGCCTGGTGACACCCTGTACTCCTACATGTACCTTGACAATGTGCTGGGACAGGAAAACATTAACTCCGAACCAACCGTAATCACCAGCGACCGCAATATTCGTCTACAGACGGGAGTTGCCTACCAGGATGCAAATGTGCTACGTGTACGTATCCGTGAGTTGCAGAAGCAAATTGCACAGGAGGACCACAATATCCAGTTCGGTCTGACTGACAACTCACACAAGATGGACCTGCAACGCGAGCTTGCAGAGACGAAAGAAGAATTGAAAGCCGTTCTAAACAAAGTCGGGGTTTACAATTCCATAGGTCAAGAAACCAAGCACGCAGTAGATCGTTCTGGATATATCTACGGAATACGCGAAGGGCACAATGACGGAGACTTCTTCAAGTCCTTCCGCGAACGTTTTCCAAGTGCTGTTCGTTATTCTATTGTTCGCGACACGTCTGTCGTCACCAAGATTTGGGCACCGGAACTTCATCCAGTCTTTAAGAAGGAACAGATCGTACAGCTGCAGACCCTCAACCTCACACATAGCAATATGCGTGTGATGGCATACGTTCCGACTGGAGACATGAAGAAAATCAACAACCACAGCAAGGCTGAGATTATTGTGAGCGACGACGTCTCATTCACAGCCAGTGTCCAACTGCTCGGAGCACGTACAGAAGATCTGCCTGAAGAACTCCGCAACAGCCTTTCACACACTACAACGACCGTCATTGTTGTCTTCCGCCCAGACCCAGATCAGAAACTGCCCTTCTGGTCTGTCGTAGACCGTGTACCGGTAAAGATCCGCATCAAGAATTTCGACAACGGCAGCCACGGCGATGAAACCGACTATTGGTACATCCACAACGGTGGTCTTACAGAAGAGACCAAGAAGGTAATAGAACAATACCGCCGCCGAAACATCCGGAGGGTATCAGAGCCTATTGACGAGATGATAGTTTCAGAAGAAGTGATTCCTTATATCGAAAAGTCACAGTCTAAGGGTAAAAAGGATAAGAAAGAATAATGGAAAAGAAAGAAATATATAAAATAGTAACCAACGTCAACGGGCGCCGAATCCTTGTAGTTAACCAACTGCTTGACGTTGACCGCACTCCCGAACTGCATGACGCCGACTTCGATGCCATCTACATCAACATCGCCCACCGTTCCTATGAAGAGAACCGACTTATCGCCCGTTGGACTTCTCCGATGCGAGTGAACAAATGTTACTTAAAGCCGCGCTTCGGCACCAGTTCTCTCGAAGAGTTCATGCACTTCGCCGCATATCTTTTCGATGGATTTTGCGCTACACCTTTCGATGACAAATTCACCGATTACATAGAGCAGATATACAACAACATCGAGAAATACGGCATCCACAGAGAAATCAGCAACGACCTTCAGACTACGACCAAGTTTCTTTCCAACATAGTCAAATATGACATCTCGCGTGGACGTATCACATACACAAACTGCACCATACGCGGACTTTCCAGCGGTTACACCGCATCCTATCTCGTATGGTACGACAATCAGGAGACACTGCAGCACGATGAACGTATGAAGTTCAACTTAAAGATGGAAGAGCTCGGATTCGCGGAGAAATCAAAATTCATAGAGCACATCCATGTGTGTCCAACTTGCGGTCACAGCCACCTCCTGTTTATGGAATGTTGTCCACGATGCAACAGCAGCCATATACACGAGGAATCTATGATTCACCACTTCCGTTGTGCCAACGTGTCACCGGAATCAACATACGAATACGACGGAGAGTTACGATGTCCAAAGTGTAAGAAGGCATTGCGCCACATCGGTGTTGACTACGACCGACCAGCACGTGTGTTCACCTGCTACGAATGTGACAACACGTTCATTGCATCAACGATGAGAGTTGTATGCTCAAACTGCCGCAGCGAAACCTCACCGGAGAAACTTATTCCTGTAGATGTGTGGGAATACAAACTCACCCGCGCCGGTCTTCAGGCTTTCGCCACCGACAACGCACTGCTGCAGATTGAGTCAAAGGACATCTACTCTGGCTACTCACAATTCAGTGAATTCACGAATATCATCCAGTCTTTCCCTGACATGCCTGGATATATCGGTTATGTTCTTGTCATCTTCCGCTATGAATTCAATTACGATGGTGCCAGTGAAAACTACCGTCTCTTTGATGTCATGCGAGCTGTCATTTCAAAGATGGCGACAATCAAAATTACAAACCGAGGCGACAACCTCTACCTCATGGTAGTGGCAGAAGCCGACGAGGCAAACGAAGAATACATCAGAGTCAAGCAACTCATTGACCAGATTCTTCTCGAATACAGGGTCAGCCACCCGGGCTTCTCTTCCAAGATGCTTAAAAGCTATATCTTCGAACATACTGACCGCGCAGACACGTTCATCAAGTCACTTACAGAAAAAATCATTGACGAAGAGTGATCCTCGATTTTCTCGACATATTCACATCTATTTACGACACTATAACCAATGCCGTAGAATGGTTTGTTCTGCGTGTCACTGAGATGTACAATGACGTTGAGGTATGTTTTACACGCAATCTGAGTATCAAAGCCATACTACGTACATATTGGTTCCTCTTCTTCGTCGAATTTCCACGCTACTATCTGCTTGAGTTCATCATCGTCATCTGGTTTAAGCTCAACTACCGCAAACGACGCAGGGAAAAGACTGTAGCACGACAGCTGCTCTTTGCCGAGAATCCGCTCGTCACGATTCTTGTTCCAGGAAAGAACGAAGGTAAACACATCTATAAACTCACCCAGAGTCTCAAGGACCAGACATACCAGAACTACGAAATCATAGTAGTAGACGACGGTAGCGACGACGCCACACCACTTATCTGCAGCGATTTGGAGAAACATGGATTTATCGATCGCTATGTACGTCTTTTTGTACGTGGTGGAAAGGCGAGTGCAGCCAACGCTGGTCTGCACTTTGCCAAAGGTAAGTACATAATTCACCTTGACGCAGACTCCTCACTCGACCGCGACGCCATAGAGAAAATCCTCACTCCGTTCTATCTTGACCCCAGCGTCAAGGCAGTCGGAGGCACAGTTAAGGTTCGCAACAGCAGAGACAGTATCTGTGCATCACTCCAGGCTCTTGAATATCTTAAGACCATCATGGTAGGACGTATCGTAACAAGCGAGATGGGGATTTACCACATCATATCGGGTGCGTTTGGAGCATTTGAGACAGAAGCCCTGAGAAATGTGGGAATGTGGGATATAGGTCCTGGACTTGACGGCGACATCACTCAGAAATTGCGAAAATCAGGTCACAAGGTGGTCTTTGAGAACGAAGCGGTATGCCTAACGAATGTTCCGACCAAATGGTATGCTCTGTTCAAACAGAGAAAACGTTGGTCGCGTTCTCTCGTACGCTTCCGCATACGCAAACACCGCGACATACTTCTCCCTGGTCATAACTTCTCCTTGCTCAATTGGTTTTCCAATATGGAGAATATCCTTTACGACTGCATCTTCAATTACCTCTGGCTGATTTACATTATTGGTCTTTGTTTCAGTTATACCGACAAATTGTTGGAGATATTCCTTGTAGGCTACCTGATTCGAGTCTTCTTTGCCATTATTGCATTCGGAGTTATCCTGATGATTACGGAACGTCCTCGCGAAGAGCTGCACATAGCCAAGTATCTGCCACTTTCCACATTCTACACAGGCTATTTCCTCCGTATTACTCGTCTCATTGGCCACACATCGGAGTTCTTCTTCTTCAGTTCATACAAAGACGCATGGAACCCACGCAAGACATCAATCATAGCGCAATTGGAACGACAATAAAATATCTCCCAACTATATACGTTAATATAATAATACAAAAACAAACACTAATAAGACACTAATAAGACACTAATAAAACATTAAGACAAACAAAAATGAACAAAACATCTGACATTAAAGTAGGAATGATTGGACTTGGGTATGCCGGATTCCCGATGGCAAGCCTGTTATCACGTAAATTTCCAGTAACCGGATTCGACCTGTCTGAGGAAAGAGTAAAGGAACTGAATAGCGGTTACGACCGCTGCGGCGACGTTGACAAGAAAGAACTGGAAAACATGCTGAAAAAAGGCGTAACCTTCACCAACGAGATAGAGAAACTACGCGATTGCAACTTCTATGTAGTTGTGGTGCCCACACCTATTGACGAGAATAATCACCCTGATGTAGAGTGTATAGTAAGCGCAAGCCGTGAAGTCGGTACTGTAATCTCACGCGGCGACATCGTTGTCTACGAATCCACCGTTCACCCAGGTGCCACTGAGGAAATATGCGTCCCTGAAATCGAAGCTGTCTCTGGACTCAAATTCAACGAGGACTTCTTTGTAGGCTATTCCCCAGAACGCATCAACCCGGGCGATAAAGTTCACACAGTGGAGAATACAGTCAAGATAACATCCGGCTCCACTCCTGAAGCTGCAGAACTTATTGACAACGTTTATCAGTCAGTACTCGGTCAGCGCAACACTTGGAAAGCATCAAGCATTAAGGTTGCCGAGGCCGCAAAAGTGGTGGAGAACTCACAACGCGACATCAATATTGCATTCATCAATGAAGTTGCGAAAGTACTTAACTCCATGAACATTGACACCAACGAAGTGGTTGACGCAATGGACACCAAGTGGAATGCACTCCATTTCCGTCCAGGACTCGTAGGCGGTCACTGTATAAGCGTTGACCCATACTACCTCATCGAACGTGCAGAGGAACACGGAGTGAATGCAGTTCTTATGAAGACCGGCCGTATGATTAACAACTCTATGGCAGACTATGTTGTGAAGCACTGCATCGATTTGCTCGCAGCAAAAGGTAAGCATATTCCATCATCACGCGTGCTCTTGCTGGGCTTTACATTCAAGGAGAACTGTCCTGACGTCCGCAACACCAAAGTCAACGACATTTACAAGGGATTCAGACAACACACTGACAACGTTGACGTCTTTGATCCATGGGCAGATGCAGCACTCGTAAAACGTGCATACGGCATCGACCTCTTCACAGAGGCAAACCAAATCAACAGTCAGTATGATGCTGTGGTGCTCTGCGTTGCACATAAGAACATTCTCAATCTGGATGTAATTCCTCAATGGAAAACTGCTGACGGATTCATATTTGACGTTAAGGGAAAGTTGCCTCGGAATGTAGCAGACTACAGATTGTAATTTTTTTTTAATTTTTAATTTGTAATTTATAATTAAAAATCCCTATCTTTGCACAAAACCATTTATTTATTACTAACTAACACTTTCTAAATTATGAAAAAGTTATTTACTATTCTTGCAGTAGCTACGCTTTTGGTTGCAGCTCCTGCTAACGCTCAGTTAAAATTCGGTTTGAAGGGCGGTCTGAACATAAACAATGTTAAGTTGGATAAGAGTATTGCTGATGCAGACAACCAGACGGGTTTCTTCATCGGTCCAATGGCTGAATTCACAATTCCTATTGTAGGCGTTGGTGCTGAAGTAGGTCTTTTATACAATAACAAGAGCATGAAAATCGGTGCTGCAGCTGATCAACTCATTGCTGGCGAAACTGGTTTCATCGAAGACAAGGAGACTCTCCAATACATCGACATTCCAATTAACTTCAAGTACACTCTCGGAATCGGTTCAAAACTGGGTGTGTATGCAGCTACAGGTCCTCAGTTCTCCTTCAACATCGGAGGTAAGAAGATTTTCGACCAGAGCTACTCTCTCAAGTCTTCAGAGTTCAGTTGGAACATCGGTGCAGGTGTAAAACTGCTCGGTCACCTTCAGATTGGTTACAACTTCAACATCGCACTTGGCAACACAGCTGAGGTTGACAAAGACGGTGCCCTGAACACTGTTACCAACACTGCTTGGAGTGCCATTACAGGTGACTTGAAAAACAACACTCACCAGATTTCCGTTGCTTGGATATTCTAAGTGTTTGCCGACGTATTATTACCCGTTCCGTTTAATGCCTTTACCTATGCAGTTCCTCAGGACATGGAGAGCTGCATGAGTAAAGGCAAACGTGTTTTGGTAGAACTGGGCAAGTCGAAGCGATACGCCGGCATCATACTTAAGCTTCACAACAATGCTCCCAAGGGAGTCACCATTAAACCTATCCTCAAGGTAGTTGACGAATCGCCAATCGTCACTCCTCAGCAGATGCAGTTCTGGGAATGGGTTTCCAGTTATTATCTCTCTCCCCTTGGCGATGTCTATAAAGCAGCTTTCCCGGGAGGGATGAAGAAAGAGCAGACCCACCCACAACCCCTCCCTGCATGGAGGGGAGTGAATACCCCATCCGGACAGTTAAAGTCCGCCACCTTGGGAGAGTTAGAGGGGGGACATGTGGGTCATCTATCCCCCACCCAACAATCCGCATATACCTCGATCTTGGATTATTGGAATAGTAAGGGGAATATCTGTCTGCTCCATGGAGTTACTTCCTCCGGTAAGACAGAAATATACATTCAACTTATTCAAAAGGCAATAGAAGAAGGTAAACAGGTCTTGTATCTGCTGCCTGAAATTGCACTTACCACACAAATCACCAATCGTCTGAAACGCGTGTTCGGTGATGCCTTGGGTGTCTATCATTCCAAGTTCACAGATGCAGAACGAGTGCGCGTCTATATGCGCCAGCTGAGTTCTGAGCCATTCAAGGTTATCCTGGGTGTGCGTTCATCTGTTTTTCTTCCGTTCCATAACTTAGGCATGGTGATTGTGGATGAAGAACATGAGACTTCTTACAAACAACAAGAGCCTGCGCCACGCTATCACGCTCGTTCCGCAGCTATAATGCTTGCACAGCAGTATGGTGCGAAAGTACTGCTCGGTACTGCAACTCCCAGCATTGAGAGCTATAACCTCGCACAAGAAGGCCGATACGGTTACGTACTGCTCACTCAGCGCTATGCAGATATGCAGTTGCCGGAGATAGAAGTGGTTGACATTGCCCGTCTGCGATTTCAGAAGCGCATGAAAGGAGCGTTCTCGCAAAGGCTCATTGATGAAATAGGCGGAGCACTTGAGCGTGGCGAACAGATTATCCTCTTCCAGAACCGACGCGGATTCTCATCACTCATTCAGTGCAAACAGTGTGGATGGGTGCCCCGATGCCAACACTGCGATGTAAGTCTAACATACCATAAGGTGCGTCATGCACTCACCTGTCACTACTGTGGTGCTGTGTACGAACTGCCGGATCATTGTCCCGAGTGCAGCAAGCCGGAGGACGCTCCAAGCAAATTCATATCAATAGGTGCTGGCACCGAACGTATCGAGGAACAGCTCCTGCAACTGTTCCCGTCTGCACGTATCAGCCGCATGGACCTCGATACAGCTAAGACCAGGGCACAGTACCAACGGATTATCGATGATTTCTCGTCACATCAGAGCGACATACTCATCGGAACGCAGATGGTAACCAAAGGACTGGATTTCGATAACGTGAGCGTAGTTGGCATCATCGATGCCGACACCATGCTCAACCAGCCTGATTTCCGCAGTTACGAGCGCACCTTCCAAATGCTCTCTCAGGTTGCAGGAAGAGCCGGACGTAAGGGACGCCGTGGAAAAGTAATTCTTCAAACTCGCAGTGCCGACAGCCCTGTCATCCAGCAAGTGGTCGACAACAACTACGAGGCCATGTTCCGTGAGCAATGCGAAGAACGCCGTCTATTCCACTACCCGCCTTTCTACCGTATTATATATATATATGTGCGTCATCGCGACAAGGACATTCTTTATCATGTTGCCGAAGAGATGGGCAAGCACCTTCGTCAGGCTTTCGGAGAGAGCGTATTGGGGCCTTCCTCACCTACTGTTGGCCGTGTGGCATCAATGTATATTCAGCAGTTCATTCTAAAGATTCCGCCAACGGCTTCCATCTCCTCCATACGCAGCCACCTGCTTCGTGTCCAGACAAAGATTCAGTCGCTCCCCTATGCTGCAAATATCAACATCTACTACGATGTTGACCCATCATAACAAGAGACAAAAAAATAGGATGTGCAGATTTGCACATCCTATTTTTTTGTTTTTAATCTGATAATTACTTACCAGAGTTAACGTACCATTTGCCGTCAACCTTGATGAGCTTAACAGTGTCAGTGTCTGGATCTTCACCTTCGAGAGTTACAGTAACCTTAACCTTTGCTGTTTCACCGTCTTCAGCAATTTCTGCAGCTTCAGTAGTAATAACTGCGTTCTTTGACTTTTCGATGTCTTCTTCCTTGATCTGACCCTTCATCATTTCAACGAAAGCCTTCTTCTGATCATCTTTCAGGCTCTTGAAGTACATGAGATCTACAGCCTTGTCAATGTTACCCTGAGCCATAGCTTCAGTGTAAGCCTTAGCTACTTCTTCTGGAGTTGAAGGACCACCACATGATGTGAACAACATTGCGCTGAGGCAAACGATCATTCCTAACAAAATCTTTTTCATTTTACTTAAAAGTTTTAATGGTTAATAATATGGTTGATTCTTAATCTTTTTATCATCTTCACGTGTTTGCTGCGAAGGACATCCTCGGGATACATCACAGGATCTTTAGCTGGTCCTACCAGCAGGTCGTGCCTGCGGTTTTCTATCAGGTCTATGCCAACACTCTTGTATGCTCTCCAAACGAGTTCGGTGCAGTAGAGAAGAGTACTGTCGTCTGCTTCATAGTCGTTGTCGAATAACACACGAGCCTGTTGCTTTGCCAAAGCGTATGCCGTTGCCCGTTTCGCTACGGAATCGCTGCACATAACCCTTGCAATGCATCCGTCCTGAGCGTGGTCACGGTCGTAGTATGCTGTGATCCTCTCACACTTCAACCACTCTTCTTCTCCTTCTGCTGCCTCACCTGGCACAGCGTGAACGACCATCCATCCGGAATCTGTCTGAAGAGCCAGACCCACATGGGAATAGTCACCTCCGCTCATCATCTCCACTGTGTAGCTTTCACCTCCAAGTCCCATCCTTAGCAGCAAATCACCAGTTCGCAGTTCTGTGCTGTCAATCTCAAGATATTCCTTAGACGAAAGACCTCCGCAACCAAGTACCCATCGCAGTATGTACACTATTGCCACCACTGTGACAAGTACCAATGCACACTTTTGCAATTTTTTCATTCGGCAAAGATAAATAAATATTTTTTATTCAAACAACAAATGTTTAAAAAAATTAACACTAAACCCAAAATTACATGCAAGTTAGAACTGGAAATATATAAAAGGCTGTACTTCGGACGACTTTATTTGCACAACTACAAACACCACAATCACTATTAACATCGCCTTGACAACAAGTGGCATCCTTGTGATATTGCGTTCAGTACTCATTGTGATTCGCGATGGCATGAAATGCATTACATAACCTATCAACATAAGGAAACCTACTGCCCAATAGCTCTCAACCCACTGCAAGAAAATCTGTGGTTGGAAGTTCTCTCCAATCTGTTGAATCATAAGGAAAGCCTTGTCGAACGATTCTGCGCGGAAGAATATCCATGCCAGACAAACGAAGTGGAAAGTTATGATGACTCCTATCACACGAGGAATATATTCCTGGATTTTCTTTGTCAGCTTGTCAAAGATAAGTACCAATCCGTGCATTCCTCCCCATAAAACAAAGTTGAGTGATGCACCGTGCCATAATCCTCCCAGCAGCATAGTCACAAGCAGGTTGAAATACTGACGGATTTTGCCTTTACGGTTTCCACCCATCGATATATACAGATAGTCTTTCAACCAAGAAGAAAGACTGATGTGCCAACGGCGCCAGAATTCCGTGATGCTGCGTGACTTGTATGGAGAATCGAAGTTCTTTGGGAATTCAAAGCCGAGCAGCAGGGCTATACCTATTGCCATGTCGCTGTAACCAGAGAAGTCGCAGTATATCTGAAGTGCATAGCCATACACAGCCATGAGGTTCTCCACTCCACTGTAGAGATCAGGCTGATCAAACACACGTTCAACGAAATTCACACTGATATAGTCACTGATAATGGCTTTCTTTATCAGACCTGCCAGAATTAGGAATACACCTCGTGCCAGCATCTGCTCCGACACACACAGCGGACGGCGTATCTGTGGGATGAAGTCACGCGCACGGACAATAGGACCGGCAACTAATTGCGGGAAGAAACTTACATAGAAAGCATAATCCAACAGCGATCTCAGGGGTTTGAGCTGCCCTCTGTACACATCAATCGTATAGCTCAGCGACTGGAACGTAAAGAAACTGATTCCGACAGGCAGGAAGATATTCCATGGAGAGAAATCACCTCCTGTGAGTTCAGCCCACATCTCTCCGAAGAAATTAGTGTACTTGAAGTATGCCAGCAAGCCTAAGTCAACAACGAGGCTCAGCACAAGCAACTGTCTTCGCTTCTTTCGTGTAAAATCAGGTTCGTCTTCTTTCGGTTGCAGTTGATGAATTTTCCTGGCGATGATAAAGTCACTCACCGTCACCACTGCCAGCAGAAAGAAATAGAATCCGCTGCTCTTGTAGTAGAAATAATATGAGAATGCTGTAACAAACAGCAGGCGCAATGTCGTAGTCTTCCCCAGCAGACAGTATATCATACTGAATCCCAGGAACAGGAACAGAAAGATACCGCTGCTGAATATCATCGGAGAGTTTGCATCATACTGCAAAGCCTCTATCACTCGTTGCCAATCTATATCGAACATAAATGAAGCCCCCTCTAACTCCCCCAAGGGGGGGAGGACTCTAACATCAAGAGGGAATCAATTAAAAGTTAATTTATCAATAATATATAATAAATAAAAAGTCATTGTATAGGGATTCTCCCCTTTGGGGGAGTTAGAGGGGGTCTCTCATCGCCTCCACAATTGCTTCGCCCAGCATGGAGCCTTGCAGCTCATAGCCCTGAACCGTAAAGTGGATCTGGTCGGTCTGCATCAGTCCGGAGTTGCGCCAGTTGGGGCAGGCAAATGCTTCACCACCAGCGATGGAATATACATCCCAAACTGCTATATTGTGCTTCTGACCATATTCCACTATGGCCTCAGCCACTTCCGCTGTACGTTTGTTGGGCACATGTACAGCACTGCTGTGCCAACGTCCACGGCGGTCTCTCCAACTTTGCCCGCTTGTGGTTATATATGATCCGGGAGGCGTGGTAAGCAGGAACACCGCATTGGGAGAATTGCGGCGAATGCCGGAAATCAGAGCATCCAGAGTATAGAAATGCTCGTTTTTATTGAAATTGCCGTGAGCCTCGTTTGTGCCGAAGCTAACAATCACCAAATCCGGATTCAAGTTTGCGATGCGTCCAAGCATATCAGGTTCAGTGAATCTCACTGTACGTGCACCGTTTATACCTATATAGTCGAAGGTCATTCCGGCGTCATCCAAAGCAGGAGCACAATCCATGTCAACCCCTTCAAGTACAGCACCGCCGTAATGGCTCATCAGCACCTGTTCCAAAGCTCTCGGGAAATAGTTCCCCTTCACATGGCTGTCACCTATTTGAAGCACACGCACCATTCCTTCACCGCTGTTCATGCGTTCTGAAATTGGTTTCAGAAACTGGCTGCCTGTAATTTCATTATTCTTGGTTCCACGAAACGACAGTGGCCATCGTCTCGACGCCTTACCCGACTGTTCCTGCGACATCCTATCCTTCTTAAGGAAATCAGCCGGCATCGGGTCGTCATAGTTATGCCCTACGCAGAAAGCTGTTCCGAAGCACAGCGAAGCATAGAGCACAGCAACCAATATGTTGATTTTACGATGTTTCATCTCTTGTCGTAGTTTGATTTACCGTTCATCAGGACATCGAAGAGCAATTGAGCCAGGTGTTTGCCACCAGCAAAATTGATATGCGTATAGTCAAGATTAGCCTGCTTGTTCTCTTTCATCTTTGCCATACTGCCGTCACCGCCCATCGCTTCATAGAGATTCCAGAAAGCAACGTGGGTGTCTGCAGCCATCTTACGCTGGTATGCCACGAGTTCCTTTACGCCACTCATGGTATGGAAACCGCCGTCAGCACCACGCTGGTCGCGGTCACCCAATCCTACAATCAAGATGCTGGCAGAAGGGAAGCATTGCTTCAAGTGATTTACTGCCGTAATCATTCGACGGGTATAATAGCTGTAGTCCTTTACCTTTGCCGAAGCCACATTCAGTCCGAAATGCAGGACAATCAAGTCATAGCTGCGGACACGGGCAAACTGACGAAGTGTACTTACGGGCAAAGCGCTGATAAATGATCCGTCACTTCCACGTGTACTGAAATTATCCACAGCCACACCGTGATGACCGTCAAATGCCACACCGTAGAAACGAGATGAGCCATGGGCTTTCAGTTCTATGCTACGCACTGGTCCTACCACCTTCTCCGTCAGTATGGCGCTGTCAACCGGAGCAGAGCTTACAGCAGGCTGCACCTCACGCTTCACCACCACCTTCTTCATGATAGTATCACCATATTCATCCACACTGTCTGTCGGAACATACATGGTATCATACACAGGAGCTGGATTCGAAGGCATTGCAGATGAGCCACTGACAACCTTCTCTTCACCTCCGTTAATAGCGAGGGTTAAGTTAAGTCCACCGCCTGCGGAATAAAAGACTGTTGCAACGTCTGCCTCCGACAGTTCCTTGCCATACACATTATTCTGGGTTTCAATCTTCACCCAACCTGTAACGGCAGGAATGAAATAATTACCTGAAATACCTGCACAGGAAGCACGATACCCTTTACCGTGTGAGTCGTTGCTGTGATGAGCAGCCCATCCTGACGCAGACGTTCTCACTGTTCTTCGAAATCCAGAAGCAATATGTTCGATATCTACCCATCCAACACCCTTTCCGCCATATTCGCTTTGGAGCAGATGTCGCAAGTCAGAAGTGAGTATGTCGCCTTCAATAAAAGAGTCACCGAAGTATGCCACACGTACCAGTCTGCTTCCACAGCTGTTCAGAGCAGAATAGAATTTGTCCATTTCCCTGCCCACCAGCGAGAAATCCTCTATTCCGACCATTCCTTCGGGCAGCGAATCTACAATCACTGCAGACTCCACCTTAACGGCTGCAGAGTCAAGAACCTGTTCCACAATGCCTTCTGCACTGTCGGCACGAACTTCTGCCACAACACGTCCTAAATTGTCACGTTTCTGTACCTCGCTGAGCATATTCACACGACGCAATGTAGTATCTCCCACAGAAATGCGTGGAAGATAAAACAGCCCTATCAACATCACCACAACCAGCAACGTGAGCAAAAACGTCTTATATACGTGATTTTTCATCTTTTTACCTTAAAAAATCTTTCCCCAATCGTTTCCTAAAACTTTTCAGCCTACAAAGGTACGACTTTTTTATGACGTAGACGCAGTTTTGCACCTTAATTGTAATATTATGCACGATTTAACACTATAACAACAATATAATCCTTATCTTTGCAAAAAGTAGAATCCACTTAATTCAAAATTTATGAGAAAACTCTTTTTCTTCCTTTTCACACTCAGTATGTTGTCAGTCCGTGCCCAGAATCGCTCTGACATCAGCGAGCTGTCACAGCCACGACTCGTCGTGGGATTGGTTATCGACCAGATGCGCTGGGACTATCTCACCCGTTATCAGGACCGCTATTCCGATGGTGGTTTCCAACGTCTCATGCGTGAAGGCTATAACTGCAACCGCACACTCATCAACTACATCCCTGCTATCACGGCTGTAGGACACACCAGCGTCTATACAGGCAGTGTTCCCGCAATGACAGGTATTGTCGGCAACAATTTCTACATAAACCGCCAGCCTGTTTACTGCACCTCAGACACAACAGTTCTCGGTCTCGGCACTCTCGACGCCAACGGCAGTCCTTTGGCACGTGCCTCTGCAGGAATGATGTCGCCTCGCAACCTCCTCGTCACCACCATGACCGACCAGTTGCGTCTCGCCACCAATTTCCGCAGCAAGGTCATCGGTGTAGCACTCAAGGACCGTGCTGCCATTCTGCCTGCCGGTCATGCAGCCAACGCCGCGTATTGGATGGACAGCAAGTCCTACAACTTCGTCAGCAGCACCTACTACATGGACAAGTTGCCTGAATGGGTAAACACCTTCAACAGCCGCCACCTCGGTGCACAGTATGTAAACCAGAATCTCGCTATCAAGAACAAACGCATAAAAGGAGGCCCATGGCCGCTTCTCCACGATGCCAAGACCTACGTACAGAGTGCACCTGCGGGACAGAAATGGGAATCAGCCGTGGGAACAGACCTCAAACTCTCCCCTTGGGGAATGACCATCACTTTCGACATGGCACGTGCCGCTATCGAGGGTGAAGACCTCGGCAACAATCCCAACCATGTTCCCGACTTCCTCGCTGTCAGCATATCTTCCACCGACATGATCGGTCACAAAGTAAGTCCTAACTCAATCTGGATGGAGGACACCTATCTGCGTCTTGACCGCGACATAGAATCATTCCTCAACTATCTCGACTCCCGTGTAGGCAAAGGCAACTACCTCTTCTTCCTCACAGCCGACCACGCAGGTTCGCACAACCCCATATTCCGTCAGGAGCACAACATCCCTGGCGACACATGGAAAGGAGCGCTTGTACAGGAAGACCTCACAAGCCATCTTCGCACACGTTTCAGCAACCTGCCCGACAAAGCCGTTATGTCGCTCACTAACATGCAGGTTCATTTCTCTGACGCCACCCATGCACTAAGCAATTATGCAGAGATAGAAAAAGCGGCCATAGACTATCTGAATTCCCGTCAGGATGTCGCCTACGCCTTCTCCACCCCACGCATACCCGATTACATCCCTGAACCAATACGCACATACGCCATCAACGGCTATTGTCCTCACCGTTCGGGCGACATACAGATTATCTTCCAGTCACGTCTCACCGAAGACTATTCTTCTGCCAAGGATCTCCGTTCGCCGGATCATATCTACAAAGGCACCACACATGCCCTGTGGAATCCAGAAGACACCCACATCCCTCTCATCTTCTTCGGTTGGAACACTCCTCATAAATGGGACAATCACACCCACTACATCACCGACATAGCAGCCACGATCACTGCCATGCTCAACATCCAGCAGCCCAACGCCTGCGTCGGCACCGCCATAGAGTTCTGACAATAAAGGTGGGTTCTAAAAAACAGAATTTTTAGGACCCACCTTTATTATTTTTCAACAGTCTCACGGTAATAGACCTCCCCCTGCTCATTCTTCAGAGTACGGGTGTCTTCGTCATACTCATAGCAATCTTCCTCTGCATCCACGTCTTTAAGCTTCAGACATATAGTATGCCCATTGATGGTATATGTGTACTCCGTGTAATGAAGACTGCCTATCATGTTCCATGTAGCCGTACCGTCTTCACACAACCCTATACGACTCTCCTGATCTGCATCATCGTATATTCCTGCCACATCCGCGAAAGTCAGGTCTTGCATTTCATCCAGCGGCTCATCCAAATAGTTTTTCATCTCTTCCATTAAGTTAGATTCCTCCTCTTCACCGTTTTCCCCATTGTAGAACCTGATGATATTGTGAACACGCCACTTGCTGTCCTCACGACAGAATTCAAACTTCTGACGGACGGTCTGAATCGAACTGTAGAGAGTGAAACTGACAGTTGCCTTACCCTTCTCAACGTCCAGCGACTCAAACTTAATGTCGCGAGTCTCAAATTCATCAGGATTGCCATCCTGCATCTGCGTCCAATAGTCATCGTTGAAGAATCCGATTTCCGGCAAATGAGAATCCTTCTCTTCAACTGCAGCGACCATTTTCCGCCACGTATGGCAAGCGTATCGCTGGTCAATGTCCACATCATGTTTAGCTGCTGCTGTGTAGATGTCATTAATAACACCCGTGATTTCCTCTTGTGCCAATATCTCCGTTGAGTCGGTTACAGCACCATCTTCTCCAGATTTTCCCACCTGGTTTTTCTTGTCCCCGCATGCAGTAAGCATGATCAGGGCGGCAATCATAAAAATACTCTTTTTCATAACTATATCATTTTTTTACTTCAATTTCTTTATTTTCTCCAACACTTCCAAATCCGCAGGCAACCATTTCAATCTATTTCATATTTCATTCAATCCAAGCGATTTCAAATACTAATACGTGCCGTCAGATTTTTTAAATTCTACAACAATCCTACCATCTTTACTAATAGCGTCGGCAAAAAAAAGAATACTAGTGACATAGATCTATTCTATCCGACAACCAATGAGAACCTCATACCCAAAGCATTGGCAATGAGCATGAATGTGCTTAGCTGCATATCTGTCTGACCTTTTTCGAGAGAGGATATATACTCGCGCTTCTTGCCGATGAGCAGTCCCAGTTGCTGCTGCGTCAGCTTCTGACGCTTACGTTCATCGCGCAACAGCTCGGCATAGTACCAAGCCTTTGCCTTGGCTTCGAATTCCACACGACTAGGTGTTCCCTTCTCGCCATACCTCTCAGCCAAATGCTGAGACCCTGTCTTCAGTTGAGCCAGTTTTTGTTCATCAAGTTGTATCATGTTATTATCCTCCTGTTAAATGTATCTATTCAAAATTGTTCGAGCTGTCTCAATCTCGCGTCTGTATTGCTTAGTATCTTTCTTCATAAAAGAGTTTAGAAACAGCACGCGCTTGCTCTCCATGAAAGAATAGGATTCGATGGCAAAAATAATAGTGCGAAACTCATTGTTTCCCACAGAAACTCTTGCCTCATAGAATTCAGTTCCTTCCAAGTTCTTAACAAACTTCTTATTAACAACATATTGAGTCTTAATGATCATCTCAACGTAGTCGTACTTAGACTTGGTCTTTTCATCGAGACTGTTATAGTACTCGTCGTATTCCAAGGAATGAATAGTTTCCCTAATATCTTCATTCATGCCGCAAAAGTAATATATTTATTACAAAACTCCAAATAAATGTAAGAAAAACATTATTAAAACACTTTTCCGTTCCTTACTTGTATTCCGTTTGCAATATTCGCGTGCCGCTGTTGCGGTGAGAGTTTATCCATAGTTACTTCAATTTCTTTATTTCCTCCAGCACTTCCAAATCCGCAGGCAACCATTTCACGCTGTTCAATTCATCTTTCGTAAGCCATCGTGCTGCCTCATGCTCATTTAGGTGTAGCGTCTCCGTCAGCAGCGAGCAGAGATAGCAATGCATTGTGAGATGGAACTTTGGATAATCATACTCCACCGTACAAAGAAACTCATCCACACCAATCTCCGTCGATAGCTCCTCGCGAATCTCTCGCTTCAGCGCCTCTTCTGGCGTTTCTCCAGCTTCCATCTTTCCGCCAGGGAACTCCCACCTGGTTTTTCTTGTCCCCGCATGCAGTAAGCATGATCAGGGCGGCAATCATAAAAATACTCTTTCTCATATCGGTTATTCAAATTAAAACGTTACTCACTTGTTCCTAATGACTCGCTTTCCCATTCATTCGGCCCATTTGCTATTCTTTCACCGCCTTGGGTGTCCAGTTCTTGAAGAAAAGCATCACCTTCTCTTTGCTATAGCCCTGCCCTTCCTCCAGAAAGCTGGAATCCTGAATGTGAAGGACTTCACCCTCGGCATCTAACACCACAAACTTTCCATCAGCCTTTGCCACACCCAATGCCTCGTCTATCTGCGCCATTGGATCTAAATCTTCATTATACACCCTATTCAGTCCTGTCTGCGCATTGACAAGCAGCGGCATCACAGCTATCAGGACAAACATAATCATTTTTTTCATACTATCTCGTTTGTAAGTGTTTGCGAAGATACAAAAAAATCTCAACATCAAAAACAATGTCGATTTTTTTTGCTTCTATTACCTTCATCTCGCATTTTACCTCTTACTTCTTACATACCACCCACCTATCCCATGGACATTTCGGGATCACGAATAACAGACATCTTGATACTTTCTTTATCAGATTTTTCATCAAAACAAGAGGCAGAATGAAAACTTTGTCATATATTTGTGCAATGTTTCGTAAGAGAGACAATATTTACATTATTAAAATATGAATCAACAATGAGAACGCCAAGAATCTTACTCTTCTCTTTTCTGCTCTTCTTGTGGGCGGGGGCAGAGACTTTTGCCCAACAAACCAACAATCCCGAAGCATTGTTTAAAGACTTAATAAACAAGGTTGAAGCCGAGGCGCGCATGATAAAGGAATACCATGAGAATGGAGACCAGTTTAAAGACGCTAAAGCATATTTCCTCAACGAGATGGAAATTGTAAAAACAGCCGATTCCTTCCTCCGTCTGGCCAAAGGAAATAAGAATCATGAGACCGATGCTGCCAATGTAAAACCTATTATACGAGGGACTGTGTACAATCTCTATGTTGGTGCCTGCCAGCTTGTCAATTCAGAGCCTGCAGTGACTGTGCAATTGTTGGAAGAGTATTTTCGGGCAGTCACATCGCCTCAGTTTTCCGAGTTGAAACTAACCGCTGACAAGAATGCGTACTATGTCTATGCCACAGCATTAGAACAAACAAATGGCGACAAAACGAAAATTGAAGCAGCTCTGAAAGAAGCCCTTACATCAGATTACGGTGTAGAAGCTTGCGTGAAACTACAAATTATTTACCATGCTCGCGAAGAGTATGACTCCGCAATTCGTGATGCAGACATCGTAATAGGAAGAATCAACAGCGGAACGATAAAAGAGAAGGAAATTGCATTCTATCTATTCCATGACAAGGCAGTGGCACTCTTTAATAGTGGACAATATGATAAGGCGTACTCAACCTATGCTGAAGCAGAAGCCAAATACCCTGGTCATATAGAGCTAATGACGGGAGCAAGCCAATCAGCCCTTAAGCAAGGCATAATAAAAGAATCCGACCCAACCACAGCACGCCAATGGTACCAAAAAGCACTCACTTATTTAAAGAAAGCTGAAAAGGAATTCCCTGACAAGTCTGAAGAATGGGGTTTCCTAATTTATCAATGCTACCACCTGTTGGGCGACTCCGCTATGTCAACCAAATACAAAAAGTATTGCGAATAACTAAGAAATCTTACATCACATCTCACCTCTTACCATCATCCATCGCAAATCAGAGAACATTTCCTTGATTCATGAGAACCGTCCATTGATATTTTAATTGTCATGTCAGTAACCTGTCCCTTGCCGAGCTTAGAGAATCAGACTCAAGGCGAGTAACTTTTTTCGCCTAAAACGTGCACTATTTCAAACGTTACCTACTCTACTGTGATTAGTCAAAAAGCTAAATCACTGACATTCAAGATGCTATATTTTATAGAAAAATGTTAAATTGGATTTTAACATTTGCATTTCGCGGAAAAATGTTGTATCTTTGCTTTAGCAGGGAAAGGATGCATAACTGGGCAACGGTTATGCATCCTTTTCTTTTTATACATTTTGACAAAATGGAAGTTCGCCGTTTTTCAAACTCTGGCGAAGTCTTTTTTCCACGGAAGTTAACTTTTCAAAATGTCAAAGTTAAGTTTTGTTGGAACGGAAGTTAAGCGGAGTTTTTAAAGTTCTTAAGTTTTTTAGTTTTTGAGTTTTTAAGTTCTTGACAGTTTGCATAACGCTTGAGCATTTTGCATTGCAAGGTGCAAAGCAAAACTCGCAAGCACGGGATAAAGTGTCAAAATGCATAAATATGCGCAAAGTTAGGGTCTCTGCATATTTATGCTCACAAAAAAGGACGGACTTTTGAGGTAAAATCAAAAATCCGCCCTTTTTAGCTGTTAATTATTCTTAATTCAACTATTTATAATGATTCTAAATAAGCGAAGTTATTTTACCAGAACTTTTTTACCACCAACGATATAGAGACCCGGATGTAAGTTCTTTACTTTGCGTCCGCTGAGGTCGTAGATATCATTACTGAATTCTTCATTATTCATTCTTAATTCTTCATTTATCAAGCCTGTCGGGTCATCATATTCAATGGAAGAGAGGATCGCTCCCGCGCGTCCGTCGGTGATGTGGACATTGAGCACAAAGGTTGCGATGGCATACTGGTTGTCGGTGTTGCGATAACGGAAAGCCTCAGCAATGGTGTATTCTTTTCCCACACTGCTCTTGCCCGGATACTGACCCACATAGAATGTCATAAGGTTTGGATAGAATTCAGCATAGACAAATCCGTTGTTCCAATCTGTAACCTGCCCATTGGCGTTGAACCAGTAGCCGTAGCCGGTGGCTGTAGGAGAAGCGTTGATGAGCGAGCCTGACGAATTGGCTGCATAGAACATGATCTTTCCAGCAGCCGGTCCGCTGGCAGAGTAATTCACAATTTTTTCCGGGAAGAATGAAGGATCCATCTGGAATGCCGTTCCCATCATTGCCGCTGTCTTTCCGTTGATTGTGAAAAGCTCGCCTTCATAGGATGTGGCAGAATACGGAACATAGTAGTCTATATTGAATTTGACATCGGAGATGGAACGTCCGTCAAGTGTCGGCGGAACATATAATGTAGCATGGTTTCCTATGTCTGTTCCTTCAAGACTGAACTTATACGGCCACATATCATCACCAACAGCGAAATTATCGTCCCACTTGTGACGGTAGTACTTAGTCAGGGCTGGAGAAACTATGAGCCACATCTGATCAACGCCTTCGGGGACGGTGAAACTGACGTCGTCGGACTTCTCACCGGAACCAGTGCAGTAAACCTTGTCTTCGGAGAAGTACTTACGAGTTCCGTCCTTCATCAGAGCCACGTAGCCAAGTCGGAATCCTCGGGTGGAGCCTACATTGGAACGCACGTATGTGGAACGCCCGGATTTTTCCATAATACCGTCTCCATTGAGATATTCAGCAGGGTCACCTTCTGCCAAAGCCGAACCATCGCGTAATGCTGTGAAATGGGTAGTGACCTCTGTGCCAGCCTCAGGAACCTGAAGAGGAATGACGTTGAAACCAGTACTCTGAGGACAGCTTGAAAGGGCAACCTGATAGCTGCCATCGCTGAGGCACACACAATTATAATTAAAATCACCGATGAATGCGGCACGGTATGGTTCACATGCTTCGAAATCCCATGTGGCACAATGGCTTGCATAGTCGAAATAGAGACGATAGAGATCTTCAACGCTAAGGTTCTTTAATGCCATAAGTGCGTCGTTGAAGTCGGTTGCACCAGTCATTGGCTGCTGCCAAACCTTTGCCACGGTCTGGATGTCATTGTAGTACTCACACAAATAGTAGTGGAACCAATAGCTCTGGTAGCGGTGCCATTCATGCGAGAACGCATAGTTGTGACTTGCACGGAAGGTACCGATACTCTGACTGAACATCTGATTTGGATAAGCCTGTGCAGCCTGCCACTGGGCGGTCTGTTCCCAAATTGCCTGACCACTACCGCAAGGCAGGTGGAAACCTGTGTTCACTGTGCTTGAGTTCTGATGGTTGTTGGCATCGCTGAAACACATATACTGGAACGAGTGTCCGATTTCGTGGGCAATAGTGTGACCAACAGGCTTGCAAGTACTTGGGTTTACCCACAGCGCTGGAATCATGAAGTCATAGCCGCTACCTGTAGCAAGCCATTCTGCTTGATGGACAATACAGATAATGCCTTTGTACTTGTTCACGCTTGACTCTGGAGTATTTGCAAAACCGAGTGTCTCTACATTGAGCTTGTAGA
The DNA here is from genome assembly GCA_902776985.1 of uncultured Bacteroidales bacterium. Taxonomy (GTDB): domain Bacteria; phylum Bacteroidota; class Bacteroidia; order Bacteroidales; family Bacteroidaceae; genus UBA3839. The sequence goes on from CACYSD010000013.1 coordinate 60,512, forward strand.
ATGACTCAGCCTTTGCCAGAAGGTCATCGATGTCTACATAATAGGTATCGTTCTTCGGCAACTGGTCAGGAGCTGTGTTGCCATAGCCTTTTTCCCAGAAAACAATATAATTCTCCGACTCACGACTGCGGCTCTTGGAATACTGAGCTGAGTTGTCAGGGTCTGACTCTTTATAAGTTGAAGAGTTTCCGCGCCACTCCATAGGAAGATACACTTCTTTCTGTGCGAAAGCCCCGACTGCATTAAGCAAAAATGCTGTTAAAAGTAAAATTTTCTTCATATATAAGTTTTTAAGTTCTTGAGTTCTTGAGTTTTTGAGTTTTTAAGTTTTTGAGTTTTTAAGTTCTTGAGTTCTTAAGTTCTTGAGTTCTTGAGTTTTAGGACACAAAATCTTCGCAAAATTTATCACAAAATCTGGATTCTTGCTTCGCAAGCGTGCTCTTTTGAATGCTCTCTTCAGCGGTATCACAACGATGATTGTGAACGATTTTATGGCAATTTTGCGTCCAAGACCTCAACCGGAAAAATTTAAGTTCCCATCCGGATGGTATTATAATTAATAATTTATCATTTTTAATTAACAATATCCCCTCTTTCATTGGTTTCGACGAATCGCTGAGTGGGATCGTATTTCTGAACTTTCACCTTCTGCAACTTAAAATTCTTCACGAGAGAAGGATCATAGTCAGGATTTGCGGCCTTGATGTCAAGGTCGGCAAAGGTGAAGTCGGAGAGAGAGTATTGGTCACTGGCAGCTACATTGAAGAAGGTCTTGCAACGTATCTGACAACGACGCATAGTAATATTATGTGCACGAGACAGAGGCATATCAGTTCGTCCCTGCAGGTCGAAGAACTGTGTCCAAGGATGGATGAAGATAAAGTTAGAGACTTCTCCCTGTATATCTTCCACGGTGATGTACTCATAGTGCTGAGGTGTGTCGGGACGCATCTTCAGCCACAGCAGACGCGTTGCCTGACCAACCTTTATGCGACGTAGAATCACATTGCGGTTGTGGATGGATTCGCTACCACAGGTGATACAGCTGTGACAGAAACCATATTCACAATCCTCAACTATAATCCGTTCATTGGCTCCGTTGTTCTTGTCCTTATCTGCCCAAGGTCCTTTGCCGCCTTTGAGGGCGATGGCATCATCGTTCACCGCCATATAGCAATGACTGATATGAACATCGGTGCAGGCGTCTATGTCGATGGCATCGGTGGACGGTGCCTTGACAGGCGCTGCAGGACTGGTGATTCGCAGATTGGTGAGGCGGACATGATTAGAGCGATAGATGTGAGTTGTCCAGAAAGGGGAATTCTGCAGACGGAGGCCTGTCAGCTCAACATCACTGCAATTGGAGATATAAACGAGTCGCGGACGCTGTTCATCCTTATTTGTGCACTGAGGATTCCAAGAACGACGAAGCCAGAAAGCCTGCCAGTAACGAAGTCCGTTTCCGTCAATAGTTCCCTCACCACAGATTCTCAGTCCGCTGATGCTGTCGGCATTGATGAGAGCGGCAAAGTATTTGCAAGTCTGTCCCTCTATACGTGTTTCAAGTACAGGAAAATTAGAAATATCGTCACTTCCCTTGATTTTTGCTCCCGCCTCCAAATAGAGATTCACTCCCTGACGCATAAACAACGCACCGGTCAAGTATGTACCCTCGGGAACAACAACTACTCCTCCACCCTGCTTGGCAGCCTTGTCAATCACACTCTGGATGGCAACGGTCTGGACCATGGTTGAATCCAAAACCACTCCATGCTCAGTCAGCACATAGGCTGTGCCTAACTGTGACAAATCTGTAGTCGGTTGCTGCTTAAACCATGCATCAACCGGTGTTCCGTCAGGAAACACATCCGCAGGATTCTTGGCAGAAACCGCTTGAACAAAAAGAAGTGAAAAAAGTAAGAAAAAGTAACGTGTCATTATAGTTAGTTCAAATTCTTTGCAAAGGTAGGAAAAGCCTATGTGATAGCCAACCTTTTAACAAAATATTTTAATTGCCCGGTTCGGAACAGGCACAAAAAAATGTCCGTCAAGAAGCTTCCTGACGGACATTTCCTACTTACTTTTTTTATGAATGGTATTACAGCGGCATATTGCCGTGTTTCTTTGGAGGATTGCTCTGATTTTTGTTGCGCGACATCTCCAGTGCCTGAATGAGACGCAGACGAGTGTCGCAGGGAGAGATGATTTCATCGATATAGCCAAGACGAGCTGCAGGCATCGGATTGGCGAACTTCTCACGGTATTCCTCAATCTTGGCAGCCCGTTCTTCTGGCGTAGCCTTGCGGTAGAGGATGTTGCATGCGCCTTCCGCACCCATAACAGCGATCTCAGCAGTTGGATAAGCGAGGTTGACATCGGCACCAATGCACTTGGAATTCATCACGATGTATGCCCCACCGTACGCCTTACGGGTGATAAGGGTAATCTTCGGAACGGTAGCCTCTGCAAAGGCATAAACTATCTTTGCTCCGTGACGAATGATGCCGTTATGTTCCTGCTGCACTCCCGGCAAGAAGCCAGGAACGTCCTCAACAGCAATGAGCGGGATGTTGAAACAGTCGCAGAAACGTATGAAACGTGCCGCCTTGTCGCTGGCATCAATGTCGAGTGCACCGGCAAGGAAATTGGGTTGGTTAGCCACAAATCCTACGGTACGGCCTGCCATGCGGCCAAAGCCTATGACGATATTCTTTGCAAAATCAGGCTGTATCTCGAAGAAATACTGCTGGTCACATACTGGTTCTATGATATGACGGATGTCGTAAGGGACATTGGGGTCGACAGGAACGACATCATCAAGCTCATGACACACACGACTTACTTCGTCGGTGACAGGATGAACCGGAGCATCTTCCATGTTGTTGGACGGAATAAAGCCGATGAGTTCGCGAATTGTCATTAGTGTTTCCTCGTCGCTGTCACACATAAAATGGCTCACTCCGCTGGAACTGCTATGAGTTGCCGCACCACCGAGTGTTTCCTTGTCCACGTCCTCGTTGGTGACAGCCTTAACCACATTTGGTCCTGTAACAAACATCTGGCTCTGCTCCTTGACCATAAGGATGAAATCGGTGAGAGCAGGCGAGTAGCATGAACCGCCCGCACAAGGGCCGAGAATGGCACTTATTTGAGGGATAACGCCACTTGCCATCACATTGCGGCGGAAGATATGTGCAAATCCAGTCAAGCTCTCTACACCTTCCTGAATACGTGCACCTCCTGAGTCGTTAAGTCCGATAATCGGTGCACCATTTTTGAGCGCAAGATCCTGCACCTTAGCAATTTTCTGAGCATTTGCCGCAGAGAGTGAACCTCCGAGCACGGCAAAATCGAAAGCATATACAAACACTATACGTCCGTCGATTTTTCCATAACCGGAGATAACTCCGTCGCCTTCAATACGTTTCTGCTCCATTCCGAAGTCGTTGCAACGGTGTACAACATGTTTGTCCATTTCGACAAACGTACCACGGTCGAGCAATGTCTCTATTCGTTCACGAGCTGTGAGTTTATTCTTAGTCATAGTGATAATGCTATTATTCTTTGTTTACAATATCCAACTTGATTAGCGGTTGCTCCACACGCACACTGTCGCCTGCGCAAACCAAAACCTCTTTTACTGTACAGTCCGCAGACACCTTGTAGTTTGACTGCATCTTCATCGCCTCCATCGTGAGGACAGTATCGCCTGCTTTTAGGCTGTCGCCGGGCTTGACGTATATGTTCACTATCTTACATGGCATAGGAGCAGAGATAATGTCTGCCTGCATGGATTTCTGCGAACCGCCGCGACGCATACGCATGTATTTGGCCTGGGAATCGAGCATATCTATCTGATAAGTCGAATAATTCAGGTTCACACGATAGTGTTTGTCACCTGCATCGTGAATCAGTTCGGCATTGTACGAATTGCCACCATATATCAACGAACACGTACCGTTTTGCAACATCGCCACATCCACACTGTACACTGTACCGTCGATATCTATCTTCACCTGGTTGCCCTCCTTTTCCAAAAGAGTCACTTCCAGAATTTTATTTCCTACTTGTATTTCCACCTTTTCAAATTTTCAAGATATTACACTCTCAGCACACCTTTCTGCAGTCCGAATGCACGCCAACGGCTGATGGCTGTATTCTCAGCAGTAGTTGAGGGCTGATTTTCCTCCAAACTCATAAGATAATCAATATATGCAGCAATAACCGCCATAGGCTCACTGTCGTTCTTGAATCCTGGACGCGGACGCAGACGATCCTGATTGCGCTCAATGAAGTATGTGTTATAGTTTCCGTTTTTGAAATCGGGAACATCGATAATGCGGCGCAAATATCGGATGTTGGTAGTGAGACCTGTGATTTTGTATTCATAGAGGACACGACGCATACGCTCGATGGCATATTCGCGAGTAGTTGCCCAGACAATCAGTTTTCCAATCATAGGGTCGTAGTGAACAGGAATCTCATAGCCTTCATAGACGTATGAGTCTATTCTAGTTCCGATGCCGTGCGGTTCGGTAAGCTGTTTAATTACTCCTGGTGAAGGCATGAAGTTGTGCTCGGTGTCCTCTGCACAGATACGACATTCGATGGCATGTCCACGTTGTCGAATATCTTCCTGTCTGTAATGCAATGGTTGACCGTCTGCAATCAGAATCTGTTCCTTCACAAGGTCAATGCCTACAACTTCCTCAGTAATAGGATGCTCAACCTGAAGGCGGGTATTCATTTCCAGAAAATAGAACTTATGGTATTTGTCAACAAGGAATTCTATAGTTCCGGCTCCTTCATAACCTACTGCACGAGCTGCAGCAACAGCCTTCGCACCCATCTCCATACGAAGATTGTAGTCTATAAACGGTGACGGACTTTCCTCAACAATCTTCTGATGACGACGCTGCACAGAACACTCACGGTCGAAGAGATGAATCACATTACCATGTTTGTCACCGAGAATCTGAAACTCTATGTGATGCGGTTCTTCTACGAACTTCTCAATATACACGGTGTCATCGCCGAAACCTGACATCGCCTCGCTGCGTGCAGCATTATACATCTCCACAACGTCTTCTTCACGTTCAATAAGGCGCATACCCTTGCCGCCTCCACCCATAGAGGCTTTCAACATCACTGGGAAACCAATCTCCTTAGCAACCTTTACTGCTTCTTCAGCAGATTTAAGCGGCTCTTCAGTTCCAGGAACTACAGGCACGCCTGCTTCTATCATCTTGCGACGCGCACTGATTTTATCACCCATTGCTTCCATCGTTTCGGGGCGCGGACCAATAAAGATAAAACCTTCTGCCTCGCAACGACGAGCAAACTCCGCGTTCTCGGAAAGAAATCCATAACCAGGATGAATCGCATCAACCTTGTGCTTGTGGGCTGCCTCAAGAATATGATCAATGTTTAGATAGCTGTCACTACTGGCAGCTTCACCTATACACTCTGCCTCGTTAGCAAAAAGCACATGACGCGAAAGGCGGTCAGCTGAGCTATAGACCGCAACACTCCGTATGCCCATTTCGTAGCAACTGCGCATAACACGTATGGCAATCTCACCACGATTGGCGACCAATACTTTTCTAATCATAAAATGTGTAATAAACTCTTACATGTCCGTAGTCCCGCAGACACGAGTTACAATGGCAAAAGGCAGGTCTTCTGACTTCATCCTACAAGTGCGGCTGTCTTCCCAGAGGTTTTAAAACCCTCCTCGCAGAGGTCAGGTCTTAACTCCAGTGACAATCTTGCCACACAGAAAAAGGATTTCACAGCATCGGGTAATGTCGCGGAATCACACCGCGTTCCCATCTTAGCTCCGTCGCCACAACTGCACAATAATAAATGTAGCAATCAAGGGGGAGAACCAATTGCGCTGCAAAGTTAAGAATAACTTTTCAAAAAGAAGTAATAACTGAAAGAATTTTCATTCTATTCTCTCCCATTCAGGGGAGAGTCAGAGAGGAATTTGTTCCTAAACTCCGAAGGTGAGAGGTTGAATTGCAGTTTGAAACTGCGATTGAATCCGCGGACAGTGGAGAAACCTGTAAGCGCAGCTATGTCCGCGACAATAAGATTAGTGGTAGTGAGAAGATGGGCTGCTCGTTCCATGCGACGGTCGCGCATGAGTTCAAGTGGAGTCAAGCCATACAATGCCTGCGTGCGGCGATAAAGTTGCATACGGCTGAGATTCACATCGGCTGCCAATTCCTCGACTCCATAATCAACATTAGAAATATGATTTTTGATAAAACGCTCGATTTTATCGGCAAATTCCTTATCTTCTTTCTTTGAGAAGGCTGATTTTCGTGTTGTTTCTTTTTTAGGTTTTGAGTGCTCAACAGGAGGAACAGTTATAACCGTTTTGGACGTGTTTGGTGTGGATTTTATCCGTTGAATACGTGGTTTTTGCTCTTTAACCGCTTCGACGGTTTTTTCGGAATTATTTGCCGATTCTGCAGGTTTTGCAGGAACAGCTTTTTGCGAAGCAACGAACTTTCCACGTTTCCTATAATACCAACCTGCACCGCCAAGAACAAGGGCAAGAAGGATAACATAGAAGAACCAGCCACCCTTCCCAGAAGCAAAACCACCGTTCTTAATAGTCAGACATTCTATCTCGTCACTCCATTTCCCTTTTGAAAGAGCGAAACGCACATAGAGACTTACCGTTTCGTCGGGCAGGTTCAGCATTTCAATCTTATTCTTTCCTTTAGGCAGTTCCGTCCATTCGTCGGAAGAAGAGAGGCGATAGGAGAAACGAACATTCTGCGCATTGAGCATGTCAAGTAAGGAGAGATACACACATACTGATTTGACGTTTTCACCGACATCTATAGATTCATCGTCGAGAGTAAGAATCGTATCACTGTCAACCGTTATCATCGTGACACGAGGTTTCAAGTCTTTAATTGAATCTTTGCGTCCCTTACTTGCATTTCCGCCGATGAATTCGTCAATATCAAGTACGAAAAGCCCGTTTTGCAACGTCGCAATCCACAGGTTGTTCTTTGCATCGAGCGACGCACATGATATGTCGTACATCTTTCGAGGAAGGGTTTCCGGCATATTTATCGGATCCCAAGATGTGCTGTCGGCTCTGTAAACACTAAGGCTGTCGGAGGCAACAATCCAAAATAGTCTATGAGAATTGTCAATCGCCACATCCACCACCTTGTTGTTCTCGCTATCAACAACAGGTTCGTCTTCAGAATTAGTAAACATACGTACGAAGTCGGTGGTGTAACGCACAACTCCCATTCCCCACGAACTGATCCATAGAGACTGACTTTGATGGTCTGCAACTACATGATATGGAGTGAAACTATATGGCCAGTTCATATTAACCAAAAGCCCCGACGGTTCGTCAAGAATAAAGATGCCGCCATTGACCATCACAACAACTATCTGCGAGAAATTATCCTCGGTCATACTCGTTACCCACGAATCATTATTGTCACGAGGAAGAGCGAAAGTATTCTTGAGTTCGCGCCCTGAAGAGAAGACAAGAAGACGGTCAACTAATGCCGCTACCATATCGCCGTTAGCACGACGTAAGACATCAGTTACCGCCAAATTGATAGTCTGCTCAACAAGAGTAATGGAATAGTCTTTCTTGTCAAGAACAAACAAACCCTTGTCTGTTCCAATCCATATATTGTGTTTGTCATCTTCTGCCAAACAAGCAATCAAAGCATTGTTTAGCACGATTTCATCATTGCTTTTGGGATAGAAATGGACCAGCGAATAACCGTCGTCACGGATAAGTCCGCTGTTTTCAGTAGCATACCAAACAAATCCCTCGCTATCGTGCAGAATCTGACGGATGGGAATTCCTTCCAACTGCGGACGAAACGAGTTAGCATTGCAGTGCCACAACTGTGCTGAACAACAGAGATGCACTGCCAGCAGGAGTGTGGTTATTACGAATCTCACTTACCTCGGATTTGTTTCCATGCGTTGATGCCGAAAAAGACAGCAGCAATGGAAAAAACTATTGTCATTCCTATAGTCATGCCGGATCTTTCGACTGTCAACAACCAAATAGATCCTGCCAGACATATAAGGCATGCGACAAACGAAATCAGCATGAATATTTTTGTTAATTTTTCCATCTTATTACTAATATTCACATGCACCTTCAGTGCAATTGCACGAATTACTTGTTGAGTTTCCAAGAGAAACCGTCTTTGGTGTCTTTAACTTCAAAGCCGAGGGCGGCAAGATTGTCACGAATGAGATCACTTGTTGCCCAATCCTTGTTTGCCTTTGCTTTCATACGTTGCTCAAGCAACATATCAACAACCTTTCCGAATGCTTCCTCACGTGCATCGTTTCCTCCTTCAGAAGAAGCTGCTGCAGATTTACGAAGTCCGAGCAAATCGAATGCAAAGAGTTCGAAAACTTCTGTTAACTTCGTCAAAACATCCGATGAAATCGACATTTTCTTGTCTGCGACAGAATTAATGATGCGAGCAGCTTCGAACAACTGGCTTATGACATTCGGTGTTGCGAAGTCATCATTCATAGCATCGTAGCACTTCTGACGAAGCTCTTCCACCCATTCAGCTGTTACTGCAGGAACAGAACTATTCTGCGCATTATTTGTTGCCAAACCAGTGAGTGCCTTGTAAGCGTCAAGCAGACGTTCCAATCCTTTCTCTGCTGCCTGAAGTGCTTCGTTACTGAAGTCAACAGTTGAGCGATAATGAGCCTGAAGGATAAAGAAACGAATTGTCATCGGTGAGTAAGCACGATCGAGTTTCTCGTGTGTTCCTGCGAAGAATTCAGGAAGAGTGATGAAATTACCAAGACTCTTACCCATCTTCTGACCGTTGATGGTAATCATGTTGTTGTGAATCCAGTATGTTACCATCTGGTCACCCTGACTTGCAACAGCCTGAGCTATCTCACATTCGTGGTGCGGGAACACAAGATCCATTCCTCCTCCATGAATATCGAAGTGAGAACCGAGATATTTGCGTCCCATGGCAGTACATTCGCAGTGCCAACCTGGGAAACCGTCGCTCCATGGACTTGGCCAGCGCATGATATGTTCTGGCTGAGCCTTCTTCCAAAGTGCAAAGTCAGCCTGATTATGCTTTTCGTCCACTCCTGCCAGTTCACGACTATTATTAATAATGTCATCGAGGTTGCGACCGGAGAGCACACCATAATGATGCTTCTCGTTATATTTCTGTACATCAAAATACACAGAGCCGTTGCTTTCGTATGCTAATCCGTTGTCAAGAATCTGTTTCACAAGTTCAATCTGCTCAATGATATGACCAGTGGCATGTGGTTCGATGCTTGGTGGCAACACATTCAATGCAGCCATCGCTTCATGGTAGCGGTTGGTGTAATACTGTGCCACTTCCATAGGTTCGAGCTGTTCCAGACGAGCCTTCTTTGCGATTTTATCTTCGCCTTCGTCGGCATCGTGCTCAAGGTGACCTACGTCAGTAATATTTCTGACATAGCGAACCTTATATCCAAGATGCTTAAGATAACGGAAAACAATATCGAATGTTATCGCTGGACGTGCATGTCCGAGGTGAGCATCACCATATACTGTAGGTCCGCAGACATACATTCCGACAAACGGAGCATGAAGCGGAGTAAATAATTCCTTACGACGAGTCAGTGAATTGTAAACAAGAAGGGGTTGGTTCATAATAAATGATGAAAGAAGAATGATGAATGAAGAATTAAAAAGAACACAGAATCCTGAAATTCTTATCTTCAGAAAATCATAAAGTTTAGTAATTTGCGTTGCAAAGTTACAACATTTTAAATAAAACAAAATCCATAAGACATTATTTTAACGCAAAAACATTAAAAAAATGTCTTATGGAACACTTGTAACATTAAATAAGGGCTAATTCCTTTGCAAATCCTCTTCTATAAAGGAGATTAGGCGGTCAACTGCAAATTCGGACGGAATGTTCTTTTCTATACATTCTTTCTGCTTGTAGAGACTCACTTTTCCTGCTGCGGCACCAACATATCCGTAGTCAGCATCAGCCATCTCTCCAGGTCCGTTAACTATACATCCCATAATACCAATCTTGAGTGTACGGAAGCGAGGATTCTCTTTCGCACGTTGCATGATAGCAGACTTAATCTGCGCAATCGTTCCTTCAAGGTTGTAAAGAGTACGACCGCAACCAGGACAGGAAATGAACTCCGGTTTTGTCATCTTGATACGTGTTGCCTGAAGAATGGCATCAGCAAGTGAAGTAAGTTGGTCTTTGCTGAAACCCTCATTGTTTATGACAAGGTTATGAGCAAGACGGTCGATGAACAACGCACCTAGTGTCATAGAAGCCTTAAGTTGCAGTATCTCAAAATCAGTCTCGTGGAAAGTAGCCACAACTGTATCATCGGATATCTCTTTGCGCAGTTTTGCACGAAGAGCAGCACACTCAGCTGTATATTCAATCAGTTTAAGTGCAACAGGAATTTCGTTTTCTGGTGGTTCGCTAAGCGACACACGGATAGTATCGCCGATACCCTCACAAAGCAACGCTCCAATACCCACAGCAGACTTGATTCGTCCATCTTCACCTTCGCCAGCTTCAGTCACGCCAAGATGAAGAGGAAATGTCATGTTCTCCTTGTTCATCTGTTCTACAAGTAAACGAACAGTCTGAACCATAACAACGGTGTTGCTTGCCTTGATGGAAATGACAACGTCAAGGAAATTCTCCTTAACACAGATACGCAGGAATTCCATACAACTTTCAACCATACCTGCAGGGGTGTCGCCATATCTTGACATTATGCGGTCGGAAAGCGAGCCGTGGTTGACACCGATGCGCACTGCCGTATGATGTTCGCGACAGATATTGAGGAAAGGAATGAATTTTGCCTCGATTTTCTTGATTTCATCAGCATATTCAGCATCGGTATATTCAATCTTTTTGAAGTGACGAGCCGGATCCACGTAGTTACCTGGATTCACACGAACCTTCTCCGCATGAAGAGCAGCCTCATCAGCGACGTAAGCATTGAAATGCACGTCGGCAACGAGAGGAACCATACAACCACGCTTACGAAGTTTTTCTGCGATGAATTCAAGGTTTTTTGCTTCCTTCACACCCTGAGTCGTCAGGCGGACATACTCACCTCCTGCCTCAACAATACGAAGGGTTTGTTCTACGCACGCATCAGTATCCATGGTCGAAGTATTCGTCATGGACTGAACTCGAATGGGATTATCACCACCTAAAGGAGTGTTGCCTACATGCACCACATGGGTTTTGCGACGAGAAAAAGACATTATGAGTAATTATAAATGAATAATCAAAAATTATAAGTTATAAGTTAATGGGGACATGCCTGCGGGTAAACCGCAAACCACACAACCCCGTCCGGATGGCAATCCTCCCCCCTGGGGGAGTTAGAGGGGGTCTTTCTTCTATACCTTAAACTTATATTGTACAGACGCGAGTTCAGCGTTAGCTTTCTCTATTTTGCTCTTTAGGGATTTCTTATACGCTTCATTCTTAGCCTGCAGTTCAGTATCACTAAGAGCAAGCATCTGAAGAGCAAGAATAGCAGCGTTTAGAGCACCGTTTATCGCAACTGTTGCTACAGGTATGCCTGGAGGCATCTGAAGGATGGAATAAAGCGCGTCAACACCGTCAAGGGAACTACCCTTAATTGGGACACCGATAACTGGGAGTGTAGTGCTGGCAGCAATTACTCCGGGAAGAGCCGCTGCCATTCCTGCACCGGCAATAATAACACGTACACCACGGTCACGTGCTGTACGGGCAAATTCTTCTACTGCTTCAGGAGTACGATGAGCGGAAAGTGCGATGAGTTCGAAAGGAATTTCCATTTCATCGAGGAATTTCGCTGCTTTTTCCATCACGGGCATATCACTTGTACTGCCCATAATTATACTTACAAGAGGAGACATACTTTTTTAAAATTATAAATTATAAGTTAATGGGTACTATCACTTCACAATCCACGCTTCACACATCAAACTCTCTGGTACTATCACTTCACAATCCACGCTTCACACATCAAATTCTCTGGTACTATCAATTCACACTCCACACTTCACACTCCACTTTAAATATGTACACTCCAGCGGAAGACGAGGGAAAGCATTGCGCAAGTTAATCCGATGGCGAAGCCAACCAGAACCTGAGAAAGACTGTGCTGACGAAGCAGCATGCGGCATGTTCCCAGTAAACCGGAAAGGAAAATAAGAATACAAAGAAGATATGTAGGGTTAAAGAAGAAAACAATACTGAAAGAGACAACCATTCCTACGAGGCCGCCCATACCTACCATGTGAGTGCTGACTTTCCACCATATATTAATGATGAAACAAACAACCTGAGCAACTATGGCAGAAAGAATAATTCCCCTGAAAAATGCCCAAGAGCGAGTTTGATAGAGCAATAGCAGACATGCAACATAACTGAGGAGGGTCAGCACATAAGGCATGTGACGGTGCTCACGATGACTCAACTGCCAATGCGACCACTTATTGACACGCCGGAAGACAAAGATACTTGAGCGAGGAATGCATATCGTAAACATCAGCACGACAAAAAGCATATGCAGCTTATAAGACGTAGTCATCAGACTGAAACGTGTAAATACGAACAACCAGATGAAAGCCATCATCGTAGCAAAGAAAGGAGAGAAGATGGCCGAATAGATTCGTGCGAATTGTATAAATTGTCTTTTCATATCTTCTTTCGCATTACAGCAGAAGGGATGCCGAGCGAATCCCTGTATTTTGAAACAGTACGACGGCTGATAGGTTCGCCTCGTTCTGTCATCAAAGCTGAAATCTGTTCATCGGTAAGCGGACTTCGCTTATCCTCAGAATCAATAATATCGTGAAGCAGATGCGCCACTCTATTCCTTGCAACAGCATGACCACTTGCGGAAGCTTTAGTACGCAGGAAGAAATGCTTCAGAGGGAAGAGTACTCCGTCAAGCAACGCATATTTGCTGCTTACCACTCGTGATATAGTAGAAACATCAAGAGATGCACGCTTCGCCACATCGGCCAAGCGCAACGGTTGAAGCAGGAGATCATCTTGAGTTAGCATGAAAGCGCGTTGAAACTCGATAATAGCCCTCATTGTAGAATAAAGGGTGTTATGGCGTTGGCGCATAGCGTTGATGAACATCTGTGCCGACTCCACTTTCTGCTTAGTATAGAGAAAAGCTTCACGCTGAGAGCGGTTCATCGTAGCGGGTGATGATTGATACGACTTTAGCTGATCCAGATACTCACGACTGACATGGAGTGGAGGAACTTCTCCATTGTTAACATAAAAACTAACATTACTTTCGTGATCCGTCTCAATAATAAAGTCTGGTATGACAGTCTGAATGCGGTCGTCTGCCGCCTCATGAAGTGAACGTCCAGGCTGTGGATTCAGTTTGCTGATTAAAGCAAGGACCTTGCGCAAATGATCTGCCGACATACCGGTAGCATCAGCCAATCTGTCCACGTCATTGCGCTGGAACAAATTGTAATAATCCTTGATTATTGTAAGTGCGTCGTTTAGCAGTGAAAGCCTTGAATTTACAGTACTTCCGGAATTTCCCTTATTATCATCAAGAAGTTGAATCTGGTGCTCCAATTGTAACATCAGGCACTCTTGAAGATTACGTGCGCCAATACCAATTGGCTCAAATTGCTGAAGAGTATGCAGAGCCTGCTCAAGTTCTGTTTCCGTCGCATCAATGTTGTGATTAAACAACAAATCGTCGGAGATGCTACGCAACGGACGGTCAATATAACCACGATCGTCAAGCGAACCAATAAGATATGAAATCAAAAGGCGCTGATCTTCATCAACGTCATAATCTGCGATCTGAGCCTCTAGATCCTCAATGAAACTTCTTGTATCTCCAATAGGAATTTCCGTATCCAGCTGTCGTGATGACGATCCCGCATAAGTCGGAAGATCATCATAGTCATAAACCGACGAGGATGAATAGTTGTCATCAGAAGAATCAGATACAGAATAATCTTCCCGAGAATCAAACTCGTCTGTCTTATCAGCACTATCGGAAAAGTCTCCGCCATCGGAAGTATCAAATTCGTCAGACTTTCCATCTGACGGAGAATCATTCATCGCCTCGTCGGAAGGATGGCTTTCACCCTCCTCCAAGGCTACATTTTCGTAAACTTCATCACGGACCCGCTGTTCAAGATCAGCAATAGGCAACTCCAGCAGTTTTGCTAACATATACTGCTGCGGCGAGAGTCTTTGAAGCTGGACCTCGCTTTGCTGCTGATACTGACCAAATTCAGGCATTACACAAAATTATTCTTCTGCCTGCTGTTCTGAGTAGTCCATTTCAGCCTGCACGACGAAAAGGATGTCATCGTGTTCATACGAACCCATATCCTCTTTCTTGGCCTTCTTGATAACGAAATCAACTACCTTGTCGAGGTCGATTTCCACACATCCGTCGGAGTCTGGTTCTGCATCAAACACCCCACTACTTGTATAGTAGTCGATAATAACATCAAGAAAATAGAACAGTTCGTCGTCGGAGAACTTATCTTTCAGTTCCTGCGGCAACTGGTTACGAATAAACTCTATTTCGCGTACATCGTCTTCTGCATCGAGAAGCAGTTCGTCATCAATGCTCATAAGAGTCTGAAATTGCTAATTATAAATTATAAATATAAATAATTATCATGTCTGCGGGCAAACCGCAAACCACACAACCCCGTCCGGATAGCAATCCTCCCCCTGGGGGAGTTAGAGGGGGTCTTTCTTTTACAGCATGGCGTTGATTTTCTCTTCGTATGCGCTCTTAGTTGTTGCGCCTACGATTTTGTCAACAACCTGACCGTCTTTAAGGAAAAGTACTGTAGGAATATTGCGGATACCAAACTGGAAGGCAAGTTCATCCTGGTCTTCCACGTCCACCTTACCAACAATCACTTTGTCAGCATATTCCTGAGCCAATTCTTCGATGATTGGAGCCACTCTGCGGCATGGTCCACACCATGTTGCCCAGAAATCAACTACTACTGGTTTACCAGCATTAAGAATCTCACTAAAATTGTCTTTTGTTATTTCCATAATATTTCCCTTTCTAAAATTTCTATTTACATTGCAAAGATACATTTTTTTATTTATGTATGAAATAATAGGGAGAAAAAAGTAAGGGTCGGCAACGTGTGTTGCCGACCCTCACCTATAATATTATTGATCGAAAATCAATAATGCATTGCTTTACTTAACAAGGAAGTTGAGCTAAAGCTCTTAGTTCTTTCCGTTCGGTAAAACCTAAGCGAGCTTAGTTTCTACTCTCACTTAACCAGAATTGCCGTTAACGATGTAGAGGTTGCCCTTAACTACATTCTTAACACGGCGGCCTGCCAGGTCGTAGATAGCACCGTCGTTGCCAAAGGCTGCGTAGATACCGTTGATGCCTGTCATAATATCAGAATCAGACTTGTCGAATCCGATATATGAGATAACAGCAGGAACAGCTTCGTCTGCAAGAGTAAGACCGAATGTAGTATTCCAGCCTTCACCACCAACGAGATATGTCTTAGCTGCATTGAAGGAAGCACCAATGCCACTTGCTGCGATGTCCCAAGCGAATGTAACAAGACCATTCTCGTCAACCTTTGTGAATGTAGGAGCAACCTGAGTTCCGTTATTAGCTCCGTTGAGCCACCAGAGGTAAGACTTGCCTTCTTCTGTAGAAAGACCTGTACCCTGGATAACGAAGTAGTCAGCACCTTCCACGTAGTACATCTTGTCTGTTCTGTAAACAAGAGCGATGTTGTTGTTACCTGATTTGTCAACAGTAATAGTATTGGCAACTACGTCTACAACAACGTTGTCAGCAGAAATACGTCCAGGATCGCCAGCAACCCAGAGAGTTGCATCGAACGCATATTCGTATTCCTCAACAGGCTGTGGGATAGATGTCTGGAAACCGATGTAGCTGATAACAGCAGGAACAGCTTCGTCAGCAAGAGTCATACCGAAGGTAGTGCTCCAGTCGCTTCCGTTAGTAAAGAGAGTTTCTTCTGTTCCGAGAGTACCTGCGATAGCAACCTGCATGAGATCCCATGCGAATACAGTCACGCCGTCTTCATCGTAAATTGTGTTAGGTGCAATCTGAGAGCCATTGTTTTTGTTGTTGAGCCACCAGAGGTAAGACTTGCCTTCTTCTGTAGAAAGACCTGTAGCCTTGATTACAAAGTAGCGGTTGTCTGCAGAAACAATATAGTCCTTACCTTTGTAGAGGAGAGCAACGTTGTTGTTTCCAGCCTTGTCAACAGTGATAGTGTTGGCCTTGTCGTTAACTACTACGTTGTCGGCAGAGATACGTCCAGGATCGCCAGCAATCCATTCAGATGCCACGAATTCGTAGTTGGCAATTACAGGATCTTCAGCAGATTCGATAGTAATCATCTTCTCGAACCAGTCGTCACCGCCGTCAGCATTTGGACGGAAGCGGATGATGTACTTGCCATCAGCCTTGATCTCACCGTTTTCACCGAATGCGTTACCCAGTCCGTCTGGAATCCAAGTCTGAGTTTCGCCGTCTACCTTAACCACCTTGAACTGGCTTGCAGTAGTCAGATCCATTGTGAAGGTGTACTCTTCAGCTTCTTCAGTGACTTCCTTGTTAGATGACATCTTGTAAGCGTCAGTAACAGCCCAGTCAGTCATGTTGCCGGCGATGTAGTAGCTGCCGTAGTTTCTCTTGAATGTGAATGAGATGTTAACGATGCCTGCAGGCATTGTGAACTGACCTTGATTCTCACTAATGATAGAGAATTCAAGTTCCTGTCCGTCGCCCCAAGAGAAGCTTGCCTCGTCTACCTTGTAACCTGCATCAGGAGTAACAGTTATTGTAACTGTTTCGCCTTCAGCTGCTTCTGCCTTGTCTGCTACAGCGATACCATGATTGCCGTAAGTGACATTTACTGCGTAAGTTTCAGAAGTTTCTTCTGCAATTGTCCAGTATGCCTTGTCACCAGAGCCTGCAACAGACTTGTTGGTGTAGCAAGCTGCACCAGCTGCAGTGCCGTCAGTTGCTATCATACCCTTAGCCTCGTTGAGAGTGTAGTAGAATACATCATCAACTGAAACAGCTGCAGGAGAGATGAGCATCTTCTTGTCTGCAGTAGCAGCCATTGTCCAGTTGTTAGTTCCTGCGAAGCCTACATATTCTTCACCATTAGCGAGGTAGTAACCACCTTCGCCTTCTTCGAATGTGAAGTAAACAGGCTCTTCAGCCAGACATACACCAGAAGCAGTAACTTCACCTCCGTTATCTACAGTTACGTAAGTAGAGAGATACAGACCGCTTGCCTTCTGCTTGAATGAATACTTAGCACCTTCCTTAGGAGCGTTAGCCTTAGGCATTACAATTGCTTCAACTTCCTCAACTGTAGTAGCGTTAGCAACAGCTTCTCTTGCTGCGTTAACCTCAGCTTCGTTGTACATGAACAATCCGTCGCCGAATGGCACGAGAGTGTCAAGAGTTGCATTTGCCTTAGCCTTAGCCTCAGCCAGCTTAGCTGCAGCAATTTCTTCAGCGCTGACGAACTTAACATCGAACTTGTCAATGAACAGGTGAGGAACATTAGCATTTCCAGTATTAGGAACAGACATACCTATAGAATAGCAGCCTGTAGTCACCTTATCGAGAGTGAAGGATATAGTCTCAATGAACCATTCGTTATTTGGATAAGATGTTGATTGAGCCAGATACTCAGTGCCATCATTTGCGATGAAACCAATAAGGTTCTTAGTCAGTTGCTGTGCACCACCATTGGAATTGTAAATAGGAACTGTAATAATATAGTTACCAGCTTCCAATGTAACAGGCTGTACATACTGAGCTGTTGCGCTCCAGACAGCTTCGATACCAAGTGCCTTTGTGCCTTCAGAGCCTTCAGGAGCGGAAGCAGGAGGAGTATTGCCTGCACCTCCTACCCATGAGTCAGAGCCGTAAGCGAATACAGCAGCTGCGCGAGCATCACCGTTTTCAACGATTGTCCATCCAGGAACCTCCTGCATGTTTGCGTATGGCTTTCCTTCTGCAATATCCTTGGCGTATGTATTTACACTTCCGTCAATTGCATCAGAGAGTTCGAAGTCAAGGTTAGTTGGCTCATTGAACTTCTCAAACTTAACATTCTGGAATGAGAGCCAGTGACTGTTATTGTCTTCTGCGACATTAAAGCTGACCTTAAGGATTCCATCCACGTCAACTGTTCCGACAGCAGCAAATTCACCGATATTGAATCCGCCCTGAACTTCACCTTCAGTTACGTCAACAGCAGTACCTTCATTTACAGTCATAGTAATTCCGCTAATATCAGCTGCCTCTACACCGTTCTTAGGCTGGTTGCGAACCCATGCCTTTACAACGTATTTACCAGGAGCCAGGTCTTGAATAGTAGCCGTCAGAGTATTTGCACCAAGAGCGTTCGATGCATCTGTGAAGTATTCGAAGAATGGAACCTTGAATTCAGTACCGTCATTCTCACCTTCTATTGACCAAGTGTTGATATAAAGAGAAGTGTCGAAATCTTTGCACTGCTTATCACCAATTGTCCATGCAGAGAGGAGGAAGTCATCGTAAGTATTGGCAGAACGCCATCCTGCAATTGCATAAGGATTGACTACAGTTTCTGTAAGAGTACCTTCTTCCCAATCTGAATTGTAGGTATCAGCCATGCTCTTATATGTTGTGAGAGCCTCTTCTGTAACTACATTTGTGCTTTCGATCAAAGTGTACATGCCTTCAATAGAAGTCTTGTTCTTGATGTCATTCTCAGCCTGAGAAATAGCAGCGTTGAGAGCATTGATAGCTGTCTTATAGTCATCAACGGTCTGCAAGTCCTCTGTATTTTCAATAGCCTGAATGAGAAGACTTTGAGTTCCAGGAGCAATCCTTGGGTTCTCCTTCATCTCTGTAGCCTCACCTACAAGCTCGTTAACCTGAGCAATGTAGTCAGCAAACTTCAAAGCGTTGATGTCAGCATCAGCTCCGTAGTATTCCAGAGCGAAGTTGTCCCACATACACCACAGCGCAGTATTTCCTTCGAGCTTAGCACCTACTGTAAGTGCTCCAGCCTCAGTAACTTTTACGAAGATAGGTTCAGCTTGATACTTGCCAGCTTCAAATGAAGCGCACCCATCTGCCATGCTATTCTCTGTACCAGTTCTGAATGGGAATGTAGAAGTTTCTTCATTTGCATAGAATACAGGCAGATGTTCATTGTCTGTACCATCCTGACGATAGAATCCCTGTGCAGTAAACTTGTAAACACCAGCAGGAGCATTAGCGAGATTTTGGTAAACGTTGAATACTCCATGATACTTCTCTGCACTGTGCTTGTCGCTGTTTCCACCAGTCAGAACAGAGCCACCTTCGTTAGTCCATGCACTTACATTGCGGTTGTTACGTCCGAATCGAGGATCGGCAATAAGGAATGTAGCATCAACTGGATCATCAGCAGTAGCGTCTTTCAGACTCGCAAGCACTTCCTCTTCAGATGCAATAACCCACATAGCATTGTATGAGCCTTCGAAATCAGTAGTTTTGATAAGGCTTTGACCTTCTACGCCTGGATCATAGAAATACAGATTATCTGCTGCATTCTGAATATTATACAAATACATTGGTTTGCCAGTAACAGCATTTTCACCAACTTCTCTAGCAATTGTAATATTGAGGCTTACAGGAGTATTAGTGTCCATCCACTCGCCACCAAAGTAATACTTGTTACCACCCTGGCTAACCTGAGTCTCCATCTTATAAGTACCGTCTTCGTTGCCGATAAGGGTAATATATTCAGGATGTTCAAGGAGAGAAGGCTGAGTTCCCCAGCTATTAGCTGCACCCCAGAACTTCATAGAAGCAGCATTCTGCAAGTAATACTTGCCATCAGCAAAGAGTTTTGCTGGTGCTGGTTCTTCAGCTTCCTTGATTGACATAGGCTGGAACTGGGCATTGTCGTTGTAGCGACTGATTGAGCCTACCATCTCGTAGGTCTTGCCATCTTCAGCAGCAGCAATTTCCAGGCCGAACTGGTTGTAACCAGCAATCTCGTTTTCACCAATAGTGATAGTGAGATTCTTGCCATCAACTGAATACGAAGTGATGCCCTTCAGAAGAACCACCTTGTTCACATTTTCTAAAGTGATATCTTCAGCTGTTGCTTCAGGGTATGTAACTGTTGCTGCATCACCATCCTTCACAGCAATTGCCTGATCTGGAACAAGTTCAAACAACTTCTTGTAGATACTAACCTTACCGCTCCAGTTAGCAGCCATAGTCTTGCCGACTTCAGCAGCGGCTGTTTTCTCACCAGTTGAGTCGTACAACAATGCAGAACCAGTCTCATCCTGGATATAAACATGATTTGCTGTAGGCTTAGCAACTATCAAAGCCTCCCCAGTAAACACGAACACATCATTGCTTGTCAGAGCTGTGACAGCTAAAATTGACGAGTAACCAGGAATCAAAGTAAATGTAGCAGTAGCTTCAGAGCTTGTTACACCATCCTTTACAGCAATAGCCTTTACTGTTGTAGTTTCAGTAATTGCGAAAGCAGCAGTGTACTTAGTAGATTCGGTAGTTGGTGTTGTTCCGTCTACAGTGTAGTAGATGTCAGTACCGTCCTCAGCAGTGATAGTCACAGTTGTGGAACCTATGAACGAAGCAGAAGGAGTAATAGTTGGCTTAGCAACGGTTACAGGAGGATTATCACCACCTTCTGCTTTAAGGAATTCAACCTTCATAAATTCCACGAATCTATTACTACCTCCACTTACAGAAACATTAAACACGAACTTGTAATAAGAGTTTTCTGCCCAATCTGTAGCAGGAGAAGTAGGTTCGAAAGAAATTACTGAATTAGCCTCAAAATCCTTCGAGACTTCATCAATAACAGTGTTGAATTCTGCATCACTGGCAACTATCAGTTTCAAAGAATTGACAGTAATATTGGATGCGTTTCCTACTTCTAATTTCACAGAGGTAATAGCTACGTCCATTGCGGTACTTGTGTAAACCACCCTATCTTCATCTGTAAGGTTCTTTCCACCAAGACGCCATGGATTTATTTTTCCATTGCCTTGAAACTTCCATTCAATCTCACCAACTGTGGCAGTACCTATGTTGGCATATGAATTGTTGTCTGTTTGGACATCAGCACTCGTGGCATCAAGGGTATAGTATACCTCATCCGCCCATATGTTGCCGATAGCAAGTACAAACAATGACACGAGAGAAAGTAAGAACTTTTTCATACTTTGTTTGTTATAAATAATTAGTTTGATTTCTGCGTTCCGGCTTGTTGTACGCAGATAAATGTTTAGATTTTTAAGGTCGGATGGTCAGTAGTTGCAAGCCGTCAGAACGTTTCCCAGTCTTAGTGGTAAAACCAACTCTGACCCAGAAGATTACGCTTTCTTAAGTGTTAGTCTGCTTAGTTAGTTTTAGATAGTTAATACTTATTTATTAGATTCGGTATAATCGGAAATGCAAATAAACGAAAAAAAAATGAAGAAACGAAGAAAAATGAAGAAAATAATTCAAAAAAGAAAGTTTCACCACAGTGAAAATAAAGTTTCACCGAAGAGAAACTTAAGTTTCAGCGCGGTGAAAATAAAGTTTCACTGCGCTGAAACTTTTTTCGTGATAAAAAAAGGGTCGGCAACGTGTGTTGCCGACCCTTCGGGTTTATATTATTGATATAAAATCAATAGCGCATTGCTTTACTTAACAAGGAAGTTGAGCTAAAGCTCTTAGTTCTTTCCGTTCGGTAAAACCTAAGCGAGCTTAGTTTCTACTCTCACTTAACCAGAATAACACGGCGGCCTGCCAAGTCGTAAACAACGTTCTTCTCTGCGTCGAGAGCGATACCGTTGATTGCATCAGGTGCAATCATTGTGATAACTGCATTCAGAACTACTGCATCACCACCCTTAACGAATGCATACTTAGCTGTGAATACGTCGTCAGCCTTGATGTTTGCATTCATTGCTGGATCCATTGTACCTACTTCGAAAAGCTGGTTCTCAGCTGCAGCGAAGTCAGCCTTTACATAGAAGTAAGCGTCTGCGCCCCAAGACTGCCAGTCACCGGCAGCGTTACGCCAACCGTCGGTTGTGTTGAGCTTATAGTCATCGTCGAGAGACTTGTCTGACTGAACTGCATAGATTGTAATGTCATCAAGTGATTCTACACCAAGCTTTGCAAGGATTGCAGCTACGTCAACTGTAGCCTTACCTGCCTGATAGCATGTACCAACTTCGAATTCGAAGTTTGAAGTAACAGTTTCTACTACGTTCAGGTCATCGAATGTGATAGCAACAACTGGCTTCTCAATGAAGTTAACGTTAACTTCGATAATAACCTGTTTGTCGCCTGCACCGAGAATCCATCCTGCTGTGAGAGAAGAACCTACTACAGGATCATTTCCTGGGTGAGTGCAGAGTGCCATAGAACCATCATGAGGATACTTGAGGCAGAGGCCGAGGTTAGTACCGTCACCGTTCCATGCTTCAGGATCACCGCTTACGTTACGCCATCCGTCGTAGTCTGTTCCAGCTTCACCGGTTGTCATAACTACAGGATACATAGTTTCGATTTCATCCCAAGTTTCAATACCGAGAGCTTCAAGGATTTCAGCTTCGTCGTATTCTACTGCGTCGGCACCATAGCCCTTACCTGCTACGCGGTCGAAGTTGATACCAATAACAGGAATGTCAACGTCAACGTCTGCCAAGTGCTTGTAGATACCTTCAATCTTAACTGTCTGTGAATTCCACAAAGTAAGAAGAGTAATCTGTGGAAGGACACCATCCTGCACAGCACACTTAGGATCGTCTGCGAATACATACTTGTATTCTGTAATACCTGCTTCAAGCTCGATGTTGTCAGTTCCGCTCTGTGACCAGAATGCTGCGCGGATACCTGCTGGGATTGGCTCAGCGAAGTTAATCTGAATGTAGTCGCAACCTTCAACGTCTACGTCGTACATCTTAACGATAACACAAACATTACCGTCTGTTGTGTACTGAGTATAACCATCACCTTCCTCAACTGCTGCGCGAGTAGCACCGTCAGAGATTTCAGGACTCTGGCTCAGTTCGATTGGAATCAGGTCGTCCTCAACTGGGACTTCCTCGAATACTGCGGTTACGGTTACGTTGAATGCTGGCATAACGAAGCTGTCTGTCTCATCGTCAACTTCAACATACTTAGTCTCTTCGCCATCAATGTAAGAAACAGTCCAAGCAGCAAGACCATAGTTGTCATCACATTCGAAGTCAAGAGTTACGATAGCACCTTCCTCTGCTTCTTCAAGGTCTGCGGAGATTGTACCACCAACTTCTGGCTGTACAAGAGTGATAGTGTAAGTAGGAGCTGGAGCAACGTATTCAGCGATTGCCCAGTAAGACTTGTCGCCTGCGCCCTTGTTAGCATAGCAAGAAGAACCTGCGGTTGTGTTGTCCACACCAACAAGCTGACCTGTAGCTGTAGCCTTGGCAATTGTGTAGTAGCCTTCGCCAACTGGAGTTATAACCCAAGCGTATGGCTCTGTTGCGGCATTCATTGACCAAGAATTGCTACCAGTACCAGTGAATGCAACATATTCAGTGCCGTTAGTGATGGCATAGCCTCCTGCAACAGCTACGAATGAGAGAGGAGTAGCCTCTTCTGCAAGTTTAGTACCGTCATTAAGTGTCATGTACATACCACCGTCCTTAAGCTGGAAGGTGTACTGAGCATCAGCCGCTGGCTTTGTAACCTCTACAGCTGCATAAGCATCCATTGCTGCAGTGAGGTTAGCATAAGCTTCTGCCTTTGCTTCTGGTGTAGCTTCAGCGTCTTCGAGAACAGCAACTGCAGCTTCTACGGCACCCTTGAATGTATCGTAGTCAGCTTCAGCGATGTAGAAGAGTCCTTCGCCTACACCAGCCTTAGCCTCAACAATTGCCTTAGCCTCAGCGATAGTTGCTTCACGAGTTACATCGGTGAGAGTCCAGCGGTAGTCCTCAATTCCGTAACCTGCGAGTGGGAGTTCAGCAGTTTCGTCAGCCACTGTCCAGTAGGTGTTAGCACCCCAAGTAGTAGAATTGGCGTTTGTAGCACGAACTGCATACACACCATCCTTCATGAAGAATACCTGACGTTCCCATGTTGGACGGTCGTTCTTGCTATCGCTACGGATATAGCCTTCTTTCTTAGGAGTACCTTCACCACCACCATCCATGTTAGGATTGGTAAAACGATAGCCGAGGTTCCAACCTATTTCGTAAAGAGCACCGTCAGCGTTCTTCTCTGCTGTGAACTTGAATGCAGTAGCAGCCTCTGCGTCTGCTGTGAATGTAGCATTACCAGCAGCTGTTGTGAGGTAGTAAGTAGTCTCACCTACTGTTGTAGAGATTTTGTAGAAATTACCATCTACTATAGCCTTAGTTGCAGCTTCATAGGCAGCCTGCTTTTCATAGGCTTCATATTCATCTGCTGTAAGATACATAACATCCTTGAATGAGAGCCAGCTGATGTTATTGTCTGCAGCTACATTAATATTAATATGCAGGATACCATCTACATCAGTTTGTCCAACTGCCATGAATTCAGCAATATAGAACTGAGAAGTGCCAACCTGTTCACCAGCAGCAACGTCAACAGCCTCACCGCCGTTTACATCCATAGTGATGCCGTATGCAGGAGCTGTGTAACCGTTCTTAGCGCGAACGCGAATCCATGCCTTTGCAGCGTATGTGCTGTTTGGTGCCAGACCTTCTATAGTAGCAGTCAGGGTATTTGCGCCAAGAGAGTTACCATCACCTGTCCAGTACTCAAAGAATGGAGCTTTGAAGTTTGAACCGTCATTGTCACCTTCTATTGACCATGTGTTGATATATATAGCTGCATCATAGTCCTTAGCCTGAGTGCCGCCTACAGTCCATGCAGAAAGAAGAATGTCGTCAAGTTTGTTTGCAGCATGCCAGCCGGTGTTCCATGCATTAGATACAGTGTATTCTGCAGCTGCATCCGGGTCAAGAGTTCCAGCTTCATAGCTTGCGAGCACATTGCCATAATAAGTAGCATAGGCGTCTTCTGTGTAAACATTAGTGTTGCTCAGCTGAGCCTCCATTGCATCCAGATATCCCTTGCAAGCTGGATAAACGGTAGCCTTGCTGCACAAGCCGTTAAGAACGTCGATAGCTGCAATATAATCTTCAGGATTTTCGTAAGTCTGGTCCTTGTAGGTAGAAATTGCAGCAGCAATTTCTGTTGCAAGACTTGCAGGGAGAATTGATGTATCAACAGCTTCTGCATTTGCAACTGCTGTAGCCAGTGCAGCATCGGCATCCACTGTAGCAGTTACACCCTTCAACTGAACAACATGCCAGTTTGTGGAAGTGCTGGTCTTATTCATACCGATCTCAACTTCTCCATTGGCACCTACCACAACATTATCCAACGTTGCAGTTGAAATACCTGAAGAATTAAAATCAGTAGCATACCAGATTGGAATTTCCTGTTCTACAGTTCCCTCTGATGTTTTAGCATAAAGAGACACGCCTGTTTCAGACGAAATAGACTGGTTCGGTTGATAACCTTCGCTTGTGTCTTTGCTTAAGTCACCAGTGAAAGCAGTAGATCCAAAGCCACGACCAAACGTAAATGCAGCAGCACCATAAAGTTCAATCTTGTATGTACCAGGGAGAAGTCCGGAAACAGTAGTTTTCATCACTGTTCCTGTGTTGGTACAGGTTCCAGCATAACTTTCCCATGCTGCAACTGTTAGCCCCGAATTAGTCTTTACTTGGGGAGCTGCCCAGCCAACTTGACCTGAAGAACCTGTCCACTGTGTGGTAGCCACACTGTTGAACGAAGAAGTCAGGTCTGTTTCAATGTAAACTTGAGCCTTGGCGGTAAATGCCACCAACATCATAGTTACCATTGAGAAGAGAAATTGTAACTTTTTCTTCATAAGACATTGAATTTAGTTAATAAAATTAGTTAATAAAAAAAGTAATATATACTATTGTGCTAAGTAGGTGTCATTATACTTTCTTTCAATTTGCAAATAAACTATAAAATTTTCAAACAAAAAAGTATTTCGCATATTTTTTTGCGAAAAAACAAAAAAAGCCCACTAAGACCGTTTGGACTTAATGGGTTTAGGGGGGTAATGGGGTTGATGGGCATAATGGGCTAAATAGAGTTATATAGGGCTTAGTAGTCGTAGCCTTATCAGCTGCTATAGGTGTGGATGCTGGTGCCCTGTGCCGCGGACAGGTAGTTGATGCCCCACCAGCACATCTGAAGCAAGATAAAGGCAAGGACAAGCGTCCACAAGGCGGGACGCATGGAACGAGGACGGTACAGACGGTAATGGATATAGACAAGGTAGGCAAACCAGGTTATCGCAGCCCACGTCTCTTTTGGGTCCCATCCCCAATAGTGTCCCCAAGCCTCTTTTGCCCACAATGCTCCGAAGAGCATGCCTATGGTCATGAAGGCAAAACCGAGCCGGACAAGATTGTCGGCTGTAGCGATATACATCCTGCCTGTCCAAAGTTGAATAACTGCCACGATAGTAGCGGCTCCGAGAAGTGCATAGGCAAACATATACACGATGACATGAGGAGCGAACCAAGGACTTTGCAAAGCTGGCATTAGTGTCTTGTCGTGGATTTCCGGCTTGAAAAGGTTGATGCATATAAACACCACCGCCATCAGAGTGGAAAAAGAGAGAATCCATTTGTAGCGCCAGCGAATATATATAAAAACTCCCACAAGAGGGAGGAAGAAAGAGTACCAAAGGCGAGTCTCGCCCATTGTGCGCAGTGGTGGGCGTTGCAGCGAAATCCACATAAAGAGTATAAATGCGAAGAATGTCGCCAAACCAGCGAGGGTTAGCGATATGGCAGCTTTTCTCTTATTGAAAAAAGCAACTACGGCTCCAGCACTCCACAAACAGACGGAGACGAGCGCAAAATATATGAATTCAGACCAAGACACGATGATAATGAAGTTATCGTTGCGATACCTATTAAAGAAAATTAACAAAAGAGCACGCTTACGAAGTGAGAATGAAGAGTGAAAAATTACGGGAGGGTATTCTGTCTTTTAAATAGCAATAATACTGCGGCGGCGAGCATAAGGAAGATGCCAGTATAGACGTAAGGAAGCCAGGGATCGCGGACAAGTTCAAGGATGCTCATGTTGCTTTGTGCTCCCTGTTCTGTGTCGTAGCCATACTGATAGATTGTCCATCCCTCCACCTTGGCAGGATGGTTCACATCGACTGTAGCTGTATAGGTATTCCCGGACTTTGAGACAACTTCTATATCAGAGGCATACCGTTTGGGAGAACCGTCATCGTAGGTTTCGTAGATGAATTGTTTCAGTTCTATTCTCATCGGCAGTTCCACTATCATGTAGTTGTCGTCAAGTGCCCGCCACTCAGGAATATCTGTTGTGGCAATAAGTTTTAGCCGTTTCATGTCTGCGTTGCCAAGTGTGGCACACAACAACACAACCAGCAGACCGAGGTGAAAGAGGAAGGAAGTAAGCTTTCTTGGCAAAAGAGATACTTGCTTCAGCACCACACGACCTAAGATAAATGCAACGTATGAGTATATTATGACAAAGGGCCAGAAGGAGAGCATATTGTCGAACCATGTTCCATTGGCATCCTGTCGTATCAGTCCCATTATTATCGTAAGCACTAACGCATAGCACAGTGCGGGGATTGCAGCACCATAGGTGCAGAGATAGCGAAACAGATACACCTTGGAAGCAAATGCTGCTGTAACAGCAACAGCTATAAGGAATATCGTTATAGCGACGATATTCACTGGCCACTTAAAGACAGACCAATTAACAGGATTGGCACTCAGTTCAAGTATCAACCCTACTATTATCAGCCCTCCTCCTATGAGAAAGCCTTCTTTAACCTTCCACGGTTTTTGCCACATCATATTACAATAATTCTATTCGTTTACTGTCAGATTATTCAGAAAACATGCATCTGCAGTGCAATTAAACTAATTTACTATTCCGCTGTCATTCTGTCGTTGACGAAGTAGTCTATTTCAGGATTACTATCAAGATAGTTGATCAGTTTCTTTGTCACATTGAGCTTAACCTTACGAGAGAAGAATTTGACATTAAGGTTATTGGGCGCATGGACATTGAAATAGAGTTCAGCTTCACCCGGACTTTCGTTCACAATCTCAGCGAAGTCGGACACGAAATCCTCGGTGAGATGGTCAAGCGGGATATTGACTGTGATTTTGTGTATCAACTTGTCCTTCACATCGCTGAGCAAGTCAACCTGCAGCACATTGAGGTCGAGAATCTTGTCGTTATAGCGACGATGAGTAATATTGGCTGTGACATAGAGCAATGCTCCTTCATAGAAATAGTGTCCCCACTGCTGCCATAACTGGCCGAAGAGAGGTATCTCGCCAGCTCCGTTGTAATCTTCTATTCGGACTATTCCGTATGCGTTGCCGTTTTTGGCAATTCCCTTACGGATTCCTGTGACGATGCCGCCAAAGGTGAAAGACTTCGAACCCTTGAACTTCTCGCGGTCTTCCAACTCTATCGCATGGGCTGTACACACATGATTAAGCACAACACTGTATTCATCGAGCGGATGTGCCGAAAGATAGATCCCCACAAGGTCTCGTTCCTTATTCAGGCGTTCAAGATCACTCCATTCCGGTATGTTATCAGGTGGAAGAGGATGCTGAATATCTACCGTCACACCCATATCTCCAAACAGGGAGTTGGTTGACTGCTGACGGTCGGACTGGTAACGGTTGCCATAACGCATAAGGCAATCGAGGAACGTCTCTTTATTATTATATGTAGCGAAGTATGATTCACGGCGGAAATCCTTGAAGCAATCAAGTGCTCCCGCAAGAATAAGACTTTCGAGGGTCTTACGGTTGCACGCAGACATATTGATACGTTCGAAGAAGTCATAGACAGATTTGAACTCTCCGTTCTTGTGTCTCTCCTCAATTATGCTTGCCACTCCTGACTCCGACGCACCCTTAATGGCTCCAAGTCCGAAACGTATATCGCCAAGGTGGTTAACGGTGAACTTCACATTGGACTCGTTTACATCAGGACCAAGGGTATTCACATCCATTGCCTTGCACTCATCCATGAGCTTACGGATTTCTGTGATATTTGCAAGGTTACGGCTCATGTCGCCTGCCATATACTGTGCTGGGAAGTGTGCCTTAAGATATGCGGTCTGGTATGCCACCCACGAATAGCATGTAGCATGACTCTTATTGAAAGCGTATGAAGCGAACTTCTCCCAGTCGCTCCAGATTTTCTCCAGCACGGCAGGGTCGTGACCGTTTTTCTTTCCACCCTCAATAAACTTAGGTTTCATGGCATCTACAATGTCCTTCTTCTTCTTACCCATCGCCTTACGGAGAGCGTCACTCTCACCACGGGTGAAGTCGGCAAGCAGACGGGAGAGGAGCATGACCTGTTCCTGATAGACTGTAATGCCATAGGTATCCTTGAGGAATTTCTCCATAACAGGGATATCATAGACTATCTCCTCACGTCCTTGCTTACGGTTGATGAACTGAGGAATATAGTCCATAGGACCTGGACGATAGAGCGCATTCATCGCTATGAGGTCCTCAAAGACTGAAGGCTGTAGTTCGCGCAGGTATTTCTGCATACCAGCCGATTCAAATTGGAATGTACCGATTGTACGTCCCTCGCAATAGAGCTGATATGTAGCAGGGTCTTCGATTGATACGCTGTCGATATCTACCGTCACACCAAGACTGTCGTGAATAACCTCCACCACTTCCTTCAGAATGGAAAGGGTTTTCAGTCCAAGGAAGTCCATCTTGATAAGACCAGTTTCCTCGATTACGTGGCCGTCGTACTGAGTACAACGCAGTTTCTCTCCTGTTTCCTTGTCATCGGCTGTTGATACAGGAACCCAGTCGCTTATATCGTCGCGGCAGATGATAGTACCGCATGCATGCACACCGGTATTACGGACGTTGTTTTCCAACATCTGTGCATAACGGATGGTATCACGCAACAGAGGGTCTGGTGATATGGATGCTTCCTTCAGCTCCGGAACGGTCTTGATGGCATTGGGGAGGTTCATCTTAAGTCCGTCGGGTAGTTTGTCGGGAATAGCCTTGCACAGGGCATTACTGATTTCGAGCGGCAGCTTCTGTACACGGGCAACGTCCTTGATGGCAAGTTTTGTTGCCATAGTACCATAAGTGATGATATGTGCGACTTTCTCCGCACCGTACTTCTCTGTTACCCACTGCAGCACCTTGCCACGTCCGTCATCGTCGAAGTCGGTATCAATATCAGGAAGCGAGATACGGTCAGGATTGAGGAAACGCTCAAACAGAAGGTCGTATTTGATGGGGTCTATACGTGTGATTCCCAGACAGTATGCCACAGTACTTCCTGCAGCAGAGCCACGTCCAGGGCCTACCCACACACCAAGTTCCTTGCGTGCGGCATTGATGAAGTCCTGCACAATAAGGAAGTAACCAGGGAAACCCATTGTCTTCATAATGTGCAGCTCAAACTTTATCTGCTCCTCCACATTCGGTGGCAGTGGATCACCATAGAGCCGCTTACCACCTTCGTAAGCGAGTTTTGCCAGATAGTCGGCTTCAAATTTGATGCGATAGAGTTTCTCATAGCCGCCAAGCTTCTTTATCTTTTTCTCTGCATCTTCCTGCGAAAGCACCACATTGCCGTTCTCATCGCGGGTGAACTCGTCGAAAAGATCCTTTTCGGTGAGTCTCTGGCGATACTCTTCCTCAGTGCCAAATGATTCAGGGATGGCAAAATTCGGCATGATAGGTGCATGGTCTATGTCGTAGGTCTCAATCTTGTCGAGAACGTCAATAGTTCCGTCAAGTGCTTCAGGTACATCAGCAAAGACTTCGTTCATCTCCTCCTGAGTCTTAAACCACTCCTGCTTAGAATAGAGCATACGTGTCGGATCGTCCAGATCCTTACCT
Organism: uncultured Bacteroidales bacterium; assembly: GCA_902776985.1. Lineage (GTDB taxonomy): Bacteria > Bacteroidota > Bacteroidia > Bacteroidales > Bacteroidaceae > UBA3839. Next base: position 91,588 of record CACYSD010000013.1, read on the forward strand.
GTGGAAAGACAAATCAGACGGTCGTGAGCCTCAGCATTCTCCTCATCCACGAAATGCACATCATTGGTACAAACCAACTTTATATTGTGCTTGTGGGCAAGGTCGATTATAACCTTGTTACACTGCTGCTGGATGGGGAATGTCTCACGATTGGCACGCTGATTAGGGTCTTTTACCTCGTGACGCTGAAGTTCCAGATAATAGTCCTCACCAAAGAGTTTTTTGAACCAAAGTATGGTCTCTTCAGCCTTTTCAATCTGTCCCTGACGTATGTACCAAGGCACTTCACCAGCCAGACAAGCTGAGCAGGCAATGATACCTTCGTGGTATTTCTCCAACTCCTCGTGGTCGGTACGCGGACGGTTGTAGAAACCCTCAATCCACGCATGACTGACGAGTTTCACGAGATTATGATAGCCTACTTCATTCTTAGCGAGCAGAATGAGGTGCCATCCGCTGGAGTCAATCTTTCCTTCACGTAGCAAACGGGAACGGCGCGCACAGTACATCTCACAACCGAAAATCGGTTTGAAGTGCAAATCAGGATTCGCTTTATTGACTTTCTTGGCATAGTTGAAGAACTCCTTAATGCCAAACATATTACCGTGATCGGTGACAGCCATGCCATGCATGCCGTCTTTAACCGCTTTGTCGACAAGCTTGGAGATGGCAGCCTGTCCGTCAAGTATGGAGTACTGCGTATGTACGTGCAGATGGATGAAATCGCGCATATATAATATTATTCAGATACTATGAAACGGCCGTCGGTGGTAATGCCTTCGGCAGACATATAAAGATGATTAGATGTAGAGTTGTTGAAGAAGTCTATGCTTGCCTTGCCTTCACTGTTGGTCATCACGTCGGGTGCCCAGAAGATGGTTCTGCGGAAGTCATCCATAGGCGGCATCACACTATAGTCTTCCATTTCAAACACAGTTGGTACATTGTAGCCTTGGAAATGGGTGCGACGAAGTCCCTTCTGAGGAGCAGCAAAGCGCAGGTGTGTATAAACAAATACCGTGACGGGATGCAGACGCTCCAAATCATCACTCCGGACAAAATTCTTGTAATAATCTTCATCCTCAGACACATAAACGGACTTCACCTCATCGATAAACAATGGCATAAGTGCCGAGTAATTGGTCGTAAGTGTTTCAAACAGGTATTTCGTCCTGGGATATTGGGAAACCGTGCAATATGCATTATTGACTATCCACACCACAGGCCTGCCGTGATATGTCAGTCCGTCCATATACACACTGTGCTGGTAATCAGAAACAGTATCGACACCAAAATTTCCATGGTCAACACTTTCCAGATTTCCATCGTCGTCAATCACGACATAACGTTCATTCAAATTATCCGTTCCTTCAAAGAAACTATTCTTTGTCTTCAACCAGCTATAGAGCGTAGGCAGGGACTCGCCAAGGTCGGAATACTCGTCGGTGGCACGGTCCACGTCATAATATAAACTTGCATGACTTGAAGCACCTTTCTCGCTTAACCATGGTCGCTGTGGATTATCGCTGAAACGAGCCTTAACCTTAACTGTAGGCAGGACATAAGCCACATTGTCGCCACTTCCAGTCAAGCGCATTCGTGTCACATCATCAAGCGTGTCTTGCATTTGCTGCAATACCGCCACAGGTTTGGGCAATGTCTGAAGAGCAAGTTCATAGGCAGATAGTTGACGAGCCTTTGGCGAGAAATGGCGGTCGATAGTGACAAGATAACGTGCATCCTTACCTTCGTACTTTGTATTAATCAGCAGTGTCCATTCACCATCAACTTCCGGCATTTCGAAAGCATAGTTTCCCACACTGTCAGTCACAGTATGTCCGTCCATGTGAAGACCTTGCTGATTATACAGAATGGCCTTAAGGTCCACCCCATTCACCGGATGCTTCTTGGCGAACTTACGTGTGTCCCGTTTCAAAACACCGGAAAGATAGAGTTTGTCTTCAATGGGATGCATACGCCCGCTATATTCCTCCAAAGAATCAAAGCCGTAGATTCCAGTCTGTAATTTCCAGTCGTAGCGACGCCAGCCCTGCACCATCATCAGAAGATCTGCAGCACGACGGTGTTCGGCATCGTCTGCTTCGAAATAATAATCGGGATTGTCTATATATCCTCGTACTTCAGATGAAAGCAGCATCCACGTGTTTGCATTTCCGACACGTCCTCCAGTCAGAGTTTCTGCATCCATTGCAGAAAAGGACAGATAGGAATTCGGTGCAGCCGTAAGATTGACGTGGATTCGTCCGCAAGGATTCAGTTTGTATGCAGGTCCTGCAATCTTGATGCTGTCTGCATCTGTTATTGGCGGACAGATAAAAAACAGACGTTCTGCCCATATTCGTCCCTGACTGTCGAAAACCGTGAGCTGGCTTACACCTGCAGGCAGGGACTCGCGTTCAAACTGCAACTCAATCTGAGGTGCAGTAAGCATCGTATCACACTGAACCACATTTCCCGAATGCATGAGCATATAGCCCCATGTCTGGCCACATAAGGAAGAAGAGATGCGAAAGGTTGCATCTATTTCGTCTCGGGTATCCAACTTCAACACACATCCTTCGTCTTCGGTCGCCGGCAATTTAAATGAATGTCGGTGATTGTCCTTGTCCGTAACAACGAATGTCAGCTCACGTCCGTCAGGAATAATTTCAAATATGCCTCGTCCGTCACGCTCCGACACTGTGGATGCAACAGTTTCGCCGTCGGCATCCACCACAATTGCGGCAGCGACGGCGTGTTCGCCTTCCTTATTTGTAATACTATACGCCACACGGCAAGGCATCCCCTTGATAAGATGACCGCCCTCCGGATAGAAACTTACGTTATATCCACGTTTGTCGGTATTTACATTTTCCGTGGCAGCACTATCTTCAGCACGTCCGTTTGGAAGACGTTTATTGTAGCCAAACACATCCATCGTTGGGTGTGAGTAATTTCCTTCACGTGAAGGCTTCTTGAAAATGGGGAAAACTCGTGAGAAAACGCCGGTACTACCCCAGTTTATCATGTAACGGGTAAAGGCACGAACTTCGTAGAATCCTGTACCGAAGATTGAATCCAACTGAAAATCTCCGCTTGCCATACCTTTCACCAGCCTTAACTTGCGCTGTGCTACAATATCACCAGAGGGATTAAGCAACTCAACATGCAGCACATGACTGATGTCCGTAAGTGTACTGCGGTCTGCACGAACCACATATGCCTTGAAGCGGATAGTCTCACCTTTGAAATAGCCTGTATTGTCGAAATGCAGATAAACTTTCTCCTGAGGAGTAATCTGATTGAAAAGCACAGCATGTTGGGCAAAGCCCAGAATACGCTGAAATGCAGTATCAGCTACAGCCTGAGGCGCTTGTGCCTTGACTGCAGCAGAGAAAAAGAGTATGTAAATGAGAATGAATAAGCGTTGCATCGTAAGGTGTTATTTTGAAAACACTTCCGCAAAGATAGGAATTTATGACGAAAAATGCTTACATTTGCAGAAGGATTTAAAGTAAAAGATTGAACAAAATTATATGAAAAAGTATATTTTATTCTTCACATTCGCTGTATTGCTCGCATTTGCAGCATGTTCGAACAAAAACACAAAAACCCAGGCAACAGAGCTTCAAACTGACAGCATTGCTAAACCTGACACATTTCACCTCACCATACTTGTTGCCGGCGACCTCATGCAACACGGTCCGCAAATCAATGCTGCAAGACGAAGTGACGGGACTTATGACTACAGCGACTGCTTCACACACGTGAAGGCTGAAATCGAAAGTGCAGACATTGCCATAGCGAACTTCGAAGTCACTCTCGGAGGTCCTCCATATAAAGGCTATCCATGTTTCAGTGCACCGGACGAATACCTGAAAGCTATTATTGGCGCAGGATTTGACGTTCTTACCACGGGCAACAACCACTGCTTGGATTCAGGTAAACGTGGAGTGGAGCGAACAATCATGATGCTTGACTCACTGCATGTACCACACCTCGGCACATACGTCGACTCGGTTGCCCGCAACAAAGACTATCCTAAATTGGTGGAGAAAAACGGTTTCCGTATTGCACTGCTTAACTTCACCTATTCCTCCAACGGTCTCAAGGTCGTTAAGCCCAATCATGTAAACTATATTGACACCATGGAGATAGCAGCCGACATCAAGAAGGCGAAGGAAATGAATCCTGACATCATCATTGCTATTCCTCACTGGGGAATAGAATATGCCATGACACCAAACGCTCCTGACAAACGTCTTGCAGACTGGCTTCTAGAAAAGGGCGTAGACCACGTCATCGGAGGTCATCCACATGTACTGCAACCATTTGAATGGAGAAACCGCGAAGCGAAAAACGGTGGAAATCTCGTTGCCTACTCTCTTGGCAACTACATCTCAAACCAGAATAAGCCTAACACAGGATTGGGTGCTATGGTAAAGCTTCAGTTCACAAAAATTGAAGATGACGTACGTCTGGACTCTTGCGCATATACTCTGACCTGGTGTTCACGTCCCGTAGTTTCCGGTCAGCGCAACTACAGAGTCGTTCCTGCTGCTACCAGCGACACTTTGCTAAACGTAACAGACCGTAGCCGCCGCGACACCGATGTGCGCACAGCAAGAAAGATTTTTGAGAAATACAATAAGGGGATTGAAGAATACCTGTTTTAGAACTCTATCACCCTGCTGCCGTCGGCTTGTTCTTCAATAGTAACTCTGACAACATCGTCGGGGAGAAGTTCCTCGACGAGTTCAGGCCATTCCATCAGACATAGATTACCACTGTAGACATAATCCTCGAAACCAATGTCATAGGCTTCGGAGAGACGCTTTATGCGATAGAAATCAAAATGGTAAATGCTGTTACCTTCACCGTCAATGTATTCGTTAACGATGGAGAACGTTGGAGAATTAACCATGTCGGTAACTCCCAGTGCGTTGCATAAAGCCTTGATAAATGTTGTCTTGCCTGCACCCATCTTACCATAGAAAGCAAATACGGTACGTCCGTTCATGGCATTCACAAATTCCTGTGCTGCCTTGTCTATATCGTTGAGAGAATTTATCTTTATTTCCATTTTGATAATTGTTTTTCCTATTGTCAGAATAAATCTTATCCCTGATTTCTGCGTTTCGATTGCATCGTTACCAGAGGAATGAGCATTTCCTCCATTGAAATTCCACCATGCTGGAAGGTATTACGATAGTACGATACGTAATAGTTGTAGTTGTTGGGGTAGGCAAAGAAAGAATCGTTCTTGGCAAAGATATATGCAGTGGAGATATTCGGCGCAGGCAGGAATGCCTCCTTTGGATTCTTAAGCACAAACACGTCCTTGGAGTTGTATGAAAGATTCTTGCCAAGTTTATAACGAAGGTTTGTGTTGGTGTTTCTGTCGCCAATAACCTTAGTCGGGGTATTTACACGTATGCTTCCGTGATCAGTCGTTATGATTATCTTGGCATCTGTCTCTGCGAGGGCATCAAACAATTCACGGACAGGACTGTGGCGGAACCACGAGGCTGTGATGCTACGGTATGCTACCTCATCGCTTGCGAGTTCACGAACCATAGTTGATTCCGTTCTCGCATGGCTAAGCATATCAATAAAGTTTACGACAATGACATTCAATTGCTTGGAGGACAACTGACGGAACTGGTTAACCAGTTTCTCCGTATCGGCAGAGTGGTTCAGTTTGGAATAGCTGAAATTCTCGTGACGGCGATAGCGATCGAGTTGTGTCTGGATAAGCGGTTCCTCGTTAAGATTCTTGCCTTCTTCCTCATCTTCGTCCACCCACAGAGCAGGGAACATAGACTCAATCTGCTGCGGCATTAGTCCGGCAAAGATACTGTTGCGGGCATATTGAGTGGCTGTAGGAAGAATTGAGAGATACAGATCTTCATCGAATGTGAATTTATCCGCCAGCTGCTGACGTATGACGCACCACTGATCATAACGAAGATTATCGAAAACAACCAGATATACTTTTTCGCCCTGATTCAAGAGGGGGAAGACCTTACGCTTGAACACATCAGGACTCATAGTCGGACGGTTTGCACTGTCGTTTACCCAGTCTATATAGTTCTTTGCTATAAACTTCGCAAATTCCTGATTTGCCTCAGCCTTCTGCATCTGGAGCATCTCCGTCATTGGACTATCAGTGGCGGCAAGTTCCAACTCCCAAAACACCAAGCGCTTATACACTTCAATCCATTCCTCCAAACTGTAACTATCGTTGATTTGCATTCCCAGCTTGGTGAAATTCTGCTGATAACTGGTATTGGTAACCTCACTCTCAATTGCACGCTTATGCAGATGCTTCTTAAGAGTAAGCAAAATCTGGTTGGGATTGACTGGTTTGATAAGATAGTCGGCAATCTTAGAGCCGATTGCCTGATCCATGATATTTTCTTCCTCGCTCTTTGTAACCATTACCACAGGAATCATGCTATTCAGTTCCTTAATCTGCGACAGTGTTTCCAAACCGCTCAGTCCAGGCATGTTTTCGTCAAGAAGAATAAGGTCTATCTCCTGATTCTGGCACATGTCAATCGCATCCTGGCCGTTGCTCGCAGTCACAACATGATAACCTTTATTCTCAAGAAAGATAATATAAGGTTTCAACAATTCTATTTCATCGTCAACCCAGAGAAGTGTATTCATTTTTTTTAAGTCGTTTGTATTGTGATGTTCTTTGTCGATATAACGTTCTTTCGTTATGACGTTATTACGTTGTTTCAGAGTTAGAATACAAAATCCTCGCTATTCTCATCATCCACACTGTTGTTTTCCTCTTCCACATCTTCCATATCTTCGATATTCGGTATGTCTGTCGGTTCGTCGAGGATATTCTCATCCACACGCAGGAATCCGACTCGGTCGAAGTTCTCGTCATAGAATTCGAAATACTCACCGAAACTACGTCCACGCAATAGTCTCTTCAGATTCTCCTCACTGATAATGAACGGATGTAAGCCTTCAAGTTTATAAGCCAGTTCCTCATTGTTAAGCATTCGGTGAAGATAAATATATGCTTCGTCGTAGTTGAGGAAAGTGCGTACCTGCAGCATATCAATACCGTCTGTACGTTCAAAGGTGATATCGAAATTCCTAACCGTGAAGCTGGAGAAGTTATACTTCGCAACCTCAAAGAGAAGTTGATTCTCGTTGATACTATCATGTTCGTATGCTATAACAAACAGGAAGTTCGTATTGCGCTCAGCACTGAACGTCGTATCCACAACTGCTGAATCACCGTCCTCCAAGTACATTCCTAGACGTCTCTCCCAAACAGATCCCATATCCATTCGTCCACTGGCAAGGATTCGTCCCTCCTTAAGTCCCTTTACATAGAGACCCGCCAACTCACTCACTGTGCTCTTTGGATATTTCTCAACAATGGACTTCATGGAATTGAGGAACTGACCACGGTCACCTTTCTCCAGACGGCTCATAGCGTCAAGGAACATAAACCGCGCACGGTTTGCACCATTAGGATATTCGCGCTCAGTATAGTTGTTGTCTCTGATTACTCTGTCATAATTGCCATCTTGGAATGCATAGTATGCATCCTGATAGACAGAGTCCTCTATCTCCTTGCCATACCTTCCCTTGAATTCGAAGTCAGGATCAGCCACAAGTATGGCATGCTCATTCTCAGGGAAGTCGTTAATCAGCATCTTACGATAGTCCTCGGCGTCATCCACCCGACCAATACGTGAATACAATTGGAAGAGATTATAGTAAGTCTCGTCAATATGTTCGTATTCAGGGAAATCAAGAAGCACACGCTGGAACGTACGTTCTGCCAATGGGAAGTTTTCCATTCTGTCCTTGTATATTATTGCAGAATTATACAGACCTTCTACCAAAGCTGCGTTCGATGCCGCCATCTGTTCTTCGGTAAGAGGAATATCCTTCAAGTAATACTCACGCTTATGCGGATCTTTCTCAGCTTCTGCGAGTTTCTCCAAAGCTTCTTTGTCTTCTTCGCTAAGTTCGGCATTGACATTTCCGCTTACAGAATCGGTAACCACGGAGTCTTCAGCCAATTCATTTTCTTCGGAAACGTTCATGTCTTCCAAGACGGTCTTGTTAGTCCGGCGCCAGTCATCTGCAAGTTCACGATTGCCCCATATCTTCTGGAATTCCTTCTTTCCTGCAGCTACTGCGGTAGGATTGTAGAAATACCATACACCTGTAGTCTGTTGATTACGGTTCGTGCCCGTATTCGCAGCATTTGCATTATTACCGTTTGTTCCGGCATTTGTCCGTGCTCCTCCAGTTACGCCTTCTGTTTCAGCAGCCTTACGAGCCTCCTCTTTTTCCTTTTTCTTTACTTCTTCAATGATACGGTCAATCACCTTAAGACGTTCCAGACTATCCATCTTTGCCAATGCCTGCAGACTGTCTTGAAGTTCAACAGCTGTGGCGTAAGGGTAAAGTTCCTCAAGGATTTTTGCGCGATTATCTATTTCACGATAGTCATCACGTTCCTTGTCAAACAGACCCAAAGCGCCTTTATAACAGTCGTGGGCTTTAACAAATTCTTCTCTACCCCAATACAACTGTCCCAGATGAAGCCACACCACGCCCTTCTCTATTCCGTTACGGGTGGATTTCTCCACTCCGTCCTTATATGCATAGATTGCATGGAGGGTGTCGCCCTGAGCAAGATAGATATTTCCGATAGCGTAATATACCTGATCAAGGTAATCCTTGTTCTTGGAATTCTTCGCCATCGACTGCAAACGACGAATCATCTGACGGCTCTGCCCTGCAGACATAACCTCACTTTGCTGGATTCGTGCGTTGAAATATAATTCATAGGGAGGATTCTGAGCACAAACCCTTCCAAACTCCTTATAAGCAAGCCTATTCTGATCAGAAAGATGATAGAGCTGTCCCAAAAGGAAATGCAGTCGCGCTTTCATCAGAGAGCCTTTGGCCATCTTAAGCGCTTTCTTTACATTGGGAATAGCGTCTTCATACTGTCGCTGACGGACCTGACAATCTGCAAGGACTGATGCCTTCAGCGGTTCCAAATTGGATGGGAAGCTATCGCGAGCCGTACGGTTAATGAGGTTTTCGGCATCATAGAACCATTCCATTTCCGCATAGCACTTTGCTTCCAGAAGTCTGGCCTTAGCCACTATATCCGGTTTGGTAAAATACAGTCTCTGGATATATGCAAATGTCGATGCCGCTTCCATATAGTCACCTTTATGGAATTGTGCCTCACCCATCAGGAACCATGCCTTGTACAAGAATGGGTTATACTCTTTCTGACTCAGCCAAAGTCTGTCTTTCAGAGATTTAGGTTTACTGCTCTTCCATTCAGGACGCTTAGTTATGCTATGCTGCTTGATGGTTTTCTGACATTTCTCTATTGCCCTGTCAAAAAAAGACTTACCAAGCGATGCCGTAGATTTGTTGGCAGTCATAAACACAGGCAATACTTCAGTAAAATTATCCTTATTACCATTACGCTGCGCCTCTATTCCGTCCTTAAAAGCTACACTTCCGTTATAATAAGTGTTATAACGGGCCTTGAATGCCTGAACACGACGTGTCAAGCCCGTGTTCTTATTAGTCGAGCACGAACCTACAAGCAATGCCGCCAATACTAAAAACAACAAACGTATTGTTCGCATTGCCCTCAAACTATAAGTCTTATCTGCCAATAATTTGTCTGTTACGCTAATATAATAACGTAATGCTGCGGTTTTTAGTATATCGGTGCGTAGCTGTCAACCCTTCCTGCGTTCTGAAACTATCATGACTATCTCGTCCTTCAAATCATCGGGTATTTCAATACCTCTCAGCTGAAGACTGCGTACCCATCCTGGTACTTCGGATTCTTTCATAGTCATCAGCACCTCACGGAATTCTTCCGTTTCCTCTTCGGTATAGTCACCCGATGACTTATCACGGAAACGGTCCAGTTCCTCGTCATTATAGTATTCAATCTCTTTGCTCAATGCGGCAAGCAGGCTGTCCTTCTCGCAGACTTCATGCTGACCGCAACATTCCATGTCCTGCACCTGCTTTATACTTGGCAATTCATCAATTTCGCCACGATCCAACTGCTTCTGCAATTTCTTATTGCGAAGCCAGCCTGCTACAAAAGCAATAACGCCAAGAAGTAAAAGGGAAAAAGCTAAATAAATCATAGTGCCGCAATGTTAAAACCAACTCTTTCCAATTGCTCCCAATAAGTAGGATATGATTTCGTCACAACCTGCGGTGCATTAATCACAACTTTCGGCATTACCAAAGCACAAGGAGCAAAAGACATTGCCATTCTATGGTCATCGTAAGTATCGATTGCCGGAACGGTGTTTCCTGCCTGTGAAGCATCTGCACTCTTCGCTCCATCCCATTCTATCGTACTATCACTGACTTTGAGCATGACACCTATTTTTGCCAGTTCGTTCTGCAAAGCCACAATACGGTCTGTCTCCTTTATCTTAAGACTTTGCAAGCCTGTAAAGTTGAACTTAATACCCAACATCGCACAAGTAACAACGAGTGTCTGTGCAAGATCCGGGACACGTGTGAAATCATAACACAGCTCTTCTGTACAATAACCGCTCTTTCTCAAAAGTGCATATTCATTGCCTTCGGCAGAACGGAATTCAGTTTCTACACCAAGTTGTCTGAAGATATTTGCCACCTCGCTGTCTCCCTGAAGGCTCTTTGAATGTAGTCCCAACAACTTGAACTCTAAATCGGAAGACTTGCTAAGGGCAAGCATTTCATACCAATAGCTTGCAGCACTCCAGTCACTCTCTACCGCATATCTTATTCTCTTATAAGGCACCGGACTGACAACAATTTCATTCACGCCCTTCCATTCCACTTCTGCTCCATAGTCTCTCATCATATTTATTGTCATGTCAATATATGGACGAGACACAACTTCACCTTCGAGAACCAAATGCAAACCTTTAGTAAGTTTAGGACCTATCATCAGCAAAGCAGAGATATATTGGGAACTAACACTGCCTGACAATCTCACCATCCCTCCTTCCAGATGGTTATTACCTTTGATTTGCAAAGGGGGAAAACCTTCATTCTCAACATAGTCAATACAACAGCCTAAACTACGTAATGCATCAACCAGAACAGAAATGGGACGTTGTTTCATTCGAGCAGAACCAGTGATAGTATGTTCACCATCCATCACCGAAAGGAAAGCAGTAGAGAAGCGCATAGCTGTACCGGCTGCTCCTATATCGATAACACCAGGAACGGAAGAAAACCATTCAATCATCACTCTTGTGTCATCACAATCAGAAAGATTAATCAACCAGTCAGAAGAAATTCCACATGAAGCACTAAAATCATCATTAGCCAAAGCATCAATAACCAAAGCACGGTTACTAATACTCTTTGATGCAGGTAATAGTACCCTAGAAGAATGTAAATTATCAATCGTAAGAAGGATTCTATTCATAAGAAAATGAAGAATGTAGCATGAAGAATGAAAAATTCATTATAGAATTCTATGCAAAATTACAACAAGTTACTCAAGCAGCAAAATAATGACAA
>CACYSD010000014.1:0-59884 GCA_902776985.1 uncultured Bacteroidales bacterium
ACTCTTATTTCCGAAAGCGAGTGCAAAGGTACGCACTTTATTTTTCATGACAAAATCTTTCAACAACTTTTTTGAATAAATTGCGAATATTTTTAAAAATTAACCGGAAAACGCATTCAACAACGGAGGAAAAACACTATAAAAACCCTTAAACTACAGAGAAACTAAATTCCCGGTGAACAGAAACGAAAGTTTCAGCGATAGAGAGACGAAAGTTCCAGCCACAGTGAAAAAAAAGTTCCAGCCGCAGTGAAAATTTTGTTTCACTGCGGCTGAAACTTTTTTCCCACAACGCCGTGGGACTTTTTTGGAACAACACTACAAAAAATATCGCCTTTTGTTAATAATATTATAATGTACGCTCGTACATATAATATTTATAATATGTCATCATGTTACAATTTATCAGTAAAAACCAATCACAAGGATAGGCAAACTACCAAAAATCATATCTTTTTGGCAGAATTATGTTAAAAATTTCACTTTTTAAAGTTTTATGCATATTTATTAAAAAAATATGCTTATCTTTGCCCGTTAATTTGAAAAATTGTGTAAAAACCAATATAAAAACTAACAATAATTAAAAATTCATTAAAACTAAAACAGTAAAAAGAATGGGAAAAAGACTTTGGATGATGCTTGCTGTTTGCTTGTCAGCAATCAGCATGACTTTCGCCCAGAAGACCGTGACAGGTAGAGTTTTTGACCAGTCGACGGGCGAAGCCATTGTTGGTGCTTCTGTAATTGTTACAGGTGCCAATATCGGTGCAGCAACAAACATGGACGGTGATTTCACTATCCACAATGTACCGGCAAATGCAAAGACACTGAAGATTTCATACATGGGTATGAAGACAACAGAAGTCGCAATTAAATCAAAAATAAGAGTTTACCTCGAGCCACAGCAGACAGAAATGGACGAAGTCCTTGTCGTTGCTTACGGTACTCAGAAGCGTTCAGCTTATACTGGTGCAGCCAGTGAGATCAAGGCTGAGCAGATTGACAACCGTCAGTTCGGTAACGTTACTCAGGCTCTCGTCGGAACCATGGCTGGTGTACAGACTATCCAGTCTTCAGGTGCTCCTGGTTCCGGCGTGGCAGTACGTGTGCGTGGTATCAGTTCTATGAATGGTGACCTCGCTCCACTTTACGTGCTCGACGGTGTACCATACGACGGTGACATCACAGCGCTCAACCCTTCTGATATTGAATCAATTACAGTTCTTAAGGACGCCGTTTCCACAGCACTTTACGGTTCTCGCGGTGCCAATGGCGTTGTCATGATCACAACAAAGAAAGGTAAGCTCGGTGAGGCAAAAATCACTTTTGATGCTAAATGGGGTGCTACAAGCCGTGAAATCCCCAACTACGATGTTATCAAGGATCCTGCACAGTATCTCGAATTGATTTACTCTGGTTTCTACAACGAGTATGCTGGAACATATTCCGCAGCAGAAGCTAACAGACTTGCTAACGATCGTATTTACAGCAACATCTTAGGTGGTGGCTATAGCAATATCTACACATTGCCTACAGGTCAGAACCTTATCGGTTTGGACGGCAAGCTCAATCCTAACGCAACTCTCGGCGGCACAGATGGTACTTACTACTATCGTCCGGACGACTGGGAAAAGGAAACATTCAAGACAGGTTTCCGTCAGGAATACAATGTAAGTCTGTCAGCAGCTGATGAGCGTCTAAACTATTATGCTTCATTCGGTTACCTTGATGATAAAGGTATTATTGAAGGTTCTGAGTTCAAGCGTTTCTCAGGCCGTGTAAACATCGACTATCAGGCAAAGGACTGGTTGAAGATCGGCACACAGACTTCATTCGGCCACATGATTACCAACAGTGCCAACGATAACGGAGCGGAAGGAGGTTCTTTAAATGCTTTCTATGTAGCAAATAGACTAGCCCCTGTTTTTCCAATGTATGTTCGCGATGCTCAAGGCAACCGTGTATTCAACGAACTGTATGGTCACTATGTATATGACTACGGTGACGGACAGAGCAGCAATGGTAAGCGCGCATTCATGGCACTTAGTAACCCTGCGAGCGACCTGCTCTACAACTATGACGAGAATGTAGCAGACGTGCTCAACACCAACTGGTATGCACTCTTCGATTTCGGCCACGGATTCACTGCTTCTGCCAAGGTTGGTCTTAACGTTGACAACACTCACTGGGCAGGCACTACAAACCCTATTTATGGTCAGGGAGCATCACATGGAGGTGAAGTATCACAGACATATTCCAACTCAACAGCTCTTACACACCAATACCTGGTTAACTACATCAACACATTTGGTCTCCACTCAGTAAATGCCACAGCCGGTTTTGAAGGCTATCGCTATAAGAGTGAAGGTTTTAATGCTGTAGGTCAGAACATGTACAATCCATTCAACCCTACTCTGTCGAATGTTATTGACCAATTCAGAGCTGCTGGAAGCAAAAGCTCCAACTTCAATACTGCCGGATTCTTCTTCACTGGCAACTATGTTTATGACCAGCGTTACTATGTTAACTTAGGTTTCCGCCGCGACGGTACATCAGTATTCGCAAAGAAGAACCGTTGGGGTAACTTCGGTAGCATCGGTCTTGGATGGAACATGAAGAACGAAAGCTGGTTGAAAGACTTCGAACCACTCGACCTCTTGAAATTCCGTGCTTCATTCGGTCAGGTTGGTAACGATAACCACGGCACAATGCTCTATGCATACACAGACATCTACCGCGTAACAGGTTCTAATGGCGTATTCTCCGACGGTACAATAGCCCAGAAAGGTAACCCAGACCTGAAGTGGGAGAAGACCAACTCATGGAACGTAGGTTTCGACTATAGTTTCTTCAAGGGTCGTCTTACCGGTAGCATCGAATACTTTATCCGTCAGACAAGTAATATGCTTGACTACCGCAGAATCGCATCTTCAAACGGATACTCCAGCATTCCTGTAAACTTCGGTTCAGTCCGTAACAATGGTATTGACTTCGAGGTTAGCTACGATATCTTCCGCAACAAGGACTTCGAGTGGAATGTATCTCTCAACTTCACAAGCTACAAAAACAAGATTGTTGAGTTGTCTCCTGAATACAACGGAGAGTATATCGCCGGTTCACGTATCTACCGTGAGGGCGGTTCAATCTACAACCTCTACCTCGTACAGTGGGCTGGTGTAGATCCTGAAACAGGTCTTGCACAGTACTGGACAAACAACAACTACTACTATGACATGGAAGGCAACGCAATTACAGCAGCCGACATTGAAGAGGGCGGTTTAGTAGAAGGCACAGACTACACTAAGGAGACTAAATACGAGCGTACTACCAACTGGAACTCAGCATACTCCAATGCCCGCAAGGAAAGCGGCAGCACATTGCCAGATGTATATGGAGGCTTCGGTACTACTCTCAAGTGGAAAGGCTTCGACCTCTATGTTCAGACCAGCTGGCAATGGGGTGGCAAGATGATTGATTACGACTATCAGGAGTTTATGAATACATACAACAACTTTGACGGTCGTACATTCCACAAGAACATTCTGAACGCATGGACTCCAGAGAACCGTGATACAAATGTACCACGCGTAAATCCTAACGACCTATATCCTGCTGCGACATCAACAAACTTCCTTATCAAGTCTGACTATTTCTCAATCGACAACATCACTCTGGGTTACACATTCCCTAAATCAGTGACACTTCCATTGGGAATCGAAGCTCTCCGTGTATTCGGATCAGCAGAAAACGTATGCATCTTCTCAGCTCGCAAGGGACTTGACCCACGTATGAGTTTGATTTCTTCAGCAGCTGTGAACTATTCTGCACGCCGCATCATTTCAGGCGGTATCAAACTGACATTCTAATCTAAACAGGTTTTATTACTATTTCTAAAGAAAGAAAGGAAACATAGAATGAAAAATATAAAATATTTGATGCTTGCCTCTTGCACAGTTCTTCTGTCCAGCTGTCTCGATACAGAGCCACTTGGAGGAACTGTTACGACTGAACAGAAAGAAGAGGTGGTAGCTCAGAATCCAGAACGACTGGAAGCCAGTGTTGCAGCCATCCCTGCTGCATTCAATACTTTTGCCAACGCACTAGGCGATGAGGACAATCAGAACGATATTGGTTATCCAGCCCATATCCTTATCTTCGATTCCAAAGGAACTGATATGGTAAGCAATACCGACGGATACAACTGGTATGGTCATGCTCTGGACTATACAGATATCATGTATAATTCCACCAATACTCTGATGGTATGGAACAACTACTACAAGCAGATTTTCACATGCAATAATGTATTGTCGAACATCTCGCTTGAGACCACTAACCCTCAGTTGCAGTACTACGCAGCAAATGCGTTAGCATCACGCGCATTCAGTTATTTCGGTTTGGTACAGGCATATCAGAAAACTTACAAACAGGTTGATCCTACAACAGCACTTGCAGTTCCAATTGTCACAGAAGCTAACCAGGACGATGCCGCAGCTAACGGATGTCCACGTGCAACTGTAGAAGAAACCTACACTCAGATTCTCAACGACCTCAACAAGGCAATTGAATTCTTTGACGCTTCAGGAATCCAACGCAGCAACAAGCGCTATATCGACGGTGCTGTTGCACGTGGTATCCGCGCACGTGTTTACCTCGTAATGAACGAATGGGAGAAAGCAGCTGCCGATGCAGAATTTGTAATCAACAATAGCGGTGCAACTCCATACACTCGTGACGAAGTGTCAGTTCCTACATTCATCGAAATTGCAGACCATGCATGGATTTGGGGTATCGATGTTAACGAAACAGACCGTGTTGTAACAACAGCTATCTGTAACTTCCCATCATTCATGGGTTCATTCTCTTACGGATATGCATCAGCAGTTCAGTGCTGGCGTAAGATCAGTAAGAAACTCTTTGCTCAGATTCCTACAACCGACGTACGTCGCGGCTGGTTCCTTGACGCAAGCGGTAAGTCCGTAAACATCAGTGCAGAACAAGCTGCATATCTTAAGCAGCAGAAAGCTGAACCGTACGTTCAAGTTAAATATGCTCCATATCAAGGTGTTGTAGGCACATCAACCAACGCTTCCGATATTCCATTGATGCGTATTGAGGAAATGTACTTGATTCTTGCCGAAGCTCAGGCTATGGGTGGCAATCCAGCAGCAGGAAAGAGCACTTTGGAAAACTTTGTCAAGACATATCGTGACCCTGCTTACTCATGCAATGCCTCATCAGCAGAAGGCGTTCAGGATGCAGTATGGCAGCAGCGCCGTATAGAGCTTTGGGGTGAAGGATTCTCATTCTTTGACATTCTTCGTCTGAACAAGGGCGTTGACCGTCGCGGACATGGCTTCGAGGCAAGTGTTGTTTTCAACATTGCTGCAGGCGACGATGCTTTGATTTACCGCATTCCAAAACGTGAAATCGAGTACAACAACAAGATTTCCGAGGAACAAAACAATCCTGTATCCGTTGTTCCCGAAATGGTGGAAGATATTAAGTAATAATTATTTCAAGCAGATTCATCCACAATAGTTTATCTGTTTTTACAACAAAAACTAAGAATGATATGAAATCAATAAAAAATATTTTAGGAATGCTGATGGTAGTGGGCTTAGGCACATTCACAGCCTGCACCGTTGACGATGAAGCCAAGGGTTACACTCCAGCCACAGCATCTGGTATGCAGGTGTATCTGTCAAAGGACTTGACAATAGTTGAAGTATCGAAGACTGAGTCAACCTACGACATCCCTGTATATCGTATTGACGCCAGCGAAGCAGCTACAATTCCTGTTGAAATCAAGTGCGATAACGAAGAATATATCTTCCCTGAAGTTATCGAATTCGAAGCTGGTGAAAAAGAAAGCAAAATCACCGTAACTTACGACAACGAGTCTATTGAATATGAAAAATATGACTCATTGTACATAACAATCGACCCAGACTTTACAACAATTTACGCTCCTGGTTCTTTCGCCGGTTTGATCGGTGCACCAGAACCATGGACAGAATGGGAAGCTGTTAACAGTGCAGGTACTTGCCAGTGGGCACTTTGCGACGACATGGCACCTGGATACGTTATGAAGGATCTTGGTCTTGTTAAACGTACAAATGAAATCAGCGGCAAGATTCAGTTCAAAGTTACTGGTGCATTCGGAGAAGAAGCTGCAGAAGAATCAGGTGTATCAGGTGGTGAGAAAACTGTAGATATTATCTTCGACGTGGATCCTGTGACAAATGTTGTTACTTGCAACACCCAAGATACAGGCATGACATACAGCAGTCACGGTACCCTCTTTGTTGCCGACATCAACACTCAGCAAGAGAAAAAAGTTCTTGATGATGGAATCTACGATCCAGAGAACGGTTCTATCACATTCATTGCAGCATACTTTGTTAAAGCAGGTTTGTTAGCATATGGTGAAGAAACTATCCTCTTCGACGGTTTCGACCGTAAGGACTTCTCTCTCAGCGCTACATATCTCGGCACTTTGACAGACGAGAAGGGTGATGTTTACGCAGCAGCAGAAGTTAAACTTGGAGCTGACGCAGCATTTGGTAATGCAGCTGTAGTACCAGGTGAACTTACTCAAGAGATCTTCAGCTCAATTATCTCTGGTGAATACAAACCAAGCAGACTCTTCGAAAAGGATGGAATTGTAAAGGTTTCTATGGAAGACATGGAGTCTGGTGACTACAACTTTGTATTTATTAGCTACGATGCAGACAACCAGGCACAAGACTTTGGTATAATCAAATTCAAGTACACAGCTGGTGGAGCCACAAAGGAAACCTGGACTAAACTTTACACAGGTTCATATACTTACAGCCTTGTATTTACTGCAGACGCAGAGGGCACGCCTTATGTTGACGAAGGTCTTGAACTGTACCAAAGCGAAACTGATGCAACTAAGTTCAAAATCACTCCTTGGGGATATGGAGTAGACTTCATTTTCCACATGGATGGAGAAGGAAATGTTCTTGTTGATGATCAGGAGACAGGTTATTCAAAAGACGGTTACACTATCTATGTTGAAGACCTTGTCACAGCAGCCGGTGGTAAAAAAGATTACGGTTATAGCACATACAATCAAGAAACTGGTACATTCAAGTTCGCTTTGTGCTACTACGACAACAACAACGAAATAGTAGAAGGCGGAACAGGCTATGAGACTTATGTTCTTGACGAAGAGGTCAAAGCTCGTGTAAACCGTCAGCTTCGCGCAATGAAGAATAAGAAAGTCCTTGCAGCCGCAGCAAAGAAGACTCACAAACTTCACAAAGACGGTTCAAAACTCAATGTTCTCACCCTGCCAAAAATCAAGTTCACTAAGTAATCCTTACATATTTTAATTCTGCCAAATGTCAAATACGGTTGTCAGAACAGCTGTATTTGACATTTGGCGTCTACAACGAAAAACGTATGAACAAACTTTTCAGAATGAAAACAAAGCTCTTTTTCCTATTTATTGCTATTGCGATGACTGCATCCGCTCAGAAACGTAGCGATGCAGACATGAAGACTATTGCCATCCAAAAGCTCAATGGCATACAGGTAAAGGGAAGAGTTTCTCAGACTATAGATATCAAGAGCCTTTACGAAGCGGAACAATTGAGCATCTATGGCAATGACAACGGATTTGTTGTCGTAAGTAGAGAAGCTACAGCTCCTCCAGTATTAGGCTACTCAGACAAAGCATACGATGCCGACAACATGCCTGACGGATTCAAATGGTGGTTGAGAAACACTAACAAAGGACTGTCTTCACGCAGAGCAATGCCCGAAGGCTGGACTCGTCAATTTACCCCTGTAAGTCCTTTAATGACTACAGAATGGGGACAGAGTTACCCATACAATATGCTTTGTCCGAAAATCAAAGTTGACGGAACGGATGTATTACCTAGTTCAGGTTGTGTAGCTACTGCATTAGCACAAATCCTCAAGTATTACAAATATCCGCAGCAAGGACGAGGCAAAGGAGACTATACCGCTTCTCAAACTCTTGATGAAGTCGTCAATCCTGTTACTGTAACTATTTCCGGTAAATATAATTACGGAAGCATGCTCGACAACTATAGCAAGGATGAAGGCAATATGGCCAACCAGCGTTCAGTTGCCACTCTTGTACGTGACTGCGGATATGCGTCAAGAATGTCTTATTCTCTTGAAGGCTCAGGAAGTTCTATTATATTAGCTGCAAGAGGCTCCGTCTATAATTTCGCCTACGATTCTCTCGCCTTACATAATTATCAAAGAGAATTCTTTACTGAAAACGAATGGCGACACATGATATATGACGAGTTGGAAGCACGCAATCCAATATTATACGGTGCTAATGACTATATCAACGGTGGACACGCTTTCGTTTTCGACGGACTTGATGAAGAAGGTCTTGTTCATGTGAACTGGGGCTGGAATGGATGGGCGGATGGTTTCTACGACATGTTCAACCTCAAACCAAGTATACATGACGGTCCTGACGACGATTATGAGCTCAGCCATATGATGGTTCTGGGATTCCGTCCTCATGAGACTCCAACTGATGATGAGGGGTATGAAACATTCTTCACATCAACTGAGAAATACACATACGAGGTTGATGGAGAGAACCTCATTCTGAACCTCAAGGACGCAAACAACTATGGTTTCCTCGATGTAAAAATGTTCCTGGCTCTTTGTTTCTTTAATGTAGACGACGATGAATCATTCGATGGTATTCGACTGAGTAATAGCACTGTCATGCCAAGTGGATATGGATACTATAATATTCCGCCTCTAAAAATAAACCTCAACGATTCAGAAGAAGATCTTAATTTGCAGCCAGGTACTTACGATGTGATAATTGCTGCGATACAAGATTCCGATCGCGGCCTTATCTGTCCTATTCGCTCTGCAGGCACAGGTGCACTCATTTATCAGATAACAAAGAGCGCAGACGGCACCCTGACACTTAGCGATGATGTTACAAATTTCGAGACAGGTATCAATCAAGTATTTTTCAAGGACGCCAAGAACGGTTTCGTTCCTAATATTGAAAAAGGCAAACCTGTAGGCTCTGACCTGTACGATATGACAGGACGCAAGATTTCCGAGCCTGTTTCCGGACAGATTTACATTGAGCGCTACCGCTATTCCGACGGTTCAACATACAGTGTAAAGCGCATAGCGAAATAACAGAAAACATTTCTTCTTTATAAGCAGGAAGGTTAACTATAAGGACTCAGGTCCTTTGGTTAACCTTTTTTATTTTTAGGCAGTATTTCTTCCCATGTAGTTCGCAGGCATGAGTTTTTTTCATAACTTTGCAGAAAATAATTAATGAATATATGAAAACTATTCTAAGAATTATGGCAATAACGGCAATGCTGTCAGCAACAGTAACTTCAGCTGACGCACAAAAGAATTCATTCAAATACACAGACGAGCGTTTTGCCGACTTGCAAATGCTGCGTTATGAAGTAAAAGGCTTTGAAAAGCTTTCACTCAACCAGAAGATTTTCATCTACCATCTGCAGGAGGCTGCACTGCTCGGTCGTGACATCCTCTTTGACCAGAACGGATGCTATAACCTGCGCCTTCGCGCTATCTTCGAAGCTATTTACACTGACTTCAAAGGCGACCGTGAAAGCAACGACTTCAAGGAATTTACAGTCTATCTCAAACGTATGTGGTTCTCCAACGGAATCCACCACCACTACGGTTGCGAGAAATTCGTCCCAGGTTTCTCACGTGAGTGGTTCACAGATGCTGCAACCGGCGTAATGAAAGACAACAAGACACTTGCAGCATATATTCCTCAGTTGGAAGAACTGACAGAAGTGATTTTCAATCCCAATACACTTCAGAAGCGTGTAAATCTTGCCGAAGGACAGGACCTCGTTGCCACATCTGCCAGCAACTACTATCAGGGAGTGACTCAGACTGAGGCTGAGGATTTCTACACTGCGCTCAAGGACAATGACGACCCACATCCTGTGATGTTCGGAATGAACAGCCGTCTGGTAAAGAAAGACGGGAAGGTACAGGAAATCCGCTGGACAACAGAAGGGCTGTACGGTGAAGCCCTCCGCCGTATCGTAGCCAAGCTTGAGGACGCACGTCCATACGCCGAAGACGCTGCTCAGCAGAACGTTATCGACCTGCTGATAAAATACTACCGGACAGGCGATCTGCACACTTTCGACGAATACAGCATTGCATGGGCTGGCAATACAGAGCCGCTTATCGATTTCGTAAACGGATTCATTGAGTGCTACGGCGACCCTCTTGGACTGAAATGCTCATGGGAGAGTATCGTCAACTTCAAGGATCTGGAAGCAACACGCCGCACCGAGACACTCAGCAAGAACGCACAATGGTTTGAAGACCATAGCCCTGTTGACCCACGCTTCCGCAAGGCAAAAGTTAAAGGAATCAGTGCAAAGGTCATCACTGCCGCAATTTTGGGCGGTGACCTCTACCCTTCTTCTGCCATCGGTATCAACCTGCCAAACAGTGACTGGGTTCGTCGTGAACACGGCAGCAAGTCGGTCACAATCGGTAACTTGACAGAAGCATATAATATGGCAGCCAAAGGAAGCGGATTCAGCAAAGAATTCACTATCAATGACGAGATGCGTGAGCTGATGGACAAATACGGCGACATTACTGATGACTTGCACACAGACCTGCACGAATGTCTCGGACACGGAAGCGGACAGCTGCTCGAAGGAGTTGACCCTGATTCCCTGAAAGCCTACGGTTCAACAATAGAGGAAGCACGTGCCGACCTCTTCGGCCTCTACTATCTCGCTGATCCGAAGATGCAGGAACTCGGACTTGTGCCCGATGCAGAAGCTTATAAGGCTCAGTACTACTCATACATGCAAAACGGACTTCTCACTCAGCTTGTACGTATTCAGCCGGGCAATAACATTGAGGAAGCCCACATGCGCAACCGTTCACTCATTGCACACTGGTGCTACGAACAGGGCAAGGCTGAAAACGTAGTGGCATTCGTTCATCGTGACGGCAAGACATACGTTCAGGTAAATGATTTCGCAAAACTGCGCACACTATTCGGCCGCCTGCTTGCAGAAATCCAGCGCATCAAGAGCGAAGGCGACTATGCAGCCGCTAAAAACCTCGTTGAAACATACGGAGTAAAGGTTGATCCTGAACTACATCGTGAGATTCTCGAACGCTACAATCGTCTGAACCTCGCCCCATACAAAGGTTTCATCAATCCTGTCTATACCGCAGTCCGCGACAGAGAAGGCAAAATCACAGATGTCACTGTAAGCTACGGAGAAGGCTATGCAGAGCAAATGCTAAGATATTCAACGAACTACAAGACTCTGCCACTGGTAAATTAGAATAAAAGACCCTCCCCCGACCCCTCCCAAGGGCGGGGAAAGCCTCACCCCCTGCCCCTCTCCAAAAGAGAGGGGAGTAGTTACCTACTTTGGATATATTTAAATACTATTATCTAATTAATATAAAATTTATATAAACTTTGGAATCCCTTAGCTCTGATAATCTATCTACTCCCCTCTCTCTGGGAGAGGGGCAGGGGGTGAGGCTTATCAAATCTGAGTTGCGCGCAATGATGAACGGAGTGGCTTCGGCTACTATGCGCAACTCAGGGATGACAGCAGACTACAGGGTTAATTTCGGTGTAGAACTGCCACGACTCACCACACTTGCCGACGAAATCCGCAAGGAGACCGCAGACGCCACTGAAGCAGCCTCTTTGGCACAGGCTTTATGGAAGGAATCCGTTCGTGAATGTCGTATTCTTGCCACAATGCTCTACCCTACCGACAAGTTCGATGCAGAACTCGCAGACATCTGGGCTAGCGACATTCATTCGGCTGAACTATCACAGATTGCCGCCCTCAACCTTTTCTCCCGCTTCCATGGAGCCAGCACAGTGGCATTCCAATGGATTGCCAGCAACAATGAGCAGCTACAGATAACTGGATACTACACCATTGCTCACCTGCTTCGTCAGAATCAGCTGACGCCACGTTCAGAACAGGAGTTAAACGACCAGGCATCAACAGCCGTTCTTTCCGACAATCAAGCTCTGCGAACAGCGGCACAAAGAGCATTAGCCCGATTAACCAGAGAATAATTTTTGCAATAATATTCATATTAACTGAAACTGCTACTAAATCGGTTAATTATTATTGCAGGTTGACAAAAAAAACGTACCTTTGTAGAGCAGAACGAGTTACTGCAAAAACTCTATGGCACCAAGCACGACAAAGAATGCAAATAGCGACATCCAGAAAGAGGTTAAGGACATACTTGACCTCTATATTGCGGAGCACCATATGCGCCGTACACCCGAGCGTTATGCCATACTGAGAGCCATATACAACTTTAAAGGTGTATTCACCGCAGATGAACTGTTCGAAGTAATGAACAAGGATTTCCCTGTAAGTATTGCCACCATATACAACACACTTGAAATTCTTGAAAAAATCGATCTTGTACAGCGTATAACATATTCACAGCAACTGTACTTCCAGAAATGCTACGGATTGCGCAACCGTTTCTATACCATCTGTACCAATTGCGGTGCAGTCGAGAGTGTTGAAAACATACACATGAGCAACTTGCTCGCTGCAGCGAATTTCCGGAGGTTCAATTCAAAATACCTGACAGTTTGCGTTTATGGTGTCTGCTCTAAGTGCAGAGGTATCTTAAAAAGAGCTGACAAACAAAGGCAAAAAGAATATCAGACCAAACTGCAGGCTAAGGATAAAGCCAAACAGCAAGCTGCAGAAGAAGCGGTGAAGAAAGCTGAGGAAGAACTGAAAAATGCTGAAAAGCCAAAGAAGAAGAAGCAAACAAAACGAACAAAATAATAATAAACTCATCATTATGACAAAAGTAGACGTTCTTTTAGGTCTTCAATGGGGAGACGAAGGCAAAGGCAAAGTAGTCGATGTCCTCACCCCTCACTACGATGTAGTAGCACGATTCCAGGGCGGTCCTAATGCAGGACATACACTCGAATTTGAAGGACAAAAATATGTACTCCGTTCCATCCCTTCCGGTATTTTCCAAGGCGACAAGGTAAACATCATCGGTAATGGAGTAGTTCTTGCTCCAGACCTCTTCATGGATGAAGCCCGTGACCTTGAACGCAGCGGACACAACCTGCGTCAGCGTCTGCACATTTCCAAGAAGGCTCACCTCATCATGCCGACTCACCGTCTGCTTGATGCTGCTTACGAAGCTGCTAAAGGCAAGAACAAGGTGGGCACCACAGGAAAAGGTATTGGTCCTACCTACACCGACAAGATTTCACGCAATGGTCTTCGTGTAGGTGACATCCTCGACAATTTTGAAGAGAAATACGCAGCTCATAAAGCTCGCCACGAAGAGATGCTTCGTGCGCTCAACTATACTGAATACGACATCACAGAAGTTGAAAAGCACTGGATGGAAGGTATAGAATACCTGCGCCAGTTCCCTCTCGTCGACAGCGAGCACGAAATCAACCGCTATCTGCGTGAAGGCAAGAGCGTGCTCTGCGAAGGAGCGCAAGGCACTATGCTCGACGTTGACTTCGGTTCATACCCATTCGTTACAAGCAGCAACACCATCTGCGCTGGAGCTTGCACAGGACTTGGTGTTGGTCCAAACAAAATCGGAGAAGTCTTCGGAATCATAAAGGCATACTGCACACGTGTGGGTGCCGGTCCGTTCCCCACTGAACTTTTCGACGAGACAGGCAAGAAAATTCGCGACATAGGCCACGAATACGGTGCAGTCACTGGTCGTGAACGCCGTTGCGGATGGATTGACCTTGTAGCTCTGCGCTATGCTATCATGGTGAGCGGTGTGACTCAGTTGATTATGATGAAGAGCGACGTGCTCGACGGTTTCGCAACCATCCGTGCCTGCACAGCATACAAGCTTGCAGACGGCAGCGTGACTCGCGACTTCCCATACGACATCAGCGAAGGCATCACACCTGTTTACACCGACATCAAGGGATGGCAGCAGGACCTCACCTCCATCACAAGCGAGGATCAGTTCCCACAAGCGTTCAGCGACTACATCGCATTCCTTGAGAAGGAACTGGAAACTCCTATCACAATCGTCTCGGTAGGTCCAGACCGCGAACAGACAATACTCAGAGGATAACTAGGCAATTCTAGGCCACTCTATGCAGTCCCAGGAAATCCAAGGAATATAAATCAATCATAAAAGCCCTGTAAGACTTCACCGTCTTACAGGGCTTTTTTTGTGCTCAATTGCAAAAAAAAGAAATGGGCAGACCCATTTCTCAACGGATCTGCCCTGTTTGATTCTAAAGAGAATCGGGGAGAAATATGCAATTTATCTTTAGAGCTTTGGACCTGCTGCTACAAGTGCCTTACCAGCTTCGTTTCCTTCATACTTCTTGAAGTTCTTGATGAAACGAGCTGCGAGATCCTTAGCTTTCTCTTCCCAGATTGAAGCCTCAGCGTAAGTGTCGCGAGGATCAAGGATTGCTGGGTTAACGTTTGGCAGAGCTGTAGGAACTTCGAAATCGAAGAAAGGAATCTTCTTAGTCTCAGCCTTCAGGATGCTGCCATCGAGGATAGCGTCGATGATACCACGAGTATCAGGAATTGAGATACGCTTGCCTGTTCCGTTCCAACCAGTGTTTACGAGGTATGCCTTAGCACCGCTCTTCTCCATCTTCTTAACGAGTTCTTCAGCGTACTTAGTTGGGTGAAGCTCGAGGAATGCCTGACCGAAGCAAGCAGAGAATGTTGGAGTAGGTTCTGTGATACCGCGCTCTGTACCTGCGAGTTTTGCAGTGAAACCAGAGAGGAAGTAGTACTTAGTCTGCTCTGGAGTAAGGATAGATACTGGAGGAAGTACACCGAATGCGTCAGCAGAGAGGAAGATAACGTTCTTAGCGTCTGGACCAGCGCTCTTACCGTTAACTTTCTGTGCAATCTTGTCGATGTGGTTGATTGGGTAGCTAACACGAGTGTTTTCAGTTACGCTCTTGTCAGCGAAGTCAATCTTACCGTCTTCAGCTACAGTTACGTTCTCGAGGAGAGCGTCGCGCTTGATAGCACCGTAGATGTCAGGTTCGTTCTCCTTAGAGAGGTTGATAACCTTAGCGTAGCAACCGCCTTCGAGGTTGAACACACCTTCGTCGTCCCATCCGTGCTCGTCGTCACCGATGAGGAGACGCTTAGGATCGGTAGAAAGAGTAGTCTTACCTGTTCCAGAGAGACCGAAGAAGATAGCAGTGTTCTTACCTTCCATGTCGGTGTTAGCAGAGCAGTGCATAGAAGCGATGCCCTGGAGTGGGAGGTAGTAGTTCTGCATAGAGAACATACCCTTCTTCATTTCACCACCGTACCATGTGTTGATGATAACCTGTTCGCGTTCCTTTGTATTGAAAGCAACACAAGTCTCTGAGTTCAGACCGAGTTCCTTGTAGTTGTCAACTTTTGCCTTAGAAGCATTGAAGATGACGAAGTTTGGTTCGAACTTAGCAAGTTCCTCAGCTGTAGGCTGGATGAACATGTTCTTAACGAAGTGTGCCTGCCATGCTACTTCAACGATGAAACGTACAGAAAGACGAGTAGCTTCGTTAGCACCGCAGAATGCATCAACAACATAAAGGTTCTTGTTGCAAAGTTCCTTAACTGCGATATCCTTAACCTTTGCCCAAACAGCTTCGCTCATTGGGTGGTTGTCGTTCTTGTACTCTTCGCTTGTCCACCAAACGTTGTTGTGGCTTTCGTCGTTATCAACGATGTACTTGTCCTTAGGTGAACGACCCGTGAAGATACCTGTCATCACGTTCACAGCGCCGAGTTCAGTTTCTTTACCTACTTCAAAGCCTTCAAGTCCGGCTTTAGTTTCCTCCTTGAAGAGTTCTTCGTAAGAAGGGTTGTGAGCTATCACAGTTGAACCTGTGATTCCATACTTGGTCAAATCTAATGCTGCCATAGTTTATTTATAATATTAATGTTGAAAAAATCCTTCTTAGACGCTATGCGCCGTAATCCGATACAAAGTTACATGTTTTTTTTGGATTGGCAACGGCCATAATACATTTTTCACATTTTTTGGTAAAAAAAGTGTCACCATTTATTGTTTTCATCTTACAATTGTGACAGTTGTAAATTCCATTTTGCAAAATCTGTTACCAAAAACAAGGCATATTTTGTTCGCTCTGCAGTTTTTTTGTAAATTTGCACAGATTTTCAATATAATACACAAACATGACCCTAAACTTTCGAAAATTTTTCATCGTTTTAATACTACTTCTGGCTTTTGGGTTCACCAACAGCCACAGTGCACCGGTTGAACCAGGACAATGGTTCACACTTACCCTGACCGACGGTTCCAAAGTACGTGCAGAGCTATATGGAGACGAATGGTTTACTTTCTATCTCGACTTGAACAAGACTCCCTATATCCAGATAGGACGCGACACCTATCAGCAAATAACAAACGAGCAGTTAACCAACTACTTAGCCGAAGTTCATGCTGAAGCAAGCAAACATAGAAGCAGAAGACTTGCTTCGCCTCTCCGTCAGGTAGGTATTCAAAAGGACACTAATCTGTTTCGTGGCACAAAAAAGGGACTGGTACTTCTTGTTCAGTTTCAGGATGTAAAATTCGATAATACAATTTTCCCGGAATACGGTGTTAGCAATGTCAACGCATTATATCAACGTATAATCAACGAGAGAGGTTTTCACGCAGATTTATTCCCAGGTAGCGTAAAGGATTACTTCCTTGATCAAAGCCGAGGCGTATTCACCCTTGACTTCGACGTGGTCGGACCGTTGACGTTGAGTCAGAACCGTGCTTTCTACGGTGGAAATCGTTACAAAAAAAGCGTAGATGATTACACCCTTAACAACAAGGATGCCCGTCGCGCAACTTTTGCCTACGAATCAATTTTGGCAGCAGAGGCAGCAGGGGTAGATTTCTCCCAATACGACTGGGACGACGACGGAGAAGTTGAACAAGTATTCATTCTCTATGCCGGACAGGGACAAGCCGATGGAGGCAGCGATGAATGTATCTGGCCACACATGGAGGACGACCTTTATAATCGGCTGGTATCAGAGAACAGTCTTGCCGCTAGCGGCAACTACTATTATTACGATGGCAGCGAATACAAGCTATTCGAAGCAGTTGACTACAGCGCATATACAGATAAAGATAAAAATGGTATTTCTCTTGACGGTAAATACGTCAAGGTCTATGCATGTTCACAAGAATTAGCCTCCAGAAGACAATACAATGCGCAACTTAATCAGGACGAGGTAATCGGCACCCAAATATGTGGCATTGGTACTTTCTGCCATGAATTCAGTCACTGTTTAGGTCTTCCCGACACTTACGACACATCCAGTAAAGGACACTATGGAATGAAGCATTGGGATCTCATGGATTCCGGAAACTACAACGGGAGTAATAATGGCGCAAAAGGATATCGTCCGGCTGGCTACACAGCTTATGAACGCTGGTTCGCCGGATGGCTGACACCTACTGTGCTGGACTCACCTCAGCACATCGTAAATATGAAGCCCCTTGGCGGCACCCCTGACGAAATAAACAATTGCGGTGATGCATACATCATATATGCACGCGGCAACGACATCACAGGGGAATACTACATTTTGGAGAATCGTCAGAAAGCAAACTGGGACAAATCCCTGCCTTGGCATGGTTTACTTATCTACCATATTGACTACGATAAAACCGCCTGGACAAATACCAGAATCAACAACACCGACCACGAACGTATGCGTATATTCCAGGCAGAAGGCAACACTGCTGGTTATCTTGAGATGGATGCTTACCCATACAATCCCGACAACTTAGTCGGTTACGTTCGAGATGAATTCGGCACAACAGCCTCGGACATTGTGAACACTATTAACACTCAATACAGCGACAAAGGAGTTGCACTTAACGCCACCTACAACGACGCTCTGACCGCCTCCAGCACTCCTGCTGCTATATATTACAATGGAGACAATACCGCTGCATTTAATGGCAATGAAATTACAGAGATAAGACCTTTCTCCGACGAAGACCACTCCGTCAGTTTCATGTTCCGCAAACCGGCAGCAACCACAGCAGCTCACTCTCTCGCACTAGACGAGAACGTGACTGAGTCACAGTCTTACGGCAAGGAAACAGACTCTAATCTCTACACGAGC
Source organism: uncultured Bacteroidales bacterium (assembly GCA_902776985.1). Taxonomy (GTDB): domain Bacteria; phylum Bacteroidota; class Bacteroidia; order Bacteroidales; family Bacteroidaceae; genus UBA3839. The sequence continues at coordinate 18,201 of CACYSD010000014.1, forward strand.
GTTACTCTCAACCGCACTTTCACGAAATTCGACACATGGAGCACCATGTGGCTGCCCTTCTCGCTAAGTTACGAGGAGTTAAAGAATGCTTTTGGCGAAAATGTTGAGATTGCATTCTTCAATGGAGTGAATATAGATAGTGAAGGCCATCATATTGTGGATTTCACCTCACGCACCAACGGCACTCAGGCTTTCGTGCCTTTCCTTATAAAGATAAGCAGCGCAGACCATACTTCTAATCCAAGCTGTGCTGGTCCTTATACATTTAATTATGTGTCGGTCGGCAGCAGCGACAACACTCCGCAAAGCGTAAAGACTGGCGGCACGTTTGTAGGTACAACCATTAAAGGCGACATTCCTACAGGAGCATGGTTTATCAGCGACAACACCTTCTATAAGTCTGTAGGCAAATCCACCTCACGTGCATACCGAGCTTATTTCACGTTTACAGATGAAATAGACACAAGTGTAAATGTAAATGTGAAGCAGGTCAACACCCTCTATGACGACGTCTTTGAACAGGGATCATCGAAATTGGACGGAGAATATAGGGAACTTCATAATGCCACCACACGCATCGACGGCATAGAGGTGTCGCTCGATGGCCAGACTGTTCCTGCAAGCGCAACCATCTACACGCTTTCCGGCCAGCGCATAGCTTCGGGAGACAATGCCCTCCACAGCCTGCCACGCGGCATATACATCGTTAACGGACACAAATACATCAAGAAATAACTTACCGACATGACAAAGAACTATTATATTAAGCCCTCAATGCAGGCAGTTACGATTCTCGCAGAGACACCCATTGCAGGATCTCACGACGTTCTGCAAAGCGGTGGTTCTGCAGGAGTTACCTTAAACTACGGCGGAAATGACGACTACGGTAGAGAATGTGACACCAAGAGCCGCAATGATGACTATGACTGGTAAATAACTCACTAAAACAATATAAACAACATGAATCAATTAGAAAAGATTTTTGCCGAGAAACTACTGAAAATCAAGGCTATCAAGTTGCAACCCAACGACCCATTCACTTGGGCAAGCGGATGGAAGTCGCCATTCTACTGCGACAACCGCAAGACACTCTCCTTCCCTGACCTGCGTACATTCGTCAAGATTGAGCTTAGCCGACTGGTTGCCGAGGAGTTCAGCGATGCCGACGCAGTAGCAGGTGTAGCAACAGGGGCCATCGCACAGGGAGCACTCGTTGCCGACACACTTGGCAAACCATTCGTGTATGTACGTTCAAAACCAAAGGATCACGGACTCGCCAACCTCATTGAGGGTGATTTGCAGCCAGGCATGAAGGTGGTGGTCGTAGAAGACCTTATCTCTACAGGCGGAAGCAGCCTCAAGGCCGTTGAAGCCATTCGCAACGCAGGTTGCGAGGTAGTAGGAATGGTAGCTTCATACACCTACGGATTCAGTGTTGCAGAAGAAGCTTTCCGTCAGGCAAATGTCCGCCTCGTCACTCTCACCAACTACGAGGCTGTACTCGATGTTGCACTCGCTACTGGCTACATCACCGAAGATCAGATTCCAACCCTCAACGCATGGCGTAAAGACCCAGCAAATTGGAGGAAATAATATGGCAAAATACGAAAGTGGAATAAAGCAAGTTCCGTATTCACAGGAAATTGTATATGCTAAGTTGTCTGACTTGACAAATTTGGCTGCACTCAAGGACAAGATGAACAATCCCGATGCTGCGGCAATGGCAGGACAGCAGGTTAGCGAAGAGCAGATGTCACAGGCTCGTGAAATGCTTGAGAAGATGGAGGCAACCACCGACACTCTGAGCGTTCAGCTGCCTATGGTCGGCAACCTCGTCATCCGCATCATCGAGCGTGAAGAACCCAAACTGGTGAAGTTCGCATCAGAGAAATCACCTATTCCCATCACTCTGTGGATTCAGCTCCTTCCTACAAGTGCTGACTCCTGCAAGATGCGTGTAACTCTTGAAGCAGAACTCAACTTCATGTTCAAGGCAATGATTGGCGGCAAACTCAAGGACGGTGTAGATAAATTCGCCGACATGCTTGCAAGCATACCCTATGGGAAGTGAAGAATAACCATCCGGATGGCTTATAATTTATAATTTAAAATTACCCACCCCTTGATATCATAGTTCTCCCCCTTGGGGGAGTTGAGAGGGTCTTTCAATATGAAAAACGATAATATCTGGACGAAAAACGTGCATATGACCGATGAGATAGAGAAATTCACCATCGGTCGTGACCGTGAAATGGATCTCTATCTGGCTAAGTACGATGTGCTTGGCAGTATGGCACATATCACCATGCTTGAAAGCATTGGTCTGCTCACAGCTGACGAGCTGCAGCAGTTGCTTCGTGAACTGCGCACCATCTACCAGCAGGCAGAACGTGGTGAATTCGTTATCGAGGAAGGTGTTGAAGACGTCCATTCACAAGTGGAGCTTCTCCTCACCCGCCGTCTCGGTGACATAGGCAAGAAGATACACAGCGGTCGCAGCCGCAACGACCAAGTACTGGTAGACCTCAAACTGTTCACACGTGACCAGTTGCGTGAGATTGCCCAGCTCACACATCAGCTCTTCGATGCGCTCATCAGTCAAAGCGAGCGCTATAAGAACGTGCTGATGCCTGGCTACACACACCTGCAAATCGCCATGCCTTCAAGCTTCGGACTGTGGTTCGGTGCCTACGCAGAGAGTTTGGTTGACGACATGCAGTTCCTTCAGGCAGCATGGCGCATCACCAACCGCAATCCACTTGGTTCGGCAGCAGGTTACGGCAGCAGTTTTCCGCTCAACCGCCAGATGACCACCGACCTCCTCGGTTTCGATAGCATGGACTACAATGTGGTTTATGCACAGATGGGACGCGGCAAGACAGAACGCAACGTGGCATTCGCCATGGCTACCATTGCCGGCACAGTGGCTAAGCTCGCCTTCGACGCATGTATGTTTTCCAATCAGAACTTCGGTTTCGTAAAACTGCCAGACGACTGCACCACCGGTTCCAGCATCATGCCTCACAAGAAGAACCCTGATGTATTCGAACTTACCCGTGCAAAGTGCAATAAGCTGCAGGCACTGCCTACAACCATAACTCTCATCATGAACAATCTGCCAAGCGGTTATTTCCGTGACCTGCAGATTATCAAGGAAGCCTTCCTTCCCGCTTTCGACGAGATGAAGGACTGTCTGCGCATGGCTACATACATCATCGAGAAGATTCGTATCAACGAGCATATCCTCGACAACCCTCTCTACGACCCTATTTTCTCTGTTGAGGAAGTCAACCGTCTCGCTGCAGAAGGCATACCTTTCCGCGACGCCTACAAGAAAGTCGGTCTCGACATCGAAGCAGGCAACTTCACTCCCAACAAGGACATCCACCACACTCACGAAGGCAGCATAGGCAACCTCTGCAACGATCGCATCACATCCCTCATGGATGCCACTATGCAAGGCTTCAACTTTGAGAAAATGGACAAAGCGATAAGTGGGTTGATATGACATACAAATATTGCGGACATAGCGGAGTGCAACTCCCCCTGTTGTCATTAGGGCTGTGGCACAATTTCGGTTCTGTTGACGACTACGGCACCGCACGCGCCATGCTTCTCCGTGCCTTTGAGGCAGGCATCTGCCACTTCGACCTCGCCAATAACTACGGGCCAGAGTCAGGCAGTGCAGAAATCACTTTCGGGCGGGTGCTGCGTGAAGATCTCAGCAGTCATCGCGACGAGATGTTCATTTCCTCCAAGGCTGGTCATGACATGTGGCCTGGAGTCTATGGCACAGGTTCATCCCGCAAGAATATCATAGCTTCCTGCGATCAGAGTCTGAAACGCTGCGGACTGGACTACTTCGACATCTTCTATAGTCACCGCTACGACGGAGTCACACCCGTAGAGGAGACCATGCAGGCACTTATCGACCTCGTCCGTCAAGGCAAGGCTCTCTATGTCGGCATTTCCAAATACCCACCCGAAAAACAGGCACTCGCCTATCAGATTCTTCGTGACGCCCACGTGCCCTGCCTGCTCAGCCAGTACCGCCACTCTATGTTCGACCGCAAGGCACAACGCAACAACTTCCAGTTGGCAGCCGACAACGGAAGCGGCATCATTTGCTTCTCACCCTTGGCACAGGGACTACTCACAGGCAAATATAACAACGGCATTCCTGCCGGCAGCCGTGCTGCACGCGCAAGCGGATTCCTCCAAACCTCACAGGTTACTCCCGAACGAGTGGAGGCAGCTCGCAGCCTCGCCAAGATTGCGGAACGCCGTGGTCAGAGCCTCGCACAGATGGCGCTCGCCTGGGTGCTCAGCGACACCCGCGTCACCTCCTGTATCATCGGCACCAGCAGCGTAGCGCAGCTCGACAACAACCTCGCCACGCTCAACAACCTCACCTTCACCCCAGAAGAACTCAACGAAATAGAAACAATAATAGCACCAGAGGAACTATCTTTCTAAATGAAGAATAATCTTTAAAACCTTCATTACATTATTATGAAAACTCATAAACGATATAGACTCTTGAAAATATTCTTCATTCTGCTTTTTTCATTCTTCATTTTGGGGACAACATCTTGCTCCGACGACATCAGCAGTATCTACTCCCACAAATACAGGGTGATGTGCGGATTCCAGGTAGTGTCATACGCTGAGTTGCAGCATGTGGTAGGCAACAACGGACAGTATTCCTCCGTGCGGCTTGTAGGCGACAAGATTGAAATGAAGAGTCAGATAAGCACCACCAAGTACAATCTCGACGCACTGAGCAAAGACTTCCAGTTCGGCTGTGCTGGTCTCATCATAGGTACTACTCAGATGGGCGACCTCCGCGCCTACGACCTCGCCTGCCCCAACTGCGACCGCAGCGACCGCCGTCTCACCCTTCGCGACGACGGCACCGCCATCTGTCCTAAATGCGAGATAGAGTACGACCTCAACTACGACGGAGTAATCACCAACCGTGGCAACGGTACCTATAGCCATCCTCGCGGTCTCTACCGCTACCCTATCACCTACGATGGATTGAGAATTAATATTATCAATTAAAAAGCCCCCTCCCAGCCTCCCCCATCATATAGGGGAGGAGGTTAACCATCCGAATGGGTCAAATAAGAACCTGATCTTAAGTAAATTGATAATTGTAAATTGTCCCATTATTAGACCTAACACTTTTCTATGAAGAGAATTCTCATAATTATTGGCTTGGTTACCAGCATAGGAGCTAAGGCACAGACATATACCCACTACACCACCACCGAAGGGAATGAGTGGAAACAAGGCAAGGCAGTGCTTAGCAGCAAGGTGACAGCAGAACCAGTACTTACCATCACCGGAACTGAGCAGGGACATGAATTCAAGGCTTGGGGCACTTGTTTCAACGAACTGGATCTCGATGCACTCGAGATGCTCAAACCCGAGGAGCAGGAAGAGGTGATGCGCAGACTCTTTGACCCGAACGGTGATTTGCGCTTCACCCGCGGACGTCTCACCATGAACGCCAACGACTACAGCCGTGCATGGTATTCTTGCGACACCGTGGCAGGAGACTTCCAGCTGAAGTACTTCAACATTGAGCATGACAAGGCAAACGTCATCCGCCTCATTAAGAAAGCACAGAAGTACCAGCCTAAGATGACGTTCTGGGTGTCTCCATGGAGTCCACCTGCATGGATGAAGATCAACAACGAATACTGCGTAGCAAGCAGCCAGTTCAACACTCAGGCAAAAGAGAAAGACTATCTGCTCTTCGACGACGGCGGTGCTCCAGATCCTAACGAAATGCAGTTCCTAGGTGAGAAGCGCGGAAAATTCCCTCGCAAACTCGCCAGTCAGAACTACATGATTCAGGACCCACGTTACCTGCAGTCCTACGCAAATATGTTCTGCAAGTTCATCGACCTCTATGCTGCAGAGAACGTTCCCATCGACATGGTGATGTACCAGAACGAAGCCTACAGCTACACTCCCTACCCTGGATGTGCTTGGACTGCAGAGGGGACCATCAAGTTCAACAAGGAATACCTTGCTCCAACACTGAAGAAACTGCACCCAAACATAAAACTCTATCTGGGCACCTTCAACACCAATCGTCTGGATTATGTTCAGAAGATTGTTGACGGCACGAAGGATTGCGTGGAAGGTCTCGGGTTCCAGTGGGAAGGTCGTGAGAATCTGGATTCCATGCGCCTGTGCTATCCTAACCTGCATCTCGTATCGACCGAGAGCGAATGTGGAAACGGACAGATGAACTGGCGTGCCGGTGAGCACACGTTCCACCTGCTGGCAGACTACATTGGCCGCGGATGCGACGAATACTACATCTGGAACTTCATTCTCTGTGATCAGGGCCGCAGTTCTTGGGGATGGAAGCAGAATGCGCTCATTCAGGTGAAGTCTGCAAACCTCAGCCATCGCTATACACCGGAGTTCTACGCAGTGAAGCATTTCTCCAACCTCGTCACTCCAGGCAGCCGTATGCAGGGTTATGTGCCTCGTGAACAAACAGAGGGAATTCCTGTCATCGTGTTCCTGCGTCCTGACAAGAAATATGTTATTATCGCTGGCAACCAGACCGACGATGCTCGCACCGCAACAGTGAAAATAGGCAATAAGTTCCTCAACATGACACTTCCTGCCCACTCTTTCCACACCTACATAGCAAAGTAAACTAATTGATTATATTGACAAAACTGACGATACATTAAACAAAATAAATCCAGGAGGGTCCTTGCGGATCCTCCTGGATTTTATTTGTTTCAATAATACGGGTACAAATGTTTCAAGATGGTACTTATATGATACATTTACCCCATCTGTAACTGAAAAATTAAGGTAAGGGGTTTCTTTTTCGGAACTTTGCAAAAAATTTCAAAAACAACCGAATTATGAAAAGTCTATTCGCAATCTGTCACGTATTCTTTGCACTTAGCGCCCTGTACCTTGTATGCAGCAAAGTATTCTTTATGTTTTACTCATTGTTCTCACTATAACCTTAACTTAACTAAACTAACTATAATTATGAAAAGGAGTCTAATAGCAATAGTTTTGGTATCAATAATGATGATACCATTACCAGTGGGAGCAAAAGCATCCTTCTTTCCCTAACTGGGGCAGCGGGAACTTCAACCTCGACGGCCATGTGGGCGGACATTATCTCACAGCTCTTTCACTGGCATACGCAGCCTGCAATTCCACAAGCTCGTCACTAGTCGAGATGAGAGCACAGCTGAAAGAACGCATGGAGTATATGATTGCTGTGATGAAGGACTGTCAGGACAAATATGACAACAACACCGAAGGACTCTATGGTTTCATCGGTGGTCAGCCTATCAATGACTCATGGAAGCAACTCTATAAAGGCAGCACCGAGGCAATCGGAAGAAACTGGGGATGGGTTCCTTTCTATTGTCAGCATAAGATTCTTGCCGGTCTGCGCGATGCATATATATATGGTAAGAACGAAACAGCAAAGGAATTGTTCCGTAAGCTGGCAGACTGGAGTGTGAACGTGATTGCCAAGGTGAGCGACACCGACCTGCATCATTGCGCAGCGACATACCAAGCGAAACAGGAGAATACTACATCTACGACGTTCTCACCCGCAACTTTCTGAACACCAATACTCGCACACTGTCAGAAAGGGCTGTGGGATTGACCACCATCACTCCACAGAACGGCAAATTCCTCCTTTCCGGTGCAGAGGGCAAATATCTCAAGATTGGTGTGTATAAAGGGCAGTATCTCTGGAGCGACGGTGACGAAAACAGCACTAAATGGACTATCGAAGCTGAAGAAGGAAAAAATGGCTCGACAAGCTCACCACAAGACGAAAAACGTTTCTATATCTACACCAACGACTTTACAGAGGGAAACGCTGAAGTTAAGGGCAAGACAATGTACATCACTGGAACCAACGCAAGCAGCACCAAACCAACTATGGCTCAGTGGATTCTCGTCACAGAGGGCAAATATCTGCGTTATCTCAGCGGTGAAACCACATCGGTAGATGAGATTCTCTCCAGCAATCGGACATCTGCATCGGGCGTTATCTACGATTTGCAGGGACGCAGAGTCTATTCTATCGTAAAACCAGGTATTTACATCAAAGACGGAAGGAAAATCGTCGTAAAAAAGTGAAAATACGGAAAATTTTGCTTACTTTGCACATTGATTAAACGTAAGCAAACAAAAAGTTCTTTTTTTACACGACTAAATAACACTATTTTTATGAAAAAACTTTTCCTAACCTGCATGTTTGCAGGCATGGCTTTGTGCAAGATAACATCGCAGGAGAAAGTCTATACACTTGCCGACTGGAAAGGTCTGGCTGCAGATACCGTACTACAACTTAACGTCAGTGAGTATAAGCTCGACTACAATCACCCTTTGCCATATGTGGATATGCAGAAAACATGGAAAGTGAAGGCTGAACTGAAGTGCGGCACATTGGGAACAGAACAAGTATTCGTTTGCAAGGAAGGCAAAGCCAGCCATCTCATCGGCAAGAATTCCCTCAACGGCGACATCTCCGTAGGATACGACAACACCGCAGGACGTTTCTTTGTCGAAGTCCTCGACAAGGATGAACAGCCGCACCGTCTGTGGGCTGGACCAAAGGTTGAGACAGAACGTTGGTATGAGGTCTGTGCTCAGGCTCAGTATGATGCAAAGAAGAATAAATCGGTATTGCAACTGACCGTCGACGGCAAGAGCGAGCAACTGAGCTATACAGGCAAGGCCCTTCGCCATAATGCTTCGCTGTGGGTGATCGGTCATGGATTCCCTGGAGGATTCCCAAATTCATTGCAGGTGAGAGGCGGTGCAATTCGCAACCTCGAAATCAGCGGCGCCCCACTCCCTCGTGTAGCAGGACAGAACCCGCTCTTTACTGACAAGTTTACTGCCGACCCCGCTTTCACCGTAATTGGCAACAATGTCTATGCCTATGTGGGTGAAGACTGTGCAGGTCCTGGCGGATGGTTCTACATGCCTCACTGGCTTTGCTATTCATCTACTGACATGAAGAACTGGACAGCTCATGGCCCGGTGCTGAAGTCGGATGCTTTTGCTTATTCAGCACCAAACAGCGCATGGGCTGCACAGATGGTGGAGAAGGACGGCAAATACTATTTCTACGTAACATTGGACTGCAAGGGCAAGCGTGAGCATGCCATCGACGTGGCAGTGAGCGACTCGCCCACAGGTCCGTTTGTTCCTGCACGCAAAGACGGCACACCACTCATCACCGACGGTATGACACGCGACTCACATCGCCACAATGCCGACATCGACCCCACGGTGCTGATTGATGACGACGGCACTCCTTGGCTTGCTTGGGGTAACGGTGATTGCTATTTGGTGCGCCTGAAGAAGAATATGATTGAACTGGACGGAGAAGTCAAGAAAGTGCCGCTTCGCAACTACAGCGAAGGTCCATGGCTCTTCAAGCGCGGCAAACTTTATTATAATGTATATGCATCCGACGCTCCTGGTGTGCAGTCCGAACAGATTGCTTACTCTACAGCGGAAAACATTGAAGGCCCTTGGACTTACCGCGGTTTTGTAAGCACTTCAGCCAATCATGGTTTCACCATTCACCCATCAGTAATTCAGTTCAAGGGAAAGTGGTACTACATCTACCACGACGGATCATATAATCTGAATGGAGAACCTGGTGGAGACTGCCGACGCAGCGTCTGTGCCGAATATATGCACTTCAACAGCGATGGAACAATCAAGTTTGTACCACTGACACAAGAAGGTATTAGTGGAAAGTAAAGAAGCCCCCTCTAAGTCCACCATCGCTAATAGTTCCCCAAAGGAGGAAAAATGAATAAAGAATTCGATTAAGGCGACAACTATATAAAAAAGATATTATGAAGAAAATTCTGACCATGACTTTGCTGCTTGGTCTCGCACTTGGAGTGCAGGCGCAGAAGCAGAAGAAACAAGAACCGGCGTTTAGTGGCTATCTCTTTGCCTACTTCGAAGGCGGAGGCGACAAGAACCTGCAGGAGCAGTTGCGTTTTGCAGTAAGTGAAGACGCAGTCAATTGGTACGCACTGAACGACAACCGTCCGATTATTACCAGCGACTCCATCAGTGAGAGCGGTGGTATTCGCGACCCACATATCCTGCGCGGTGAAGACGGCTGCTACTATATCGTAGCAACCGATATGTTCGTGATGAAGTATGGTTGGAAAGAAAATCCAGGAATCGTTCTCCTGAAGTCGAAAGACCTTGTGAACTGGACTCACGGCAAGGTGGTACTGGCTAAGGACTACGCCAAGAATTTCGGTGATGCCTATTGGGTATGGGCACCGCAGACCATCTACGACCGCAAGGCAAAGAAGTACATGATCTACTTCACTCTGCAGCGCAACGACCGCAAGACTCTCATCACCTACTATGCTTACGCCAACAAGGACTTCACTGGTTTTGAAAGTGAACCTAAGGTGCTTTTCTCTGCAAAATACGGAAGTATAGACAACGACATCATCTACAAGGACGGCACATACCATCTTTTCTATAAAGGAAACACCAAGGACGAGAACGGCAAGGAAATCAAGAACGGTATCCAGCAGGCCACATCGAAGAGCATAAAAGGTCCTTGGAAAGAAGATTTCGAATATCTCGACGCATACGCTGGTACTCGCACACACGTTGAAGGATCAAGCGTGTTTCCTCTTCACGACGGAAGCGGTAAGTGGATATTGATGTACGACCTGTATAGCAGTGGGCGCTATGAATATCAGACTTCTTCTGACCTGAAGACATGGACCAAGGAACCTCTCTCGTTCCGCAAGAACTTCTTCCCTCGCCATGGTTCAGTCATTTCCGTGACCGCAGACGAACTGGAACGCGTTCAGCAGAAATGGGGATATGTGCTCACTCATAAGTTTGAGAGCAACGGCAATCCTATCATCCGTGACAAACACACTGCCGACCCAGCAGTTTGGGTGGAGAACGACACTCTCTGGCTCTTTGCCGGTCACGATGCAGCAGGCGGTCAGCGCAACTATGTAATGAAAGACTGGCTCCTCTACTCCACCACCGACATGAAACATTGGACAGAACACCCATCACCTCTGCATATAGATGATTTCAAATGGGCTGAAAGCAAACAGGCATACGCTGGTCATGTAGCCAAAGGCAAGGACGGGAAATACTACTGGTATATCTCTACCAACTGGTGTGGCATCGGTGTGGCTGTTGCTGACAACATCAAAGGTCCCTACAAGGATGCACTTGGCAAACCTCTGTTGAAACGAGAGGATTGCTTCGCATCACACCACAGTTGGTGCGTCATCGACCCAGCTATCCTTACCGATGACGACGGCACCAATTATATTATATGGGGTAACGGACAATGCTACTATGCCAAGTTGAAGGACAACATGATCGAAATCGACGGCGACATCCACCAGATCGACGTACCACGATTTACAGAAGGGCCATGGATGCATAAATACAATGGCAAATACTATCTCACCTACGCTTCGGAATGGCCTGAGAAGATCGCATACGCCATAGCCGACAATATCGGAGGTCCTTACAAGCCCATGGGAATCATAAGCGAGATTGCGGGAAACTCCAACACCACCCACCCTGCCATCGTCAACTTCAAGGGTCAGTGGCTCTTCTTCTCCCACAATGGCGGACTTCCCGACGGCACCAGCTACAGCCGCTCTATCATCGCAGAACCAATGTACTACAACCCCGACGGAAGCATACGTCCCATTCCCCCAACAGCTGAAGGAGTTTCTCAAATCTCCCCTATCTCTTCGGGGAGGGGGATAGGGAGTGAGGCTTGTTATTTGATGGTCTACCACAAAGATGCAGACCACAGTCTGCACATGGCTCTCAGCCGCGACGGATATTCATGGAAAGCGCTTAACGGTGATAAAGCCGTAGTCAGCGGTGACACCATTGCCCAGCAGCATGGCATTCGTGACCCACATATCTACAGAGGTCCTGACGGCACTTACTACATAGCAGCTACAGACCTGCACATCTTTGGTAAGCGTGCGGGTTATCGTGAGACCGAATGGGAACGCGATGGAGCCAAGTACGGATGGGGTAATAACCGTGGGTTGGTGCTAATGAAGTCGAAAGACCTGATTCATTGGACACATACAGTTGTACGCATTGACGAATCGTTCCCTACCCGTTTCGGAGACCTGGGCTGTGCCTGGGCACCTGAGACGATCTATGATCCTGAGGAAGGCAAACTGATGGTTTACTTCACTATCCGTCCTACTGGCAAAGGCAAGACAAAGCTCTACTACTCCTATGCCAACGACGAGTTTACCAAACTCATCACCGAGCCGCAGCTGCTCTTTGAATACCCTGATGAGAATGTTCAGATTCTCGATGCAGACATCATCCCTATGGGCGATGGGAGATACTGCATGACCTACTGTGCACAGGAAAACCCCGCAGGCATAAAGATGGCTATCAGCAATCCCACCAACCGTGACAACGGTACCTATAGCCACCCCCGCGGTCTCTACCGCTACCCCATCACCCCAACCCCCGACGGGTTGAGAATAAATATTATTAACTAAGTGGTTTTTGCATTTTGCTGACAAATACTCTTTTTTACATTTCTGTAAACAATTGATTTACAGAAAGAAAAATTGATGCTTATTTTTTTCGTTTCATCAAAAGATTGATGGCACGGCATCAAACTTTTGATGTCGTAGTATCAAATACTTGATGGCGAAGCATCAATTATTTGATGGTGAAGCATCAAATAATTGATACCAAAGAAAAAAAATGACAACACAGAAGGAGTTTCTTTGCCTTCAAATCAAAGTAGTTTATTGCAGTCCGAAACATAGTCTGACAGACTTTATTTTGCAGCGTTCCACTATCTTCGATATGAGGACGGGTATATACAAGCCAGACAATAAATTAAGAGCATAGAAAACAAGGAATAATTGTTCGTTATAGAACAGTTTTCTCCATAATATCAGTTCTACGAACGCTTGGAAGGGCATGGACATGAGGTAGATTTGAAAGATGTATTCCCTGAAACCAGAAAACAGGTTTGGAAAATACCGGCCTATTCTCAGGCATAATGAACACATCATAAAAATTCCTATTATGGAGGTGAGAAGGCCTAACGAAAAGTAATAGCATGTAGCATATAGCAACACAAGAACCAGCAATACGCCTATGTTTTCGATATACTTGTATAACTCAAACCTGAAGAAGAAGATGCCAAAGAAGAAATAGACCAGGTAGTGTTGTACTTCCAAAATGTAAAAAACATTCCAGCGACTATCCAAATCGATCTCAACAAAGTATAGACCGCAACAGAACAATAGAAAGATCATCATTCTGTACTTATTATTACATAAGTAGCAGAATAGCGGATACATCAGCATCAAAAACATCAAGACAGCCAAAAACCATAATGTCTGCGATGAATGTTCGCGATAGTAAATGAACGACTCGAAGAAATTAGTCCACGATAGTTCAATGGGCGTCTTTGCAAAATGATTGAAAGCGCATTTAATCAGGTAATAGACAATAACGAAGAAAACAAACGGTATGACGATGCGCTGAAACTTGTCTTTATACAACGCCTTTGTAGGTATTTCCTTGCGGATTCTGCTTAAATAGAGCAACCCTCCGGAAATGAAGATGAATAATGGCATGCGTATAGGGTTAAAGGGAAAAGCCATAGCCTTGCACAAGAAATGGTTTTCTCCTGTCACCATATCTACTAATTGAACATGAATCATAACAACCAGTAGTATATTCAGGCCTCTCAAAACGGCCAGCCATTCTATACGCTGCTTCATATTTTCAACTCAGCTCCAGCATCCTTTTGGATTTCAGCCTTCAGATTTGCGCTTTTTACAACAGGTACATAAATTGTAGGTAGAAATAAAATACACGTAAAAAACTGTTAAGAGTCTGGTGCCTGACGATAGCGGTTTTCATCTTTATCACTTAGCATGGATAGATAGGAATTGTAGCGGCTCTGGCTGATGTCATGACGTTCCACGGCTGCGAGAACTGCGCAACCGGGTTCGTGGGTATGGGTGCAGTTGTTGAAACGGCAATCTGCAGAGACGCGGAAAATCTCCTTGAAATAGTGCCCTACCTCCTCCGGTTCCATGTCAAATGTGCCAAAGCCTTTAATTCCCGGAGTGTCGATAATGCCGCCTCGCCAGTCTTCCTTCGTTAAAGAAGAGGGTGTGAGGCTGAACATTTCAGAATAGGTTGTGGTGTGACGCCCTGTCTTGTAAGCGTCACTCACTTCTCCCGTACGCAAGTGAAGGTGCGGGAAGAGCCGGTTGATGAGTGTTGATTTGCCTACACCGCTATTGCCGCTGAGGAGGGTAATTTTTCCGTCGAGCAGTGTACGCAACTGTTCTACTCCCTCGCCTGTCTCAGCGCTGACGCAATAGCAGTCATAACCGATCGTGGTGTAGAGATGTGTCATGCCCTGCAAATAATCCCTGTCGTCATCATCAGTCAAAAGGTCTATCTTGTTGAAGATGATAACGACAGGGATTCTGTATGCTTCCGCACTTGCAAGGAATCGGTCAATGAAAGTAGTGGCTGTCTCAGGTTGTTTCAGTGTGACGATAAGCAGACACTGGTCAACGTTGGCAGCCAGGATATGTGACTGTTTGGAAAGGTTGGTCGCCTTCCTGATTACATAGTTCTTTCGTTCGTCAATGGCAGTGATAAGTGCTTCCGTTCCCACAGTGTGGAAAGTAACCTTGTCACCAATGGCGATAGGATTGGTAGAACGGATACCACGCAGACGAAAGTTGCCTTTCGCCCGCGCTTCCCAAGTTGTGCCGTCGTCAGACAGCACAGTGTACCAACTGCCTGTATTGCGAACTACTAAACCGTGCATGATGTAAATGTGAAGAGTTTAGTGTGAAGAGTGAAACGATAGTACCGAAACTTTCACATCACATTTCACAATATTTTATACAGTCATGATTTCCTTGTTCTTCGCCTCAAGCATGGAGTCAATCTGCTTGATGTACTTGTCGTGGATTTTCTGTACCTTCTCTTCGGCGTCTTTCTCCACGTCTTCTGGTACACCATTCTTCACGCTTTTCTTCAGTTTTTCGATCGCGTCACGACGGGCATTGCGAATACTTACTTTGG
Organism: uncultured Bacteroidales bacterium; assembly: GCA_902776985.1. Lineage (GTDB taxonomy): Bacteria > Bacteroidota > Bacteroidia > Bacteroidales > Bacteroidaceae > UBA3839. Next base: position 33,360 of record CACYSD010000014.1, read on the forward strand.
CGGTCTCACCTTCCTTTGAGCATTGCTTTGTCAGGTCACGACGACGTTCCTCTGTGAGAGGAGGTATGCCAAGACGAATGACCTCACCATTGTTCTCCGGCATGATGCCTACAGGAGAGTCGATGATAGCCTTTTCGATAACACGGAACATGGATTTGTCCCATGGTTTGATGGTGATGCTGCGAGCATCTGGTGTAGCGAGGCTTGCCACATTGCTCAGAGGAACCATCTGTCCGTAACTGTCGACGCGTACTGCATCAAGGATATGTACATTTGCTTTTCCGGCGCGGATGCGACCGAGTGTCTCTTCAAGGTGCATAGCGGCAAGTTCCATTGCTTCTTCCGCTGCATCAAGATATTTTTTTACTTCTTCCATATTTTTGAGTTCTTAAGTTTCTTGAGTTCTTGATTGCGCCCATTAATTGTCGTTATTACGTTATTTCGATATAACGATATTTCGAAAGGGCACTTCCATCCGGATGGTTGGTAACTACTCCCCTCACTCACAGGGAGGGGTTGGGGGGAGGGTCTTCTTTTTAATCCATTATCGTGCAGCCTTCGCATGGGCGCATTTGCTTGAAGAAATCGTTGCCCTTGTCATCGACGAGGATGAATGCAGGGAAGTCTTCAACTTCAATCTTCCAGATGGCTTCCATGCCAAGTTCCGGATATTCCACACATTCGATGCTCTTGATGTTGTTCTGGGCAAGGATTGCAGCAGGACCGCCGATAGAACCGAGGTAGAATCCGCCATGCTTCTTGCAGGCATCGGTAACAGCCTGTGTGCGATTGCCCTTAGCCAGCATAATCATTGAAGCACCGTTCTCCTGGAACTCATCTACGTATGGGTCCATGCGGTTGGCTGTGGTTGGTCCCATTGATCCGCAAGGCATTCCTTCCGGAGTCTTTGCAGGTCCTGCATAGTAGATAGGATGATCCTTCATGTACTGAGGCATACCTTCTCCAGCATCAAGACGAGCCTTGAGTTTTGCGTGAGCGATGTCGCGACCTACGATGATTGTACCGTTGAGCGACAAACGAGTAGAAACAGGATACTGACTGAGTTGCTTGCACACTTCACTCATCGGGCGGTTGAGATCAACGCGTACCACGTCGCCTTCGCCAGCCTTGCGGAGTTCTTCAGGGATAAGTTGGCCTGGGTTGTCGTCCATCTTCTCAATCCAGATACCATCCTTATTGATCTTTGCCTTGATATTACGGTCTGCAGAGCAGCTTACTCCGAGTCCGATTGGGCAAGAAGCACCGTGACGAGGCAGACGGATGACACGTACGTCGTGAGCCATGTATTTACCACCGAACTGTGCACCAAGACCGATCTTGTATGCCTCCTTGAGCAGTTCCTTCTCGAGTTCAACGTCACGGAAAGCGCGTCCAGTCTCGTCACCTGTTGTTGGCAGGTTGTCGTAGAAGTGAGTTGAAGCAAGCTTAACAGTCAGGAGGTTCTTCTCTGCACTTGTTCCGCCGATTACGAATGCAATGTGGTAAGGAGGACAAGCTGCAGTTCCGAGGCTCTTCATCTTTTCAACAAGAAAAGGAACAAGTGTGCCTGGGTTCTGAATACGAGCCTTGGTTTCCTGATAGAGGTAAGTCTTGTTGGCACTACCGCCACCCTTGGTAACGCAGAGGAAACGGTATTCCATACCTTCAGTTGCCTCAAGGTCAATCTGTGCAGGGAGGTTGCACTTGGTGTTCACTTCCTCGTACATTGACAGAGGTGCGTTCTGAGAGTAACGCAGGTTACATTCGGTATAGGTGTCGTAAACGCCCTTCGACAGATATTCCTCATCGCAGAATCCTGTCCACACCTGCTGACCTTTTTCTCCGTGGATGATTGCAGTACCTGTGTCCTGACACAGAGGCAGCAGTCCTTTTGATGACACTTCCGCATTGCGGAGGAAAGTCAAGGCTACATACTTGTCGTTATCACTTGCTTCGGGGTCGCGCAGGATTTTTGCCACTTGCATATTGTGACTGCGACGGAGGAAGAAACTCACATCGTGGAAAGCCGTCTTTGCAAGCAGTTCCAGTGCCTCGGGAGCAATTTTCAGCATTGGTTTGCCTTCGAACTCACCCACACTGACATAGTCCTTCGTCAGAAGATAATATTCAGTGTCGTCCTTACCTACTTGGAACATAGGTGCATACTTAAAATCTGGTGCTTTAGCCATGTTTCTTGTTTTTATTATTTGTTTTTAGATATATTCTCGCTCCGCAAAATTACATTATATATTTTACATTATAAAATAATCTCTAACTTTTTTTAATACCGCCAATCACACTTTTTAGTTCAAAAAATCTTGCTATTAGGCATATTTTTCTTACATTTGCCAGCGATTTCCCCTTTTCACACGACAAATTGGTATCCTTTATTTTATTTGTCGTAGAGAAATGAAAGCTATAACACCTATAATGTCAAACTACGGCAAAGACATAAACGCACTTCTTACGACAATGCAGCCAATCAGTCTCGACGATATGTCGTCGATAAAACTGATGAACCGCATTGACACCAAATTTGTAGCGTCAACACGTCAGCTTGCGGCCATGCTAAGTCTCGTTCAGGACAAATACTATGTCCAACAGATAGGCACAGACCGCATCAGCCCGTATCGCACCACATACTTCGACACCGACGACTACGCCCAGTACATGCAGCATCACAACGGGCATGCCAGTCGAACCAAAGTACGTGTGCGGACATACCTAAGTTCGGGCGACCTCACTTTCCTTGAGGTTAAGCGCAAGAACAACCACGCCCGCACCAAGAAGAAGCGCATACAGGTGAAAAGCCTCGAAACAGCAACTCAGACAGAAGGTGCCGAGGAGTTGGTCCTTGAACGCACAGGCCTGCAGCTTAACACCATGCACCCCATCGTTCAGAACCACTTCGACCGCATCACTCTGGTTAATTACGCCAAGACAGAACGTCTGACCATAGACTTCAACGTGCGTTTTCATAACTACGAAACTGACATTGACCGCGACACCGGCAACATTGTTATCATTGAGCTGAAGCGCGACGGCAATATCTATTCACCAATCCTCAGTATTCTTCGCGATTTGCACATCCACCCTACAGGATTCTCCAAATGCTGCATCGGAATGGCAATGACCGACCCTCATCTTAAACAAAACAATTTCAAAATCAAACTCCGTCTTTTACAAAAAATCAACAACGACGACACCTACCTCATCAACTACGATGAAGATATATAAGACCCCCTCCCAGCCTCCCCCAAGTGGGAGGAGTAACTATTCGGATGGCTTTTTTGTTGTCTTATAATTTATAATTTTTAATTAAAAAAACACCCCTTGATGTTAGAATCGTTCCCCCTTGGGGAATAAGAGGGGGCTTTATAACAACATAATATGGATACAATCAATCAATTTCTCGTTTCACTGAGTTCTGATTCCGTCAGAATTGTAGACTTGGTTCTGCGACTTTTAATCAACACCGTCTTCTGCTTTATCATTGCAAAGACCCTGTACTTCCCAAAGAGCCGTCGTAAAGACTTCTTCTTTACCTATCTGCTTATGGGATTCGCAATCTTCATGCTCATCCACCTCATGAGCGATTCGAAGATCAAAACAGGTATTGCGATGGGACTCTTCGCCATCTTCTCCATCATGCGCTATCGCACGGAGTCGGTGCCAATTCGTGAGATGACCTATCTCTTCCTCACCATCGCCATGGCTACAATCAACGGTGTGGCATGGGAGGCAGACATTTCAGGCAAACACCCCAATTTCTTAGGTCCGGAACTGGTTTCTGCAGGAGAATTGATTATCACTGATGCCATCTTTGTGATTGCCATCTGGGTAACGGAGAAAGTAAACTTCGCAAAAGGCCTGGCATCGAAATATATCAAATACGACAAGATTGACCTCATCACCCCTGAGCGTCATGACGACCTCATTGCCGACCTCAAGAAACGCACTGGTCTTGACATCACCCGTGTTGAAATCGGTTCAATCGATTTTCTCAAGGACATGGCATTGATAAAGATTTTCTATCAGTCGGATGACGACCAGAGCACTTCCATCGACAAGATGCCTAAACTTTACGAATAACCGTTCATCACTATGAAAAGATTACTTATCATCATCTCCATCCTCATAGGGTTTACCCCGGAGGGTTATGCACAGTCAACCACGAAGAAGGATAACGACTTCGGAACAATTGTCAGCATAGGAGTAGAGAAGAAACTTGCAAAAAGGCTCTCTTTATCTATAGAAGCCGACAACCACACTCAACGCGATGCCGAGCGTACTGAACGTTGGCTCGTTGGAACCAGTCTTTCATACAAGTTCTTCCAATCCTCTGACAAACGTTTCAACCTGAAGTCAAGCATTGGTTTCGATTACATCTGGCGCCAGAAACTCACCGAAGCCAAAGATCATTATGGATTATACGAAGGTGACGATGGAGAAATCGTTGTTAACGACGGAACCAACACCACATATTCTTATTGGCGTAAACGTCAGCGCTACTCACTCGGTCTGTCGGGCACATACAACCCCTCCAAGCGATGGAGCTTCTCCATAAAGGAGATTTTCCAGTATAACCACTACTGCACAGCATCAGCGGACCGTGTACTTTATCGTAATATCGGTGAGGAGACATACACGAATACAGTAAAAAGCTGGTCGAAAAAAGACCGTCTGGTTCTCCGCAACCGCCTGACAGCAGAATACAACATCAAAGGACTTCCGCTTAACCCCTTTGCAGTTGTCGATTACGGAGTAGGACTCAACTACAACGCTTCGAAATGGAAACTCACAGGCGGACTTGAACTCAAAGTCCAGAAGCAGCATCAGTTTGAGGTCTTCTACCGTTTCGTACATGAGAACGACGACGATGAACCCAACGGCCACTATGTAGGATGGGGATATAAGTACTCGTTCTGAAGACCCCCTCTGCCTTACGGCACCTCCCCCGTAAAGGGGAGAAGCCATCCGGATGGATTGTGTGTTCTTCGTTTTTCCCGCAGAATAAAACTTAAGAACTCAATCATCGTGCGATACCTATTAAAGAAAATAATCAAAAGAGCACGCTTGGGGCAACGCTCCCAAGAAACTTAAGAACTCAATCATCGTGCGATACCTATTAAAGAAAATAATCAAAAGAGCACGCTTGGGGCAACGCTCCCAAGAAACTTAAAAACTCAAAAACTAACTACAATGAAGAAATTACTTTTCGCAATAGCAGCAATGCTGTTCAGCATTGCAGTAAAGGCTCAGGACGACTATTCACTGTTTATCGTTCAGGCAGATAATTCATCTTCGTATTATCAGTTGTCCACACTTAAGAAGATAACCTTCGAGAACGGCAATGTAGTGCTCCACTCCACCACTGGCGAGAAAACCACCACAGCCATGAGCAGTGTCGGCAGCATGTATATTGCACCTACAGCCACTTCTGTCGAACTCGTTCACAGCGACGGAACCATTGCCTGGGACGGCACCACACTTCGTGTCAACCAAGGTTCAGCGACAGTAGAAGTATTCAACGCCAGCGGAACAAGAGTAATGCACCAGAGCCTCAACGCAAACAACGAGGCATCCCTCTCACATCTGCCACAAGGCGTATATATCATCCGTACAGGAGGTCAGTCACTCAAAGTAGTCAAGAAATAATATGAAGCATCGGTTTTTATTTTCTATAATACTGTTAGCACTCTATTCAGTGCAACACGTCAACGCACAGAAGATATATGTGTGCGAGGGCTACGACTATGAAGACTACACCATAGGCGATATGCTCAATATGCAGCTTAATGAGGCAAAGGATAGCATCACAATCAAAAAAGACACCTATGCTGTGGCAGACATTGACTCTATCTTGTTTGAAAAGCCTCAGTATCCTTGCATCAGCATCACATGGGACGGCACTACAGCATCTGTAGCCATCGACCCCAGCATCAAGGATGTTACGGCAAGTGTCAGCGGCGGTCACGTAAAACTCACTTCCGCCACCACGTCAAAAGAATATCTGTACGTGCTTCAGGGAACCACCACCAACGGATCGTGCACCATTAAGGGCAGCTACAAATTGCGCGTAAATCTCAATGGCGTGAGCATCACCAATCCAAGCGGAGCCGCCATGGTCATCGATTGCGGCAAGCGCAACGAAGTTAAGCTCATGAAGGGCACCGAAAACACCTTTGTTGACGGAAAAGGACATACCCTCAAGGGAGCGTTCCATTCAGAAGGTCACCTTGAAATCAAAGGAAAAGGCACGCTTAATGTCACTGGTAACACCAAACACGCTCTCTACACCAAGGAGTATTTGAAGATAAAGTCTTCTACTGGCGTAATCAACATCCTTGGCGCAGTAAACGATGGCATCCATTGCGGTAAAGGTGAGAAGAACAGCGAACACAGCCAGCTGATCATCAACGGTGGCACCATCAACGTCACCAACTGCAAGAAAGACTGTATCGATGCCGACGACTATGGTTCGATGTTCATCAACGATGGAACTATCAACCTGACCGTTAACCAGACAGACGGTGCAGGACTGAGATGCGACTCCATCATCTACATGACAGGAGGCAATATCAAACTCGATGTCTGCGGAACCATCAGCCAGGGCATCCACACCAATTACGACGGCTACTATAAAGGAGGAACCATCACTGGAGTTATCAGCGGTGACGGCTGCAAGGGATTCAAGAGCAAGAAATCCACTACTTCCGCCACAGTGAAGAACGGTGGTGACGCACATTTCCAGGGAACAGACGTCACACTTACCCTCACCGGCGGCTACTACGCTGCCACAGCCACCAAGTGCGGCGGTATTCGTGTTGACAAGGATTTCTACCATTCCGCAGGAACCATCCACATCACCGTGCAAAACTCCACCGCCATGCCGATAGAAGTCAAAGGCACCGAATACAAAACCGGTGGCTCCATCATAGAAGATTAAACATCAATCCAAACAAAAAATCCCCATACTGCGAACAAACTCGCGGTATGGGGATTTTTTGTTTATGTATGTTTATTGCTGAGATGACTGCGTTTCCTGACGACGGAGCCATTCTTCTTTCGTGCGACTCCAACGCTTGTGGCTCCAGAGCCAGAGGTAAGGTTCGCGCTTGATATCTTCCTCAAGGAGTTGCATATAGCGGTCGGTGATTTCGTAATCAGGGAAATCCGACGGATTGCTGGTAATAGGTATGATTTCAGCTTGATAGTATCCTCGCCGAGGACGGGTGAAGCTGAGATAGACAACTGCGGCATCGAGTTTCTTGGCAATGTGTTCTCCACCGATAAACACAGCAGTGTCGTGGTTGAGAAAATGTGAGAAATGGTGGATTGCCTTCCACTTAGGCTGCTGATCGGCAATGAATCCCGCAATAGTCTTTGTATTCGCACGCTTGAGTGCAAGCAGACGACGATAGGTATGACGCATCTTCACACATTCACATCCAAACTGCTCTCGATTTCGCAGAAAGAGACGGTTCGCAAGCTTATTATATAACTTGTGATAGACATGTACAACATGATACCCCGTTGCCCACAAATTCATAGCAGCCATGTATTCCCAGTTTCCGGTGTGACCAATGAACATGACTGTGATGGTGTTGGGATTTGAGGAAATGTGCTCAAGTCCTTTCCATACCATACGTTTATTTATTTGATTTGCAGACATGGAGCACAACTTGAGGTCTTCAACTATAAAGTCGCACATGATATGGTAGAAACGACGCTCTATCTCTCGCAGTTCCTTTACGGGTTTCTCAGGAAAGGCTTCTGCAAGGTTCTTACGAACTACTTTACGACGATACTTTATCACATACCGCGCTATTGGATACAAAATGAGGTCGGAAAACACATAATGAACTCGTAGTGGTAGCAATGACAGCAACCACAACAATGCAAAATATGGATAGTAGAGGAACATCATAAAAGTGAAGAGTTATTTACAATCTTGTTTCATCTGCTCGCGGTCGGTACCGAGGTGGGTTACTACTCCTTTTTTGTTGAGAATGATGTAGCTGGGGAGGTCTCGGACTCCAAAGGCTGATACAAGTGGAGAACGCCATGCCTTGCAATCACAGATATGGATTATTCCTGTAGAGTCGCGTTCTATTAAATCTGTGTATTTGAATTGCTGAGTGTCGAGAGAGACGCTTACGATTGACAGGGAGTCGTTTTTGGAATGTTCTCTTTGGAGTGCTCTCAGTTCCTGCATCATTATCCACGATCCCTGCATCCACGAAGACCAGAACACCAGAAGGGTGCGTTCGCGACGCAGGTGCGCCATGTCGAGAGAGTCGCCATACAGAGTTGCAACTTTTATCTTTGGTGCCTTTGCACCAAGTTTGAACTTTTCCGAAGCCGCCAAAGCACCCTCCGCCTTAAAGAGAAGAAGGTTTCGCGGTTGTGCATGCTTCAATTTCTTCAGCAGCTTCTTCATCTTAGCCGTATCGGCAGAAGGGTCTTGCAAGAAATAGCGGTCGAAGAGGTATATGCTCGCAAGGGAGTTGAGATGTTTGTCGATAAACTCCTCTGCTGCCTTGCGGGTGGCAGCCGCATCGAGCTTCTTCACTTTCTTGCGGAAGCCATTCATGAGTTTGTTGTCGCTACCACCATTGACCGTGTAGTTCTTAAGGTCGTTGGCAGAGGCTTTATATTTCATCGCCAGTCCTGCTTCGGCAAATATCACCTGCTCCACTGCATTGGGGAAGACCAATGTGTAAGCAGTAGGTTCGTCAACCGTACTCTCATAGAAGAATTCTCCGTCTCGAAGGGGAATGGTATCTATATTGGCTGTAGACGACTCCAGATTGTATATGTACAACTCTCCGGACTCCATTCCTTCTATTTCCCCATCAATTGTGAAGTGATTCCCATCGTTGCCGCAAGAAACCAATAATAAAGTGAAGAATAGAGAGTAAAGGGTGAAGAGTGAAGAGTGAAGTGATAGTACCGGAGCGATTAGTATTGAGCGATTGTGCATATATTTAAGTGAAGTGTGGAGTTTTACCTCCTCTCCTATTGGAGGAGGTATTGGGGGAGGTCGGGAGGGGTCTTTAGAACAGTGACTCTACCAAAGAACGATAGTTCTGGAACTCAATGTCGCGAAGGGCACGCTGAGCAAAGTTGCTGTCAATAGCCTTACAAGCACTGATACCTTTTACGATTTCGTCAGTGTCACCCATTCGTGCGCCAAGAACGGCACGGAGGTAGTTGGTAGTAGCACCAGGAGTCTTTATGTCAGCAATTGTCTTTTGTGCAGCGCTGTAGTCCTGAGAAAGAATCTGTGCCAGAAGGGCTGTGTTGCAAGGAGTCTTTTCCATGCGTGCAGCAGCCTGAGTGAATTTTCCCTGTGTGATATAGATGCTGCTGATCAGCTGGTCGTTGTTCTTTGCACCTGTTGCCTTAGCAGTATAGACTTCTGCATTGCTGATGTCACCGTCCTGCATAGCAAGAATGGCCATATTGGCGTTTGGCTCTGCTGCATCTGCTTTGAGGGCGAGAGCACGACGCAGGTAATACTGAGCTTTATCGAGATCGTTGTGATGCATCTCCAGACAAGCTATATTGTTGTAAGCACGATAGTCCTCTGGGAAGCGTTCGGTAATCTGGTTGTAGAGACTCATCTTCTCTGCATCGTCTTCAAGCAGGATGTTAGCAGCATAGAGCATTTCCTCGATGCTCAGATCTGAAGGCGAAGATTTCAATGTGGAAAGAATCTCGGCATCGCTTCTGCCTATCACTTCATAGTTGATAGTAAGACGTGCACGACGCAACTCAGGAAGCACAGCCTCTGCAAGTTCAGTGTAAACAGAAGCCACATTACGGATTTCGCGTTCACGTTCCTCCGGATCGGTATACATTGAAAGAACACGAAGGATCAGTTCCTTGTCGGCAAGGTTGCTTTGAGAAACAAGTGTCTGGAAGCCTTCCCAGTCTTCAGCAGTGTACTTTGTATCGACATCTGTACTGAGGCTGTTCTTGCGAAGCTGGTTCTCGATATAGAGTTCCGACACCTTACTACGACGTTCAGCCAGTTTCTTGTTGAAGTCAAAACCGCCTTCTGGTGAAGCGTATGCATCCACATCAATATTGCGGAGAACTATACTCTCTTCGTCGGACTTGATATTCTTCAGAGTTTCTATAAAGTCCTTCATGTTAGCGCTATTGAGTTCACTGTCACGAAGGTTTGCCTGAGCCACAAGGAACTTGATTGTAGCATCCTGACGTTTGTTGGTGATTCTCTGGAAACCGTCTTCTGCAACAGCAGGAGAAATAGTGCCGGCAGTGCGGCTCACGAGTGCTGCAGTGCACTGTGTGCCATAACCGATTTTGATGGCTGGCAATGATTTGTGCTTCTTGCCTTTCTGAACATCGAATGTCATATAGAGGTCACAACTCTCCATTCCTGAAACGAACGGATATGTAACGCGAAGTGAGGTGTGTCCACCGTTTTTATAGCTAATAATCTGGTTGTTAGCCTCAACTTTCTCTCCCTGCACAATTGCGCTGTTGGAAGTGGCGCTTTCATTGCCCCAACGAAGTTCAGGTGTGAAGGTGACGATAGCGTTCTTCTTAACCGCACGGCTGGGGATAAGAATGTTGATTGTTGCTGGTACTTCACCTGCCGCATAGTTAAGCGGAGTTGGAGTTACATTGAAGTTTTCAGCACTGAATTTACTACCACTTGAGCAGGCAGTGAGCAGCATGCTTGCAATTGCAGCTGATGCGATAAATAATTTTGCTTTCATATCGTTTTATTGTTTTAGTTCTTTCGTTATTACGTTATGAAGTTATTTCGGTACAACAAGAATTATCTTTTTAGACTTTTTAGACTTTCTGAACCATTTTCCTGGTAAAATGTCGCACGGGGTACCAAACACTGACTAACCCTACAATTGCGACTGTGAAGAATGTGAGAACGATGTCCCACAGATGGACGCTGACAGGATAAGTATCAATAATGTACATTCCTTCGGCATTGCCAAAACGGATTAATCCGAACTCCTGCTGCAGCAGGCATAGTGATATACCGATTATCAGTCCTAAGACGGCTCCTGCAATGGAAATCAGAGAGCCTTCGCACATGAATATACGGAATATCTGGCGGTCGGTTGCTCCAAGATTGAAGAGCGTCTTCATGTCATCACGTTTTTCGAGAATCAGCATTGACAGTGAACCGATGATGTTGAAACATGCTACTACAAGTATGAAGGTCAGGAATACGTATGACAGCATTTTCTCCAATTGCATGATGCGGAACGTATCTTCCTGCTGCTCGTAGCGATTGCGTACAGTGTACTTATTGCCAAATGAGTTGCGGAGACGTGCCTGTACATTGTCAATGACTGCGTTTGGTTTCAGGCGGAGTTCAACTGCAGTGGCACGATTTTTCTGTTCAAAGAGTTCCTGGGCAAATTCAAGTGAAGTCAGTATGTAGCTGGCATCATATCGCGCCTGACGAACGCAAAACGCTACATCAGGCGAGAAGAGTGTTTCTGCACTGAAACTTTCTATCGGGTCGTTCAAATCTATGTGCTGACCGCGGCGCGGTGCATACACATTTATAGGATCGGGCCACGTTTCATCTATACCGAGATTGCGCATAAGTCCCTCACCCATTATACCATAGTTTAAGACATCAGCCTGAAGCATGAATTCGCCGTCTCCCAGCCTTATCTTATCGAAATCAACCTGTTGGGTGAATGTATCGTCAACACCCTTCACCGTAACCATCAGCTGACGGTTGTTGGTAGAGATCAGCGCATTATCCTCAATGGTGAATGTAACCACATCTATTTCGTCATCGTTCTTCAACTCCTGCAGTTCTGGAGCCATGCAGTCGATAAACTTACCTTGTGCAGCTTCTATCTTAAGTTGAGGATCGAAGTTGGTCAGAAGACCTGCGACCATATCCTGAAAACCATTAAACACGGACAGGATGCATATCAGAGCTGCAGTGGCAATGGCTACGCCCAATGCAGAGATAATGCTGATGATATTGATGGCCTGATGTGATTTCTTTGCCATCAAATACCGTCGTGCTATATGGAGTTCAAATTTCACTTCTTAAGTTTTTGAGTTCTTAAGTTCTTGAGTTTTTAAGTTTTATTGTCTTAACTCCTTTAACTTCTTAAAAATTATTGCTTAAGCAGTCTGTCGATATTGTCGATATAATCGAGAGAGTCATCAAGGAAGAAGCGCAGTTCAGGTATGATGCGCAACTGATGACGTTCGAGTGTACCGAGTTTGTAGCGAATAGCTGATGCCTGTTCGTTGATGTTCTTCAACAACTCCTCCGCACGTTCCGAAGGGAAGATACTGAGGTATGCCTTTGCAATGCTGAGGTCAGGACTGATACGAACCACACTCACACTGACAAGTATGCCGTGTGTCTTGCGGGTCTGTTCCTGGAAGATTGTGCTCAGGTCTTTCTGTATCAGCCTGGCGATTTTATTTTGTCGAGTTGTTTCCATATTTCTTTCTGATTATTGTAAGTCCGTCACGTAACGGGAGTATAACTTTCTCTACACGCGAGTCATTGGCAACGAGATCATTGAAGGCGATAATTCCGCGGGTCTGTGCATCGTGCAGTTCTGGAGCTTCAACTACATGCCCGTCCCAAAGGGTGTTGTCGGCAATGATATATCCACCGTCGTTGAGCAGAGGGAGAACCAGATTGTAGTAATCCGCATAATGGCGTTTATCGGCATCGATAAACGCAAGGTCGAACCTCAGTCCCATCTGTGGAATTATCTGCATGGCATCTCCTATATGCAGATGAATGCGGTCGGCATAGTCTGACTGTTCCAACCAGGGACGTGTAAAGTCCTCCTGCTCGTCATTTATCTCAATCGTGTGCAGCTCACCGTCTTCAGGCATTCCTTCAGCCATACACAGGGCGCTGTAGCCGCTATAAGTGCCTATTTCCAAGATGGTCTTGGGACGTATCATCCCAACAAGCATCTTCAGCAGACGTCCCTGCAAGTGTCCGCTTGCCATACGGCTATAAAGCAGATGCAGCTGAGTTGCCCGATAGAGACGATGCAGGTATTCCGGTTCCGCATCTATATGCTGGAGTATATAGTCTTCGAGTTCGTTCACAGCAGTGATTCTATAGCCAGTCTATAACTGTCAAGTCCGAAACCGCAAATCACCCCACGGCAGGCACTGGAGATGAATGAATGATGTCGGAACTCCTCACGCTGATGCACATTGCTTATATGCACTTCTATCACCGGTGCTGTTATCGCACGGATTGCGTCGTGCAGAGCGACACTGGTGTGGGTATAGGCTCCTGCATTCAGCACGATGCCATCAACATCGAATCCTTTTTCGTGCAGTTCGTCAATCAGCGCGCCCTCATGGTTGGACTGGAAGTAATCCAGCTCTACCTTTCCGGCGTAGCGTTTACGCAGTTCGTCAAGATAGTCTTCAAAACCGCGGTTACCATAAACAGTAGGCTCACGTTTCCCAAGCAAGTTGAGATTCGGACCATTGATAATTACTATTTTTTTCATTTTTTCATAAATAATATTGTGCAAAGATAGTGTAAATCTGAAAAACAGACAAAAGCAGATTTGATTTTAAACATATTTCACTAACTTTGCGGTATGAATTTCCGTCGCTACTATCAATACCTTAAACTCGAGAAGGGTTTTTCGCCAAATACAGTGGAAGCCTATATGCGTGATGTGGAGCGATTTGCCGAGTATGCCGAAGCAGAAGGATTTGACCTGTTGAATCCCGAACTTGAGCATTTCCACCATTTCTCAGCCATGATAATGGACTTGGGCTGTTCGGTCACCACTCTCGCACGTATGCTGGCGGCAATTCACAATTTCTACACCTTCCTCGTGCTTTCGGACGTGATTGACAGAGACCCCATGGAACTGCTGGAGTACCCGAAAAAACCTCTGCATCTGCCCGACGTGCTCACCGTGGAGGAAATCGACCTGATTGAATCGTGCATTGACCTGTCACTGCCAGAGGGACATCGCAACCGCGCCATAATAGAGACCCTCTTCTCCTGTGGACTCCGTGTGAGCGAACTTTGCAACCTGCGCCTTCAGGACCTTTACCTCGACCAGGAATTCATCCGTGTAAACGGCAAAGGATCCAAACAGCGCTTAGTACCCATCTCAGGCCGTGCCATTCATGAACTTCAGCTATGGTTTGACGATCGCAACCACATGGACATTCCGGCAAAATACGCTGATTATGTGTTCATTAGCAAACGACGTAAAAACATGTCGAGAATCACGGTCTTTCACTTTATCAAGCAGCTGGTTGAAGCAGCGGGCATAAAGAAGACTGTCTCTCCACATACGTTCCGCCACTCTTTCGCCACCGCACTGCTTGAGGGAGGAGCCAACCTTCGTGCCATCCAAACCATGCTTGGACACGAAAACATCGGAACCACCGAGATTTATCTGCACACCGACACCCGTCACCTACGCCAGGAATTGCTTGAGCATCATCCAAGGTATGTAAGTGAAGAATAAAGTCATCGTTGCGATACCGCTAATAAAAGCACTCAAAAGAGCACGCATGCTGACGCAAGAATGAAGAAATTCAATCCAGATTGAGGTTTGGGACACAAAATCTTCGCAAAATTTATCACAAAATCTATTTTGTGAACGATTTTATGACAATTTTGTGTCAAAAACTCAAAAACTCAAGAACTAAAAAACTCAATCATCGTGCGATACCTTTAAAAATAGTTATCAAAAGAGCACGCTTGGGGCAACGCTCCCAAGAAACTCAAGAACTCAAAAATCAGTGAGAATTATTAACCTACATACAAGTTCTGAAGAGAGCAGACTACCCGGTCGCTGTGTTGCCACAATCGGATTCTTCGATGGTGTGCACCGTGGACACCGTAGTTTGATTGCACAGGTAGAAGCGGAAGCGCAAAAGCGGTCTGCGTCGTCAGTCCTACTGACATTCAGCAACCATCCCAAAAGCGTACTCGACAGTGGTAAGCAGCCGCTTTGCCTCACCACCGCAGACGAGAAACTGGAACTGATGGCACAGACAGGGGCTGACTATGCCGTACTGATGCCGTTCACCGACGAACTTGCACAGTTGTCAGCAAAGGATTTCATGAATCAGATTCTCGCTCAGAAGCTGGACATTCAGGCTCTTGTTGTAGGCTATGACCATCGCTTCGGACACAACCGCTCCGACACTTTTGAAGATTATGTTCGCCATGGGCATGATTGCGGCATAGACGTAGTATTGGCACATTCGCTGCAGCCAGATGCAGAGGTTCAGGTTTCTTCGTCGAAAATCCGGCATAGTCTGCTAAAAGGCGACCTTATATATGCCAACAACGCACTGGGCTACAACTATTTCCTGCAAGGGCACATAGGCGAGGGGCACCAGGTGGGACGTACCCTCGGATTCCCTACAGCAAACCTCATCGTTGACGACAGCACCAAACTGATTCCGTGCGGAGGAGCATACGCAGTAGAGTGCATCATCGACCACACTCTTTCTCTGCGCGGAATGCTCAATATCGGCAATCGCCCTACCCTGCACAACGGTTCAGAGCAGAGCATTGAAGTACACCTTTTTGACTTCAACCAAAATATCTATTCACACCATCTCCGAATAAAATTCCTGAAGTTTATTCGCGAAGAACGACAGTTCCAGTCGCTCGACGAACTACGTCTGCAGCTTCAGGAGGATGAAAAAGCTTGTAAGGCTATATGATAAAAGTTGTCAGAGCCATAGTTCTCTCTCTGCTGATCGGAGTGTCAACACCCTTGACTGCACAGACGAATACCGGTGGTACATTGCCGCCGGAACGGGAGCGTGCAGCCCTCACCCATTGGCAGGCAGGGCAATATGTAAGTAACAAGGCGGTAGAATGGTTTGGCATCAACCATTGTTTTGTGATTGACACCATCAGTTCCTCGGTGCTTAAGCGCATGACCGGCAAATCCTATCCCAAGGACTGCCCAATTAATTTGCAAAGTCTCCGTTACCTGAAAGTCCTGCATGTGGATTCACTGCAAAAGATCCGGCTTGGAGAGATTGTCTGCAACGAGAGAATTGCCGCAGACCTCATTGACATCTTCCGCAAACTCTACGATGCAAAATATCCCATCGAACTCATCACGCTTGTTGACAACTACGATGCCAACGATGAGGCATCTATGACTGCCAACAACACCAGTTGCTTCTGTTTTCGCAAGGTGCCTAACACCACAGTCCTGTCCAAGCACGCCAGAGGATTGGCGATTGATATCAACCCACTCTACAATCCTTTTATTCAACGTCTTAGAAACGGCAAAACCGTTGTCCAGCCCGCTACGGCAACACCCTATCAAAACAGAAAAAAACAAACACCTTATACAATAACACCTAACGATTTGCTTCACCGCCTCTTCCTCCAGCATGGATTCACATGGGGAGGATATTGGCGCAACAGCAAAGACTATCAACATTTCGAAAAAAAATAACTTATGGCAAGTTTGAAATACTTATTTTCTCTCCCTGCACGATGGCTGCACAGACGCGGATTTGGCGTACAATCGCCATGGGCTTACGAAATAGTACGTGACGCTCTGTTCGACACCAACCATTTCTATGCGTTCGAAAAACTCAACGGGGACAGTATGGACGAGCAGCTGTTTCGTCTCGTTCACAAAGCACGGCCAAACAGCGTGTATCTCATCGACACACGACCAAAATCCGTTGATTATGTTCGTGCAGCACGAGCTTCAGCCAATATCGTTGTTCTAAAGGTCATTCTTCTTGAGAATCTTCCGGAATTTGCACAAGACTCTTGTGTAATAGTCGAGAATATCGACAAGGCAAATACCGCTGTCTGGCAATCTTTCGTCAAATCACCAATCGTCACTACGTCGTTTGAAATGCGCACTCGTGGAATCGCATTCTTCGACAAAGCACGACAGAAACAGAATTATTTATTATAACATGAAAAAATCCAATATCTACACACGTCGCGGCGACTGCGGACAGACTTCACTCGTTGGCGGCCAGAGAGTTGAGAAGACATGTGCACGACTCGAATCCTATGGAACAGTTGACGAACTCAACAGCAATATCGGTGTGCTGATGGCAGAACTTGAGCACGACAGCGACACCTACGCCACTCTACTCGACATCCAGCGTGTACTTTTCGTAGTAGGTTCTTACCTCGCCACCGACACCACTACAACTGAGTTGCGACCAACCAGCATTGTCACCGACGAGATGGTCACCCAACTCGAACACACCTGCGATGCAATTGACGAATCGCTTCCGCCACTCCGTCTGTTCGTACTGCCAAGCGGAACCCGCGCAGCCAGTCTTGCCCACGTATGCCGCACTGTATGTCGTAGGGCCGAACGTCGCATTCTTGCGCTCAATGCCGAAACTCCACTCATGCCTACGGTCTTGGCCTACATCAACCGCCTCTCCGACTACTTCTTCCTCCTTGCCCGCCAGCTTAACTGCAAAGCCGGACACGACGAAGTCGTTTGGCAACCTAGAACTTAAGAAAAGTACTCTATAAACTTATCAAAAGTACTCTCATAACTTAATAACACTATAGAATATTTTTTTAACTTACATTTTCCTGACTTTATACTTAACATCAGTTACCTTTCCACAACGGTTGTTCTCATTTATAATTGCACTGGCCTTGCCAATGAAGTGAACCTTTAAACGAAGTCATTTGGTTGTCATTTGCGCCAATAACTTAAAATATTTCGGTTTTTATTTTGCCATTTAAACACTTTGCACTACATTTGCGCACTTTTTAAGATTTTAATCTTTTCAAAACCCTTAAACTCTTAAACACCTTAAACTCCTACTATGTATTGGACCTTAGAATTGGCGGTGTCATTGGAGGATGCTCCCTGGCCCGCAACCAAAGACGAACTTGTAGACTATGCCACCCGTTCAGGTGCGCCACTTGAAGTAATCGAGAACCTTAACGAAATAGAAGACGAAGGAGATGTTTACGAATCCATCGAAGAGATCTGGCCGGACTATCCTTCAAAAGAAGATTTCCTTTGGGACGAGGAGGAATATTAAGCGGTATTATTTGCTGTAAGCAACTGAAAATCAACGAGGTGTGCAAATTGTTATTTTTTGCGCACCTCGTTTTTTGTGCAAAATATGCCATTTTTAGTGGCTCAATAATGGCACAAACGCCTATAATTAGGCTTATTTAGGTGAGGAAATTGGATTATTTGCACTAAAATCGATACCTTTGCAAAATCCTCTTTTAGTGCAAATAATTAATTTTGATATGGCAAGACAACAGCGACAATTCCCCCAAGGGAAATACATTTTACGCTCACAGAACGGGTCACAGAATTATGCAGTTTATATGTATTATTATTGGAAAGGTAAGCAGGTACGTCACTCTGTAGACTTATATGTCGCCCCGAGCGACTGGAACCAGGACGCCAATGGCGGAGCTGGTGAGTTCCGCCCGTCATACGGTCCAAACTATAAAGAGCGCAATGCTTATCTGAAAGAACTGATGCACGATATCGACTCCAAGATAATGGACTATATCAAACAGCATGGTGAGATAGATGGCGAAACTATAGAAGCATTTGTCTCTGGCGACGATAAGGTACTACGGGCTGATAATGGTATAGACTTCATCGAATTCGCCAAGCAGCGTTTCATTGACAGATACAATTCCGGAAAGATTGGCGTGAGCTCCAGGGAGAACGGCATCAGTTATATGAACCAGTTCGCCAAATTCCTTAAGCAAGAAAAACTTGGAAGTCACGGCGTGAACAATGAACTTCTCCACCTTGGTGAGATAACTGAGCAACTTGTGCTTGACTTCCGCAACTGGCAACTTGGAAATGACCGCAAAGTGGATACAGTCAACAAGGTGGTTCAAGCCATAGGTGGTGTTTGTCAATATGCATCACAGATGCGATACGTCCCGAAAGAAGTGACCTTAGCTATCAAAGACCTGTTACAGTAACCTAAAATTAATAAATTTCGTATATTACAGCAAACGATTTTGCGGCATTTCATCTGTAAACCCTATCTTATAACTTTAAATAAGGGGCGCGACAATTCCGGGTACCTGTCTAAGTAGGTATCTGCATCCGCGCTGTTGTCGTCCACCACTATTACCTGAATATCCTCAGACACAGGTATTGACTTCAGGCACCGCATCAGCAGATCCGGAATGTCATTATGAGGTATGATGATACTATAATCAAATTTTATAATTTTCCAGTACGTCTAAAGGTTCCCATCCGAGTTCCATCCGGGCTTTTTTATTACTGAAAGTGAGACTATTCGTCATTCTTTCCAACTTATAGCTGTTAATCGGGAACCAGTTGCCGACGAGGTCACCAAGTTTTGCCAGACACCAGGCAGTCCAATATGGCAGACTTATAGGCTTGCGCCTTCCCATCTGTTGAGCCACAGAAGCAGACAACTCCCCCAAAGTGGGCTGATAAGTGTCACAGACATTATATACGCCCCCCTTCTCTTCCACCAAAGGCAGAAGTCGCGCTATATCTACAGCCATCAGCACACTCTTCCGCACCTTACCGCTTGCAATGTTCATATATAGTCCTTTCCGGATGCCCTCCACCATGGCTCCAAGATTACCTGGTGCCTTGTGGCCTGCAATCAACGAAGGTCGCAGAATCCCAAGCACGACATCATTCTCAGCACACCACTCCGTCAGGTACCTCTCTGCCATGATCTTACTTTTCGCATAAGATGAAGTTCCTCTTAGCGGACACTCCTCAGTAATAAGTTCGCCTGACTCACAACCATATACAGCCACAGTACTGACAAATACTATTGCCCTTGGAACACCTGCATTCTCCATCGCCTTACAAAGGTTCACCGTCCCCTGATAGTTTATATCGTAGAAAGCCCGTCGCTCCGCCTCGGTTTTAGGCACTGTGTGAGCCTTACCTGCCGCATGAAGGACCAGATCGTAGCGGGTGTTGAGAAGAGGCACCTCCTCAGCAAGATTACATTTGAAGTCATTTTCGTCAGTCAAGCCAATGGTATATACATCGTAAGTATCTTTTAGAATTGAACGAATATTATACCCTAAGAAACCTGATGCTCCAGTAAATAGTAATTTCTCCATTGCCACAACTTTAAATCAAGCTTTAATTAACCGGGGTAACAAGCAGGAATATCTTGATTTCTTTAACCAGATAAAGAACAAAGATGCCGTAACGTAATAAAGACTCTCAACCGCAGACAGTCCAACCTCACGACGCATAATATGCCAGCGCCATCTCATGGCTTTCATCTTATCAGAAGACGTAGACTGGCTGGTTACCCTGTAATATGCCTCTATCGTATTGGAACTCTTGGCGATTCCCCCATCCTTCAGCACCTCCATCCACATCATATAGTCTTCATGCCCACAAGCCCTCTGATAAACCTTACCTCTTTTCCCAGCGTCATACATCCCCGTCAGATTGCCTATAAAGTTATCATAAAAAAGATGATGGTAGGAAAGAGTCGCAGGAGTTCTTACCAATCCATCCACATGCCCATTTCCATCTATTATGCTATACCACGAAAAAGCTGCAACCACACCACTGTCGCCTTCAAATACTTTAAGAAGATTTTCAAGATGCGACTCCTTCCACAG
This sequence comes from uncultured Bacteroidales bacterium, assembly GCA_902776985.1. Lineage (GTDB taxonomy): Bacteria > Bacteroidota > Bacteroidia > Bacteroidales > Bacteroidaceae > UBA3839. The sequence goes on from CACYSD010000014.1 coordinate 53,983, forward strand.
GTCATCGCTGTCCAGGAATGCGATATAGTCCCCTTGCGCACGAGCTATACCAAAGTTCCTTGGGGCATAAGGAAGCCCCAGGGGGTTATCGTTAATCAGCAACTTGACACGGGCGTCCTCCTGACAGATTGCCTGAACGATATCAACAGAAGCGTCAGTTGAGGCATCGTCAATCACTAATAGTTCCCAGTTCTGATAGGTTTGTGCTAAAACAGACCTGACAGATAGCTCTATATAGCGCTCTCCATTATGACATGGCATAATGACGGATACAAGATGATGCTTCATACGACAAAGGGTTGAATAGACTTGAGTCTGTCAAACAATAATTGCGGGTTATCAATACAGTCATCCTTGCTAATGGCCTTGATGGCTGCTACTTTTTCGTCAAAATCGGCTTGATTGATAGAAGTAATGAAATCATTAAGAGAAGCGGCATCTCCCCTCTCTATCGTATAGCCGACATGGAGCTGTCTCACCCTTCCGCCCACGAAAGTATCATCTGCGACAATGATGGGGCAATCAAAATAGATAGCCTCATAAAGTTTATTAGGCTCTAAGTACAGGTCATTTCCCGATGACTTGTAATAACATAACACAATGTCTATCTGACTATAGATTTCCGGGAGATCATCAGGATTCCTGAAAGGACCGTGGTAGAACACATTCTTATACTGACCTACCAGACTCCTGATTGAATATCTGCCATTATTCTCATCAGTAAAGATACCATATAGATGAACCTCATGTTTTCCGCACTCACCAATAGCTTTTATGAGGTTGTATGTGGTCTCTGTCCTAATGGCGCCAACGAAGCCGAAACGAATGTGATTCATATCCGCAGGGCTTTCCTTTGCCAACAGTTTATTCCTGCAACTGGCATTCAGTTTATTGGGAAGCACCACTGACTTTTTTGGATCTGCCCCTTTGGGGTTTAGGAACTGAACGAAACCTTCAGATGTATAAACTGATAATATGGCGTGCTTAACTGTTTCTCGGTTCATCCGGGCCAAAAGACGTGACAGAAACTTATTATTAATCGTCAGTTCCATCAAATCGGATATCTCATATATGTATTTAATATTCCGGCATGCCAACCTTGCCACAATGGCATTATCCAAACTAAACAAATAATACAAACACCCCCTCCCCTCTCGTCTGATTACCTTTGAAATGCCGCCCCAGATTATGAACAAGCGTTTCAGATAAGAAGTCTCACTCGACACCACCCCGATACATTCATGCGCGAAAGGAGGAAGTACCCTACAGTCTCCGCCTCTGTCAAATCCATAGACTTTCACCCCGTAACCTCTGTTGATGAAGTCTTGAATCCTTCTGATGCACCGTGGTTGCCTGAGTATGTTAGTTATAAATACTACCTTTGTTTTCATGCAGATGATAAAACTTCTTCATAAATAAGATATACATCACCGTCAGGACTCCGAATATAGCAAAGAATGCGGGGTAGCCTGGCCACATAATATAAACAACACAGCAGACTGACTGTAAAGCCATATAGATGCCGGAAACCACCAGATGCGGAATCTCCAGTTCATTTGCCATAATCTGATAGGCATGCTTCTTATGAGGTTTCATCAGATTCTCCCGTAACAGTATGCGATGCAGAATAGTCAGGCCTCCATCCACCAAATAGACCGACAGCATCGCTATCCAACTCATAGACTCCCCTCGCAGGCACAATCTCAGTACGAGATACACGAAAATAAACCCTATTGCAAGCGATCCGACATCCCCGGCAAAACATATTGTACGCAGCCTAAAATTGAAAAGATTAAAGACTATCAGCGACAGGATCATCATAACGATAAGATCTGAGGAAGCAAAATGCACAACATTTGTATTAACATAAAGCAGCGCCAGTGCAACAACAAGAGAATAGCCACCTGTCATCCCGTTTATGCCGTCCATAAAATTAAATATGTTCAATGTGCCAACACAAAAGAAAGATAGTAATAATATGACATGCGGTGAGTTCCTGACAAGACCTGAGTGATAAAGCATCAGTATGATAGCAACAAACTGACACGCCAATCTAATCTTTGGATTAACAACACGAATATCATCGATAAAACTTACTCCTGCCAAAATAGTTAGCCCTATCATGCCACCCAGCCATTGGAAATCATGAGAAAATGACCAAAGCAGGTATGCAACAAAGAAAATAATACCCCCCCCTCTCACCACGTCCCCGGTATGAGAACTCTGGCGATGCGGACTGTCCACTATTCCCATTCTCTTAGCAAATAGAATGTATGCGCATTCTAACCCTAACAGAAAGATGAATATCATCAAATAATAACCTGCCATCTGCATTCTGATTCAAAAGCGATTTATATTTGGCGCCAAAGATACGAAAAAAAGGGGAATTAAAACAAATATGCCTTAAACTAATTAGAAATCGTTTTTATTCTGCTGTACAGGTATCGAATCATGAAGGCCGGAAATTTTGGAATATGCGTAACAACAAACAAGCAAATATCTCGTAATGCCGACCATTTTGACGGATAAATCTCATCAAGCTTGAAGTAATAACATTTGAACAGCCTCCAGTCCTGTCTCAACATTATCAACAGAAAATACGTCAACCTCCGCTCTCTGCAAAATCCATTTTGCAACTTAAACTTATCCATCCGAAAAGCCACCTCTGCTCTTTGCGCCAACTCGCCTGGTTTTGAGCAAAAATTGGCTATTGATGAATTAGAACGATAAGTCACAACATAAAGGACACTATCGATAACCTGAATATGCTTCGCATAATAGCCAATCAGTAAAGAACAATAAGCATCATTACTATATTTCACTTCGTCAAAACGAATGTTATGCTCAGCCAACAAGCTTCTTTTAACCATTTTACCCCATGGCACATACATCTTAGCCCTTACAGGCCATTCGTCACTATCAGTTAGATATTGATCAATTATTTTATTTACATGGCGATCTCGATAAGACGCTATGCTTATATCATCAGAAAGAACTGCCTTGTTCTTGAAGTATATAACGTCTGCTTCTGAATCAGCGTATGAGCAGATGATATCATACATATCCTCGACTAAAAAGTCATCGGCGTCGGCAAACAATATCCATTTGCCTTTGGCATACTCTAATCCCACATTCCTGGCATAGCCAGCACCTCCGCCTTTGGTTGTTCGGATGAATTCCAAATAGGGACGCGACAGCTCTGGATACTTATCCAAATAAGAATCTGCATCTGTACTATTATCATCCACCACTATCACCTGAATATCCTCAGACATAGGGATTGACCTCAGGCACCGCATCAGCAGATCCGGGATGCCTTTATGTGGTATGATGATACTGAACGTAGGAATCATAATCATTATTATCACAGAAGTCTAATCCAGACCAATAAAGAGTAGACATAGTAGAACAATCTGAATTTCCAGGAAGTTCTTTTGCTAATGCCCCTCAATGCCGATAATTTGGAGGGAAACAGTCCATTTAGTCTCTCATAATAATGTCTTAATAAAGACCGATCTTTACGGAGCATTTCCTTCATAAACCTAGGTGTGTACATCTCTCTACAGGCATCATGCTGAAGCAGGAAAACATCCTGCCGGAAAGCCACCTCTGCCCTCATCTCAAGCTCACCAGGTTTAGAGCAAAAATCTGCAGCCAGTGAATTGGAACGACAAGTCAGAATATATATGACCCTATCAGCCACTACAATTTTTTCAGCATAATAGCCAACGAGCAAAGAAAAATGCGCATCATTTGAATACTTTATTTCGTCAAAACGAATATTGTTTTTGACTATCAGACTTCTTTTAATCATTTTACCCCATGGCACATACATCTTAGCCCTTATAGGCCATTCATCGCCATAAGCCAGATATTGGTCAATATTTTTATTTACATAAGAACTCCTGTTTGATTTTATACTTATATCATCAGAAAGAACTGCCTTGTTCTTGAAGTATATAACGTCTGCTTCCGAATCAGCGTATGAGCAGATGATATCATACATATCCTCGACAAAGAAATCGTCGGCATCGGCAAACAACACCCATTTGCCTTTGGCATACTCCAGTCCAACATTCCTGGCATATCCTGCACCTCCACCTTTCGTCGTTCTGATAAACTCCAGATAGGGACGCGACAACTCTGGATACTTATCCAAATAAGTGTCAGCATCCGCACTATTGTCATCCACCACAATCACCTGAATATCCTCAGATACAGGAATTGACCTCAAGCACCGCATCAGAAGATCCGGAATCTCTTTATGGGGTATGATAATACTAAACATATGAATCATAGTTTAAATATTTCTCGAAATAGTCACAGAACTCTTGCCCATACCAGAAACGAATATATATAGAGTAGAATTTTAACCTTCAAGGAATGATTCTTACTAATATCCCGTAACGCCGACAACTTTGACGGATAGATCTCTTCCAGCCTGAAGAAGTAGTACTTGAACAACCTCCGGTCATGCTTTAGCATCTTAATTAGAAAAAAACTCGACCGATGCTCTCTACAAAAATCATTTTGCAGCATAAATTTGTCCATCCGAAAGGCTGCCTCTGCTCTAAGTTTCAACTCATTGGGCTTTAAACAAAAATCTGACATCTGGGAATCAGGACGAGAAGTGACAACGTAAAGGACCCTATTAACAACCTGAATTGTCCTTGCGTAATAGCCTATCTGTAAAGAACAGTAAGCATCATCAGCATACATTACTTCGTCAAAACGGATGTCGTGTTTGACCATCACATCTCTTTTAACCATTTTACCCCATGGTACATACATTTGTGCTCTAATAGGCCACTCGTCACCGTCTATCAGGTATTGATTAATTATTTTGTTTACATGAGCATTCCGTTTTGCTTCTCTATTTATATCTGCTGAAATAACCGAATTAGATTTAAAGTATATAACATCTGTTTCTGAATCAACGTATGAGCAGATGATGTCATACATGTCTTCAACAAAGAAGTCATCCGCATCGGCAAACAGCAGCCATTTGCCTTTAGCATGCTCTAATCCTACATTCCTGGCATAGCCAGCCCCTCCCCCTTTTGTCGTTCTGATAAACTCCAGATAGGGGCGTGACAGTTCCGGATACCTCTCCAAGTAGGTGTCAGCATCTGCACTATTGTCGTCTACCACAATCACTTGAATGTCCTCAGATACAGGGATTGACTGTAAGCACCGCATTAGAAGATCCGGTATCTCTTTATGAGGAATGATAATACTAAATGTAGGATGCATTGTTTTCATGTTTGTTGAATATTCACAGAATCCTTGCCCATATCAGCAATGAATATATATACAACTTGATTTTAATAAGCAGAGATGTACCTTTTCCTATATCATGCAATGCGAATAGTTTTGATGGATATAATTCATCTAACTGGTAAAAGTAATATTTGAATAAAGAATGGTCTTTCTTCAACATTATCAATAAATATTTTCTCATAGACCTAACTCTACAGATATTATGCCTAATCAAGAATTTTTCTTCTCGGAAAAACACTTCTGCCCTTGGAAAAGTCACGACATATAGGGTTATATTTGCAACCTTGATGGTTCCTGCATGATAACCAACAAGCATGGAAAAATATACATCAGCCGAATACACTACTTCGTCAAATCGGATATTGTATTTAATAACTAAATCCCTTTTAACCATTTTGGCCCATGGAACAAACAACTTAAATCTTACAGGCCATTCATCACCATCTTTCAAACATTGATCAATCTTTCTATTCATCCAAGAACATCGATTTGATTCTATGTTTATATTCTCCGAAAGAACCGCCTTGTTTTTGAAGTATATGACATCTGCTTCCGAATCAAAGTATGAGCTGATGATGTCATGCATATCTTCAACAAAGAAGTCATCCGCATCGGCAAACAG
>CACYSD010000015.1:0-64202 GCA_902776985.1 uncultured Bacteroidales bacterium
ATTAACTACAATGCCACTGACAAAGAAGGTAGCCAAGGGTATTACAGAAAAAGATATGTCTGTTGTAATGGAATATATAATAGCTCATAATCAGTATATTGCGAGGTTATATCAAACCCTAATTCAAAACAATTCTGAAAATTTAATCAAATAATCATTTACCTTTTTCCAAAATCAGGTATTAAGAAGTAAACAACATTAAATTTCAAACAATATGGGATTCTTTAATTTTTTCTCGTCTCAAAAAGAGACACCAAAACAGCCTCAATCATCTGAGGCACAGTTACAATCAGATATGTTTGCAAATCTCAGTCAAACACAGAAGTTTGCAATGGTTACTATGCTCGCGTCATTGGCAGCTGCACCAGCTAATGCAGAAAGGACAGCGATGGCTCAAAAGATGATGTTCACAGATGCGGCAATGATGGGTATAACGCAAGACATGATGCTCAACTACATGCAGACACGAACCAAACCTAATGCTCAAATGGTTATTTCAACTTTAGGAACAATTACTGACACCGAAGTTCTGGAATGGCTTATTTACTGTGGTTATAGTATCATTGTTGTCAACCAAAACGAGAAAGCATGTAGTGTATTTTTTGACTGGTGGCATAAGTTAGGTTATGAACCAGAAGAGATTGACCGTGTCGTTAAAGAGACAGAAGCAATCTGCAATAAAATGAGACATATTATTAACCTTTAAATATATATGTTATGGTAGCCGTTCTTATCATCCTTGCAGTCGTATTCTTCCTTATCAGTATGTCTTTGCACAATAGCGCAGATAAACAAGAAGCTAAATTTAACAATCGACCTTCAACAATCACTTCTCCTTCGAATGATTTGTTTACGAATCAGAAATATGCAATCATTAACACATTGGCATTTGCGATGGGTGCAAATTCTATAAGTGCTTATAGTGATGAAGCAAATAGTATTCTAAATAAGTGGTGTTCAAAGCTTGGATTAACAAAAACTGATGTCGAGAAATCTATTCGTCATTCAATGAGCCTTTCACCTGAACGTTCTGTTCAGATTATAAGAGATTCGATGATAGAAATCAAAGATAAGGCTTTTGTCCGCTCGGTTTATCGTGATGTTGATCGCATAGCGCAAATCTCTGGCGATATAGACACTATTGAGTTCATGAAAGAATTGTTTAACGACATCCTCACACATTAACTGCTATGAAAAGTTTTATTCTATCAATTGTCATTTTGTTCGGTGGAACTATGATGACGAATGCTCAGGACATTATTCAGCGTCCAAATAGCTATAACTATACAAAGGGCATAGATTTAGCGCACAGGAATCATCAGGGACAGGTTCTTTGATTCGTAACCCATAACAATTGTGCCAGAAACAATTATGTAACATTTTCGAGTTTTCCATACTAAAGAGATGTAAGATGTTAGAAGGAAGAGGGAAATATGCCATTCTGAAATGCTATGTGCTAATCGATTTGAAGCGCTCATAGCATTACTATAAGCTTACTCAAAATTATTTGCATTATAAAAATTATTTAAGTATTATGAGAATCAATAGTAAAAATCAATGTGCCATCTTAATGGCATTGTGTGTGTCAGTCATTCTGTTTTCATGTAACGATGACAAGGATTCAGACTCTTTTCCAGATAATGCGTTATCTAATGTTGGGGTGTTAGATAAGGACTTGGGATTGCGTGTGAAATCGGTAGGTGACTACAACTATATTTACCACGATGATGGTAAGCTCTTGAGCATTAAAAATTATTTGGGCCACTATGACTTTACGTATAAACCCAACAAGGTTTCTTATGTTAGAGAAGATGGTAGGGAAACATCGAATTATAGTATAAAATATAATGCGAAGGGCTATATTTCAAGTGTATCTTATGATAGGACAATAGCGAGCATTGATTATAAGAGTCAAAGCAAAGGCACGTCTTCATTTACATACGACAAAGAAGGTCATATGGTGAAAATTAATGATTCATATAAATACATTGAAGATGATACAGACCAAAAGTGGACAGATGGAACTACTACCACTACATTTACATGGGAAAATAGTCTTTTGAAAAAGATAGTATCAGTTGTAAAAGGTTCAAATGATAATGGATCGAGCCTAATTGTCCAAACAACTACGTTTGAATATAATAATTCATCCATTGACAGCTATCATAACAAATACTTACAATATGGGTATTTTGCCAGTGATCTATTCAACGGTCTTTTGGAACCAATGTGCTATGTTGGATTAGTTGGTTATGGACCAGAGATTCTCCCCTCTGGTATAAAAATTGAATGGAATGAAGAGTATTATTCCCCAGAAGGCGAAAAAGAGTCTTATTATGACAAAGAGTCTTATTCATACAGTTACACCTTCAACAGTTATGGGGCGATTTTAGACACATATATAGATGCCGATAGTTATTCTTTTACATATGATGCCATCAATTCTGCAAATGCTAATAACTCCCAGTCCTATGTATCAAAAGCTGTTAATACAAAAAGTGATACAAGGTCACGCCATATAAAGGGGGCACTGCATGGTGGAATAATAAAGATGTAATAATCATATCTTTGCCGACATGAAAGTAATAGTAGATGATAAGATTCCGTATATAAAGGGGCTTATTGAGCAACTTTGTGAAGAGGTGGTGTATTTGCCTGGGGCAAGTATATCGGCTGAGGATGTGAAGGATGCAGACATCATGATTGTGCGTACACGTACAAGGTGTGATGCCAAGTTGCTCGCTGGGTCGAAGGTGAAACTGGTGGTTACAGCTACTATAGGTTATGACCATTTTGATACTGCATACTTGCAGAAAGCGGGAATCAAATGGACGAACTGCCCGGGTTGCAATGCCAATTCGGTGAGGCAGTATGTTCATAACGCCCTTCTGACTTGCGATGTGAAGGATGCTACCATTGGTGTGGTAGGTGTGGGGCATGTGGGTAGCAGAGTTGCGGATGATTGCCTGAAGGCGGGAATGAGGGTGCTGATGTGCGATCCTCCTCGTGCACGGAATGAAAAGGATTTCTGCAATACTCCGTTAAGCGAAATGGCTGAGAAATGCGATATAATCACATTCCATACTCCTCTCAGTCGTGAGGGCGAGGATGCAACCTTCCATTTGGCTGATGCTGATTTCTTCCGTTCGTTGAAACGGAAACCGATAATAATAAACAGCAGCAGGGGAGAGGTTGTAGATAATCAGGCTTTGGTTGAGGCTTTGGATAACGGACTTGTAAGCAAAGCCATTATCGATACTTGGGAGAATGAGCCGAACCTCAATCTTGAACTTCTGCAACGTGCCTATATCGCAACGCCTCATATCGCCGGCTATAGCGCTGACGGCAAGGCGAATGCAACGAGGATGTCTCTACAGGCTGTGGCAGAGTTCCTCGGTGTGCCTTTTACTCTTAAAGTTGAAGCTCCATCGCTTCCGGAGAACTTTAGCTATGGAAGCGAGAAAGAAGGTGAGTTGCGCCTCTATGATCCCCGTGTGGATAGTGAAAAACTGAAGCAAAATCCAGAATTATTTGAACAACTGAGAGGCAACTATCCATTGAGGAGAGAAAGAAAATGAAGTTATCGTTGCGATACCTATTAAAGAAAATTAACAAAAGAGCACGCTCACGAAGTGAGAATGAAGAATTACCATCCGGATGGCTTTATCCTCCCCGTTCTTCGGAGCGTTGCCCGAAGCGCTAAGCGATGAGGGGGAGTTAGAGAGGGTCTTTTATTTATTTCCCCGCTACTATTCGTTTGATGTCGTTGAGTTTGTTAAGTGCTTCGAGAGGAGTAAGATTGTTGACATCAAGATTGAGGATTTCATCACGGATTTGACACAGTACAGGGTCGTCGAGCTGGAAGAATGAGAGTTGCGATGACTGTGGTGTGGAGATTGCAGCTGTATTGGGGCGACTGATGCCATCACCGGAGTTATTGCGTTCCAATTCGTGCAAAACCTGTTCGGCACGTCGGATGATTGACGGGCTGATACCTGCAATTTTTGCAACATGAATACCGAAGGAGTGTTCGCTGCCTCCACGTTCCAGTTTGCGGAGGAAGATGATGCGGCCATCCACTTCACGTACACTTACATTATAATTGTGTATGCGTGGGAAGATACGTTCCATCTCGTTGAGTTCATGGTAGTGTGTGGCAAAGAGCGTACGGGCTTTGTTTCTGCTGTTCTCGTGAATGTATTCAACAATAGCCCATGCTATGGATATGCCGTCGTAGGTGCTGGTGCCGCGTCCGAGTTCATCGAAAAGCACGAGAGAACGTGGTGTGAGGTTGTTGATGATATTTGCTGCCTCGTTCATCTCCACCATGAATGTGGATTCACCGAGTGATATGTTGTCGCTTGCTCCGACACGTGTGAATATCTTGTCGCAGATGCCGATGTGTGCACTCTCGGCAGGAACGAACGAACCTGTCTGTGCAAGGAGGGTGATGAGGGCAGTCTGGCGGAGCAGGGCTGACTTACCAGCCATGTTAGGACCGGTAAGGATGATAATCTGCTGTTTCTCGGAGTCAAGCAGCACGTCGTTGGCGACATAGGTCTCACCGACTGGCATATTGCGCTCAATAACGGGGTGGCGACCCTGACGAATATCGATAATGAGTGAGTCATCGACTATAGGACGAACATATTTATATTCGATTGCCGCAAGTGCAAACGAGAGCAGACAGTCTATCTGTGCCAATGCGACTGCATTCTGCTGCAGTGCAGGGATGAATTCTGCGGAATCGGTTACGATTTCAGCATAAAGTTGGGTTTCAAGTGAGAGGATGCGGTCTTCGGCTCCGAGAATTTTCTCTTCGTATTCCTTGAGTTCCTCGGTGATGTAGCGTTCTGCCTGGGTAAGTGTCTGTTTGCGAATCCAGTTGGCAGGAACAAGGTCCTTGAAGGTGTTGCGCACCTCCATATAGTAACCGAACACATTATTGAATCCGATTTTGAGGCTTGTGATGCCTGTTGCTTCTATCTCACGCTTTTGTATCTGCAGGAGATAGTCTTTGCCGGAATATGCTATTGTGCGAAGATTATCGAGTTCTTCGTTTATGCCGGTCGCTATCACGTAACCCTTGCCGATTTGCATTGGTGGGTCGGGAGTGATTTGCCTGGTAATGCGGTTGCGCAGTTCGTCGCAGGCATCGAGTTGATTGCCAAGGGTCTGCAGGTCTGTGCAGTCGCATGTGCTGCACATTTGCTTGATTGGTTCAACGGCATTGAGCGTTGCTGCCAGTTGCACCATCTCACGTGGTGTTATGCGTTGAGTGGCAATTTTTGAAGAAAGACGTTCAAGGTCAGCGATACTGTGGAGCAGGTCGGCAATGGTGTCGCGCATGTCGGTATCGCGCAGGAAGTGTTCCACGACATTCTGCCTTGCAGTGATTTGTTTTTCTTCTTTCAGAGGAAACAGGAGCCAGCGGTGAAGCATACGTTCACCCATTGGCGATACGGTCTTGTCAATGGTCTGAAGGAGGGAATTGCCGCCTTCGTTCATGGGAGCGACCAATTCCAGTGAACGTACTGTGAAGTGGTCCATGTGGACAAACCTGCTGCCTTCGATGCGTGAGATTGTGCGGATGTGACGCAGTTGCGTGTGATGTGTCTGCTCCAGATAGAAGAGGATGACTCCCGCTGCAACTATGCCGTCGCGCAGATGATTAATGCCGAAGCCTTTCAGGTTCTTGACCTCGAAATGCTGCAGGAGTTTGTTGACAGCCGTGTCGTAAACATACACCCAGTCGTCCATCTCGAATGTGAAGAAACGGTTGCCGAAGTTTCCTTCAAACATAGGTTTGTGTCCGCGTTCAAAGAGCACTTCCTTCGGGCTGAAATTGGTAAGCAGTTTGTCAACATAGTCTGTGGTTCCCTCTGCTACAAGGAATTCACCTGTGCTGATATCGAGGAACGACACTCCGCATGCGCTCTTGCCGAAATGTACGGCTGCAAGGAAGTTGTTCTCGCGCTGGTTAAGCACGTTGTCGTTCATTGCGACACCTGGAGTCACAAGTTCTGTGATTCCTCGCTTAACAAGTTTCTTTGTGAGTTTGGGATCTTCCAACTGGTCGCAGATAGCAACTCTCTTGCCTGCACGAATAAGCTTGGGGAGATATGTGTCGAGTGCATGGTGTGGGAAACCTGCCATTGCGGTAGCACTGCCCGCTGTTCCAGCCACGCTGCTGCGGCGAGTGAGGGTTATGCCCAGGATGTTTGCAGCGATGGATGCATCTTCACCGTAAGTCTCGTAGAAGTCGCCACACCGAAAAAGAAGCAGAGCATCGGGATGCTTTGCCTTGAAGTCGTAGAATTGCTTCATCATCGGTGTTAACTCTTCTTTCATTTCTTTACCTGTTCTACAAATTCAGCAGGTGAGAAACCTGTCTCTTGCTTGAATAATCGTTGGAAGTGGGTACGACTGATGCCGCAATGGTCTGCAATTGCCTCGTTTGACCAGTCCTTGTTCTCAATAAGTAGTCGTTTGGCTTCTTTGATACGTAGTGCGGTAATCCATTGTGTATAGCGGTCGTAACCTGAAGCTTTAACCCATGATGACAGCTGGTAGATAGGTATCTGAAGCTCTGCAGCTACCATGGGTTTGGTGATACCGCTCTGCAGATGCTTTCCTTCATCAATCCAGCGTTGGATGATTTTCCCTATATGCTGAATAGCTTCATTTGACAGTGTGTTTGACTGGTTCTTTGCGATTTCCTGCTGTTCACGCTCTTCCGCATCTTCACTCTCTTCCGCTTCCTCCATTGTCGTTAATGCATTGGTTATGATATATCGTGCGAAAAAGCACCACATAAAGAAGATCGCAATGAAAAAGAACAGACAATAGGCAATCAGAGGCCAACCGTTGTTGAACATCAGTACAGGAACAAACAGCGCCAATGTCGTCAAAGAGATAATTGTGATTCTAATCCAGCGTACAAAACTTCTGCGTTCGCGGTCGTAGTAGTTGTCCAGTACTTTCTCCATACGTGCCAGTTCCCGCATGTTCAACTGGGAGTAGTATATTTGCATCAGGCCATAGATGATGCCGGCAATGATTTCAGCCCGTAACAAACACTTGGAATCACAGAACAAAGATTGGCGATTAGCCCAAGAGGCCATGCATATTACTCCCATGGCAATTATCCACACGGGAATCCAAACTAGCCATTCGTGGCGCTTTACCTGTCCACGTCGCTGCATATTGAGAATGCTTAACGTAAACAAAGCTGCACAGGGAATGAAGAACATGACATTGATTGAAACAGCTTGGACTACTCCTGTAGCTCGGAAGTTTCCGACATATTGTATCAGGAATTGAATGGCTAATAAAAACAAACCTGCAACCATCAACCAACGCGAACGGTTGATAACACGATTTGCTGCTATTCGCTTTGGCAAAAGTGTGACCAAAGCTGATGACATAAGTACCATCATTACGATGGCAGAGAATTGCATTTCTTTCATTAGATGGCAGTGGTTGCTGTTTTCAAACATGCAAAGTTATGGATTTTTGAAAAAAATGCAAAACACAAATAAAATAATGATAGGATTTCTTTCTTAAAAATAACAAAAAACCGCAATGCCGGTATGTTGGCATTGCGGTTTTCGCTATTTCAAAAGAATTTTTACTTGTTTATTTCACTTCCCAGATGTCGTTGGTCTCAAGAAGTTCTGCGAAATTGTGGTATTTCTTCTGTGCGCTTACTTCTTCAATCTGTGCGGCAACGGCTTCGTCGTAAGTAGGAGCATCGACGTCGCGAATCACACCAAGTGCGATTGGGAAGTCAGGACCTTCCATCATGGCGAGTTTCAACTGGAGAGTGTTGTCCTCACAGTGAGCATCGTGAACAAGGAGGTCATCAACCGTAACTCCGTTCTCGCCAATCTTCACAACCTTGATGCCGAAGCCTTCCTGCATGAGTCCGTATTCGTTGTTCTCACCGAAAATCATGGGCTGACCATGCTTCAGATAGATTGCATTCTTGGCACGTCCTTCCTTGGAATAGACGCTGTCGTGTGTGCCGTTGTTGAAGATGACACAGTTCTGGAGAATCTCGCATACGGCAGCTCCTTTGTGCTCGTAGGCAGCTTTCAGGATATCTACAGTTCCTTGTGCGTCAGTGGCAACCGCACGAGCGAAGAAATGACCGCGTGCACCGAAACAGAGTTCTGCAGGGCGGAACGGATCTTCCACAGTGCCGTAAGGGCTGGACTTGGAAACGAATCCACGTGGGCTTGTTGGTGAATACTGTCCTTTGGTAAGTCCATAGATTCTGTTGTTGAGCAGAATCATGTTGAGATTGATATTGCGGCGGTTGGCGTGGATGAAGTGGTTGCCGCCGATAGCGAGTCCGTCACCGTCACCGCTTACCTGCCATACTGTGAGATTGGGGTTTGTAACCTTCGCTCCTGTGGCAATGGCTGCTGCACGACCGTGGATGGTGTTCATGCCGTAGGTTGCCATATAGTGGGGCAGACGGCTGCTACATCCGATACCGCTGATTACTGCATTGTCATGTGGGGCAACGCCAATCTCTGCCATTGCCTTGTGCAGGCTTGCAAGGAAGAAGTGGTCACCGCAACCTGGACACCAGCGTGGCTGTCCTTTCTTATAATCTTGTGCTGTATAACTCATAGCTTTACTTCTTTAAAATGTCCTCAAATGCTTTTACTAACTCTTCCACAACGAATGGCTGACCCTTAACCTGGTTGAACTTCTCCGGTACGAAACCATCGACTTTCATGCGGAGCCAAGCTGCGAGTTGACCCATGTTCTGTTCTGCAACAACCACACGTGGGTATTTTTTCAGAACTTCTGCTGTGTTCTTTGGAAGAGGATTGATGTATTTGAAGTGAGCCAGTGCCACTTTCTTGCCTTGGGCACGAAGTTCATCCATTGCTGCATGCAAGTGACCGAATGTGCCTCCGAAACCTACAATCAGCAGGTCTGCATCGTCCTTGTCGCCAAGAACTTCGAGGTCTGGCACAGAAATCTTGTCGATCTTCTGCTGACGCAGACGAGTCATGAGGTCGTGGTTCTCCGGGTCAGTGGAAATAGCACCGGTCTTGTTGTCCTTCTCAAGTCCACCGAGGATATGTGTGAATCCTTCGCGTCCTGGTACAGCCCAGTAGCGTACTCCGTCTTCGTTACGCATGTATGGAGTCCACTGTCCACGCAGTTCCTCAGGTACAAATGGAGGATTGATTGCAGGATAGTCATTGAGGTTTGGCAAACGCAGCGCACCACTACCGTTGGCAACGAATGCGTCTGTGAGCAGAACAACCGGTGTCATGTGTTCGAGTGCCATCTTAGCAGCCATGTATGCTGCATCGAAGCAGTCGGTAGGACTGGTTGCTGCCATCACTGGCATAGGACTTTCTCCGTTACGACCGAAGAGCACCTGAAGCAAGTCTGTCTGCTCGCTCTTGGTAGGAAGTCCTGTGGCTGGACCACCGCGCTGTACGTCGAGCACAACAAGTGGCAGTTCCATGATTACAGCAAGGTTCATCGCTTCGCTCTTGAGACAGATACCAGGACCTGAGGTCGATGTAACTGCCAATGCTCCTGCAAATGAGGCTCCTACAGCTGAAGCGCAGCCTGAAATCTCATCTTCACACTGCACGGTCTTAACGCCAAGTGACTTGTGCTTTGACAATTCGTGAAGCACGTCTGTGGCTGGAGTGATAGGGTAGCTACCCAAATAGAGTTGCAAGCCTGCTTTTTCTGCAGCTGCAATGAATCCGTATGCTGTTGCCTTGTTACCGGTGATGTCCATGTAACGTCCAGGCACTTTGTTCTTGGTCTCTACACGATAGACATTGGCTACGCTTGAGTGGGTGTTGTGTCCGTAGTCGTAACCTGCCTGAATAACCTTGATGTTAGCTTCTGCTACGCCTGCTTTCTTGGCAAACTTCTCACGAAGGAAATTGTAGGCGATGTTGAGGTCGCGGTCGAACAACCAGCAAACCAATCCCAGTGCGAACATATTGCGGCACTTGAGGATGGATTTCACATCCATGCCTGTGTCTGCCAGGCAGTCCTTTACCATCTGTGTGATAGGACAAGCGATGACGCGGTCGGGATCGATGCCCATCTCTCCCAGATAGTCTTCTGTCTGGAATGCAGCCTTCTTCAAGTCTGCTGCAGCAAAGGCGTCGGTGTCGATGATGATTGCTGCTCCTGGTTTTGCAAAACGGTACTGTGTCTTGAGTGCTGCTGCATTCATGGCAACGAGTACATCACATTTGTCACCAGGGGTGTACACTTGTTCTGCACCGATATGAACCTGGAAACCGCTAACACCAGTGAGTGAACCTTGCGGAGCGCGGATGTCAGCAGGGTAGTCTGGGAATGTACTGATACTATTACCCACGGTGGCAGACACCGTGGAGAAAATGTTTCCTGCGAGCTGCATACCGTCGCCGGAGTCACCTGAGAAACGAACGACAACGTCACTCAGTTCCTTGATTTCTAATGCTTCTGCCATTTAATATAGATTATTGTGTAATGTTTTATTTCTAAAAGTTTTGCAAAGTTCCGAATTTTATTGAAGAGTGCAAAATATTTTGTAACTAAAATCTGTTTTTGAGGCTCATTTGGTGTCAAATTGGTTGAATTTTGTATAAAAATGAAATTTTTTAAGTGGAAAATGGTAACAAATTATTACTTTTTGACAATGCAAACTGTAAAGTTGTTATATGGGTACAAAAAAACGGGATTTACTCATGCTAATCCTCGGAAGGAATAGCAATGAGTAAACCCCGTGGTCGAATATAAACCGCGAAGAGGTCTATCGATTTTTGTTAATCTTAGGAATTTTGATTTTATTTCAAATCAGTGATTTTGTAGAAGTCCTGATCTCCGTAGTCTTGGTTCTCACCGCCCATACCCCAGATGAAGGTGTAGTTGCTGGTTGCTGCAGCAGAGTGGATTGACCATTCGGGAGACAGAACAGCCTGGTCGCCTTTCATCCAGATGTGACGAGTCTCGTCGATTTCGCCCATGAAGTGGCAAACGGCCTGGTCTTCTGGAACTTCAAAATAGAAGTATGCTTCCATACGACGGCTGTGCACGTGTGCTGGCATGGTGTTCCAAACACTTCCTGGCTTGAGTTCGGTCATACCCATCTGCAACTGACAGGAGTCAAGCACTTTCTGTACAATCATTCGGTTGATGATACGGTCGTTGCTGCCTTCGAGTGAACCTAATGCTAGAATGTCGGCATCTGCCTTGGTGACTTTCTTTGTTGGGTATTCCTTGTGGGCTGTTGTTGAGTTGATGTAGAACTTGGCTGGTTTCTCGCTGTCGGCACTGCAGAAGAAGACGTCGCGTTCGCCGCGTCCGATGTAGAGGGCCTCCTTGTAGCCGAGTTCGTAAACATCGTTGCCAATGCGAACAGTGCCTTTGCCGCCTACGTTGAATATTCCGACTTCACGACGTGTGGTGAAGTATGGTGCCTTCAACGGGTCAATAGCTTCAAGCTTAAGTTCTTCCTTCACAGGCATTGCACCACCAACAATCATGCGGTCGTACATGGAATAAACGAGGTTAACTTCATCGGCAGAGAATACTTTCTCTATGAGGAAATCACGACGCAAACGCTTGGTGTCGTAGTTCTTCGCATCTTCAGGATGTGCCGCATAGCGGATTTCATAGTTAGTTTTCATATGTGTTGTTTGTTTAAAAAGACGCCTGCCGTCTCTCCTGTGTCGGGAGAGACGGAGGGCTGTATGTTATTAAATGATTTTTTCCAGTTGGGAGAGGTTCTTCTGAACTTCAGCGTCGGTTACTTCGTAGTTCTGCAAACCACCTGCAAAGTACTGGTCGTATGCTGTCATGTCGATGAGACCGTGACCGGAGAGGTTGAAGAGGATAACCTTTTCTTCGCCTGTTTCCTTGCATTTGTTTGCTTCGCGGATAGTGGCAGCGATAGCGTGGCATGATTCCGGTGCAGGGATGATACCTTCTGCACGTGCGAAGAGTGTACCTGCCTCGAATGATTCGAGTTGCTGGATGTCAACAGCTGACATAAGACCGTCCTTGAGAAGCTGGCTGACAATAACGCCTGCGCCGTGGTAGCGGAGTCCACCTGCGTGGATGTTTGCAGGCATGAAGTTGTGACCGAGTGTAAACATCGGTAGAAGTGGTGTGTAACCTGCTTCGTCACCGAAGTCGTACTGGAATACGCCACGTGTCAACTTTGGACAAGATGCTGGTTCAGCAGCAATGAACTGTGTTTTCTTTCCTTCAAGGATGTTGTGACGCATGAATGGGAAGGCGATTCCACCGAAGTTGCTACCACCTCCGAAGCAGGCAATCACCATGTCAGGATATTCTCCTGCCATAGCCATCTGCTTTTCTGCCTCAAGACCGATGATGGTCTGGTGCAGGGAAACGTGGCTAAGCACTGAACCGAGAGTGTATTTGCAGTTTGGTGTAGACATAGCCAGTTCGATAGCTTCACTGATGGCTGTACCGAGAGAACCTTGATTGTTTGGTTCACGGGTAAGGATGTCCTTACCTGCACGAGTTGACATAGATGGTGAAGGTGTAACCTGTGCACCGAATGTCTGCATTATGGAGCGGCGGTATGGTTTCTGTTCGTATGAGATCTTTACCTGATAAACTGCAGCTTCCAGTCCGAATACCTTAGCGGCGTAGGACAGTGCAGCTCCCCACTGGCCGGCACCAGTTTCGGTAGTAACATTTGTCACACCCTGCTTCTTGCAGTAGTATGCCTGTGGAAGTGCTGAGTTGAGTTTGTGGCTGCCTACAGGGCTTACGCTTTCATTTTTAAAATATATATGTGCTGGTGTGCCGAGCGCCTTTTCCAGTCCGTAAGCACGGACGAGAGGTGTGGAACGATAGTATTTGTACATATCGCGCACTTCTTCAGGAATAGGAATCCAAGCATGTTCCTGATCAAGTTCCTGACGTGCCAGCTCTTCAGCGAAAATAGGGAAGAGGTCTTCTGGCTTCAGAGGCTGTTTTGTTGCCGGATGGATAGGAGGCAATGGTTTGTTGACCATGTCTGCCTGGATGTTGTACCACTGTGTTGGAATTTCCTGTTCTGTAAGGAAAAAGCGTTTTGTTTGGTTACTCATAGGGATTGTAGTGTTTGGTTGTGTTATGATTAAGTGTATATCAATTTGTTTAGCATTGGTTGAGTTATGTGTGCAAATGTAAACATTTTTTTTCTTAACTCCGCTTTATGTGTTATTATTTTTCGATTTTGACAGATTATTGCTTAAAAGATGTTGTGTTTTTGAAACTTTTAGTAATTTTGCCACATAAATATCAGTTATTAATCAGCAGAACGTCCATGCGTCATAGAGATAATTATGAATTTCTGACTACAGCACCGATTGCACGAGTAATCGGCACCTTGTCTGTTCCTACGATTATCACAATGCTCACATCGAGCCTGTACAGCATTGCCGACACGTTCTTTGTAAGCCAGATTAACACCCAGGCTACTGCTGCAGTGGGTATAGTCTTTGCGGTGTTGGCTATTCTGCAGGCTGTGGGTTTCTTCTTCGGACACGGTAGCGGAAACTTTATTTCCCGTCATCTTGGTGCCAAGGACAACCGGGGCGCACAGATTATGGCTACTACAGGTTTCCTGCTTTCTTTGGTTGCAGGTGTGGTTATAGCAGCTGTATGTCTGCCGTTCGTGGCGTTTTTGTCAGAACTTCTCGGCAGCACGCCCACTATCCAGCCTTATACAGAGACCTATTTGAGTATCATCCTGATTGGCTCTCCTTTGCAGATTGGTTCGCTGGTGCTTAACAATCAGCTTCGCTTTCAGGGAAACGCGGCTTTCGCCATGTACGGCATAGTTGCCGGAACAATTGTCAATGTTGCATTAGACCCACTTTTCATATTTGTGTTCGACTGGGGAATAGCTGGTGCTGCCTGGGCAACGGTATTAGGCTGGGCAATTAGTTCCGCAATACTGCTGATACTGAGCATGCGTCTCACAAAAATTGGTATCAGCTGGCGTTGTTTCCGTCCGAATAAGTTGCTTCTCACAAACATTGTTTCCGGTGGCACTCCTTCGCTTTCTCGTCAGGGACTCGGAAGTATTGCTACGATATTGCTCAATGTGGCTGCGGCTTCTTATGGCGACGCAGCTATTGCGGCAATGAGTATCGTAGGACGTATTTCATTTGTAATCAATTCAGTGATAATTGGATTAGGACAAGGATTCCAGCCGCTTTGCGGATTCAGTTTCGGTGCGAAACTCTTCGACCGGGTTACCCGTGCATTTTGGATAACCGTTCGTCTCAGCACACTCTTCCTGGTGTTCTGCACCGTCGTGGGTTTTATCTTCTCCGAAGAAATCATTGCTTGGTTCCGCGATGATGCCGATGTGATAGAAATCGGCACTCTCGCACTGCGTATCCAACTGTGCTCTTTGCCTATCTGTGCCTTCATCATGCATAGCAACATGCTGATGCAGACTATCAATATGCCGCTCCGTGCAAACCTGATTGCCGCAGCCCGTCGAGGATTGTTCTTCATACCGCTGATTCTGGTGTTGCCTCGATTCTATGGATTATTGGGAGTTCAGATGTGCCAGGCTGTGAGCGACGTGCTTTCGTTACTGCTTGCCATCCCGATAATGTACACAGTGTTTAAGGATATTCGAAAACTCAAAACATAGTATAGTTATGGAAACAATGAAATGTCCTAATTGCGGGACAACACTTATTAAGCAAAGCTTGGGTGTAGGTTATGTAGGTGAATCATTGGAGAAAGACGATGTGGTTTGTCCGATTTGCCACCAGACCGCACATAGTCCGCAAACAAAACAAGTTGGTCTCGATGCTCCGTCAAGAGTGCTTAACTTTACTGTGGGACAGAGTGCCTTCTCGCGTTATGTGATAGACGCTCTCATTGAGACCGACTATACGCCTATTGATGTGTTCAGCACAGTAAGTATGGGCAAGATGTATCGTGCCTATGTGCCTATGCATCGTTTCGAGGGATCCTATTCCGCTCAGTATTCCTATAAGGTGCAGCGAGAGGTGATTGGTGTTGACGGCAAGAAGCGCAAGGAATATCAGCCTGACGAGAATGCAGCCCAGGGCAAGTTCGTCATTATGCTGTGTGCCCACGAGGGTAATGACATTCCTGTGGAGATGGTAAGTTTTGTTGAGAGTCTGCCCGATCCAGTTGTTTCAGATTCCGCTATGAATCCCAATACCTCCTTTGCAGACAATACATATATCTTTGCAAGTACGGTGAATGACGCTCATGTGTGGAAGAAACGCGGCTATGACCAGTTGAAGAGTATTGTCAATGCGAGGGTTAAGAGTGAACTGAAGGGAGAGAAGGTAAAGGGTGTGAAAACCACGTTTAATTTCTCTTACGTTCATGAACCGCAACTGGTAATGGTGCCGATTTGGTTCACATATTATTATTACCAGTCGCGTAAATACTATTTCCTGATGGATGGTACTTCGGAGGGTAACCACATTCAGACTATTCCTGAGGATAAGACCGCCATTCGCACTCTGCGTCGCAGTTATCAGTTGGAATGGCTGTTAGGAATAGGTGCGGTGGTTGCAGCTCCGCTTTTCACATGGATGCTGCAGAAATTGTTCGGTGCAAGTCTCTTGGGCAGCTATATCACCTGGATTGTCTTCCTTGTTCTTTGGGCTTATTGCGCTTGGCGCATATTCATGGCCCACAGACGCCTGCGCCGTGGTTTGGACGAAGCCAAAGCCTTACGAAAAGCCGCTGCACAGCGATTTACCAATAGACCGGCTCTGGAAGCGAATTAATCATTACATTATTGTGTAATGACTCTTATGCAACAGTCTTAATTAATCAATACAATAATCCCGCAATACCATTCTTGGATATTGCGGAATTATTTATCTATATATGTCTTTCTTTTATTATTTAACTTTGTGTACTACAGGTACATTGTAACGTGAGCTATATTCTTTAGTTATGGTTTCTAATACCTCATTTCTGAAATCTTTTGCAATACTTCTGCGTAAAATGATTAAAATCAGAGAAGTAAGTATCATTAGCCCAGTAAATAGTAGATACAAGATAGGATTTTTCAGAATAAATTCTGCCAAATCGCGGCATCTATAGTATGGAATAAGATACGTTTTATTGTTTTGCTTATCTTCCCAAATTTGCAGTTCTATTACTTGCATTTGGCTCTTAATGACAGTAATAGATGGGTGTATCTGATTATACAAGTCTTGTTCTCGACTTTTCTTACCGGGATACTTCGATCGAACAATGTCTAGGATTTCGTTCCCAATACTTGGATGATACTGTGCAATCTCAACGTAGTCACTATTTGAAAGCTTTTTTTGAAGTCTTTTGAGTCGCATGCTTTCTCTTTTTGTTAATGTCCCCATAGTAATAAAGTTTGTTTATTAGTGAATGATTATAATAAGCTATCAATAACTACGCATTACTAATGTTGTACATAAACAAAAAATGCGCAGGGCTTCACCATACGCGACTCAGGTTTGGAACTACCTATTACCAGATATAGTGATGCCTGCGCCTTAGCACAAGCCTCATTCTGGTAATTGTTGCTCTTTTACTTTTTCCGAGGTTCCAATTCGAGTCGCAATAGAGCAAATAAAATGTAGTGTCCATTAGAACACGTTGCAAATATATGTTTTTTTTGTTTAAATCTAGCAAAAAATGCAAAAAAAAAGTATTTATTCACCAATACTATGTTAATATCGGTTGAGCCACAGGCTGAAGAAACGGTCGTTAATAATATACCCTTTGGGTGTTTGGTAAACCATTTCTTTCTCTGTTAATACTGCCAGAGCGGCTCCTGACTTCGTAACCCTGATAGATAAGGGATTCTATAGCTTTTTCCGTTTCATTTTATTCTTTCTTTGAGTGTTTTTTATTGCAATAATCTTGTTGCAACAAAGTTGTTACAATAAAGTTGCAATGCAAAGAGAGAATAAATACAAATAAGCATCAAGGAAAAGGAGAAAATTTACAGTGCCTGCATGTCGTTGAGTCGTTTGTAGTAGCCGTTGAGGGCGATGAGTTCCTGATGGGTGCCTTGCTCCACAATGCGGCCTTCGTGGAGTACGTAGATGCGGCTGGCGTTCTTGATAGTTGACAGACGGTGGGCAATGGCGATTGTGGTGCGTGACTTCATCAGATGTTCGAGGGCATCTTGAACCAGGCGTTCGCTCTCGGTGTCAAGGGCCGATGTTGCTTCGTCGAGAATAAGGATTGGTGGGTTTTTCAGTATGGCGCGTGCTATACTGATTCGTTGACGCTGGCCGCCCGACAGGCGTCCGCCGCGATCACCGACTTTAGTCTGATAGCCTTCTTCCATCTCCATGATGAAGTCGTGAGCATTGGCAATGCGTGCAGCCGCTTCCACCTGCTCCTGTGTGGCGTTCTCCACTCCGAAGGCTATATTGTTGAAAACTGTGTCGTTGAAGAGGATTGCTTCCTGGTTGACATTGCCTATAAGTCCACGGAGAGAATTGATTTTCAGTTCTTTGACGTTCTTTCCGTCAATAAGGATTTCTCCTGTTTGAATATCGTGGTAGCGGGGGATAAGATCCACGAGAGTACTCTTTCCGCTGCCTGATTGTCCGACAAGTGCGATGGTCTGCCCTTTGGGAATAGTGAGATTGATGTCGTGCAATACCTCTCTTGCTGCGTGGTCTGGATCTGAAGAAGAAGATGGGTAGGAGAACGATACGTGACGCAGTTCGATACTTTCATGCAAAGCATCGATGTCTTGTGCGTCTGGAGCGTCTTTTATGTTGTTCTCTGCACGAAGGATTTTGTTGATACGCTCCATTGAAGCCATACCTTTCTGGATGGTGTAGCCTGCCTTGGAGAGGTCCTTGAGCGGCTGCAGCATGGTGTAGAGAATGATGAGGTAATAGATGAATGTGCTGGCGTCGATGGGAGAGTTGCCGGAGAAGATGAGGTAGCCGCCAAACCACAGCACAAAGACGATCATGCAGGTGCCGAGGAACTCGCTCACGGGATGGGCTGCACTTTGGCGGATTGCTACTTTCATGGCAGCACGGCGGTGTTCGTTGTTTACCTTGCGGAAACGGTCTTCCATCTTCTTCTCGGCTATAAATGCCTTGATGATGCGCAGACCACCGAGGGTTTCCTCTATCTGACTGAGTCCGTCGCTCCATTTCGACTGTGCGAAGAGGGAACGGCGTTTCAGAGTCTTGCCAATGCGTCCGATTCCGAATGCCATTAGTGGCACGACGAGCAGGGTGAAGATGGTGAGCTGCCAGCTGATGGCGATGAGAGTGCCCATATATATAAGTATGAATATGGGGTTCTTGATTACCATGTCGAGCGATGATGTGATGGAGGAGTCCACTTCATTGACATCGGTAGAGACACGTGCAAGGATATCGCCTTTGCGTTCTTCGGAGAAGAAGGAGAGTGGGAGGGAGATGATCTTGTGGTATAGCTTGTTTCGTATGTCGCGGACTATACCTGTCTTGATAGGCATTAGTGTGGCACTGCCTCCGAAGTAGGATGCGGTCTTGAGCAGCGTCATGAATGCAAGTCCCAGCCCAAGCAGCAGCAGGGTGGTGGGTTCGCCGTATTTCTCTATCAGCTGTTGTGAGAAATAGTAGAGGTTGTTGGTTGCGGTTTCCTTCAAATCGCCTTCTCCCCAAGGGATATACTCATAGTGTATCTGGTCGATCTTGAACAGGATATTGAGAATAGGGAGAAGCAGTGTGAAGGTGAATACATTGAAGATTGCCGTCAGGATATTCAATCCTAACGTTGCAAACATGTATTTTTTGTAGGGAGCGAAGTAGCTACCCATGGTTTTGAAGAACTCTCTCATTTTCGTCCAAAGTCTGCGGGAATTTCACCCCAGTTGTCTGTGTCCCATTTAAGAATGGGGTTGGAGTAGGAGTTTGTTTGCAGCCACCGTTCAGCACGTGCGATGATTTCAAACAGTTTCTCTGTTTTCGGTGTACGCTCCAGCGTAGTCTTGCATTTTTTCTTCTGCACCCATATCTGTGCTGTGCGGCTGTCGCTGTAGATGGGCATATTGGGCTGGTTCTTCTGCTTGAGCAGGGCCAGTGCATGGACTATGGCAAGGAACTCACCTATGTTGTTAGTGCCCTGCACTGGTCCGAAATGGAATATCTGCTTGCCGCTTGGCAGATGCACTCCGCGGTATTCCATCGGTCCCGGATTGCCGCTGCATGCAGCGTCGACCGCTAAAGCCTCACCCTTTCCCCTTTCCATTACATCTTCTCTGGCATTTCAATACCCAGCAGTCCCATGCCGAGGGCGAGGACTTTGCCGACGGTCTTTGCGAGAACAAGGCGGAAAGCACGTTTGTTCTCATCTTCCTCACCGAGGATGCTGTAGTCGTGGTAGAACTGGTTGAATTCCTTAGTCAGTTCGTAGCAGTAGTTTGCTATGCCCGAAGGACTGTAGTCTATGCCTGCCTGCTTCACTGCCGAACGGAACCCATTCAACTTCTGAATCAGTTCAATTTCCTTTTCGGAGAGTGAAGAGTTAAGAGTTAAGAGTGAAGAATCTATTTTTGCCTCTGCAGCTTTGCGGAGGATGGATCGGATGCGTGCATATGTGTATTGGATGAACGGACCGGTGTTGCCGTTGAAGTCGATACTCTCTTCGGGGTTGAAGAGCATGTTCTTGCGTGCGTCAACCTTGAGGATGAAGTATTTGAGTGCACCGAGTCCCACCTTGCGTGCCACCTCACGAGCTTCCTCTTCGCTGAGCTGGATTTTCTTGGTCATCTCCTTCGAAGCGTTGTAGGCATCCTCTATCATCTGTGCCATGAGGTCGTCGGCGTCAACCACCGTTCCCTCGCGCGACTTCATCTTTCCGTTAGGCAGTTCCACCATGCCGTAGGAGAAGTGAACGAGGTCTTTGCCCCATGCGAATCCGAGTTTGTCGAGCAGAATGGAGAGCACCTGGAAGTGGTAGTTCTGTTCGTTGCCCACCACATATATCATCTTGTCGATGGGGAAGTCTTCGTAACGAAGTTTGGCAGTACCGATGTCCTGAGTCATATAGACGCTGGTGCCGTCGCTGCGGAGCAGGAGTTTTTCGTCCAGCCCCTCGGCTTCGAGGTTTGCCCATACCGAACCGTCCTCGCGGCGGTAGAAGAGGCCTTTGTCCAGTCCTTCGAGCACCTTCTCCTTGCCTTCGAGATAGGTGTCGGATTCGTAGTATATCTTGTCGAACGACACACCCATCATCTTGTATGTCTCATCGAAACCGGCGTACACCCATTCGTTCATCATGCGCCACAGACGGCGAACCTCTTCGTCGCCCTGTTCCCACTTCACGAGCATGTCGTGGGCTTCCTTGATGAGCGGAGCCTCCTGCTTAGCTTTCTCCTTGGCAGCCTCTTCGTCCATGCCTTCGCTGACAAATTGCTTGGTCAGCTCGTCGCATTCAGCCTTGTAGTGCTTGTCGAAAGCCACGTAGAAGTCACCGATGAGGTGGTCGCCCTTCTTGTCTGCGGTCTCTGGAGTGATGCCGTTGCCCCACTTCAGCCATGCGAGCATGGATTTGCAGATGTGAATGCCGCGGTCGTTGACGATGTTGGTCTTAACCACACGGTTGCCGTTGGCTTCCACGATGCGTGCCAGAGCTGAACCCAAGAGGTTGTTGCGCACGTGTCCGAGGTGGAGCGGTTTGTTGGTGTTGGGTGAGGAGTATTCAATCATCACCAGCGGACTGTTCTCCGTAGCAGCGGTGAAACCGAATTTGTCGTCGGCAGCGATGTCACCGAGCAGGGCAATCCATGCAGCAGGACTGACCACGAGGTTTAGAAAACCCTTCACCACGTTGTAGGCAGCAACCACGCCGGCAGCGTTTTCCTTGAGATAGGCTCCCAGTTCCTCTGCGCATGCATCGGGGCTCTTGCGAGCCATCTTCACGAACGGGAACACCACCACGGTGAGGTGTCCTTCAAATTCCTTCTTGGTCTTCTGCAGCTGCACCTGCTCTGCAGTCAAGTCAGCACCGTAGAGAGCCTTCACTCCAGCCACTACGGCATCCACTATTTGTTGTTCTATAGTCATGTGAGTTTTTGAGTTTATTATTTTTGGACACAATCATCGTTGCGATACCGCTGAAGAAAGCACTCAAAAGAGCACGCTTGCAAAGCAAGAATTGTCATAAAATCGTTCGCAAAACCAGAAATGAAAATACTTTATTTGAATAAGATTTTGTGATAAATTTTGCGAAGATTTTGCGTCCAATACTTCATCCGGGAAATTTCAAGTTCTATCTCCGGTACTATCGTTAAACAATAATCGTTTTCGTTTTGCGCTGCAAAGTTACGAAATAATTATTAATTATAAATTACAAATTAAAAATTATAACCCCGCTGTACTATCGTTAACCGTTCACCGTTAACCGACAAACATCAAGTCATCTGTTCATTCAAACGTGCCGATGATGTTGAAAGGCAGGTGCTCCTCGTCATTATCTGTATTGCTGTTGGTCTTATGGGTATAGCGGTCGATAACTGGGATTTTTAGTTCGATTCTTCCGGAGCCGTTGGGTCGGATGTCTAAATTGCCTTGCCAATGGTAGCCTCCGCTATGCAATTGGCTGTTGTCGAGTCTCACACTGTTTACGTTGGTGAAGCTCAAACTTGGATCAGCCACACAGGTATAGTTGGAGTTAGCCGTGAATGGATTGGGCTTCATGGTCAGCGTTTCGGGCAGGATGCTGACGTGAATTGTGCCGTCGGAGTATCGTTTGGTGTCGCACTGAGCCTTAAACGTGATTTTATCAACGTACACAGTTCTGGTGCCGTCGGCGTCACCCTGAGTCAAAGTCTGTGAGTCAAGTATGATGGTAATGGTTCCATCTTTTATGATAAGTCGTCCGAAGTGTGATGCGTTGGTGTAGTTACGTAGGTAGTTGGTTCCGTAGCAACGAGAAGAGACGTCTACATATCCTACTTCTTCAAGGTGGATGCGTGCGTTGACCAAGGCGCTACCAAAGTCCTCATCAACTTCCTCGTCGTTATTCTCCTTTATTTCCTCATCGCTATTCTCCTTCTCGTCCTTCTTCTGCACCACCTGTTCTTTCTTTTTCTTGTAGTTTACTCGTTCGGTAGCTGGTGAATAGTAGGTTTTGCCGTTAGGATGACGGAAGTACCAGCGTGAGCGGAGAGAGATGTCTATGTCATTGGGGTCGGCAATTCCAATCTTCTCATATTCAATCTTTACGGTCTTGCCGCAGAGGTTGAGCGGTACGTTGAAAGTCTTCGACTTACCCGTCAGGTTGTTCTTCACAGCTATCTGCATGCCGCTGATATAGCCGTACTTGACAAGTTGTTTTGGGGGTTCGGACATGGTTCTTACATTCAGTCCTGTTCCGTCCTTGGAACGTCCCTGCACTTTAGGTTCATTATATGGCTGGTAGAATGCGACGAGGTCGATGTAGTAGTTTTCGTCAATGGTTGCATCGCGGATTCCTGGGCGCAGCAAAACCATGCCGTATGTCTCAAGATAGTGATAGTGATCAGGTTTGATGCTATAAGGGTCTTGTGCGAGAGAGAGACTTTCATCATTTTTCACGCTTCCGTCAAGGAGTGAGAACTTCAACTCACTCGGTTTTATGACAGGTGAAGGAACGGCAAAGAGCCTATAATCTATTTTGCTGCCTACGATTCTCTTTGTATCATCACGTCCTTTGTACTTTTCCTTACATATAATCTTGAATCCCTTGAACGCCAGAGGCTCTGGATTATCGGCAGGGGCAATATTCCGCAATCGCATTACGCATTTTTCGTAGGTGTGGCGTTGGTTGGGTATATAGTATGGGTTGTTGGGGTTTTCTGCCATGTCTTTCTGTACATCCACAATTTCTGTAATATTCTTTAGGCAGAAGCCTTCGAAATACTTCTGAAGTTGTGTCTCTGTCGTTATTCCGAATATGTCCATGAAGTCTTGAGCAAGTGTCTTTATCACCGAATATTGGTTCATGATGTGTTCGAACGACGGATTTTGCTTGGTTTGTTCGCAGAGATATTCGAAGAAGCCTCCGAGCATGTATCCTCCTCGAATGTCAGGGTCGGTAACGCTGGACAGATCCTTGGGCCATGTACCAGCCTTGTTGACAAGTGGCCAAGCTAACACTTCTTTGAGTTTGCGGTCTGCGTAGAGATTCTCGTGATTTCCATCATTGGGATCGTAGGTAATGTAATTGTGCTTCTTCAGCCAGTCGGTGAACCTGTACTCGCTGACAGAACCTATACACTCAATGAAGCGGTTATCGCGTGATTTCCACGCATTGATATATGTGTACTCGTAGAGGTGAGACAGTTCGTGAGCCATGCTGACGAGAACTTCGTCTGTTTTTTCGGTACTGTAGCTGTATTTACTTCCCGATTTTTGGTAAAGCTCGTTTGCGTTGACAAAGATGACACCCCCATTCAGTTCTCCGAACACTTCGAATATCCTGCTGACGGCTTTTGGTTCTTGGCCAGTATAGGTGTTTGGAACGATGTAAACATTACATTCGTAGGGCAGACGTTTGAGTGCCAAACCATCATCGGCCTGACAAAACCGCTCTGACACTCTCATACCATTGATGACATCCTGTACGCTTTTAGGAATAAGATTCATCACAGTCTTTAATTCGTTGTCCGTTTCTAATGATGCGTAATAGATGCTGTCAATGGTCATCTTTTCGAGATGTTTTATATATAGTGTACGCAGCAACGGACTCTTGGGCGAATAACTTTGTGCCTTTTTCTTGTTCAGTGCTTTATATGCAGCGTTGTTCTTGTATTCATGGTTGAACTTTGCCTTGGCTTCACCCTTTAGTTCTTCGGCACGCTTTCCGTAGGAAGCCAGTTGATCTACGACAGTTTCAGCCTGATCTCCTTTCTCCGTTTTACTGTATCGGAAGTGAAGATAGAAGTTGCCCATAGGGTCATTGATATACAGAGTCACCCAGTCCTTTCGCTTCCACCAGTTCTCAGGCCATCCGCAGGCATCCCACCAAGACTGAATCTTATTGTAGAGACCTGCTTTGTAAGTGTAGCCGGCACCCCAAACTCCACCAGCGATGGCGAGCAGAGCCAGTTTGTCGGCAATAAATACACTTACAGAGATTCCAATTTTTCCGTAGCAGGCAAGAGCAAGCCCGATTGCTACAATGGAGTTCTGCCGTGCTTCATAACGCAACACGCCCTTGTCATTGACAAATATGTTGAGAGCCTTCACACGATTGTTCCCATCAGAGCGGTAAGCACGAATATAAGGCCAGAGGTTATTAGGTACACCCAATAACTTGAGGTTCAGTTCTACGGTATAGACACCAGGAATGACGCTATCGAAAGGAAGTCCCGCATCTATATCGTAGGCCCAGAGCAGCTCCTTGTCCTCACCGAATGTTTCCCTGATAAGCCGTTCGGTCTTATCCATTTGTTCCTCCGTCAGGTCCGTCACCTGAATGTTAGGAGTGCGTTCGAAAGCACCTTTCCTTGCGGTGATGCGCATTTCCTTGCGAGGACGAAGTTTGATAGCTTCGCTCTTTCCGTTCATCTCAAACTTCTTGGCAGGCTTGTGCTGCGCAAGCTTCTCATCGGTGATGCGGTCTACAATAGCATTACCCTCACCCTCGCCCTCACTGCTACTGCTGCACGAAGTGAGGAGAAAGCCTTCTCCTACTCCCCCAAGAGGGGAGAGAAAAAGAATAATGAAGAATAGGTTGTAGCACAGATCGCGCAGCAAGTTGCAGAGGCGGATATGGTAAAGGATTTTCTGAGGTTTCATATTATTGTGGTATTTCGCCGATTAAAACGATGGTGAAGTCATCTAGGTCCTTTTCCTCCTGATCTTTATGGTGTGGAGTTACGCTGTGGGACATGTGCCCATTGAAGTAAATGTGGATTTCTTTCCACGTTCGTATGTATTTGTGCAGGTCACGGTCGTATTGTTTGCGTAGGTCAATGAATCCACATGATTCTTTGTTGTCTTCACGGTCGGACATGCTGTATGTATAGGTGTGTTGGTATTCGTAATAACCGCTGTCTTCTCCTCCAATAACAGTCATGTGGGATCCAGTCTTCACGCTGAATGGGGAACTGAGATGAAGACCTTTACGTAGGAATTCAATATAAATATATGGTTTACGGCTCTTCTCGCGACCACTATTGTCATCGTAGTATTCTACGTCGTAGTGGATGCTGACCGTGTATTTGCCAGTGATGGAGAATCCCTTAACCTGACGCACGGCTCCGTTGTCGTCATCGTTGTGCCATTTAATCTGCTGATGGGGAGGTATACTGATTTTGAAGCATCCGTCCTTGAGCACAATGGTTCCATAAACGGGATGGCAGTCGCAATATTCCAGACGGTTGACATTCCAGCCTGCAACCTGGATTTCTTTCAACTTGAACTTCTGACTCATGGCAGCATCGCCAAGATCAGTACTGGAGTCTTCGTCGTTGTGGTCTTTGAGGTCGCTGTCGTCGCTGGTGGCTTCGGAGTTTTGCTCCTCGTGCTGTTTCTCACGTTTGTATTTTACGCGTTCGGTAGCAGGTGAGAAGTAGCGGCGTCCTTCCTCGTCTTCATAGTACCAGCGGGAGCGTACATATATGTCAATGTCTTCTGGGTCGGTGATGCCTATGCTGAGGTAAGGTATTTTCCGCGCTTTGCCGCATTCTGTGAGCGGCACGTCGAAGGTCTTATTCTTTTTTGTGACATTGTTCACCACGGCGAGCTGCATACCTGTGATGTACTTGAATTTCACCAGTTTCTCGTTTGGAGCCTCTGTCTGCACGTTGAGGCCATGCCCGTCCTTGCTCTGTCCTAAGACTTTAGGCAAGGTCTTTGGCTGGTAGAGTGCAATGATGTCAATGTAGTAGTCGGGGCCGAGAGATAGTTTCTCTATGCCTGGACGGTAGAAAAGTGCTGCATAGGCGTCAGCCGTGTACTTTTTAGCGCATGGCTGCGTGAATAACCTGTTCTTTGCCTGCTGCATGCTGTCGCCTTCGAGGAATGTGAACTTTATCGTTGGCGTCTTGATGGTGTCCGATGGTACGGCGAAGAGCGAGTATGGTGTTTTCTTATTATCTTCGCTGCTGATTTTCACAATTTTTACGGTGTAAGGATATGCCGTGCCCGTTCCCTCATGTCCGATCACCTTTACACGGTGCACGGGCAGGGCCGGCTTGAACGTCTGTCCAGGTATGATTCGCTTCAGGTCGGTCCCGCTCCATTGGAACATAGACTGCGCCTTGGCGATTTCCGGCATGAACTTCCAGCAGAACTGCTCGTAGAGCTTTGCCATTTCCTGACTGCTGGCAATTCCGAATATGTCCTTGAGGTTCTGAACGAAAGTCTTGTTGTAGGCATAACCCATCATAATCTGGTCGAAGTTGACCTTCTTCTTGTGGTCGCAGAGGAACTGTATGAGGTCGCCCAGCATGTAGCCTCCGTTTGTTGGCGGGTCGCTTTCCTGAAGAATTTCAGCACTGCCTCCAAAAAGCTCATTCGGGAAATCCTTCTCCAGCGGCCATGCCAGCAGTTGCTTGCTTTCGCGGTAGGCGTACTTGAAATGCTTCATTGCTTCCCCCGATTCTGTGTCTGCAATGTCGGTGAGACCTTTTGCCTTCAGCCATGCGGCGAACCAATGCTCGGTAACGGAACCGATAGCTTCAAAGAACCGTTTGTCGGTGAATGCCGACGACACCACATATTCATTCTCAAAGGCATGTCCGATTTCGTGTGCCATGGTTACGCACAAGGGGTCGAAGTTTTCTCTGATAAATGTGGTCTTGCCATTCTTGGAAGAAAGATAACAGTCGAAATTTACCAGAATCCTGCCGCCAATCGATGGGAGAGGCTCAAACTTGGCCCATGTCTTTTTGTCGTCGATGGTGGCGCTGGAAACCAGGAAAACGTTGAATTCGTAGGAGAGTGCTTTCATGCCAAGTCCCTTTGGGTCGCGGCTGAACCGATTGGCCAGTTTGGTAGCCTTAATCACATTCTCAACGCTTGGCGGCAACTGTATGTCAGGGTCTTTGATTAGAGCCTGAACAAGTGAGTCTTTCTTAGCCATATCGAGGAAGATGCGACGTCTGCCTGCACGACGCATCATCTCGTCGCCAGGGTCTTCTTTCCATGTGTCGGCTATGTGGGTGGGTGGCTGGAGCTTCATGGGATGGTCCTTGTCGTAGAGGTCCTTAGCCTTTGTCTCCAACTCTTCCATCCTGTTCTGGAGCTGTTTGGTCTTCTCTATGTAAGCCTTTGTCTTTTCTTTGCATTCAGTCTCGGAGTAGCGGAATACGACCGTGAAATTGCCGAAGTCATCCTCCACGGGAATGCATACCATATCGTCCTTCCCGTAGAAAGAGTCTATAAAACCAGCATCAATCCATGCCTGCAAGGTCATGTTAATCTCTGTGCTGTGCAGTAGGTAATAGGCTCTAGTACCAATAATTGCAGCACCTATGCAAACCAGACCTATGACACTGTTCTGACTTGCCTCGTAGCGCACCACACCCTTGTTGATGTGGGAGTTGAGTAGTCTCACATTTCCGCTGTCGTCCATTCGGCAGAGCCTTACATAAGGAATTACTTCCTCTGGTATACCCAGTCGTTTTAGGTTTATCTCCACGGAATACTTGCCAGGCAGAACGGAGTCGGAGGGTAGTCCTGCGTCAATGTCGTATGCCCATAGGAGTTCGTGTCCGAAGAATTTCTCCTCTATTTTACTATCCAGCAGGCTTAGTTGCTCACCTGTTGCCTCGCTCACCTTGATGTCGGGATTCACGTCGAAGGCTCCGGCTGGTGCGGAGATACGTACTTCGTCGAGCGGATGAATTTTGAATGCTTCGCTCTGCCCGCTTCCTTCAGTCAGCGGGATGTTGGGGTTGAACTTATCCAGTTCCTCATCCGTCAAGCGGTCGAGAATGCAGGATTCATCACTGCCATTATCATTCCATCCGTTGCAGGAACAGAGAGAAATGAAGAATGTTATCGTTAGGCTTGCCAACGCTCTGGAGAACTTTGAGTGAAGAATGAATAATAAGGAATAGCACAAACTGCGCAGACGCGGTGCCATCACGACATCTTTGATTCGTTTCATAATCTGCATGTTTTTATTTCTGCGGTAAAGATAGAAAAAAATGAAGAATGAAGTTATCGTTGCGATACCTATTAAAGAAAATTAACAAAAGAGCACGCTCACGAAGTGAGAATGAAGAATGAAGAATATTTTTAAAATCAACCGATGTCCGCTTCAAATCCAACAATTGTTTGTCTCAAACTAATTAAATGTTCGCTTTAAACTTAAAATCGTGGTAGTATTTATAAAAATACTGACACGATTTTTATAAATACTACCACTATTCTTATAAATCACACCACGATTTTAAGAATATACTTAAGTTTATTTGTGTTTCTACTTAAGTTGGTGTGTGTTTTAACTCTTGAATTCTTGAACTTTTGTACTCTTAAACTCTTGAACTCTTGCTCCCTTCATCTTATTACGTATTTCTTGTGACCGCGGATGTATATGCCTGGGGATAGACCCCCTCCGGCTCCCCCAAGGGGGAGAGAATGTAAAGATTCAGTGTGTGTGCTGATGCGGCGTCCGCTGAGATCGTACCAATCATCATGACTGCATTCTTCATTATTCATTCTTAATTTTTCATTCAAAACGCCTGTGTCGAAGGTGTTGAACTGCCACCAGTCCCAGTTGAAGAGCAAATCGGTGGCGCTGCCGTTGAAACTGAAATGGAGGGAGTGGACGCCTGTAGGAACGTAGCTGAGGTCAAAGGTCTGCTCCTCCCAGAGGTCGTAGCTGCCTGTGGACTGCGGACGGATCTTGGCGATTACCTTGCCCTTGGCATGATCCTGACGGATGATGAGCATGGAGTTGTTCTTCTCTGTAGCTACGCGCAGGGTGATGGACTTGGGACCGTCGCTGCCGAAATCGACGTTGGCTACTCGCATGCTGTCGCCAGTGTGGATGGAAGTGACATAAACTCCTGTGTTCTCATTGCCTACGACTTCGATGCCATGGGCTGAATTGAGGGTCTCTGCCTGCTGCTGCACGTAGGGACTCATGGTGGCAATTGGTTTCACGCCTGCCTTGGTGGCGGTGACGGGCTGAATGGTGCCGTCGGCATTGAAGTGCATCTCCTCGACCGACATGCTGCGGTTGTAGCCGCCTCCACCTGGTGCCCAGCCGGTGTGGTAGAAGAAATAATCCTTGTCCTTGAAATGCACGATGCCGCTGTGGTTGGTGAACGAACCGGTGTTTTGCTGGGTCATCACTTGTCCCTTATATACCCAAGGTCCTGTGGGGCTGTCGCTCATGCTGTAGGAGATGTGTTCGGGCACCCCGCCTGCGGCGTAGATCATGTAGTACTTGTCGCCGCGCTTGTCGAGCCAGGGTCCTTCCTCGTAGCAGTCCTCGCCTTCGGGGACTTTGTCGTTGACCTTAACTCCTCCGAACGATTCCTTGGTGAGAGGCACAGTGACTACTCCGTTGTTGCCGATGGAGGTGTCGATAAGTATCATGTTCTTTTTGAGCTTGGCATAGCGCAGTTTGTTGTTTCCCCAATAGAGATATGCCTGACCGTCATCGTCGATGAAGACGGTAGGGTCGATGTCGCCGCCTTCACCTGTGTCGAAGAGGGGTTGCTTGCGGGCATCCTTGAAGGGACCGGAGGGTTTGTCGCTTCGGGCTACACCGATGTAGTGACGCCAGTCATTGGGCTTGGAAATACAGATGTACCAGTAGTAGAAATCACCTCGCTTGACGCACTGGCTTGCCCAGCACGTGCCTTCGCGTCCCCAGCTGAACGCTGTGCGGGGAAGTGCCACTCCGTGGTCGGTCCAATTGACCATGTCGGCTGTGGAGTAAACGCGCCAGCGCTCCATATAGTAGAAGTCGTTGACTCCGGGAACGTTCATGTCTTCATCGCAGTAAACATAGAGGCTGTCACTGCCTTCGAATGTCATAGGCGCCGGATCGGCTGTATAGCAGTGGGTGACAATCGGGTTCTGAGCCTGCGCTTCTGAAATGAAGAATGTTATCGTTAGGCTTGCCAACGCTCTGGAGAACTTTGAATGAAGAGTGAAGAATGTTGCTAAATAAAGAAATCGTTTCATTGCTGAGAGGGTTGTTTAGTTAGGGCAGCTATGCAAAACTGCTGTCTATAAATAATCTATGGAGCAAAATTATTGGTTTTGCTCCATAGTTGTTTTGTATAATGAAACGATTACTTCTGTTTTTGTTACTTGTATTCTTCGTCGTCTTGAATACCAAGAAGTTTTTTAATGTCTTTCCTTAAAAGACTGTAGAGGGGGCAGGACTTGAAGGAGGTGTTGCGGCGCAGCATCTGGTTGATGGGGCACTGGCTGTGCTGGTAGCTGGCGAGTTCGTTGTCCATGTGCTGTTTCTGGCGACCGGCGAGGACTTTTATTTCCTTCTCGCGCTGACGGCGAAGGATGGTGCAGACGGGGTCGAGCACTGCCATAGCTACGTTCTCCATGATGTGATGTCCCTGGATGAACAGATATGTGGTGTCGGGAGTGACTCCCAGTGTCAGGAGTTCTTCCTTGAGGGACTTGAAAGATGACTTTGCCTGCGGGTATTGCTGTTGCAGCCACGACACCTTGCGGTTGACTCGGTGGCGAAGGTTCTCCAGTGCGGGTTCGGGATTGAAGAGATTGAGCTTCTCTATGCTGACGGTGTTGCAGAACGAGGTGAGCGGCATGTCCTTGTAGAGCTGACGCCGGTAGAGCCAGACTGACCAGACGAAGAGGGTATAGACTATGCGGCTGTACTGCAGGAAATAGGTTTCGAAGTCAAATACCTGACGGTCGTTAAGAGTTGACATCACACACACATCGTGGAGCGACGGGGCGTAGCACTGGTAGTTCTCTATGGCGTAGGCATAGGTGTGGAGGATATAGGGATTGTCGAGCACAGCTTTGGAATAGGGTGTGTGGCCCTGGATAAGATAGTCGTAGTCGGCATCCACGCATGCTATCATGCTGCCTCCGAGTCCCTCTCCCAGTTGGTTGGTCATAGCCTGTTTCTTGCCACGGGTGAGGGTGGTGCGTGAGGGTAGCGTAACGTGGAACTCACATTCGTCGTTCTCAAACTCGCTGAGCACACTTCGCCAGAAGAAGATGTCGTCGTAGCTCTCAACATAGGCTATGATTCGTTTCTTCTTCTTGCCTCCAGGGCGCAGACTATTGGCTGCCTCCCAGTAATGGCTGTTGTTGTATGAAGTAAGGCGTTTAATAAATTATAAATTACTAATTATAAATTATAAGTAATGAAAACCATCCGGATGGGAATTCTCACTTCGTGAGCGTGCTCTTTTGAGTGCTTATTTTATCAGTATCGCACGATAACTTTACTCTTAACTCTTCACTTTTATCTCTTCCACTTCGGTTACGACATCGTTCCAACCGTCCATGATGAGGGCTGGGGAGTGGGTGGAGAGGATGATTTGTGCACGTGGGTTGAGGCGTCGGATGAGTGTGATGAGTTGTTGCTGCCACTCTATGTGCAGACTGATTTCGGGTTCGTCCATGAGCAGCGCATAGGGCTGACCACATTCGATGAGGACGGTCATGAGGATAACCAGCATCTGTTTCTCGCCCGACGAGAGCTGGTAGGGTGTGAGTACCTCTCCGTTCTGCTCAAACTGAATCTCATTGCTGCGACGGTCAATGGTTTTGTGGGTTTCAGAAAAGAGCTGGTCGATAGTGTCCTGAAAGAGAGCCTTGGGACGTGACACTTCGGCAGCCTGCAGGGCGTCGGCAGGGTCGCCGCTGGTGAGGAGTTCGATGATGCGGTTGCCGATATTGACCTGATAGTCGAGATAGCGCTTCTGCAGTTTGTAAATCTGCCAGTCGAGTTCGGTACGGACACGTGAGTCGGCGAGTTTCTCCAATAGGTCGGAATGGAGCAAGGGACGATCGAACGAACGGATGACATCGTAGCTGATTTCCGTTGCGTCGGCTGGCGATAGCTCGATGCTTATGCCTTCGGCAATCTCACCCGGATGGAGTTCGCCTGTGTCGAGAAGTCGGAGTCCATGGGCGGCATGGTTGATGATGGTGCTTTTTCCTGCACCGTTGATTCCGCTGAGGATATTCACATCGGGTCGTAAAGCCCACTTGATGTGCTTGCCGCCTTTCCACAGAGCCTTAATCTCTATGCTGCTGATGTAGTCTGCTTTCTTTTCCATAGTGTGGTGTTATTTACTTCTGTGGCAAAGATAGGAAAAAATGAAGAATGAAGTTAAAGTTGCGATACCTATTAAAGAAAATTAACAAAAGAGCACGCTCACGAAGTGAGAATGAAGAATATTTAAAAAAACAAACACTGGAATCGCAGTAGAAGCGGTTCCAGTGTTTTATGTTAGGTGTTTTCAGCTTTTGGCTGAAAAGTCTTTTTTAGCGAAGTATCTTGGTGCGAGTTACCTGACCGTTAGAGTGGCGAACCTGCTTAATGACGATGCCGCGAGTTGCGCTTGTGGCACGGCGTCCCTGAAGGTCGAAGTATGAAACTGAAGCGGCGTCACGGTCTGTTGCTACAGTTTCTACACCGTCAACATAGTATTGATGAACGTCAAACCATACGATGTCGGACTTGTTGATTGCACCACCACCGTAGTAGATGCTCTGAACACCAATCTTGTCCCAAGAGAGGATTTCCTCTACGTCTTGGTTAAGGTAAACATAATCACCGCCTGTGTAGATGTCCCAGTCGTCATTGAAGGTGTAAGGAATCTCACTCATGTCCTCGTCAAGTTCATCGTAGAGGTCTTTTGAAAATACAAGTGGTGCTATCTCATTGCCCTTCTCGATAAACAGTTGATAGAACAGTTTGGCGCTAATCATTGGATTGCCGTTTACGTCAAGTGTAGGGATGCTAAGATTGATTCTTGGATAAGCAGTGTTAAGCGCCTTGAAGTCCACAATTTCAGGATTAGCTGGTTTAACAGCCTTTTCTACAATCTTCCTGAGGGTAATATCCATGTAGTCGTCGCAGATGTTGTCTTCACCTATTATGTAGGAAACATAGCCGTCTTTGCAGGTGAATGTGGAAGTGGCTGCGTCGTAGGTGAATTCTGCTCCGCTGAATGCGAGTTCATAGTCTCCTACCCAGGATTCGTAAGTGCCAAGTCCCCATCCAGGAATTGTTACCTTGCCGTCAACCATTGTTCCCTTAACCCATGCATCTGGGATGTACTGGCTCAGACCTTGGAAATAGACTTCGTTGCCGTCGAAACCTACTAGTACTTCAAATGTTTCTGTTTCTGAATCTTCTTCATCTGTGTAGGTTCCAGTGAAGTAGTAAGCCTCTGTCTGCAAATCCTCAGGGACTTCAACTGTAACTGTAGAATAGTCTAAGTAGTAGAAGTCGATTCCTGTGATACGTCCCTGTACACCGCTTTCGTTAGGCACGCAGAATGTTACGCTTGTTGCATTGCCTTCCCATGTGCCTTTGTAGCCGTCGAGATTGAACTCTCCGTCTGCATCTTCAGCGAGTTCAATCTGCATCTGATTGTCCTTTTGGCTGTAGAGATGGAGCACAATCTTGCCGAGAGGTTCTGCGGAAGTGATGGTAAGAGTGTTGCCTGCATACATACGAACTGTTCCGTCAGGATGGCCGGCTGCTGTGTCACCTTCGGTTGCTGTGTAGTACTTAGGATCACTTGAACCTTCACCCTTAGCGAACACACCAGTGATGCCTTCAGCAAATGTTACTTCTGAAACAACGTCACCTCTTGATACACCCATGTCGTCAGCTGCCCATGTTACATCAGGATTGATACCGACTACAAGATAATCATAGTAGTAGTAGATTGCTATAGTTTTGGCAGAACTAGTAACTAATAAATATGGGTC
Organism: uncultured Bacteroidales bacterium; assembly: GCA_902776985.1. Classification (GTDB taxonomy): domain Bacteria; phylum Bacteroidota; class Bacteroidia; order Bacteroidales; family Bacteroidaceae; genus UBA3839. The sequence continues at coordinate 33,909 of CACYSD010000015.1, forward strand.
GAGAGTGAACGCATCTTCAGTATTGTCATACTTGAAAGTGATGTCGTCCAAACCTTCTCCGTTATAGCCTGCTACAAAGACAAGTCCACCGTATGGGTCCTTGCCAATGTACTGACCGGCAGGGATAACAATAGAAGTCTTGTCTTCGTCAGCCCAAGTTCCCTTAATCCATGCGTCAGGCATATCATACATAATACCCTGGATATATACATCGTTGCCGTCATAGCCTACGAGTGCTGTTCCTGAGAAATCCTCGGATTCGTCGTCGGCATTAACGGTACCTTCAAATGCCTTTTCTACAGTCACAAGGTCTGTAGGAGGAGTTACAAGAGTTGGCATTGTTCCGATAAATGTTCCGGCAGAAACACTATAGAAGTCGTCTGCAGAAAGAACGGTTGGACTAAATACGATGTATGATGGACAGAACAAAGTGCCGGCTTCTGCATCGTATTCAAATACTATGTCGTCAAGTCCGCTTTTACCGAATGCGCCGATGAAGTATTTCTCGCCGATGCCGTTATAACCAAAGAACTGTGGAGCAAATTGCAAGTCGCCGTCCTCATTCACAGAACCCTTGATCCATCCTTCTGGTACGCCTGGAATTGAGAGGAAAATATAAGCGTCAGTACCATCGAAACCGAACTCTGCGGTGCTTGTGTATTCCTCGACTATCATGTTATCATCGTCATCATTGGCATAATAGCCTTTGCTTCCGTTCAGAGGCAGGGTCTTAATTGCCAATCCGTCTGGAGGAGTTACAAGAGTGAGGTCTTCGTGGAACTCTGTGAGAACGGTGTTCCATTCAGAGCAACCTGTCCACGAAGAGTCATCAGTCCAAATTTCAGTTAAGACATAAGTATCAGGTAAATCCAAGGAAATAACGTCACCGTCAATCTTGTAAGTAACTTCTGTAATTGAAGAGTCGTAATAGAATTTGTCTGTCAGCGTTCCTACAACAATCATAATTGCTGCATCGTAATAGCTGCTATAGTAGACGTTCTGCTTCAGAGGTACAGTGATGGTCTTACCGTCAGCACTGAGTGTACCTTTTACGTATGAATCGTTATCGTCTGTGCCTATAATATCATAAATATAAACACCGTCTTCTGCATATACGATTTCGACAAAACCGCTTTGTTCTGTATATACACCTTGACCTTCACTGTATTCCGTGGCATCTCCAGAACGTACATAGTTTTTCACCTCGCCTTCTGGGGCTTCATAGATGATAGGGAAATCAGCTGCAGCTCTGTGAGTAGTAGCCTTTTTGGCTAATTTCTTCACAGTCTTACCTTTGAATGCATCCGGTGTGTTTGCAGAAGCGGATGCTGAAGTCAAAGAGCGTGAAGAAACGTCAGACCATTTCCCTTGCTGTGCGAATGATACTACAGCAACAAATGCTGCAATAAGCATAAGAGTAAATCTTTTCTTCATAAGCAATTAATTTTTAATGGATAATAATATAAATAGTTGTTATTTATTGGTTCTGTATAGTCGCGTTAGTTATAAAATGCAAAATTCGTAAAAAAACTGTTATTTCACAACTTTTTTCCTGTTTTTTATTGCTTTATGTTAAATAATGGTTTCTTTTGATGATAATTTAAAACAAAAAACCGCAACACTGAATAAATCGGTGTTGCGGTTTTTTTTGTTATTCCGTTTCCGGTATATCGTTAACCATTAACCGTTAACCATTACTTTACAGGGCTTGTCATACCTACTTCGAGGCGGTTGCCGCTGCGGAAGACGAGACGGGCAAATGCCTGGATGTCGGCATCAGTGATTTCGTCTACAGTCTTGTCGAAGTCGTTGACCTTCTCCTGGTTGTAACGAGCATATTCAACCATAGCATTCATCCAGTAGTTGTTCTTCTTGAGGTCTTCAGCATGGCTGCGGTGCAGGTATTCCTTCACTTTCTTTACATTTTCGCTATCTGGACCCTTTTCGCACATCTGGGCTACACCTTCATAAACGATTTTGGTCATCTTCTCTCGTTTCTCTGGTGCAGTTGGCAACTGGATAATGAGACGTGCAATTTCTTCAGGATAATTCTCAATGCTACCCTGTACAGGCACGCCGTAAGCACCACCTTCATCTTCACGTACACTCTCTGTGTAGTGCATGCTCATGAGTTGTTCAAGCATGGTCATAAGGAGTTCGTTGCGAAGGTTTTCCTTCATAGGAGCGTGATAGACGAAGAGAGTGATGGCGTTAGGAGTTTCCTGCTCTTTCTCAAATACGTTAGTCACTTCACCCTTGGTGAGGATTCTGTCCATAGGTTTCGACTGCTCCTCACCCTTCTTAACCGGGAGCGAACCGAGATATTTCTCAAACAGAGGCAGGGCTGCGTCGATGTCGATATCACCTACGAAGAAAAATTCGAAGTCGTTGGCATCAGCGAATCGCTCACGGTAGATTTTCAGTACTCGGTCGTAGTTGATGCGGTCGAGGTCAGCAGGACGTGTGCGGAGTGCAGTGTAGTGGTTCTTGTACAATACGCTGACAACTGAGTCTGAGAGAGCTGTGGTTGGGTTGAGTTCAGCATTGGCAAGTTGGAGCTTCTGCCGCTCGATGGTTGACTTGAATGCTTCGTTGTCGCGACGAGGTGATGTGAAGCAGAGGTAAGTCAGCTGAAGCATTGTTTCAAAGTCCTTAACTACACAACTGCCATTAATACCCTCGGTGCGGTTGCTGATGAATGGGCTTGCAGATGCCTGGATTCCAGAGAGACGCTTGCTGAGGTTGGTTGCAGAGAAATTACCCCATCCGCCAAGATCAACCATGTCGGCGTTGCTGACATCCATGTAGTCTTCTTTAGAATAGTAGGAAATGCCTCCCCAGCTGGTTGCTCGCATAGAGATGCTGTTAGGAGTGTAGTCGGTCTTCTTAACGTGAATCTTAATACCGTTCTTCAGGGTGATGAGCTTTGCATCGTACTGGTCGTCGCTTACACTCACTACCTTGCTGCCTTTAAGTTTAGCTGTCACGAGTGGATCGTTGTTCACTTCTTCAACATAAGCAGTAATCTCTTCCTTCTGAACCTTATGGATGACGTCGAGCAGCTCTTCCTTGGTTGGCATGGTGATACCTTCCTTGTCAGGAGCAAACATAACCAAAACGAGGTTCTTGTCAGTCTCTGTCAAAGCTTCCTTCAGAGCGGAATTGATAACATCTACTGTAATCTGAGGAGCCAGCATCTTCATAATCTGGTATTCCATTTCGATGCCAGGCATAGCGTCACCGTCGAGGAAGTTACGAACACACTCGTTGACATAGCGTGTGGTAAGCACCTTGTCTTTCTTTGCATATCTGTCTTCCAACTGTGACAGGAATTCAGATCTGAAGCGGTCGTATTCGCTTGCTGTGAAACCGAAACGGCTTACGCGAAGCATCTCACGGTAGAGTGCTGCCAATGCTTCATCCTGTCCGTTGTCCTTGAATACTACAGTACCGGTGATAGCGTCCTTAGTCTTTGCTACGAAGAATTCGCCGTTCTCCATGTCTGCACCGAGGAAAGGAGGATTCTCTTTCTGAAGAATCTCAGAGATACGGCTGCTGAACATGGTGCTGATAGCTTCGTTTGAATAGTCGTTAACCAACTTAAGCAAAGAACCGCGCACTTCTCTTGGCATGGTTTCGTTCTTCATCATGAGAACAATCAAGTTGCTGGTCTGCTCCTTGTCTTTCTGGATGGAAACGAGTGGTTCTTCGTTGTCAGGAACTTCGAAGTATTCACGCTTTGCAGCGTCGGCAGCAGGAGCCTTGATGTCTGCAAAGACTTCCTTTACCTTCTTCTCCATCTGGTCTACATCGAAGTCACCTATGACGACAACTGCCTGCAGGTCAGGACGATACCATTTCTTGTAATAAGAACGCAGGGTGTCGTATGGGAAGTTCATCACCACGTCCATAGTACCGATAGGCATACGTCCGGCATACTTAGAACCAGGGAGAATGTCAGGCAGGGCAGCCTCGTACATACGCATCATGGCAGAGCGGCGCATACGCCATTCTTCGTTGATGACACCACGCTCCTTGTCTATTTCTGTGCCTTCGAGCAGGAGGTCATGGCTCCAGTCGTGGAGGATGAGAAGACAAGAGTCGAGTGAAGCAGCGTTGGTTGTCTTCACATTATTAATATTATATACGGTCTCATCGAATGAAGTGTAAGCGTTGAGGTTTTCGCCAAACTTCACACCGATACTTTCCAGATAAGTCTTCAGTTTGTTGCCTGGGAAGTGAGTTGTTCCGTTGAAGCACATGTGCTCAAGGAAGTGTGCGAGACCGCGCTGGTCTTCGTTCTCCTGCATGGAACCAACTTTCTGTGCGATGTAGAAATCGGCACGTTCTTCTGGCCATGCGTTATGGCGGATGTAATAAGTCAGACCGTTGTCAAGTTTTCCGAAGCGTACAGCCGGATCAAGAGGCAGTGGTTGCATCATTGCTGCCATGTCTTGAGCAGAAGCACTGAGGCCAATGAGCATTACTGCAATTACCAATAGAATTCTTTTCATTGTTTTGATTGATTTTAATTTTGTGTTTATTGAGTTTTCTAGTTTATATCTGAGTTTTGAAAGGATTTACGCTTTTCTGCTGGTCGAGGGCGTGTTTGGGGTAGTCTACGGTGTAGTGGAGTCCGCGGCTTTCCTTGCGCTCAAGTGCCTGACGGGTGATGAGATAACCTACATTGATCATATTGCGGAGTTCGCAGATGTCTTTTGTCGGTTTGACACGCTTGAAGAGGTGTTCGGTCTCTTCGTAGAGCAGGTCAAGGCGCTCCCATGCACGGTGCAGACGCAGGTCGGAACGGACAATCCCCACATAGGTGGACATAATCTGTCCCACTTCCTTCACGTCTTGGGCAATAAGCACCTTCTCTTCGTTCGTCATTGTGCCTTCGTCGTTCCATTCAGGAACAGCGGTGTTGAAATCGTACTGGTCAATTACGCTGAGAGAATGCTTTGCCGCAGCATCGGCATAGACAACGGCTTCTATTAGTGAGTTGGACGCCAGACGGTTGCCTCCGTGAAGTCCGGTACAGCTACATTCACCCACGGCATAGAGCCTGCGGATGCTGCTCTGTCCGTCAAGGTCAACCTTGATGCCTCCGCACATATAGTGTGCTGATGGGGCAACAGGGATATAGTCCTTTGTGATGTCAATACCTATAGACAGACATTTGGCATATATATTCGGGAAGTGATGCTTGGTCTCTTCCGGGTCTTTATGAGTGACGTCCAGACAAACGTGGTCGAGAGCGTGAATCTTCATCTCGTTGTCAATGGCTCTTGCCACGATATCGCGTGGAGCCAGTGAGAGACGTTCATCGTATTTCTGCATAAATTCCTCACCGTTGGGCAGACGGAGGATGCCTCCGTAGCCGCGCATGGCTTCTGTGATGAGATATGCAGGGTGAGTCTCCTTAGGGTTATAAAGGACAGTCGGGTGGAATTGCACAAATTCCATGTCTTTGATTTTGCCCTTGGCGCGGTGAACCATGGCGATGCCGTCGCCTGTTGCGATGTTGGGGTTGGAAGTGGTAGCGTAGATTGCACCAGTTCCGCCGGTTGCCATAAGTGTTACACGTGAGAGATAAGTGTCAACCTTGCCTGTTTTGGGGTTAAGCACGTATGCTCCGTAACATTCAATGTCTGGAGTACGGCGTGTGACACGAACGCCAAGATGGTGTTGTGTGATGATTTCCACAGCGAAGTGGTTTTCCAGGATTTCAATGTCAGGGCAGTTGCGCACGGCCTCCATGAGTCCTCGCTGAATCTCTGCTCCTGTGTCGTCGGCATGGTGTAGTATGCGGAATTCTGAGTGTCCGCCTTCGCGGTGAAGGTCGAAATTTCCGTCTTCGTTCTTGTCGAAGTTCACACCCCACTGAACGAGTTCCTGAATCTGTGCAGGAGCATTGCGCACCACCTGTTCCACTGCTTCACGGTCACTGATCCAGTCACCTGCAATCATTGTGTCTTCGATGTGCTTGTCGAAGTTGTCAACGAGCAGGTTGGTTACACTCGCTATACCACCCTGCGCCTTTGCGGTGTTGGCTTCTTCGAGTGTGGTTTTACAGATAATGGCAATTTTTCCTTTCTTTGCCCGTGCCACTTTCAGAGCATAACTCATGCCAGCTACTCCTGAGCCGATGATGAGAAAATCAAATTTCCGTGTCATGACATCGTATAATTATGCATAATTGTTGCAAAGTTATGAAATTCTAATAATAAGCGGCACGTTATTTATAAAATTTGTTGGTTTTTTGTAACTTTGCGCTAAAATTAAGCCCTTTTTGATATGTCGATTATAAATAGTATAGCATTATTAAGCCTCCGTGTGCTTAGAATCCTCCCCCTTTTCTTCGCCTTTTCTGCAATGAGTCAGGATGTTTGTGACAGTGTAGTGCCACAATTGTCTTGGGCAGACTCTTTGCGTCAACGTTTGACTCCCTTTGCCGCAGAATCGGAGAAAGCTCATTTTTTCAGTGGAATACTCGTCTATGACCTTACTGATGATTCTGTGCTTTATGACTACAACAGCCAGAAGCTGATGCGTCCGGCAAGTAATCAGAAGGTGCTTACAGCCGTAACTGCACTGACGTCGCTTGGAAAGAACTATTGCTACCGCACTTCGGCTTATTATTCCGGAAACATTATTGGAGACACCACATTTATCCCCGTGCTTCGTGATTCTGTCTTGGCAATATATGAGGATTCGGCAGTTGTCCACAATGTTCTTCGTGGAAATATCTATGTTGTAGGTGGCTTCGATCCTGCTTTCACCACATCTGATCTCAAAGATTTTGCGCTGAGCATCAAGTCGCTCGGCATTGACAGCATTGCCGGACAGATAGTTGGTGACGTCAGCATGAAGGACACACTTCATCTTGGTAATGGATGGTGCTGGGACGATGTTCCGTCTGCTGGCATTCCTTATCTCACTCCTTTACTCTTCAACCACGAAGCCATTGTCGGAGGGTCGGACAAGAAGTGTACTCCCTATCCTGAACGATACTTTGTTCAGTTCCTTGCCATGCGTCTGCGAGAACAGGGCATCGGCATGCCTTTCGCTCCAACGAGAATCAGTACGATTCCCACCAATGTGGCTTCATGTGTAAAGATTTGTGAGAAAACGCGCACTGTTGAGCAGATTCTTCAGCAGATGATGAAGGACAGTGATAATCTCTATGCGGAATCGATGTTCTACCTGACCGCATCACGCCGTAAGTCGAGTGGCATCAGTTGGAAGGACGGTGCCAAGGAGGTTGAGGACATGGTGCGCAGGGCAGGCGCAAGTACTGACTATCTGGTTGTTGCCGATGGCAGTGGCGTCAGTCTTTACAATTATGTCACTCCTCGTGTGGAAGTGGCGGCTCTTCGCTATGCCTACCGCAATCCGGAGGCATACAAAGCTCTCTACAATGCCATGCCTATAGCCGGGGTTGACGCCACTCTTCAGAAGCGTATGGTTAAAGGCCCTGCTCGTGGCAATGTCCATGCAAAAACAGGAACCGTCAGCGGTGTTTCCACGCTGACGGGTTATGTTCGTGCCTCAAACGGGCACTTGCTTGCCTTCAGTATTATGAACAACGGACTGGTGAAGGCTGCTGTAGGCAGGGACTTCCAGGACCGTGTGTGTCAGGAATTAGCGAGATGATGGAGGAATAACATCCATTTCGCCTTCGCAGAGAACATTTTTGCCTTTGTCGTCGCTGCAGATCCAGACTTTGAATTTGCCTGCAAACAAGGGCTTGAACGACAGTGTGGCTATACCAACCGAACCTGATGCCACATTTATTTCCGCGTTGCTGCGGAATACCCCTTTCTTATTGCTCTTGTCTGCGAAAAGGTAAAGCATGCCGGAATAGCCTGTGTTGCCACCGCTTACGGAAACTATGATGCTCTGGTTTATACCCGCGGTTGGGTTTGCAGGCAGGGTAAGTTTGGTTCTCAAGGTACTCTTGCGACGCATAATCTTAATCTTGAACTTGCCCGAAGTGGTGCGAGTTACCTTGGCGTAGGAGTCTCCCTGTGCTTTCCAGGTCTTGTGGTTTTCCTGACGGCTTACAGGAACGAGTATATAATTGCCTGGATTTGTGAGCAGAGTTGCGAGGTTGTAGCTGATGCCGCTTACGGTAGCGTCCTTAGACAGAACATTCTTTGAACGTATATCCTTGAGGACAGTATAGCTGCCGTCGTTGTTCCTTATAGCCAGACCGTAGCGGAAGAAGCGCTGGCGGTCGTTGCGGTTGGTGTATTTTACAGAGAGGTTAGGGGTGGAGTACGACATTATCGTGCTGTAGAGGAATACATCGTCTTCCATAGCTGCGGTTGTCGAAGGCTTGATGCCAATCACCATTTCCTGATACAGACTATAGCCGTTGGTACTGGTACCTGCTCCTGGTCCCGATGTGTTGTTGGGATTGAGGTCTGTAAGTTTGAAGTAGCCGTCACAACTGCCGCCCCATCCCCAGTTCACGTGGTAAAGTCCGTTGCCGTCAGTACCGTCTATGATGAAAGCGTGTCCGCTGCTTTCGTTCGAACCGGCATAGTACACAGGTCGTGAGGCAGAGAGTTCGTCATAGAGGATTTTCTCCCAGTCAGCGTTAGACGTGTAGCCTTTTGACATATAACTCGTACTGCTGTCGTAGTCGAAATAGGTTTTAAGAGCCATTGCCACGTTGCTGCTGTATGCTGCAGAGCCGGTTGTGTTGTAGTTCATCTTCAACGCCCGTCCGCAGTACTGCATAAGCAGAGCAACGGCATTGTTGGATTGGGTGTTGCTTACCTCAGAAGAGTAGTAGCTGTATGTGGGAGCCATGTCTTCCCAGTCGAAGAGGGTAGGCTGGAGCTGTCCCATCTGCAGGCCGAGGCTGTAGGTCTGAAACGCAGGAATCATCCCTGTGTAGGTCTGCGGCCATTCATAGTAGTACATGAGCTGAGCCATTGCGGTTGCCACGCATCCCGTGTAGCAGTTTGTGCCTCCGTAGTTAGGACAGAGGTTCCAGTATGGCCAGTTTTGGTTCCACTGGCTCTTGATCAGAGGGGCAATGGGACGCAGTAATCGTGCAGAAGTGATGTCGTCAATGTTGCGCGCCTTAACGCTGGGCTTGAAGTCTCGTGGAATATCTTCAATCTGCTGGGAGAAATGCCGCATCCATGCCTCCACATGATCTGGCATGTTGTTGGCGTTGAACGCTCCGCCTGTGGAATAACCGATTACCTCGTCTGTGCGTTCGTCACCGGAGATAATCACGAATCCCTGACCTTCGGGTGCGTTGAACACATAGTAGTTGGCTTCATCCACGGCACGTGCTCCCTTTGGGAGGGGGCTGTATGCAAGAGTCAGTTCAGATGTGCCAAAAGCTTTTACACCGGCTTTGCTGAAGAATCGTGTGGCTTTCTGACAAGCTTGTTCTGCGGTTATGTGCTGTGCGCTGCCATTAGCGGCAAATATCAACATCACTGCAGTCAGCAATGTGCGGAATAGGGGGTGTTGTATAGTCTTCATAGTACATGAGTTTTGTTTCTGTCCGCAAAATTATCAGTTTTCTCCCTGTCGTGCAAATGTTTACACTCTTTTTGGATGAAGTATAAAGGTTTAGTGGACGAAGTACCCCGCTTTCTGTAGTTCTTCGGCTACAAGGCAACATTCGTCATACCATTCTTGTCCGAAGGCACGGATAAGAGGGTCTTTCAGGAACTTATAAAGAGGCAGTTCGAGTGTTTTCCCAAGCTTGCAGGCTTCGCTGCATATATTCCATTGATGGTAGTTTACGGCAGTGGCATCGCCTACTGTAGAGAGTCTGACTGGATAGAGAGCGCAGGAGATTGGTTTGTCCACGTCTATTCGTCCAGCCCTCTTTGCGCGGTCAATAGCGCAGAGGGTTACCCTGTGTCTGGTGCCGTTAATCTCAATTTCGTCCTCGACGGCAAACACGCAGTCGCGGTCGTTGACAATTGACGTTACGAATGTTCCGTCCTTGTCGATATATACTACTCCCTGTTCGTCAATCACCTCCCTTGCTTCCTCTGTGAGTTCGTCACGCAGGACTTCCGCAGCTTCTTCCAGCCCTTCAATCTCATCCAGATCAACAGGTGCACCTGCGTCTCCTTCCACGCAGCATGCCCCGTGACATTTGCCAAGGTCGCAGCAAAAATACTCCTTGAACAAGTCTATACTAACTAATGTGTCTTTTATTTCTACTAACATAAGGAGGGACCACTTATAAATGAAGAATGATGAATGATGAATGAAGAATTCATTTTTGAAGAATTGTGAATTATGTCATCGTTGCGATACTTATAAATAAATTATTATCAAAAGAGCACGCTCACGAAGTGAGTTATCGTGCGATACTGCTAAAAAAAGCACTCAAAAGAGCACGCTTGCGGACGCAAGAATCTTCATCCGAATGGCTTTAATCCTCCCCTATACGGGGGAGTTAGAGGGGGCTTATAGGGGGCTTTTAAACTGGTTTAGTTCTTCGCTGTATTCGTAACCGATGGTGCGGAGGGTGTTGATGATGAAGTCGCGGTCACAGTCGAGAGCGTCGCATAGTTCGTCGAGCGAAGCGTAATCATCGCGCAGCTTGGTGTTCACGTAGCTGAGCAGAATGGTGGGTGATGAGGGGAGTGTGTCCATAATTTATTTTACAATGCTTCTGATTGCGAACCACACGTGGAGGAGGAGGGTAGTCAGTTTGCCGTAGTAGTGCTCCATAATCAGGCGGCGTTCGTGTAGCGATGCCTTGTGGTTCTTGGTTGTCAGTCCTTCGTTGAGGTAGTCGGTAAGCACGTCGTCGATGCGATGAGTGGTAGCCTTGGTTTCTGAGGCTCTCAAGAGCAGTTTGATGCACCAGTCGAAATCGGATGAGAAGCGGTAACGCTGTTTGTAGCGTGGAGCCAGGTCACGACGTCCGTAGAAAGACTGATGGCATACGAGCATGCCCCATCGGAAGCTTCTCCACGTTAGGTTCTTTGGCGCTTTCAGTCTGCGGTGTCGCAGGAATTTGCCATTGATGTCCACAATGTCCGTTTCTCCGTAGATTACGGCAGGCAGTGCTGTGTTTTCATAACTCTGTATGACATTGCAAACCTGTTCCAGTGTGGCAGCCGAGTGGAAAGAATCTCCTGCATTGAGGAAGAGCAGGTAAGTGCCTCGTGCTCGGTCATAACCCTTGTTCAGGGCGTCGTAGAGACCTTGGTCGGGTTCGCTGACGACGGTAACAGGCACGTCTTGTTCTGCGGCGTAGTTCTTGATAAGTTCGAGTGAGCCGTCGGTTGAGGCACCATCGATGATGATGTGCTCAAAATTTCGGCAAGTTTGTTCGCTCACACTTTTCAGGGTGCGAGGCAGAGTGGCAGCGGCATTGCGAGTAGCAGTGATGATGCTGATGTCAATCCTGTCGTGCATATATATTATTGTATAGGTGTGCTATGTGTTGTTCGCTGTAAGTTTCTTCAGCTTTGCTGCGAGCTTCTACAGAGAGTTTGTCGTGTCGTTCGGGGTCGATAGTCCAGAGGATGCCACGGGCGAAATCCTCGCTGTTGCGGTATTCGGCAACATATCCGTTCACTTCGTGGTCAATCATCTCGGGTATTCCGCCTACGTTGAATCCTACGCAAGGCAGTCCGCAGGCCATTGCCTCCACTATGGTGTTTGGCAGGTTGTCCTGCAGCGATGGAGTGACGTAGATGTCTGCGGCGTTGTACAGTCCCACCATCGATTGCTCGTCGTGCAGGTAGTTCACCATACGTACCGGCAGAGGCAGCAGGTCTTGTGCCTTGCTGCTGTCTCCACCCACCACCACTATGGTCAGTTTGTCCTTCAACTGAGGCTGTTGCCGTAGGAGCGCCTTTATGGCTTCCACCAGCAGGCTGAAGCCCTTGCGCGGGTCGGTGATGCGCTGACAGGTGAAGAGCAGGAGGGTTTTGTCGAGTGGCAGATGCAGTTTCTTCCTTGCCTCACTCTTGTCGTGCGGAGCGAACAGTTCAGTGTCGATGGCGTTGGGGATGCTCACCACCTTGTGGTTCCTGGCAAGAGCCGAACGCTGAGCCATGTTTGCCATCCATTGGCTGCAACCGACAAATGTGATTTTGGCATCCTTGTACATTTCCGCCTTGCGTTCCCATACCTTCTTCGCCAGATCTGTGAACACTCCGCCTCGTGTGAGCAGAGGGCAGTGGAAGCATCCCTTCTCGTAGCGGTCGCAGTTGCCTGCATAGTGGCAGATGCCTGTGAAGTACCACATGTCGTGCATAGTGACGACGATGTGTTTGTCCGAGCGGAGGATGGCTTCAATGTTGTTCAGCGACAGGAATCCCTGATTCACCCAGTGTAGGTGTACCACGTCGGCAGACTTGAATTCCGGCAAACAGGTGATGTCCGTCCCGGTGTTGGCGATATCCACTTGCCAGATGTTGCGGCGTCGCAGGGCGTTGTTTACCCATATCACCATTCGTTCCCACAGGAACTTCACCGTCAGCATCCACGACGAGCGGATGCTGGTCACCGAAATCATTTCGCTCTGTCGGTCGCGTACGAGCATAGAGCATCGTGCCCCGCTGTGCTTTAGGGCACTCATCAGTCGGCTGGCAGCAATAGCTGCACCGCCAACCCTTTCGCTCGTATTGACAAGTAGGATTTTCAAGTTCTTAATTTTTTGCAAAGTTAACAATTCGTATAAAATATCCATGTGCTAAACACGGATTTTTATGTATTTAGAGGTTAAAAAAAATATTTTTTCAAAAAATAGACAGATATTTTTGGCTGTTTGCGTCAAACCATCTATATTTGCACTCGCAAATCCTGCTTCAGTAGCTCAGTTGGTTAGAGCACATGACTGTTAATCATGGGGTCGTTGGTTCAAGCCCATCCTGAAGCGCAGATACACGATAGGGAGTTCTGTGAAAACACACAGGATTCCCTTTTTTCATAATTACTCAAACATGAAACTAAAACACCTGATTATTTTGGCAGCGCTGATGAGCCAGTCATTTAGTGCGTTTGCACAAGTAGAGAAGACAAAAATGGTTGACAATGGTGGAGCAGGTCTGTTCCAGGCCGTTGCAGTAAAGGAGACTGGGCTTTCCGACTTCGTCATTTACCATCCAAAGGACATGGCTCAGGCGATTGCCTGTCAGGGCAAGCTGCCTCTGCTCATCTGGGGCAACGGCGGCTGCATGGATTCCTCGGCTCCCTACGAGCATATGCTCACCGAAATCGCATCACATGGTTATGTGGTTGTTGCCGTAGGAGAGATGGAAGACCATCCCAACAGCCGCAAGCAGAATTCCACCGAAGCCAGTGAACTGCGCCGAGGACTGGAATGGATGCTGGAGCAGAACTCTACAAAAGGCAGCGATTACTATCATAAGATAGATACCCGTCACATAGCAGCTGCAGGCCATTCATGCGGAGGTGCACAGGTGTTCTTCAACGCCACCGACCGTCGCCTCACCACCTGTATCATCATGAATGCAGGCATGGGAGATATGAATATGGCTGGTGCTGGTCCTGAGTCTGTGCAGAAGACTCATACACCTATCCTTTATGTAACAGGCGGACCGACCGACGTGGCATACGAGAATGCGAAAAAAGACTACAGTCGCATTGCTCATGTGCCTGTAGTATGGGCTGACCATGCAGCATCGGGTCACGGTGGCACATACCACATGCCTTATGGTGGTGACTATGGACGTGTGGTTGTCGACTGGCTCAACTGGCATCTTAAGAACCGTACAGCCAATGCCGACATTTTCCTTGGCTCTGACCTAAAGGGCTATACTGGTTGGACAGTGCAGTCTAAGAACTGGTGATGCCATACCCATGTGAAAACATAAAACAGACAATAATTATGAAACAGAAACGAAGTATCATTTGGTTCCTTGCCGTTGTATTGATGCTTGGATGTGTTACAAGTACCAGGGCGCAAGTGATGAAAGCTGCCGACTTGGAGAAATACGCCAAGAGCAAATACGGTGACAAGTGGCTCGACGCAGCCATGAATCTTTCCGCAGGCATTACCCTCGACAAGAATGAAAGCCTTACCTATCAGCAGATAATTGAGGCACCTGGAAAGACCAAGGAACAGCTCTATCTGGCACTTAACTACTGGGTAACTGCCACATTCAAGGACAACAATGCCATTACCCTCAACGACAAGGACGCTGGTTGCATCATCATCTCGTCAACCATCAGAAACATAGCTGAGCATATGGGAACCCTCAACAAATATTCTGTCAGCATCACTCCTATCATCCGTATTGACATCAAAGACGGAAAGGTACGTGTCACCTACACCGTACAGACCTATGACGTGCTGGCAGACATCACCGGTGGCTGGCTCAGTCCTACCGACAGCCATCATGCTTCCTATGGCGATTCCAAGCGTAAGGAAGACGATAAGACCAATCCTAACCTCTACGATGAGCAGTGGGAGATAGTCAAGCACTATCCGTTTGTTGAGAAAGACGCGCAGAAGCGTACCTGTGCCAAGGCTCTCGTCATGACTCACGCTTATTCAAATGCCATCCTCGACAAGATAGAAGATGCTATCCGTAACGGACTTATCGATAACGAAAACGATGACTGGTAAATAATTACATTGTTGCAGATGTGATTCATTCAGAGGATGCAACGATTGAAAAGGATGCATATCCGGACAACGGATGTGCATCCTTTTTTTTGTGCTTTTGTCAAAATCAGCGGCTTTTTCCGTTAAAAAAACTTAATTTTGTTATTTTTATCGGTTCTAAATAATAAAAAAAGGGAAAATTAAAAGTTGTTAAAATAAAATGCCGTATTTTTGCAACATAAGAAGTAGTGGCTAATAACCAAAGACTTGTCTGTGGCGACAACTACTTTTGATGTCTATAGCACAACAAACACAGAATATAATTACACAACAAACATAAAAAAAACGACTTTTTTAGTATGGAAAATCACTGTACAATGATTGGCAGACTCGGTAGTCAGTCACGGCTTAAAGCTGTGCTTATGACCATCGTCATGCTACTGTTCTGCTGGCCCTATGAGGCTTCGGCATGTGCTCCCGAGGACACATGGCGCTACACAGTTATGCTGGAGGGTACCAGCCAACTCCGACTGAAGATGCCGCTCTACGACAAGGACGACAACGACTGTTGGATTGTGGATGGTACGGTTTACATTCAGATTGATGGTGAGAGTACGAAGGAAACTCTTATCAACTACAAATCTGAACAAGACATCTCCAAGAAAAATAATGCTCCGAAAGTGACCTACTACAGGGGTGTTGACGGAACCATGACTCATTACCGCGACCAAAACTACAGTAGTGTGTCGGTGGGAACTACGTCGTCAACTAACCAGTGTCCTATGGTGGACAATCAGTCCTACGCTATTCTGAATATATTGTGGGACATCTCTGCCAAGTATCGTGGAAAGAAGGTTGTCATTTCGTGGAGTATTCACCACAATGGTAATTTAACAGAGAAGGACCACTGGATTAATATCGAATCGTCGACTATATCCATTCCTTCTGCTCCCGATTTGCAGTATCCAATGATTATGGACCCAATCATCTCCTACGAGGCAGGACGTCCTAATCAGGTGATGGTGCCCTACGTGCTTGCTGCTACAAGCATCACCTCGATGAAGGCTCACTACAGAGAGGTCTATCCGTCTGGATCTACAGACAAGACTGTCACTCTGCCTGCTACAACTTCTGATTTCGTCAGAGTTCCTGCTGATGTATGTATCAAGGATTTCTATATTGAAGGAACATATATTGATGCTGAGAACAAAACACAGACAACCAGCTCTTCGAAGATAGACTTGCCGATTCTGCACCATCCTAAGAGTTTGTCGGCTGTCATGCAGCCTAACGGAAAGGTGCTTCTCAAATGGAGAATCAGCGATGTCAATTGGGCAGACCTTTCCACCAGCGACTGTTGGGAAATTCAACGTAATGTCACTGGAGATCCTACCAACGGGCAGTGGACCAGCCTGGGACAGGTGCTCTATGACGAGACTGCTACTGAGATATCTTTTGAAGACACAGACCTGCTGACATTCTATCAGCAGCAACCGGTTTACTACCGTGTACGTCGTGTCATCACAGCTATTTGGGACTGGAATATTCAAAGTGGTTATGCCACCACCATGTTGCCTGGAACATTAGCTCTTCCTGGCATCACAGAGGGTACGGTAAACCGCGATGGCACCTGGAGCGATATATCGCATCCGGTAGTGGTGAAATTCGACGACAATCCTCAGCCTGTCTACGACAACTTCGGCCGTTTCATCCTTCGCAATGCCCAGGACTGGATTACATTTGCAGCCAAGGTGAACGGAGGTGATACAAAAATCGAGGCGGTTATGGCGTGTGATATAGACTTGGGCGACATTCAGGACCGCGTCGGCATCAGTTCATCGTGTGCATACTCAGGAATCTTCTCTGGTAACGGACATAAGCTGACTGTAAACTACGACCTGAATGACTATGCCGCTCCATTCGCTAATCTCGGCGATGGATATATTCTGGATCTTCATGTAGCCGGTACCATCAAGGCGAAGGCTAAGTATGCCGCGGGCTTTGTCGGCAATGTTGTCGGACATGGCATCATGAGAAACTGCCGCTCGTCGGTAGACATTACAAGCACGGTGAACGGCGATGCCACCAACGGTGGATTGGTGGGTGTGGTAAGCTCTGGTGGAAATATCGAGATGTATTCCTGCCTCTTCGATGGCAGCCTGCTTGGTAGTAACTGCAATTCCAACAGCGGTTTTGCTGGATGGGTTCAAGGCTCGATAACCATGGGAAACTGTCTGTTTGCTCCGCAGAAGCTTGCTACCCAGACTGCAAGTTGCGCTACTTTCTCCCGCAACAAGGCTGATGGAGACACGAGCTACTACACCGTAGCCTACGGCACAGTTCAGGGAAAATCGGCTGAAGGAATGACGGCAGAGGCGTTGAAGAATGCTCTGGGTGAAAACTGGGAAGTGGCTGACGGAGCTGTAGTGCCTGTCAAGAACACTGGGGCTATTTCAGTCTCTAATTACAATTACGACGCAAATAAATACCTCGTTCTGCGCGATTCGACCGACTGGGAAACATTTGTGCGACTCGTAAAGGAAGCCAACGGCGAGAAGGATGTCAATGCCATCATGGCTGCTGATATCTCCACTTCTGTCGCTGTAGGTCAGCAGGATGATGTGCCATTCCGTGGAACTTTCAACGGTAACGGACACACTCTGACCGTGAATATCGACGGTGGTCTGACTCCATATACGGCGCCGTTTGTCAAAGTCGCAAATTGTACTATCCAGAATCTGCGTGTCTGCGGTTATGTCAATGGTGGAATCCATTCAGCTGGACTTATTGGACACCTTATGCCGAAAGATGTAACTGCAAAGGTTTACAATTGCCACATCTCGACTAATGTGACGGGATCGGGCGATGACTACAATGCTCCGCACCAGGGTGGTATCATAGGTCACGGACACAGTTCCAAATGCGACGTGCAACACTGTCTGTTCGATGGTGTCATCACCGCCAACAACGCCACAAACAAAAACATGGACGGCAGCTGGGTTGGTGCACTGGTCGGATGGGAAGACGGTGGCACAAGCAACTATGTGGAATACAACCTGGAAATGGGTTCGTATATCAACTATGAACACAACGCTACCTGTGCCAATGCCAAGAACAACGGACATGCATGGGGTAGCGCTCACAACTATAATTCACACAACTGGGGAGAGTCCAACAAAGTCGAGGGAATGACGCCCGACCAGCTTGCCACTGCTCTTGGTGATCAGTGGAACGTGGTGGGAGGAAGCGTGCTTCCTATCATGACCATTTCCAATGACAATCTCTATCAGACTCTCATCTGGGACGACCGTGCCAAGGTGGTTCTCACTATTAAGAAATATGCAGGAACCGAGGAACGCTACGTTGAGACTCGCGACATCACCAGTGAAGAACGTAAAAACGGGAAGCTTAGCGTTGATTTGAACACGTCGTGTGTTGACCACGAGTTCTTCATGTCAGTAGAACAGAGCGAATCCACATTGCCTTTGGCTGTTCAGGGATACCAATATCTGACCAAGACAGATGAAGGTGAGAATGCTATCTACAAGTTCGACAACAATGTATTGCTGGGTGAGGCAAAGGCTGACACTCTGCAAAGCTCTGTTTCCCTCTCTTGGGAATGTACCCGCGGACTTGCCGACTACTACCGCATCTCTCGCTACGACAAGATGAAACCCGATGAAGTTGAAGTGCTGGAGGAGGAATATACTGAGATGGCTTATATCGACCGCACAGTTCGTCCGCAGCACAACTATACATATATTATAGAAGGTGTGACTCAGTGTGAGGGTGAGAACATAAGCAGGACTACAGTTGACGGCTGTTGTGTTCCTACAGGTATGGTACGCGGATATGTACGTCTTGCCAACGGAGTGGGACTGCCTAACTACACAGTAACTGCTACACCGTCGGATGACATTGTAGGTGGTGAGATACTCACCTGTGAGACCGACAGCACCGGATTCTTCGAAATCGGTGGACTCATTTACCAGAAGTATGGTGAATACTCTCTGACTGTGTCCGATCCGAGCAGGGAGGCTAAGTTCGACCCACAAATCGTCACATTCGACGAGGATGTGAACTTGCAATCCAATGTAGTATTCACTCAGACAAACTATTATCTCTTCTCCGGTTATGTTCTCTACGAAGGAAGTAGCATACCTGTTTCAGGTGTTCGCTTCCTGCGCGACGGAGTAGAGGTTGTGAACTCTTCCGGAAAACCGGTTACAACAAACAACCAGGGTGCCTTCGAGGTAAGTATTCCTCAGGGTAGCCACCAGATTCAGATTGTAAAGGACGGTCACGTCTTCCAGAACAATGGTTACTACATAACCGAAGGCGCACTGCCAGACTCTACTTGGCACAACTGGCAGAAGAACGTCAGCGGTGTCTATCTGTGGGACAACACCAAGGTTAACCTGCAGGGACGTGTTGTCGGTGGTAATGATCAGGGACTTCTGCCTCTTGGCAAGTCACTCTCAAAGAATAACCTGGGTGACGACATCACCATTGTTATGCAACTCGAAGGTGACAACACATCTTGGATTGTACGCGACCAGCTCAACAGCTCTGTTACCGAACGTCACACTGAAGTTGTTCACGGTGTCAGCGACACTACAACTGTGGATGAATACCGCCACCGCATCGTTGTACATCCTGACGTGAAGACTGGTGAGTACTGCGTGCCGATGTATCCGGTGAAGTTCAAAGTCACAGAAATCTATGCCGAAGGTTATTCAACCCTCTTCCAGACAGGTATGGTCAGCGAAACCGTTGACTTGAACAACTATGCCAACGGCGACACTGCTGTCTACTCACGCATCTTCCATGCACAGCCAACTCTCGACATCTGGCAGTTCAACGGTACTCAGGACCGCTACTATGGTCTTAAGCAATATACTGCAATGGACAATGCCGGCATACGCGACACCGTGATGCTGTGGCGTCCGGACGATAAAGGTGGCACATACACTCTCGGCTACCCTGTATTTATGGCTGATGCGTCTGTGCCTATGGTTCTCTCAGCTCGTGAGGAATACCGCTACAACAATGAGGCATTCGGCACACTCGACGTCGTTCAGCTCGACGGCGGTCGTGTGATTGTTGGAAACGGACTGGTAGGCTACGATCAGACCGATGAGGTGGAACTCGACAGCGTGGGTCAGGGCACATATGTCTTCACTCCGAAGAACCTCACCTTCATGCTTGAAGACCAGATGGCTCTGCGTACACTGAAGTTCACTCTCGAATACGACGGCAGCTTCTACGACATCAAGCCGATTGAAGCCTACGTGATGGCTGTACAGGCCAAACCGCAAGGACGCCGCGTCATTGCCGGACAAAATGTACACCTTGTTGACATCCTGCGCGACCCACCAGGAGCGGGCAGCTCGGCATACATAGCAAAAGGCTCGAAGATGAGCTATAGCTACTCTGCTGACTACTTTGTGCAGATGGGTGTAAGAATCACCACAGGAATCGGTGGAGGAGCAGACTTCTACACCGGTGCATGGGGTGGAGTAGGAGCAGGTTCCGTTGCCGGAACAATCTCGTCGAGCGACAACTACTTGTCTTTGACCTGCGACCTTGCCACTACCAATTATCGTGACTGGAACTACGAATATGAGTTCACTACCAACGATAAGATTTCCACAAGCAGCAATGTCAACGAAGTGGGTATGAACTCCGACGTGTATATCGGTATGACCGACAACATCATCGTGGAGGATGCCGTGGCAGTACGTGCTGTGAACAGCGAGGCTCTGGCGCGTCTGCGTCCGGGCTTGGGCGGAAAGACTACTGTCAACGGACATGAATTCAATGTGACTGGTACAGCCAAAGTGCTGGCACGTGGTTGGGATGCTGTAGCCAACGACTCTGTGTATCTTGTACGCGACGAGGTGATGCAGATGTATTCTAAAGTTAATTCTACTTTTGTACATTCACAGAAGTATATTTTAGATGAACTTATTCCTTCACTCGTTCGCACTCGTAATGCCTTGTTGCTGGACTCAACCACTACAAGCACTTATGCGCAGGCTATGGCGGATAAGTTGAAGAGACCGGTGTATGTGAGCAAGGTGGCTCCAGAGAGCGAGTTCTTCGCTCTCTCCGATGAGTATTACACTACTTATAACCCTTCGAACGACACTGAACAATATACTGACTCCATCATGTCGCTCAACAATCTGATTTACACCTGGGCTGGATTCATCGCTGCCAATGAGAAGGAAAAGATTCAGGCGCACGATCTGGTTAATGTGTATGACTTCGACGGTCGTTCGGATGTGAATTACAGTGAATCGTTCTCTACTACCGAGGGACTGCACCGCTACTGGAAACTGCCGATAAACTTCAGCTTAGGTGGCGACGGTGTGGGTAAGAGTACTTCAAACAGCTCGTCTGTGCAGTCGAATACGGATTTCTCTTCGGAAGACGCATCGGGAACGGTGGTCAGCTTCAAGGTGGGAGGTGCGAAGTTCAGCATCAGGGTTTCGCCTCTGGTGGGCGCGGACTTCAACTACAAGGACGGAAAGAGCAACACCTACACCAAGGAGACAGGTTTCAACCTGTCGTGCGCCCGTCAGTCCAACCTCTCGGTGGCTGTTTACAAGACTCCTGAAATCAGTGCCGACAGCATTGAGGCTCTCGCTGCACTGGGCGAAATCGGAGTCTTCTACAAGCATGTGGAGGATAATCTGAAAAATATCTATAAGGGAGTGTTTGAAGGCGGACTGTCAACCAGCTTCATCTCATCGCTGAGAGAAGTGCCAAGATACAGGAATTTCGTGTTCCGCACTCTGGGCGGTGCTACGTGCAGCCCATGGGAGGAGGAACGACGCACTCTGTTCTACAACAAGGGCACGCTGCTCGACTATGGTACTGAGCAAATCAACAAACTGCGTATCTGGGCTAAGGAACCGAGCGTGTCGAATGTGCCTTACGGCGAACCGGCACGATTCACCATCTATCTCGTCAACGAGAGCGACATGCCTGACCGCATTTCCCATAAATTCAATGTATATTCCGAAACGGGAATGAATCCGAAGGGTGCTAAGATATTCATCGACGGTGCTCCTCTGACAACATCCGGCATAGAGGTATGGCTGGAGGCTAACGAAGTGGTTGAGAAGCAGGTTGAGGTCTATGCTGGTGCTGAATACGACTACGAAGACCTGGGCATCTCCCTCTTCGACGAGGAAGACTACAGTCATATCTACAGCGTGAATCTCTCCGCTCACTACGTGCCTGCTGCCGGTGCTATCAATATCTCCAAGCCTGGTGACAAGTGGGTAGTTAACACTGAGTCTGCCTACGACGAGGAAAAGGAAGCATACTATCTGCCTGTTCATATCGACGGCTTCGACGTGAACTTCCGCAATTTCGACCACATCGAACTGCAGTACAAGCTCTCGAACCAAGGCGACAAGGACTGGGTGAACATCTGCTCTTACTACCGCAACAACGAGGAGGGCGAGGCTCTGATGGCTCTTGCCTCGGGTGAGAAACAGCTGATGGAGCACGACGGCTACATCGACGCCTTCTTCTACGGCGAGACCGACCCGATCGAGCAGACCTACGACATCCGTGCCGTCACCTTCTGCCGCCACGGAAACGGCTACCTGACCCGTTCATCCAACATACTTACAGGAATCAAGGACACTCGCCGTCCGCAGATATTCGGCACACCACAGCCTACGGATGGAATCCTCGGCATCGGTGACGACATCGTTCTCCGATTCTCCGAACAGATTGCAGGCAACTACCTGTCGGCTGTCAATAACTTCCAGGTGGTGGGACAGACCAACTCAAGCAACATCTCACTCTCGTCATCACTCAGATTCAACGGCAAAGACGTGGCAGTGTCACAGGCACCTCGCAACCTCGACGGACGTTCGTTCACTGTGGACGTGATGCTCAACCCTGAGCACAATGGCAAGGGTATGACCATCCTGTCTCACGGAACTGAAACTCATGCGCTGGAACTCGGACTCACTGCCGACCACCGACTCACAGCCGCTATCCAGTACAACGACACCCTGCCAGCTGCCGTGTTCACTGCCGACGAACCTTGCACGTTCGACGGAATGAGAGAAGTATTCTTCCTCTTCGACACCGACATCGATGAAGGTACTACCAATGTTTCCTTCTACGACGGCAATACCAATGTGGGTTCATTTACTTATCCTAACGTATATCAAGGTACAGGCAACATCGTCCTCGGTAGGTCGGTTTACGAACTGCTGGAAGGCTATGAGCCATACACCGGTGATATGCTTGAATACCGACTCTGGAACCACGCACTTGCCACTGAAGAGATGAGCAACTATAGCCAGAAGAAACTGACTGGTTATGAACTGGGACTTCTCGACAACTATCCTCTCAGCGAGGGTAAGGGCGACTATAGCTACAACCGCACATCTGGAGGCAGTGACCTGCTGCTCGTTGGAACTTCGTGGAAGATGCCTGACGGAATAGGCATGAAACTCGACGGCTCGAAGGGCTTCCGCCTCAACAGCGCACAGTTCAACCGCTATGACCATCAGGACTACACCATGATGTTCTGGTTCCGCACCAAGGATGCTAACGGTACTCTCTTCTCGAATGGTCCTGCAACTACAGAACTGGGTGCTAAGTCACACTTCAACTTCGCCGTTGCTGACAGCGTGCTTGTTGTCAACCTGAGCGGACTGAAACTGAAGACCAATGCCCACGCCAACGACGGCAAGTGGCACCATGTGGCTCTGACGGTTAACCGTGCACGCAACGTGGGTTGTCTGTACTTCGACAACAGCCTGACTAAGACATTCGCAGTCGATACACTCGGTGGAATCAGCGGCAATCTGCTTGCTGCCGGTGCCACATATCTCGATGCGAACACAGTGGAAAATGCCATCACCGGTAATATCGACGAAATCGGTATGTACGAAATGGCACTGACACCGAAGGGCATAAAGAACTTCTCTGCTATTACTCCTTCAGGTGAGGAGAAGGGACTGCTGGCTTATGTGAACTTCTCTAAGAACGAACGCCAGATGAGCAACGAAATCAAACTCGTTCCTTCTGGATTGAGCCTGCGCCGCTACAAGGACACAACCACAGGAGAATTCACTTCTCAGTGCGACACGATTGTGGCTGAGGCAGATGTGATGCGACTCTACGACACAGATGACTTCGCACCAATGCACGACACCCAGACTCTGGAAAACATCAAGTTCTCCTACGTGGCTGACGGTAAAGACCTGCTCGTCAACCTCGACGTGCCAGACGCAAACATCGAGAAGACCAATGTCTATGTCGTGGTCAACGACGTGGCAGATATGCAGGGCAACGTCATGGCTTCGCCTGTGGTTCTCGATCTCTATATCTATCGCAATCCTCTGCGCTGGTCCGACAAGCGCAAGCGTCTTACAGCCAATTATGGTGAAGCGCAGACCTTCGAGGCTACGGTCAAGAACCTGAGTGGAAAGACCCGCAACTTCACTCTGCAGGGACTGCCTTTGTGGATGACTGCTTCTATGACCAGCGGCTCGGTTGCTGCTTTGGACGAAGAGGTAATCACCTTCACCATCTCTCCTTATACTAATATAGGAGACTACGAGGAAGTGGTTTATCTGGTAGGTGAGGACGACATGACTGAGCCTCTGCCAATCACCCTGAAGGTACGCGGCACTGCTCCTGAATGGGCTGTTGACGAAGACCTGCTCCACACCAATATCACCATGAACCTCATCGGTCAGGTGAAGGTTAAGGGTAAGATTGCCAACGACTCCGACGATATGCTGGCAGTGTTCAACGAAGACCACCGTCTGCTTGGCGTAACTCACCTCGTTGCCGATGTCAATAACGGAGCAAACGACGGACTTGCTTATCTCAACATCTACAATAACAACTACTCTGAAATTGATTTGTACTTCGAGTTCTACGATGCTTCTACCGGTATCATCCGTAAGGTTCTGCCTGACAGAACAGTCAAGTTTAAGCACGACACAGTTATCGGAAAGACAACCGATCCTGTGATATTCGCAGCCAACAAGGGTGTGGTGCAGGCAATTCAGTTGCAAAAGGGATGGAACTGGGTATCGTTCAATATCGAACCTCCAACAAGCACAGTCAAGAGCCTGCTCAACAGTGCTACCAAGTGGGAAGTGGGCGACGCACTCGAGGCTGAACGCTCCGACGGCACATACAGCTTGCTGAGCTACAAGGCTTCGCCAAATCCTTACGACCCCAACACTCCAATCTATGCTTGGGACTGCGCCGATTCGCTCATCACTATCGATGCAGCTAAGATGTACCGCTTCTATTCCAACAGCAGCAAGATTGGCTACGTTTCCGGATTCACTACCAACGATGCAATCACAGTGAAGAAGGGTTGGAACCGCATCGGATTCATCTCCGAATTCAACCTTCCTGTTGGTACTGCTCTCGCACAATATACCGAGAAGGCTTCTGATGGTGACATCATCAAGAGTCAGAGCGAGTTTGCCATGCTCTCAGTCGATGCACTGGGCAACAAGCAGTGGAAGGGTTCTCTGGAATACATGCGAGTAGGCGAGGGTTATATGCTGAAGCGCAATCTGGACGATGAAGTCACATTCAACTATCCTGTTTACTTCTACGATTCCCGTTACAATAGCACTGCTTCTGCCCGTCGCCGCATGCCTGCATTCCAGAACGTGAGTGGATCAAGCATGACTGTAGTGGCTGTGGCAGAAGGTGTGGATGTAATGCCGGGCGACCGCCTCACCGTTTACAACGGAGCAGAAGTCTGCGGCATTGCCGAAGCCGATGCAGATGGAGTATTCTACCTCAATGTAGGTGAAGTGTCCTACAGCAATCAGCTTCCTCGCTGCCGACAATCTCTACGGCGACGGCTGGTACACAGTAAGCGGTATCAAGCTCAGCGGCAAACCATCCCTCCGCGGAGTATATATACATAATGGACAGAAAATAACAATTAAGTAAAAAAAGAAGACCCTCCCCCGACCCCTTCCCAAGGGAGGGGGGAGCCTTCGGAGGAGGATTTTCCTGAACATAATAATTATAATTATGAAATTTATTAATAATCATAAGCAATCGCTTCACACATTATTCTTGATACTCCTTCTCTCCACTCTTGGTGGAGTCGGAGGGGGGCTAACCTCTTGTAGCGATGACGATGATTCGCCTGCTACACCCTCATACCTGAAGAAAGGCAATGCTACCGTTCCTGCAAATTGGGTTGCTCCGGACTATTCACTCTACGAACTGACCATGTCGGTTCAGGTGCAGCTTGGCGACACCCTGAAAGACTTCCAGAGCAGTGGCGACATGATGTGTGCCACCATCAACGACGAGGTACGTGCCGTCACCAAGCCAATGGTCAACGGCACCATCACCTACTATCCTCTGTCTATCGCCGGCAACGGCGGCGACATGACAGTAAGTCTCCACTACTATTGTGATATTCTGCATCGAATCTACACTATATCTAACTGGACTTTATTCAATGCCGCAGCTGCACCTACAGGTGAAAGCGGATGGTACAAACCTAAATTTACAACAACACAATGAACATGAAAAGACTTTTGAGCATAATCATAGCCTTGACTGTCGGAATGACAGTCAAGGCAACTGTTATCACCTCAGTAGGCACTGTGGCAGAATTTCAGAGCTTCGCTAACAGTGTCAATAAAGGTGATAATTACAACGGAATCACAGTTACACTCACTGCTGATGATATCAATCTCGATGGAGTAAACTGGACTCCAATAGGCACAAGTGCACATCCTTTTAATGGAACCTTCGACGGACAGGGACATACCATTTCCAACCTTACGGTCACTGCAACAGATCTTTACGCCGGTCTCTTTGGAAGAGTTGGCTCAACAGGAATTGTAAAGAATGTAAACATCAGTAGTGGAACCATTGCGGTAACAACAAATCCGGGAAGTGCATCCCACCACGGTGGTATTGCCGGCTACAACGAAGGAACTATTGTTGGTTGTTCAAACAGTGCTACAGTTACAGGCTACAGTTACGTACATGCCCGTATAGGCGGAATTGTAGGAACTAATGCGGCTGCTGGTAAAGTCCAGAACTGTTATAACTTAGGAGTTGTATATTCTGGTCAAACCCAAGTGTATATTGGCGGAATAGTGGGAGAGAATTTCGGAACAGTGCAGAACTGCTTTATGAAGTCGGTTGTGCAGACAGATGGAGGAAACTATCAAAAAAATTATCCTCTTTATACGAGTAATAGTGGAACTATTGCCAACTGTTTCTATGCAGGCGGTACTACCGACGATGCCCCATACACAGGAAGTCCTGCGCCTATAGCTATTGCGGATGGTTCGGGCAACAGCTCAACTCTCAGTGATAATCACGGAAAAACCAAGCATGTCCTGCTCAGTAACCGCACCTTATTTACCGATAGCTGGAATACGCTCTGTCTGCCTTTCGACATTCCAGAAGGAGCCACAGGTTATTCCCCCATTGCTGGAGCAAAGGTGATGACCTTGAGCAGTTCAAGTTATAGCACATCAAAGGGTTATGGAGAATTGACCCTTAACTTTGTTGATGCAACAAGCATAGAAGCAGGAAAACCTTACATTGTGAAATGGGATACGGATTTTGGAGATTTGTCCAATCCTGTATTCTTGAATGTTACAGTAAGCAACACTACACAGACTACCGAAACAACATGTGTTGATTTTGTCGGCAGTTTTTCTCCTGTAGCCATTGCTGCTGAAGACAAGACAATGCTTTATCTTGGAGAAGACAACAAACTCTTCTACCCGAGTTCTGCAATGACAATCAACTCCTGCCGCGCTTATTTCCACCTTAAAGGTGATTTAGTTGCAGGCGAACCGATCAATATCACTGCCATCAAGAGCTTCAACTTGAACTTCGGAGACGAAGAAACCACTTCCGTAAATGAAGTTACCGACTACAGCCGCTTCAGTTTTCATGATGGTTGGTACGACCTCAGCGGCCGCAAACTCAAGAACTCAACCCCGAGCGAAATTAAAAACTCAAAAACTCAAGAACTTAAGAACTTACCCCCGGGCCTCTACATCCACAATGGCAGGAAAGTGATAATCAAGTAACAAACAATAATCCCCACAAAAAATCCCCACCGCTCATCGATGGGGATTTTTTTTATTGTTTTGAGTGCTTTCTACAGCGGTATCGTAACGATAACTTGTTATCCAGCGCTTCAGCGTGATGATGGAAAAGATTTACAGTTTGATTGTTGAGGCCTTCAGTCCTTTGCCCTGAACGGTGACGGTGACTTTGCCTCTCTTGCCTGTGCTTCTGACAACGAGGAGGGCGCGTCCCTTCCATGCTTTGTGAGTGCTGTCGGTGTAGCGGTCGCAATCCTTGATGTCGGCGTTGCCGAAGGCGAGGAGAGTGGCAGGACCGCTGACGCTTGCTGTTAACTCGTTGTTGGCAGTGAGGTTCACGATGCCGTCAGCATCTGTCAGTTCAACGGTGATGAAAGCGAGATCCTGTCCGTCGGCCTGAAGACCAGTGCGGTCGGCTGTCAGACGTATGGCTGTAGCTTCGCCGGCAGTTTTGAGAACAAACGATCCTTCTCGGCACTCATACATCGGGGCTTCTACTCGCAGTGTGCCTGGCTGATAAGGCAGGGTAAAGGTAGCCATACCTTTCTCCACTTCTTTCTCGCCGACGAGCTGGTCATTCAGGTATAGGCGTACCTTGGGATAGTGAGAATAGACCTCCACGTCTATGTTCTTGCCTTCGTGACCAGGCCATGTCCAGCTCTCGTAGGTAGGCCATACGCTCCACATTGTGGTGTGTATCTTTCCATAATAGCCGTCAGGCTCACGTACTGCCATGTAGAGCCTTTCTCCATCCTTATTCCATAGCATGGAGCGGTAGTGGCTGATGGGCTTTCGTTGGCCAATGAGGTCGATGTCACCACAGTAGGCTGCATGGTTGGGGAACATCGTAGCCTGCCATGGTTCTTTGGCTGGTTCTCCCTCGTAATACCAGCGCCCGATACCAGATTCTCCAAGGTAGTCGATGGCTGTCCACACAAAGTCACCGATGACCCAAGGCTCATCCTGCACCTTCCGGTAGTTCTGCCAGGTATCGCGTGAATAGCTCTCTGTCTGCACCATCACACGGCTGGGTACACGCTCGTGGTCGCTCTGCGATTTATGAATCATATAGTTGTAGCCTACGATGTCGTGCTCCGCTGCCAGCGGGTCGTAGATATCCCACTCGGGATCCCATGCACAGAGAGCGGAAGTGACAGGGCGTTTCTGTGGGTCGAGTTTGCGGCAGAGTGTAGCAAGGTTGTGTGCGGTTTTCACCACCTCAATCTTCTTGCGCTCGATTACTTCGTTGCCAATGCTCCAGCAGAATATGCTGGGGTGGTTGCGGTCGCGCAATACCATAGCCTTTATATCCTCCTGCCACCACTGGTCAATCAGTGTGGAGTAGTCATATTCGTTCTTCTTGTCGCGCCAGCCGTCGAAAGCCTCGTCGATGACCAGCAGTCCCTGTTCGTCGCAAGCACGAAGGAAGGCTTCTGACGGTGGATTATGTGAGGTGCGCACAGCATTGAAGCCTGCCTCTTTCAACAGCCTTACCCTGCGGTACTCAGCTGCATCGAAGGCAGCAGCACCGATGATGCCGTTGTCGTGGTGAACACAACCGCCATTGAGAACTATTGGCTTGCCATTGAGCAGCAGTCCTTTCTCTGCGGAATACTCGATGGTGCGGATTCCGTAGGTCAGAGGCAGACGGTCGGTTTCTGTCTCAAGCACTGTCTCGTAGAGATAAGGATCGTCGGGCGACCAGAGATGTGGCTGCTCTACGTTTATTGTCTTTGTGAACGGCTTGCGGCTTCCGTCCTCCATCACCTCGTCTGCATTGATAACCACAGTGTGGATGTTGGGAGTGGCGACGCTCACGCTCCACTCATCGATATAGCGCTTGGGTGTAGTCATCAGCCACACATGGCGGTAGATGCCCGAACCGCTGTACCAACGGCAGTTCTTCTGCTGCGAGTTATCCACACGTACCAGGACTTCGTTCTTTCCCGCCTTGACAAAAGGAGTGATGTCGACGAAGAATGATGAGTAGCCGTATGGATGACCGCCAGCCTTCTTTCCATTGACGAAAACTTCAGAATTCATATACACTCCTTCGAAGTAGAGACGCAGCTTTCGGTCTTGAAACTTGGCATTTGAAACCTGAAACACTTTCCTGTACCATCCCTTGCCTGTAGGCAGATAGGCACCGTCGTGACCAGCTGGAGCATCCTTGTCGAAGTCGCCCTCTATGCTCCAGTCATGTGGCAGGTTGACTGGTCTCCACTTGGTGCTGTCGTTAAGTGCAAACTGCCAGCCGTCATCGAACAGCTGCTTACGTACTGGTGTCCCTGCCATCATGCAGGTAACTGAAATCAATGTCAATAAAGAAATAATTAGGCGTTTCATCTTAGATCATAGTTTTTTCTACTACAAAGTTACACCTTTTTCTTATTTAAATTGGTTATAAATAAGCAAAAATGCAAATTTTAACATTTAAAGACCCCAACAGACCCCCTCTAACTCCCCCAAGGGGGAGGACTTTAACCATCTGGATGGCTTAAGCTCCCCTCCTTTTAGGGAGGGGCTGGGGGTAGGCTGGGGTCTCCTGTTTTGTTAGTTGCTTGCGTTTTTTATTCGCAAATTGTCGGGTTTTTTCCCGACAACCCA
>CACYSD010000016.1:0-57442 GCA_902776985.1 uncultured Bacteroidales bacterium
GTAAATATCACTCTTACAATAATGAAAGGGATCTGTCCGCTTGGGCAGGCCCCTTTTTTATTGTATTTGCTAAATATACTTTATTTCGGTTGAAGACTCTGTCGGTATTCGCTGGGGGACTGGCCAAGATGCTTGGTGCAGTAGCGGCTGAAATAGGAAAGAGTTGTGAAATTCATAAGTTCTGCTATCTGGGTGAGGGACAGGCGTTCATCATTCAGATAGTCTTTTAATATGGGTATGGTGTGGCGGTCAATGTATGAGGTGACACTGTGTCCTGTCACGCGTTTGATGGTGGCGGAGAGATACTTTGGCGATACGTTTAGTCGCTCTGCATAGTAACTCACATCACGCTCTGTTCGAATGATGCCGGTGGAAAGCAAGGTCATCAGCTGTTTCACAATATAGGCCGTACGGTCGGTATGCGAGTCTGTAGATTCTCGTTGGGCATGGGCCTCGAAAATGTCGTACATTATCGTCAGGCAAAGACTACCCATCAGTTCGCGATAGAACTGCAAATGGCGGTCGTCCTTGCGGTCACGAAGGGTGCTCTTGAATGTGAATAATTTTTGAAGGCAGCTTCATTTAACTTCGTTTTCTTCCGTCACGACTCGGCAGAGTTCAAGCCCGCTTGACTCTGCTCTCGCTGCTCCGTCAGTTGCAGATTTTTGCCTATTTTGCGTCCCCCCACCGTCCCTCGGCATAGTATCTGTCCCCTGCAATTGGAGGCATATACACTGATTATTAACGACTTATATTTGCAGATTTTACATTCTGCGTCGGAAAGTTATTATTTGCAAAACTAAAGTAATAGTATAGAAAAACACAAATAGATCAACTCTTTTTCTTTTAATATCTGCATTGAATTTATTGTTCAATACAAAGTTTTTTTTGTACCTTTACCGACGAATTACAATATGGTGTATTTCATAGGAATAACATAAAAAGGTAAATGGATTGTAAATGAAAAGAAAGGTACGTTTTATGCAGTGGCTGCTGCTGGCAGCCCTGATGGCTGGCAATAATGTTATTACAGAGGCACAAACACAGAGTAAATTCACAATGGGAAAGGTGTCGGACATCCATCCTACTGGCTGGCTGCAGACTTTATTGCAGCGTCAGCACGATGGACTGACGGGACACCCCGAAGCTCTTTCCTACCCATATAACTCATGTCTGTGGGCAGGAGAGATTTCTCGCTCTGACGAGACTTACGGTGACAACTGGTGGCGCTACGAGCAGACCGCCTATTACACAGACGGACTCTTGCGACTGGGCTACGAACTGAACGACGAGGCTATGGTCAACAAGGCTATGGAGGGTGTTGAATACACGCTTGCCAATCCCAGTGAGAGTGGGGTGCTAGGCAATTCTACCCTTGAGGGTATCACTTGGCCGATGTCGGTTTTCTTCCGAGTGCTTCAGGCTAAGTATGAACACGACGGTGACGCTCGTATCCCGGAAGCATTAGAAAGGCACTACTTGAACTTCGGTGTAGATGACCTTGCCGGTGGTATCGTGGGCGGACGCAATATCATGTCACTTGAGGGTATGCTCTGGACTTATGGCAAGACTGGTAATCAGCAGCTGCTTAAGTTGGCTGAAGACGCCTGGGCTGTACAGGACAAGTTTGCTGTGGATGAGACCGCCATCATGAGCGACGAACCTTTCTATATGCACAGCGTGACTTTCTGCGAGATGCTCAAACTTCCGTTGCTGCTCTATGCTTACACTGGCAAACAGCACTATCTTGACCTCGCTATGACTGCTATCCGCAAGGTTGAGAGCGAGTCGATGCTGCCCGATGGTGTGCCATCAAGTTCTGAATTCCTTCTGGGCGATGATGTATGCATAAGCCACGAGACTTGTGATATAGTGGATTTTACATGGACTCTGAGCCACTATCTCTCTGTTACTGGTGAGGCTGAGTGGGCTGACAAGATAGAAAAGGCTATCTACAACGCCGGAATGGGATGTATCACAAAGGACTTTCGTTCTCTCCAGTACTTCTCGTCTGTCAATCAGTTTATTGCCACAGGTTCTTCCAATCATAACATCTACAAGCATGGCTCTACATGGATGGCTTACCGTCCGACTCACGAGACTGAATGTTGCTCCGGCAATGTGAACCGTATGCTCCCAAACTTTGTCAGCCGAATGTGGATGACAGATAGCGAGGGAGGAGCAGTTGCAGCTATCTACGGACCAAGTGAGGCTACTTTTCATACTGAAAACGGCGATATAACAATCACTTGTGAGACGCTCTATCCTTTCAATGAAAAATTATTGTTTTGGGTGAGTGGTGACGAAGGAGCGTCAATTCCTCTGACTCTGCGAATTCCTTCTTGGTGTCGCAACGCTTCGTTGAGCATCAACGGCACACCTGTTGACTTGTACTTGCAAAGAGGCTCGTTCGAAAAGGTGGCAGCAGCAGTAAAGGCTGGTGATGTATATGAACTTACCCTTCCTATGACTGTTGAGAAGAAGGTGGCTGAAGGTCAGGGTGTATATTTCCAGTGCGGTCCGCTGCTCTATTCTTATGCCATTCCTCAGCAGATGACTGAAGACAATACAGAGTATGAGTGCATGCATGGCAAAAAGCCTGAGAATCCAGATTTCAAGTGCTGGAACATCACTCCTACTGGTGAGTTCAACTACGCATATACAGATGATGGTCAACCGTTAGAACTAACTTCTGATATGGTTGAGGAGGTGCTTGACATCAACGACAATCCCTTCCCCTTCGACCTTTCCAGCAACCCTGCCAAGTTGCGTATACCTGTGAAGCAGATAGAGTGGGGACTTGTAGACAACCGCTATACTCCAGCTATGCCTGAGCAAGGTAAGCTGAAGTTCCTGAGTGATGAGACTAAGTATCTTGACCTTATTCCCTATGGTTGCACAGAACTGCGTCTGACCGTATTCCCTGATGCTGACGCCAAACCTCTGCCAGAACCAGCTCAGCCAGATCTTACTCGTCCTGCTGACGCTCCTGACTGCGTGGAAGCACTTGACGGCTGCTACTACGCTTACTTTGAGGAACCACGTTTCTGCTGGGATGAACCAATCTACTGCAAGACTCGCACAGCAGCAGAACCTACTACTGACTTGAACGACTTTGTGGGCTGCAAACTGCAGAAGATGGAGATGGTGGGATTGACTGCCAATGGCCGTAAGGTGTGGAAGTGGACAGGACCGATAGTAAGCAATCCTGCTCCTGAGAAGATTATCTTCACTAACAACGACCTTCTGACAGACATCCTTCCTTTCATGAACGGTGGTTACTATAACCATGATGGTCTGCTTTACCTGGCTGATTATACTACTTCTGTCAATGGTATCAGCACCTTTGCCGACAACCACAACTCATGGTATGACTTGCAAGGACGTCGTCTGAAGAGCCAACCTACGGTTAATGGTGTTTACATTCATGGCGGAAATAAGGTAATTATTAATTATTAATTACAATACATTCATAATCTCCCTGAGATTGTTGACTATGAATGTGGGTTTAGGCGAACAGTCATCTACTTCAACATTCCAGCGGTTGAAGAGTAGGGCGTCAATGCCTGAAGAGAGTGCACCCTTGATGTCGGTCTGCAGGTTGTCGCCAATCATGAGAGTGGTTGTGCGGCAGGCTCCAGACTGACGCAAGGCATAGTCGAAGAAAAGAGGTGAGGGCTTATTCGCTCCTGCATCTTCGCTGAGGATGATGGTGTCAAAATAGTCGAGCAGTCCACAGGCTTCCAGTTTCTTATACTGTACCTCGTGGAAACCGTTGCTGGTCATGTGCATGCGATAGCCTCGCTGACGCAGGTAGTCCATCAATTCGTGCGCTCCCTCTATCACTCCGGGCTTGGATGCGCAGTAATCGAGGAATTGGTCACTTATCTCCAGACACATCTCTTTGGTCACCTCTATGCCCTGACCTACGCTTAACGGACGACGGAAGCGTTCTACGATGAGATAATCGCGAGTGATTTCACCCTTGGAATAACGTGTCCAGAGATCTATGTTCGCCAACCAGTAAGCATCATAGAAATCCTGTGGGTCGGGAAAATATTGTTCGAGGTTAAAGTCTTCAAACGTTTCCTTCAAGGCAATGACAGCATTACCATGTGTGTCGTAGAGTGTATCGTCGAAATCGAGGAATAAATCGGTATAATTCATTTATATTTTATCAGTTGTAATTTTAAATTAATAATTACTTTTTGTATCTTTGCGGAGACAACTAAAACGGTTAACGTTTAACGAAATTACAAAGAACTTAAAAACTCAAATTTTATGAAAGGGTTTGAAAACAAATGGATGAGAGCTGCAATTCCTGCATTGCTCATACACTCATGTATTGGAAGTGTTTATTGCTGGAGTTTGCTGAAGGACGACATAGCCCAGGAGATTGGCTGTAGTGTATCGTCGATAGAAATGGCTTTTTCTCTGGCAATTTTCTTTTTGGGAATGAGTGCTGCATTCGGAGGCAGATTCGTGGAGTTGAATGTGAAGAAGGCATCTGTGGTTTCGCTCGTTTGTTTCGCCAGTGGATTGCTCCTGTCGGTCCTTGCAATTGATATGAAAAGCCAGGCTCTCCTCCTGATTTCCTATGGATGTGTCATGGGAGTGGGATTGGGCATCGGCTATCTCTCACCTGTAAAAACCCTGATGCTCTGGTTCTCCCGACATAAGGGTCTGGCTACAGGAATTGCAATCAGCGGTTTCGGACTGTCCAAAGTGTTGTTCTCTCCCTTCATCGAATGGTGCAGCAAGGAATACGATGTACGTACGACTCTTATCTGTATGGCTGCCATTTCGATTGTGTCGATGGCGTTAGCTGCATTGCTTATCAGAAAACCGAAGGGATGGGTGGAGCAGAAAACTCCGTTCGACTTCAAGGATTATCTTGCTATTATCAAGAATCCTACCTACCTGAAGATATGGTTTATCTTCTATCTCAACATCACTTGTGGACTTGCTCTCATAGCCTTTGAGAAGAGCATCGGAATCTCAGTCGGAGTAGTCGACATAGGTATTCTGTCATCTCTTACGGCTCTGTTCAACACCATGGGTCGCTTTGGCTATTCCACTATGTCGGACTTTATGGTGAGGAAGGAAATGGTTTACAAGGTTATCTTCATGTCGTCGCTGCTTGTGATGATTCTCGGCAGCGTTAGTTTCGCCCTCATCCCTATAATCATAATGCTGTGTACTATCAATGCCGGTTACGGTGGTGGATTCTCTACACTCCCAACCCTTCTCCAGAGCAAATTCGGAATGGAGAAAATCAGCACCATTCACGGATTGGCTTTGTCTGCATGGGCATGGGCAGGTATGAGTGGTAATCAGCTTTCAGACCTCATTGTCAATACTATGGGACTTCAGTACATGCACCTGTTCATAGTCTTGGCTGTGCTCTACGCTCTGAGCTTCGTAATAACTATTACGATAAAGGACTAAGCTCCCTCCATTTGTTCTTCCAGAAATTCTGCCGCATCGGCTACGCAGTCAGGACATTCACGAAGTACCACATTGGTGCCGATGCCCTTGAGTAATTTGCATTGCGTAGCACCGTTGCGTTGCTGGAACTTGGTCATCATCTGCTTCATTCCCCTCATTGACTTCGCCCGGTCTTTGGTGTACATTCCAAGGGTGATGCCTGCACCTACCAGTGCCCCGCAAGTCCCCTCCATATTCCCCATGCCTGCACCAAAGGCGTTGGCGATATTTCTTGCAGTCTCATCGTCAATTCCAACCTTGTCGGCATAGGTACAGAGGATTGCCTGAGCACAGTTGTGCGAACCGCATCTCTTCCTTTCGGCTGCTATTTGTTTTCTTTCCATAATATAGTTTCTAGTCAATTTCTTATAAATAATGACTGATTATTATTGCAAATATACACATTTTGCCGCAGAATTATTATATTTGCACTTTAGATTTCATGTTTTTGAATGTTTATGGAAGAATAACCACAGTTCTTGAATGGTAAAGAAGCTGATACATATAATAGTGGTGTCTGTCCTTATTTGTGTTGCAGCTTGTGAGAAACCGATGGATAGTGGTGTGTGGAATGACATGGAGGAGGTGATGCAAACAGGACTGCCTGTGGTGGAAATATCAACACCCAATAAAGCAACCATTCAGAAAGATGTGTGGTTGGGAAATAATGAATTAACAATAACTTCATCTCAGGGAGAAGAACTCTATCATACGTCTGGTGCTTAAGTTTCCACGATGCTGTAGAGCGTATGCTCGACTGTTTTCTACAGAGAATCGAATGGATGGATAAACAGATAGCAGAACTGTAGACTTTTGACTACAATTCGCGTGCTCCTAATTTTTCCAAGGCTTTACGGGGTAGGGTGCTCCATTTCTCCTTGGGGGCAGGATCTTCGTCCTCAAAGATGTTCTCGGTTCTGACCTTACGCTTCCAAGTCAGGTAGTTGTCGCTTGTAGTTGTCATGGTGCCAATGTTGCGTTGGAGGCTTTGTTCTTCATACCCAATCAGGTAGAAGTCTTCGTTCTGATAACGGAAGGAGTACTTGTCGGTTGACGTGAAATAACTGCCTACATCGGAAGAATGGCTGATGTTGATGCGAAGCACTCCCTTGGATGTGATGCTTAAGTCTGCATCCACATTCTCGAACCCCTCTGTAGCTATAGGAATTACTTCCTCGTATTTCTTCCAGCAACTCAGTTTACCTTCTGCAGAACCAAAGTAGATAGCCAGTATTGATTTGCTGGAATCTGGATAGGCAACCAGTACCAAGTCTGCAATTCCGTCTTTGTTCAAGTCTCCTTGGACAACAGTTTTTTCCCAACCTTCAGGAACAATGTCGTTTTCGCTTGTCCCAGATTCTCTAAGGCTCTGTGCCATTGCTGGCAAGCCTATTATCATTGATAAAAACGCAAATATGTATTTCATTTGTGTTACTTCTTTAGCGGATTCCACCCTTGTGCCTTGAGTTCGAATTCTGTCCCGTCACGGGTGATGAGCGCTGCTCCGAGTTCGGGTTTTGTGATGTGTCCGATAAGTTTCACGCCTTCGATTTCCTCTATCTTCTCATGATCTGAGATTGGAATGGTGAAGAGCAGTTCATAGTCCTCACCACCGTTGAGTGCGCAAGTGGTTACATTCATATTCAGTTCCTCAGCCATCACAGCTGTCTGGTAGTCGAGCGGAATACGTTCCTCGTAAATACGACAACCAACTCCTGACTGCTTGCAGATATGCATCAGTTCTGAGGAAAGTCCATCGCTGATGTCCATCATGGCTGTTGGCTGAATACCTGCTTCTTTCAATGCAAGGATGATGTCACGACGGGCTTCTGGACGCATCTGACGTTCGAGAATGTATTCACGTCCTGCAAAGTCGGGCTGGAAATCTTCCAAACCTCCCTCAGTAGGGGTTTCTTTCTTTTTTGCCTCATCTATCATCTGGTAATACACTTCCTTCTCACGCTCCAGCAGCTGAAGTCCCATGTATGCCGCACCGAGGTCTCCGGTTACGCAGATGAGGTCTGTGGGTCTTGCACCGTTGCGGCGGATGGCCCTGCCTTTAGCTACACTTCCGATACAGGTGATGCTGATGGCAAGTCCTGTCTTTGAGGACGTGGTGTCACCGCCAACAATATCCACATGATGGTTCTCACACGCCAGTCTGATGCCGGCATAGAGTTCTTCAATATCCTCTACCGTGAAGCGAGTGCTGATAGCGAGGCTGACGGTGATTTGCTGAGGCATTCCGCCCATTGCGTAAACATCGCTGAAGTTCACCTGTGCTGCTTTGTAGCCGAGGTGCTTTAGCGGCATGTATGTGAGGTCGAAATGTACTCCTTCCATCAGCAGGTCTGTGGTTACGAGTGTGTCTGACTTGTCATCACATGCGAGCACAGCACAGTCGTCGCCTACTGCAACGAGTGTCTGTGGATGGAATGTTCCTAAGTCTTTTGTCAGTCGGTCAATAAGTCCGAATTCTCCTATTTCTGATATTTCCATAATTATTTATTCTCCATTTATTCGCATTTGCTAAGCAATTCTTCATTCAAGGTTATTTGTAGTTTTGGTTGTGTTAGCATTCTTTATTTTAGAAAGAGTGCTGTTTATTGAATTTTTCTCTACATATCCTAAAATGAATTGATTAAATTCGCTTTCTTTGTCATTCATGAACACTACCTCTATAGGCAAGGCATAAAAATCCCTTCCTTCTGTGGAACTGAGAATACTTCCGTCGCTGGGATTCTGGCGAATATATGATACAAGTCGGGTAGCATCTTTCTCTGTTGTGATGACAATAGTTTTCTTTCCGTTGCTTTCAAGTTCTTTGATACGCCTGTCAACCAGTGCAATGTCCTTTCTCGTGAAATCGTGATGATCGGGGAAACTCATGGATGTGAATTTGCAGAATTTCTCCAGATCGTATGCCATCTGTTGAGGAGAGGCGATTCCTGTCAGCAACAGTACATTGTATTCATTGTCGTTGAGTTCTGATAACTCTATGTCATTAACCTTATTCTTCGACGAAATTCCGTTGGCTATACTTTTTAGATTTCCGTATTTGAAGTGAGTGAAGTATATCTTCTGCCATGGTTGAAGTTTCAGTGACTGAGTGATTCCCATTCGTTCGGTAGGAGTGATGCTCTCGGGACATTTGGTCACAATCACTATGTCTGCACGATTGCTGCTGGAGCGTGGCTCACGAAGTCTGCCTGCAGGGATAAGCTTGTCGAAATATATCAGCCGGTGATAGTCCATGAGAAGGATGTTCACGCCTGGTGTGACGTAGCGGTGCTGATAGGCATCGTCGAGTATTATCACGTTTGCCGCTGGATATACCGATAGCTTGCACAGTTCCTTTATTCCATGGCGTCGGTTCTTGTCCACAGCCATGTGGATGTGAGGAAACTTCTGTTTCATCTGGAATGGCTCATCACCAATCTTCGACATTGGTGTAGAGTTGTCGGAAAGGATATAGCCCTTGGATTTGCGCTTATAGCCACGACTGAGTACTGCCACTTGCTGTGTGGGGCTGAGCAGTTTGATAAGATATTCAGTATGTGGTGTCTTGCCTGTGCCGCCAACGGTGATGTTACCGATACTGATTACCGGTACATCGAAACTCTCACTATGCAGCAGTCCGCACTCAAACATTATGTTACGGACAGTTACTCCAAATCCATATAGCCAGGAGAAGGGTATGAGAGGATAATATATTTTTACGTGGTCGCCTTCCATTTAAAGTGAAGTGTGAATGATAGTACAGGAGATTTATAGATTGTATATGAAATAGTAGGGCAGTTGAGCCTGCATGCTGAATCCACTCTTGATTTGCTTTATACTCTTGATAACTCCGTAGAAGTCCCCGAGAGTATTCTTCATATATTCGTTTGCATAGCTCTCTCCGCTGCTCTGTGAGAACAGGTTGTCGAACATACTCTTTGGAGCAGGGTAGGAGAGAATGGTACATTCATCGACTTTTGCGCGTTTCTTAGCCACGGCAATAGCATCGTCAAGATTGCCTAACTGGTCAACCAATCCCAATTGCTTGGCATGAAGTCCTGTCCATACGCGTCCTTCGGCAATAGCCTTGATCTCATCCTGCTTCATGCCACGTCCATCAGCACAGCGCTTGGTGAAGAGTTCATAACCGCGGTTCACGTATTGCTGCATGGATTCCTTCTCTCCGTCGTTCATCTCACGAGTGTAGTCACCATAGTCACCGAAGCGGTTGGTCTTTACAGTCTCGTAGTGCAATCCGATTTTGTCATTGATAAGTTCCTTAGCCACAGGCATCATTCCGAATATACCTATAGAACCAGTAAGGGTGGTAGGCTCAGCCACAATCCAGTTGGCATTGCAGGAGATGTAGTAACCGCCTGAGGCAGCCATTCCTCCCATCGAGACAATAACCGGTTTCTTGGCTTTCATCTCTGTGATGGCATGCCAAATCTGTTCGCTGGCGTAAGCACTTCCTCCACCTGAGTTAACACGCAGTACAACGGCTTT
This sequence comes from uncultured Bacteroidales bacterium, assembly GCA_902776985.1. Classification (GTDB taxonomy): domain Bacteria; phylum Bacteroidota; class Bacteroidia; order Bacteroidales; family Bacteroidaceae; genus UBA3839. The sequence continues at coordinate 9,994 of CACYSD010000016.1, forward strand.
AATGTCCTCGTTCTCGGTCAGCTCGTGGAGATCCTTGATTACCTTGGTTGCAGCAATCTCATCGTCTGCAGTCAGTCCTTCGGATGGTTCCTGGACGATGTCGCCGAAGGCATAATAGACAGCAATGACGTTGCCGCTGGTTCCCTTTGGTTCCATAGCTGTGCTTGCAGCAAGATCCTGAGCAGAGATGGTGTTGTATTCTTTTGCGTTCTCCTTGCCTGTCATGCGAGCCAGCATCTTGGGTATATAGTCAGAGTAAACCAGTTTGTCCACAAGTTTAGTTTTCTTGTAGAATGTAGGTTCCACAAACATCATCATGGTGTCTGCCAGAGCGTCAAGTTGAGCAGAAGTGAGTTTGCGTGATGCTGCAACTTCTTTCTTCATCTCACCCCATATCTCCTTGCTGAAGGTGGTGATCTGCTCACGGTTGGCTTCACTCATCTCGGTGAGCATGAATGGCTCAACGGCTGACTTGTATGTGCCTACCTTGAATATCTCCATACGTACACCAAGTTTGTCCATAACTTCCTTGTAGTATACGGTCTGCATGGCGAGACCCTTCCAGTCCACCATTCCCTGTGGATTCAGGAAAACTGAGTCTGCCACAGAACTGATATAGTATGAACCCTGAGTGTATGTGTCTGCGTAGGCAACAATGAATTTCTTTGTTTTCTTGAAATCCAGCAATGCCTGACGAATTTCCTGCAACATGGCAGGAGTGGCACCAGACAGATTGCCGCCTTCAATGTATATACCCTTAATATCTTCATTCTCCTTGGCATTTTGAATGGCAGTGAGAATCTCGCTGAGTCCGAGTTGGCTCGAACCACCGGTTATCATTGATGTGAGGGAAGCCGAAGAAGCTCTTTCATTCAGTTCTCCGTCGAGCTTCAAAACCATTACGCAGTCGTCTGGTACTGAAATAGTCGCAGAACTCATCATGCCTACAAGGCTGATTATAGTTATTATGGTAATGATTAACCCCATTATTATGAGGCCTGTTACTGTTGCTAGAACGTACTTAAAAAAATCTTTCATGATTCATTCTTTATTTTTCACTATACCGAACATATTCACATGCGGCGAGGAGCCATGCACCGGTGCCGAATGGTGCTTGAGAATGAGCATCAACCTTGCGGGTTGGGTCGGGCTTCTCGCCGATTGGCTGAACGAAACCGATGCTTCCATCCTCTTGAAGAGCAATGGTGGAGAGGTATTTCCATGCCTTGTCGATAACAGGCTTGTATTTAGCTGCTGGCAGCAATCCGTTGTTTACCCCCCAGAGCATACCATAGGTGAAGAATGCTGTTCCACTGGTTTCGTAGCCGGGAGCATCCTCTTCGCAGAGCATGGAACGGCTCCAGTAACCCTCTTCCTGCTGGCAACGTGCAACGCCTTCAGCCAGCTGCTGGAATCGCTTCACGTAGATAGCACGGTACTTTGAGTCTTTTGGAAGATCCTGCAGCACCTTTGCAAGTCCTGCCAGAACCCATCCGTCGCCTCTTGCCCAGAAACTCTTTCCTTCATTGCAGGCTGTCTTGACTTTCGGATACACATATTTTGCATCGCGATAGTAGAGCTGTGCTTCCTTGTCGAAGAGCAGGGAGTCGGTCCACAGGAAACACTCATATTGCTTATCGAGCAGCTTCTGGTCGTGGGTAATGGTATATAGTTTTGTGAAGATAGGCAGTCCCATGTACAGAGCGTCGCTCCACCACCAGTAGTCACGTTCATTAGTTGAAGCCTGATAGGTCATTACCTCCAGTGCACGTTCCAGGCGTTCTGCCCTGTGTTCGAGTTTATACAGGTCGATATAAATCTGGAAGCAAATCTGCCAGTCGGCAAAGAGCACGTGGCGCATACCTTCGCCATAGGTCTTGTACTCCCATTTCGATTTGTTGCCCTCGGTAGCACCTTTCCAGTTGTTGTGACGGGCAAAGCGCAGGGCATAGTCAAGATAATCCTTATTGCCTGTCAGTTCATACACAGCCTGATTGCCGGTGAAGTAAGCGGCATTGTCCCAAAATCCGCGACATTCAGCCTTGTTATGGCTTTGCCAATAGGTGTTGACTTTGTCAATCAGTTTCAGAACGTTCTGCGCTTCGTCGTTCTTCACTTGCTGAGCATAAGGCTTAGCGGGTAAATCCTGAGCATTCACATTTGCTCCCAGGAGCAACGCTCCGATAAATAACGCTGATATTCGTTTCATATAATTGATGTTATTTAATTATTTCGCTTTGTCTAATTAGTATTTCGTTATAACGTTATATCGTTATGTTGAAGGGCGCACATCGATAATCTGATTCTTAATTCATCATTAATGTATTTTAATTCTTAATTTCTTAGCTTCAGCTTGCAAAAATTCAATTGCAGCTTCGCGCTCGTTGGGAATTGTCTCTTCCAGAATTGCTTCCTTAAGTGCCGATTTCAGCAACCCAACTTCCCTGGATGGTTTCAGGTGGAACATCTCCATGATTTCGTTGCCGTCTATGCATGGTTGGAATAGCCTCTTATAGTCGCGCTCCACCAGGTCGGTGAGTTTTTCGCGAACCATACGGAAATTCTCCCTGAACCGCTGTTTGCGGACTTCGTTCTTCGAAGTGATGTCCGCTTCGCAAAGCGTCATCAGATCGTCGATGTCGTCACCTGCCTCGCTGAGCAATCGACGAACGGCGCTGTCCGTCACTTCGTCGTCAGCTATAGCTATTGGACGCATGTGGAGTTCCACCAGCTTCTGCACATATTTCATCTTCGCATCGAGTGGTAGCTTCATCCTACGGAAAATCTGCGGCACCATCTTCATCCCTATGAAGTTATGGTTGTGAAACGTCCATCCCTGGGCATCGTCCCATCGCTTACTCTTCGGTTTCCCAATATCGTGCAGCAACGCAGCCCACCTTAACCACAAAGTCATATCCTCCTTCTCTTCCTTCTCCTTGTCTTCTGGTGAATTCTTCCCTCTTGGATGATTAGTGGTGGTTCTCGCTACATTGTCCAACACTTCCAGTGAGTGGTAGAAGTTGTTCTTGTGGGCACGACCGTTGCGCGTCTCCACATTGTCCAGTTCGCAGAGTTCTGGCAGGAATTGCTGCAGCAGACCTGTGTCGTAGAGATCGTAGATGCCTCGGCTTGGAGTTGTCGTCATCAGGATTTTGTTGAACTCATCCTGAATCCTCTCACCGCTTATGATTTTCAGACGAGAGGCATTGCGCTTCAGAGCTTCACGAGTCTCAGGCTCTATGTCGAAATGCAACTGAGCGGAGAACCGTATGCATCGCAGCATACGCAGAGGATCGTCGCTGAAGGTGATGTCGGGGTCGAGTGGGGTACGCATGATGCCATCCTCCAAGTCCATCAGACCGTCGAACGGGTCAACCAGTTCTCCGAAGCGTTCACCGTTCAGACACAGAGCCATTGCGTTGATGGTGAAGTCGCGTCGGTTCAGGTCATCCTCCAGAGTGCCGTCCTCCACAATCGGTTTGCGGGAATCATGGCTGTAGCTCTCTCGTCGTGCACCGACAAACTCAATCTCCTCGCCTCCAAAGTGCAGTTGAGCAGTACCGAAATTGGCATATACAGCTACATGCACCTTTCTTCCGCTTCGTTGCTCAATGGCTTTCGCTACAGCTTTCGCCATCTGGATTCCGCTGCCCACAACCACACAGTCTATGTCATTCGACCTGCGTTCAAGAAACAGGTCGCGCACATATCCCCCAATCACATAACATTCCATTCCCTCGGCATCTGCCACCTGGGAAATCAGTTTGAAAATTGGGCGCGAAATCAGTTTGCGCAACTCATCGTCAGTATACGTCCTCATCTATGCATTTGTATTTATCAAGCAAAGATAAGCAGAAATAATGAATGCTGCAAGTAATACACCGCTTTTACCAGTTTTTCTTCACTTAAAATGATTTTCACATGTTTTTCAGTACATGTCCTCTTATCCTAATGCCCAATACTATTTTGCTTCCTCAAACACAACGTGGGTTTGGATATAGTTTTTAAGTTTCTTTTCTGGGGTGAAGATGATGTGAGGATTGAGGATGTCTGCCGAAGTGAAGCCCTCCGGTGTGTCGCGTGATGTGCTGTTGAACGACAGACGGAATGTGCCCAATCCAGCAATCTTCATAGGATGGCCTTTCATGATTTGGTTATGGAAATCATTGACGATAGCATCTACAACACCACGAACCTGATATGGACGCAAGCCATCGAAGTTGCGGACAATCTGTTCGATAGTATCATTCTCTGACTGCTTTGGTGCATAATACGGACGCGCCACATATTTTAGTTTCTTACCGCCTATGCCTACTTTCTTAGGACCTACCTTGAAAAGGCATGTTGATTTTGAAATTTCTCTCATAGCTCTGAATTTTGGATGGTAAAACATTAATCCTCAGCATTAGGATTATATATCTACACTTTCAAGGCAAAGATACAATTCTTTTAAGAAATCCACAAAGAAACATTGTCAAATTTTCAAGTACTTGGAAAAATATTTTTAAATACTAAAAAAAATATTTCCAAATACTTGAAAATTCCACCAAAACGAGGACTTAAATTCTATTAAGTGCTGTCCTCCTTCTGTTTCTATGTAGTCTCGTTGCTTTTGCACTCTATCTTTGCCAAGAATCAGAGGAATATTTTCTTTTATTCATTGTGTGTTAAACAATAATTCTCCTTACTTGCTGCCGATGAAGAGGAAGATCATGGAGAGGAGGACGAGGGCAAGGTCGATGGCTTTGGCGCGGAGATTCTTCTCATGGAAGGCTAAGGCTCCGAAGGCGAAGCTGACGAGGACGCTGCCTCGACGAATCATGGAGACAATGCTAATCATCGCTCCGTCGTGACTGAGGGCGTAGAAATACATGAAGTCGGCAGCAGACAGGAATACGCTGATGAAAATGATAGTCCATGTCCAATGGAATGGGGTAGTGCGATGACGGACGGGATACCACAGAAGAATAAGCATGAACGTCATCATGCCGAGCTGGTAGATGTTGTACCAGGATTGAACAGCCATCTTGTCAAGACCAACTCCGCCTGCCGACTCAGGTGCCATGAGGAATTTGTCGTAAAGCCCGGATATGGCTCCGAGGATATTGGAGAGAAGCACGAAGATAATCCATTTGTTGTGCTTGAAGTCGATGCCTTCCTTCTTGCCGCTGCGGGAGAGGAGATAGAGTCCTATCATAGCTGTGATGACTCCAAGCCACTGGAAGAGTGAGAGCTTCTCTCCGAAGAAGGTGAGTGCACCGATGAGCACCATAACGGGACGAGTGGCATTGATTGGTCCAACTATAGTTAGCGGCAGGTTCTTGATGCCGAAATAGCCGAAGAGCCAAGAAGCCAGGACTATGCACGACTTGAACAGGATGAAGCGGTGCTCTGCCCATCCGTAGCTATGGGTGAAGAAGAGTGATTCCTCTCCAATCACACCATTGGCGGAAAGGAGAATAAAGGGCAGGAATATGATTGACGAGAAGAGAGTGTTGAGTGTCAGTACCGGAATCACGGCATTGGCTTTCAACGACTTCTTCTTAAACACGTCGTAGAATCCTAATAGGAATGCTGAGAGAAATGCTAAAGCGAGCCACATGAGAGTGAAAGACCCTCCCCCGTACAGACACCTTCCCTTCGGTCACCAATCGCTTGAACGCGAACGCGCGATTGCCCTGTGAAGGAGGGGGTAGTTTCCTACTGCGGGTTATGGGATTTAAAGGTTTAAAGGGGGTTGGTCTGGATTTTATCTGGATATGTGATGTTGGCGAGGAAGAGGGCGTTGCCAGGGACACTGGTGCCAGCGGAACAGCGGTCTTTTTTCTCTATGATTGCACGAAACTGATCAACGGTGAGGACGCCTCGACCTACATCGAGAAGGGTGCCGACGATAGCGCGAACCATGTTGCGAAGGAATCGGTCGGCTGTGATGGTGAATTTCCATTCCGTATCGCTCACTTGCTCCCAACGCACTTCCATGATGCGGCAGTTGTTGGTCTTGACATCGGTGTGGAGCTTGGAGAATGAGGTGAAGTCGGTGTAGTCGAAGAGAGCCTGTGCCGCCTCGTTCATTAGGTCGATGTTGAGTGGATGGGGATAGCGATAGGAGTAGTGACGGGAGAAGGGTGACTTCTCTGTCGTGATGTAATAATGGTATGTGCGCGAAGTGGCAGAGAAGCGTGCGTGGGCTTCATCGGTCACCGGCACAATGCGCTGAATAGCGATATCAGGAGGAAGAATGCGGTTGAGGCGAAGGATAAATTCTTCACTCTTCATTATTAATTCTTCGGGGCTTTGCCCGAAGCGACTATAGTCGATAACTTCATTTACATCGAAGTGGGCTACCATCATGGAGGCGTTGACACCGGCATCGGTGCGGCCTGCTCCAACGACTTCGATGGGTTGGCGCAAGATGGTGGAGAGAGCGTTCTGGAGAGTTTCCTGAACGCTCACCCCATTGGGTTGTATCTGCCAACCGTGGTAGTTGGCTCCGTCGTAGCTTAGATAGATGAAAAAACGCATTATTTCTTCTTGAGGTCAAACTGGAGGATACCTACATACTGTGCGTGTTTGCCTTGGTGGTCGCAAGGAATCTCCTTGCCGTCTGCATTCTTGTAGTAAACAGGATCGGTAAGGTAAGAGTGGCTGTGTCCGCCAAAGACTGCATCGATGTTGTGCATACCTGCAATGAATTCGGGGTCGGGCATAGCGCCTTCAAGTTCCTTGATAAGACCGAGGTGTGATAGTACAATCACGAGATCGCAATGATCTTCGTTTTTGAGTTTTGCAGCGATAGGATTAGCGCTTGCTACAGGATCCAGATAGGTAATTCCTTCATAGTTCTTGGTGCTTACCAGTCCTTCGAGCATAGGTCCAACACCAATTACACCTATTTTCAGACCGTTCTTTTCGATAATGGTATATGGCTTTACGATGTCCTTGAGAGGTGTAGTGCCGAAGTCGTAGTTACAGCATACGATAGGGAACTTAGCCATGCGGAAGATGCGAACCATGTTGTCGATGCCGAAGTCGAACTCGTGGTTGCCGATGGTGGCTACATCGTAGCCCATGAGGTTCATGAGTCCTACTTCTACCTCGCCTTTGTAGAGATTGTAGTAGGCTGAGCCTTGTGAGAAGTCGCCACAATCGACGAGCAGGAGGTCTGGATTGTCAGCACGCAGGTCGTTGATGAGTGCAAGACGGCGCAGATAACCACCCTTGTTGGCACGCTTCTTGTCTGTAGAGTTAGGATTGATGGGATAGATGCATGAGTGTGAGTCGCTGGTGTGGAGAATGGTGAGTTGCTTCTCACCGCTTGCTTTAACTTCGCGTTCGATTTGGTCGGCACGCTTGCCGTTGATGGTGATGCGTCCTTCAAGCTGTGCGGTAAGTTTGCGACCGGCTGCAGTCTCACGGCGGATGTATTCCATATAAACTTCGCGGACGTTGTCGCTCGTCACGCGTTTCTTCAGTGCTTTTTTCAATGCAACCAAGCCGTCATTACCTTCAGCAAGGTAGTCGATAGTAGCGAGTGTGTACTTGGCATTGGGCTTGATAGCTTTACCACCAACGGTAGCTGAGAGGAGTTTGCCGTCGGCAGAGATGTCGAGCTGTGCTCCGCTTATGCCTTCACCAAGTGATTTGGCAATCTGGCTGAAGAGGTCTAGGAGGTCGCTGCCGCGGAGGGTTAGCATGCAGAATTTGTTTTCGAAGGGTGCTATCTCTACGATGTCGCCGATGGTGACTTTGCCCTTGGGCATATTGGCACGGAGTCCGCCTACATTGCATAGACCGATGTCGGCCATCTTTCCGTAACGGGTGGATTCCTGACGAAGGGCGTCGGCTACCCAGTTGGAGAGAAGGCTCTCAGGACGGTCGGGTGTCATTTCCATTGCTGCCTCACCAAGCACGGGTGCTGTGAGGCTGTCGACTCCTGCCTTGTAAGGCGCCATAAAGTCGAGAACAGGGGCATCGATGTTCTTGTCGAGTACAGAAGTGATTTCGATGCGGTGAGCACGTACCTTGGTAGGTGTGTAGTTTTGAGCATGAACCGAAATAGCAATTAAGGTTAATGCGAAAAGAAATAGTTTTTTCATATTTTGAGTTTTTGAGTTTATGAGTTTTTAAGTTTATGAGTTTCAAGTTTTAAAACAAAACCGCCGCCTTGAGCCATGCTGATGGTAAGTGTTTCACCGTTATGGTGGATTCGCGTATCTATGCGATAGTCCGATGCGTTGTGATTGGCGTTGACGCCATCTGTGAGGAGAGTGACGACGTAATTGCATTCTGGCAGGAAAGAGAGTGGAAGATTAATCTTACGTTCGTCCCAGTTTGTCTGTCCAGCCACATACCAAGTGTCGCCCTTTCGACGTGCCGTGACGATGTATTTGCCTATCTGTCCCTGTAGCACGCGAGTCTCATCGAAGAGTGTAGGAATGCTACTGAGGAATTCGGTATATTCCGGTTCATTATCGTATGCGGTAGGGTTGTCTGCCAACATGGTGAGTGGTGAATCCTGCACGATGTACATGGCGAGTTGGTGACAGCGTGTTCCCATCGTCATGGGGTTGTTGTAAACAGGATGGAAGTCTGGTTTAGTCGCATTGCGCATACCACCCGGTGTGAAGTCTGTGAAACCAGTCTGCTGACGGATGAATGGGAAGGTGACATCGTAGAGGGGCATGTCCTTTTCCTCAACCTTGCTCCACTTGGCTTCCTCCATGCCGAAGACGCTTTCGAAATTCACTATGTTAGGATAGGTACGGTTGATGCCTTTAGGTGGATAGATGCCATGGTAGTCGAGGATGAGATGATGCTTGGCACAGGCTTCTGCTATGCGGTAGGTCATCTCCACGGCTTCCTGGTCGTCGCGGTCGAGGAAGTCCACTTTGAAACCAGCTATTCCCATTTCTGAATACTTCTTGCAAGCTGCTTCGAGTTGGTCGTCGAGCACGTTGAACACCGTCCAAAGGATTATTTTCACACCACGCTTCTTGGCGAATTCCACTAAGAATGGTAGGTCAATCTCATGGATAGTTGTGAGCATATCACCGCTCTTTGGATCGTACCAGCCTTCATCGAGAATGATATAGGGAATGTGATATTTCTGTGCAAATTCGATGTAGTAGCCATAAGTGTCCATATTGATGCCTGCCTTCCAGTTAATGCCGGAGATGCCCCAGTCGTTCCACCAGTCCCAAGATACAAGTCCTGGTTTAACCCATGATGTTTCGCCAATGCGGTTGGGTTCTGCCAAGGCATAGACCAGATTATTGGTAGGCATATCGATGGTGCGACGGCTAACGGCGAGGATGCGCCATGGGAAGGAGCGGTTGCCTTTACAGCGGGCAATATAATTCTCAGTGTCCTTGACATAACGCTGAACTCGCCATGGATAGACATCGAAACTTTTCGGACGACGTGCAAACCATCCTTTCACGCTCTCTCCTTCTGGACGGATGAACATACCAGGATAGCTCTCAAGATTACTCTCCATTATGGTGACCTTGATACCGTTGCCTTCATCGTCCTGTTCACCGATTTCAACGGTTGAGGGCAGAAAAGCAAGGTTGTCGGAAGCCTGCTCTTTCAGAGGCTTTACATCGTAAGTAGCCTGAAATGCCATAGCTTCGGGTTTCTTGGCATTGGTGGAGTAGGGAAGATAGGATGTGCCGCTTCCTACGAAGTTGAACTCTGCCACCTCGTCATTGACGATATACTCCTTGCCGTCAAAACCGGTGGTGAGCAATCTGTATGCTATACCTTCGTTGTAGGCACGGAACTCTACAGCTATGCCAGTATTCAGTTGAAGAGAAAGTGAGTTGTACTCCACCGAGAAATGTGGATTGCGGTAGAATGGTGCGTCAATGCTCTCTTTCTTGTGAGAAGTCTTGGTTGTTGCAGACTTGATGCCTGTGCATAGGCTTACCCCATCGATACTGATGTCGATAGGACAATCCTTGGCTATTGCTGTGTTTCCGCTATACAATGAATAGCAGAGGCGGTTGCCAGCCGTTATCTCCACCTTCAGCAATTTGTCAGGAGATGTGAGACGTGCTTTCTTGTCCGCAGCAAACATTGTGCAGTATGCTGTGAAGAGGAATATGATGAGGCTTACAAGTCTTTTCATTTTATAATAATATGGTAAGGAAATTTGTGTTCTTCCTTCTTTTCGCTTTTAGCGTAGGGATTGAAGGTGTAGGGTTCGTATTTCTCTTTCGGACAACCGACAACGACAAGATATGCCTGGTTGTTGTTCCAATAAGTCAGTTCTCCTTTGAATCCTTTCTTCATGGGTGAATAGATGGGCTTCATATCTTTGTCTATAACTACAACTCCGAAGCGGAAGTCATCGTTGGCAGAATCGCCTAAGCCTTGGAAAATCACTTTTTTTGTGGCTTTTCCCGTAACTAGAGGCAGAGGAATCACGTTGAATCCGTAGGTCTCAGGTATGAAGTCGTCCTTAGGCTTGATGAAAGTCTTTTTCTCGTCTCCTGTCTTTACATACGGAGTGATTAGCTGACAGGCATATTGCTTGTGACTCTCTCGAACACGGGGGTAATCGAAGGTGAGCAGGTGGCTGTAGCAGTCGTACATCTCATCAGACATTTTCTTTAATGACAAATCGTAGAGACGCATGTAGGTCTGAACAGGATCTTCATCGTGGCGACATTCGCGGAATATGTTGGCTATAACGGTTGTACCGTGAAGAGTAGACCACCATTCCAGCACGTATGGTGAATGGTAGATATTCTCAATATCGAGGAAACGCTTATGGAACAGTTTGCGGAAGGATTCCCAATGGTAGTTCTCGTCTGTAGTCCATTCGGGATTCACCTGCCAGAGCATCCATTGCGAACACATCTCGTAGATGCCTCCGCCAATTCCGTGACCTTTGCCGTCGGCAGCAATCTGAATCTGGAATGAATGTCCTAGTTCGTGGGCAATACAGTTAAGACGTTTGTCCTGTACTCGGTTGGGGGCAATCCACAGCGCTCCTATGAAATTGTCGTAGCAACCTCCGTAGGCAGTGCCTTCGAGAGAGTAGTTGAGCATCACCATCATGCGGTATTTCTCCGCATTGCTACCAGGAAGCGTGAACTTGTACTGGTCACGGTAGGTTTGGTAGAAGTATTCAAGCCTGCCTAACAGATTCTGAATATCAACAGTCATCTTGTGGCCGTCGAGGTCGGGAGCCTTTGACAGATCGTTACCGAATCCTTTCTCCCAAAACACAACTACATTCTCTGTGCAGGCCATACGGTGGAACGACCATTGTGCAGTATCGCTCTCAAAATCATTATTCCTTAAGTCGCGTGGAATATAGATGGCTTTGCCCTCTGGAACAAGCTGGCACGTTGCGTGACTCGCAATTGTGTCACCTGGAACAGGCTTTGCATTTGCCAGTGTAGATAAAGCCAGAAGTGCTGCAAGAACAGTTAGTTTGCTCATAAAAAGGGATGTGATATTGATTCTTATGCAAAATTAGGAAAAAATGACAGTAAAGCATAAAAAAAGTCCCAAAAGTTTTGATAACTCTTGAGACTTCATTTTCAATTATGAGAAAGAATGATGAATTTGTTAATTCAATTATTACTTGAAATAACGATTGAAAAGTCCTTGGAAACCAGCGCCGTGACGAGCTTCGTCCTTTGCCATTTCGTGAACTGTATCGTGGATTGCATCGAGGTTGAGAGCTTTTGCTTTCTTTGCAATCTCCATCTTGCCAGCGCAAGCACCTTCTTCAGCCATCATACGCTTTTCGAGGTTGGTCTTTGTGTCCCAAACCAGTTCACCGAGGAGTTCAGCGAAGCGTGAGGCGTGGTCTGCCTCTTCCAGTGCATAGCGACGAAAAGCCTCTGCCACTTCCGGATAGCCTTCGCGGTCTGCCTGACGGCTCATTGCCAGATATTGACCTACTTCAGAACATTCGCCGGCGAAGTGGTCCTTCAGTCCTTGCAGGATGAAACGTCCATCTTCTGTGTCTGGAATTTCTTTGGCAATACCAACCACGTGTTCTGTAACAAAGTTAAGACCTTTGCCTTCGTCTATTAACTTGAATTTTTCTCCAGGAACTTTACATTGTGGACATCTCTCAGGTGGAGTGTCACCTTCGTGTACGTAGCCGCATACTGGGCATACCCATTTCTTTGTAGCCATAATAATGTTAGATTTAAAAATTAGTGAATAAATATGTTAGTTAGTTTTTGCGAAGATACGTTCTTTTTTCTTCACTTCAAACATTTTTGTGAAAAAAATTAATTTTTCTTGTTTATGCCTTTGAGATTGTCAACATACCACCATAAGGTATTGCCGAATTTTCTCCTTGTGAGATTGCTGCGTATTACGGGGTCGGGAAGTGTGTCGCACATCTGCTGATATGACTCATAGCGTTGCCGTGTCAATGAATCCTGATAATTGTAGTCTGCCATTACCAGTGCCTCGCGGTAAGCTTTGGGAAGACTGTCGCAATTGGTGATATCAATGTGCTTCCGAATCGTGGCGAGGAATTCTGATGTCTCTCCTTCCAAGAGTTGTGCACAGAGGTAATAGTCGAGAATACGTTTGCTGTACTGTGGAAGTAAATTAGTTTGCAATGTATATGCAATCATCATGGAATCGGACTGCTGCAGTTCTAGACTGTCTGTGTGGAGAAGGGATTCCTTGAGTTTTGTGGCTTCATAGAGCAGATTCCGTATATAGTCTTTTGCGGGAATTACCTTTTGTGTGGTTGAGTTGTCACCAAGGTACTGGCAGATATTATAGGCTGTTGTTCGGTGTTCCTTACGGTTTGTGTCTGTAAGGCTGATGAGTCCTTCTGATTTGTACTCCTGAGGATAGTCGAATAGGTTGTCAGCCAGTTTATCCTGAAGCGACAGGGCATACATCCTCAGATTGGTTAGGCGTAATGATGTTGCCAGAGATTTCTTCCCAACCTCCGTTGCCTTCTCTGGTTTCCCCTCCATAAGCAGACGCTCTGTCTTAAGTTCATATAAATATGTGTCGGGAACAGTGGATGCGAGCGAACAAAGCAGCATGAGTACCATCATTGTTATCCAACATGGTAAACAGTTCAGGAATATGCTATGGGATTCGGGTTTTGACACGTGCCTGTGGTGTACTCTGATAATAATTACAAGGGCAATATAGAGAATCACCATCAGCGGTACCATCCATGACCATGTTCCAAATGTGAATTTGTGCAAGCTGTCCGGATTGAAACTGGTCAGCATGGCAAGAATCATGAATGATGGAATATATGTGAGTGCATGCCATTGAGATGGCAGCTTGCTGTATCTGGCAATTGCCCATTGAATAATCTGCAGAATAAGAGTGATGATGATTGCACCAAACGTGATGGAGTAGGAGGTGCGTCCCTCTGAGAGTACATATTGTGCCTGACAAAGCAGCTCTCCCTGCATGAAGAGAAGATAGACAAGTGAGAAAAGACAAAAAATAGCACCACAGGTGTAGCGTACTACACCTGTGGGAGTATCATAGCCTTTGTAATTATAATTTGCCATTATTCTTCGTTCTTCTTCAGTACCACAGCACTGCGAGCAGGAATATAGAGCATCAACCAACCCTTCTTGTCCTTGGCATAGATTGGATCGAAGTTGGTGAAGTGGCGAACTGAGTCGTCAGCGAGGTTATTGCCGCCAAATTCGCTTGCGTCGGTGTTGAGTACTACATCGTACGAACCTTCGGGAACGATGAATCCGTAGTCTGTATATGAGCGGTTTGGACTGAAATTGAATACGAACAACAGATTGCCGCGGCTGAAGGCGAGAATCTGATCACCGTCATTGTGCCATACTTCAACTACTGGAGTCTTCTGGAATTTCTTCATGCCACCGATGAGGTGAATCATCGCTGCATCGAAATCACCGAGATAGTGGTAGCAGAGTTCCTTGTTGTCAACGAGATTCCACTGGCGGCGTGCATACTTGTGGCTCCAGCCGTTTCCCTCGCGTGGAAAGTCTATCCATTCTGGATGTCCGAACTCATTGCCCATGAAGTTCAGATAACCACCATTGATAGTGGAAGCTGTGAGCAGGCGAATCATCTTATGAAGTGCAATTCCGCGGGTTGCCATGAAGTTCTCGTCGCCTTTCTTGAAGTGCCAGTACATGTCAGCATCGATAAGACGGAAGATGATGGTCTTGTCACCCACCAGAGCCTGGTCGTGGCTTTCTGCGTAAGAGATAGTCTTCTCGTCAGCACGGCGGTTGGTAGTCTCCCAGAACATAGAACTTGGTTTCCAGTCTTCGTCCTTGAGTTCCTTGATGGTCTTGATCCAGTAGTCAGGAATGTTCATTGCCATGCGGTAGTCGAAACCATATCCGCCATCCTTGAACGGAGCAGCAAGACCTGGCATACCACTGACTTCTTCTGCAATTGTTATTGCGTGAGGCTTGACTTCGTGGATAAGTACGTTGGCAAGGGTGAGGTATGCAATTGCTTCGTCATCCTCGTGACCGTTGAAATAGTCACCGTATCCTCCGAAGGCTTCACCCAGTCCGTGGCTGTAGTAGAGCATGGATGTAACTCCGTCGAATCGGTATCCGTCGAAATGGAATTCCTCAAGCCAGTACTTGCAGTTGGAGAGAAGGAAATGCAGCACTTCGTTCTTGCCGTAGTCGAAACAGAGGCTGTCCCAAGCCGGATGTTCACGACGACCGCCTTGATTGAAGTACTGGCATGGGTCACCTGCGAAGTTACCAAGACCCTCAATTTCGTTCTTTACAGCGTGGCTGTGAACGATGTCCATGATTACGGCGATGCCCTTGCTGTGTGCCTCGTCCACCAGTTCCTTCAACTCTTCAGGAGTGCCGAAACGGCTTGACGGTGCGAAGAAGTTACTTACGTGGTAGCCGAAACTGCCGTAGTAGGGGTGTTCGGCAATTGCCATAATCTGAATGCAGTTGTATCCGTCCTTAATCACACGAGGAAGGACATTGTCCTTGAATTCGCGGTAAGTTCCTACTTTCTCTGCATCCTGAGCCATACCGATGTGGCATTCATATATGAGCAGTGGATCGGTGTTGGGACGGAATGTCTTTTTCTTCCATACGTATGGTTGTTCCGGTGCCCAGACCTGAGCAGAGAAGATCTTGGTATAGTCGTCCTGAACCACACGCTGTGCCCATGCAGGGATGCGTTCGCCTTCGCCTCCGTTCCAGTGTACCTTCAGCTTGAAGAGGTCTCCGTGCTTCATGGCACGTGCGCCAAGCTTCAGTTCCCAGTTGCCAGAGTTCTTCAGACGTTTCATCTTGTATTTCTCGTCTTCCTGCCAACCGTTGAAATCACCAATCACATATATTTCTGTAGCATTGGGCGCCCATTCACGCAACACCCATCCCTTGTCGGTGCGGTGGAGTCCGAAGTAGAGATAACCATCGGCAAAGTCTGAGAGTTTCATCTTGCCGCCATTAGTGAGTTCTCCTAATTTGTAGAGCGCATGGTCGTGACGACCACGGATTGCATCTTCAAACGGTTCGAGCCAAGGGTCGTTCTTTACCAACCCGATGTGTTGAATCTTCTTCTGTGTTGCCATACTACATTTTTACTTTAAAGATTACTTTATCTATTTCTTTCTCGTTGCTAATACATGGTGCGTGACCGTCCTGGGGAAAGAAAACGGCAAATTCTCCAGGGTGCACAGTTATGTATTGCTCTGCAAGTCCCGGATAGAATGTGATGTCTTTCTCTTCGTTGTATGGTTGTTCTTCCAACGAAGCGCGAGGGGTATAGCCCATGGTCTCGCTGCAACTCATTGGTATCTGCACATCGAGCATGACGTTGTGGGTTTCCAGCTTTGCTTCGTCTGGAGTCTTTCCTTTAGCTGTGGTGAAATTGGCAAAGACGTCGTCTCCGTCAATCTTAATAATGCCGTTTTCAACCTCTTTCAGGTTGTGAGATTTGATGAAGTCGGCAACTAGTTGCAATCTGGGATTGGTTGCAACATACTTCTCAAAATTGTTCAAGGTATCAAGAATCATAAAATTAGGTGTTAGATAGTTTTAGTTTGATGTTTCTATACGTCCGCGCTTGTAGTAGCCTTTGCGAATAGTGTTGCCGTTGCGGTCTTTCTCAACGAAGGCTCCGTCGCGTACGTTGTTCGCATAGCTTCCTTCGAAACGGGTGCCGTCGGCAGCTTCCTCCACACATTTTCCGTGCTTCATACCACCCTTGAAGTGACCTTTGAATTTTGAACCGTCCTTCATCCTCAGCACTCCTTCGCCTTCCATCACTCCGTTTGCCCATTCTCCATCGTAGAGGTCGCCTTCCTTGGATGTGTATTTACCGCGTCCGCTCTGTTTGTCGTCCACCCAGTAGCCTTCGTATTTAGAGCCGTCGGGCCATGTGTAAACACCGAAGCCGTTCATCAGCCCGTTCTTGAATCCGCCAACGTATTTGCGGCCGTCGGTATATGTGAATATGCCCTGTCCAGTACGTTCGCCATTGAAGTAATCACCCTCGTAGCGGTCGCCATTGCTGAAAGTGTAGATGCCTTTGCCTTCCATCATGTTGCTCTTCCACATACCTTCGTATTTGTCACCGTTGGAGTAGTTGTAGGTGCCTTGTCCATTGCGCTGGTCGTATGCCCAGTCGCCATAGTAGCTGCTGCCGTCGCGCCAGTCAAACAGACCTTTGCCGTGCTTTCGGTCATCGAGCCATCCGCCCTGATAGAACACTCCGTTTGCCCAGGTGTATGTGCCTTCGCCTTCACGCTTGTCCTCTTTCCAGTCACCTACATACTTGTCACCGTTGAAGTAGAACATAGTGCCTTTACCTTCTTGGTAATCAGTATACCATAGACCTTCGTAGCGGTTGTTGTTTGCAAAGTAGAATGTGCCGCGTCCGTGCTGATGATCCTGATACCAGTCACCTTCGTATTTCTCGCCGTCGGAGAAGATATAGATACCGTGACCTTGACGCTTGCCTTTCACGTATTCACCTTCGTATGTGTCGCCGTTGCTGAAAGTTGTCTTTCCCTTGCCGTTGGGTTTGCCACCAACCAATTCTCCGTAGTAGCTGCCACCGTCCTTTGGAAAGACGTAAGTACCAATCATGATTTTCTGTGCGGACGCCATGCCGCTATACATCATGATAGTTAGAATGCTTGTTAGAATCTTATGTTGTAGTTTCATTGTCGTCATTTTTTTCTTCTAAAAGGCAAAGATAATATAAATTTACTATTGCAGCAAAACATATACTCTTAAATTTTCGTAAAATTGCAATTGCCCAAAAACAAAACACTCGAAGTGGGTTGTCCCGCTTCGAGTGTTAGATTATATAAGGTGTACTCTGATTATGCAACCTTGTTGAGCTTCTTCATCTGTGACATTATGAAGAGGTAGGAGAGGAAGCAAAGTCCTGCAAGAAGCAACCAGAGAATCCAGAGAGGAATTCCCCAGAGCCATCCTGGAATTGCAACGAGGAAGTTTCCTACGGCTGTTGCAACGAACCATCCACCCATCATCATTCCCTTGTATTTTGGAGGTGCCACCTTTGAAACGAAGGAGATACCCATCGGTGAAAGCAGCAGCTCTGCGAAGGTAAGGATGAGGTATGTGCTTACAAGGATGTTTGGAGTTACGTCTGCCATGTGGTCGTAAACTGGCTTGCCGTCAACCAATTGGTATGTAGGATCTGGAAGGCCGAATGAGCAGAGTGACATCACGATGTATGCAACAGCTGCAACGAGCATACCGAGCGCGATCTTTGTAGGTGCTTTTGGCTCTTTGCCTTTCTTGTTCAGGAATCCGAAAATTGCCATTGATACAGGAGTCAGGGCTACCACGAAGAAGGGATTGAACTGCTGGAAGATAGGTGCGTCAACCTTGGTCTCACCTGAAATGTTGAAGTAGTTGTAGACTAATACTCCAATTGCTGCCAGACTTACTACGCCTGCAATTCCCTTGCCCTTTGAAGTCTTTGACTGGAATACAGCAAAGAGACCGTAAACGAGGACGGCAACAAGAACGAGGTTCCATACGTTGAACATCATGCTTTCAAGTCCTGTTGACGAAGTTGCAGTATAGTCGCGTGCAAAGAGTGTGAGGGTGTTGCCGTTCTGGTGGAATGCCATCCAGAAGAAGATAACCACAGCGAAGACAAGTCCGAGTGCCACGATACGTGCTTTGGTCTCTTCCTTTGGCAATTCTTGTGCAACTTCTTTCTCAGCCTCATTCTTGGCTGCGGCAGTCTTACCGTCTGCATTGGCATAGGTCTTGCGTCCGAAGTAGTAGATGAGGATGCTGACAATGAGTGACACGCAGGCTACTCCGAAAGCGAAGTGGTAGGAGTCTGCCTTAGTGAATCCAAGACTCTCTTGTGCATAATCCATGATTTTGATGGCTGCAGTTGGTGCGAAGAGTGCACCGATGTTGATTGCCATGTAGAAGATGGAGAAGGCTGCATCGCGTTTGTCTGAGTATTCGTTGTTCTCGTAGAGGTTGCCGACCATAACTTGAAGGTTTCCCTTGAAAAGACCTGTTCCCAGACATACCAATGCCAAGGCTCCGTACATAGCCACGTAAGCTATGTCGCCGTGGCCTGCTGGGATGGAAAGCAGAGCGTAGCCGAGGAACATGATGATAATACCGATGGTCACCATCTTCTTGTATCCGAACTTGTCGGCGAGGATTCCTCCGAAGAGTGGAAGGAAATAGACGAACATCAGGAACGAAGAGTAGATGGTGCTGGCTACGCTTGTCTCAAGTTGGAAATTATCCTGCAGGAAGAGCAGGAAAACGGCAAGCATTGTGTAGTAGCCAAATCGCTCGCCTGTATTGGCGAGGGCTAAGGTGTATAGACCTTTAGGTTGATTTTCAAACATGATATTTATTTACAATTTGACAATTTATTCAAGTTTCTTTAAACATTGAACCTTGAACTTTGAACTCCCTCCGTCCTCCCCGGGGAGGACGGAGGGGGCATTTTACTTCTTAATATTCGGAGCCTCAAGACCAAAGCCTTTCTTGCGGTCGAGTGCCTTCAGATAGATGGCGAAGAGGAAGGCAAGAATGCCAAAGCCTGCGAATACCAACAATGGAATGGTGAAGCGGTAGGGGACGAAGATGCCTGAGCTGGCCTTGCCCAGTTCGTCCTGGCGCTCGGTGAGCAACGTAGCCTCCTTGCTGTCCTTTGACAGAAAATCCCAGAAGTCAGCTGCTGCCTTTGGAGCAGTGGGGTGTTCTTCCATGTACGCAAGGATGTCGTCGTGACTCTTCTCGAGTGTCTGAGCGGCTTCCTGTGCTGCAGCGTAAGTCTTCTCTACAGCAGGAGTCTTGTTCTCTTCGGAAAGTTCGCTGTGTTTCTTCTCCAAAGTCTTGAACTCTTCTTGAACACCAGTGTAGGCAATCTCGAACGTCTTACCGTCGTTGGTGTCGATGGCACTCATGGTCTCCTGATAGCTGTCCATGAATGTCTTTGTCTGCTGCACCATTTCGTTGTCGGAGTTGGTAGAAGCAAGCAGGTTACCAATGAGCATTGGCACGAAGCAAAGACCGATGTTCTGCACCCAGAATATCAGGCAGTAGGCACTACCCAGCACTTTTTCTTCGATAATCTTCGGAACGCTTGGCCAGAGGGCGGCAGGAACAAGTGCGAAGGAAACTCCAAGAATCACGATGGTGACGTATGCGATGAGTGCGCTGCTTGTTGCTGGAACCACAAAGGCAAAAATCAAGTGGCAGCATATGAGGAGCAGCGATCCCCACATCAGCATCGTGGCACCCTTGCCTTTCTTGTCGAGGAAGTTGCCAAGGAACGGAGTGATGATGGCAGCTCCGATGGGGAACCAGCGGAAAATGTTTGAAGCCGTTGATGCGGAAATTCCGAGGTTACACTGCAGCATGTTTGCACCGTAGCGCTGGAATGGGAAGATAGCTGAATAATAAAGTACGCACAGGAGGGCAACAACCCAGAAAATCTTGCTGGAGAAAATTTTGCCGATATCGCTGAACTTGAATTCCTCTTCGACTTCACCTTCTTCTGCGTTGGCTCCCAACTGCTTGTCGAGCTTCTTGTCCATAAACGTGAATACGATGAAGGTGATGAGACCGATGAGCAGAAGTACTGTGCAGAATGCTACAGGAGCTACGACAGTTCCCATGCTTTCAGCAATCAACGGAGAGATGGAGAAGATGGCGAACACACCGATACGGGCAATAGCCATTTCGAGACCCATCGCCAAAGCCATTTCCTTGCCTTTAAACCACTTGGCAATGGCTTTGCTGACCGTCGTTCCTGCCATTTCACATCCACAGCCGAATATCATGAATCCCAACGCTGCCATCTTGGCACTGGCCGGCATTTCCACCCACCAGGAGTTGAGCCAGTCGGCCATCGCTGTGGTTTGGAACCAGTCGTTCACACCCACAAATTTGATGACGGCACCAATGAACATGAGTGAAGCAGAGAGGGTTCCTGTAAAGCGGATGCCGCTTTTGTCAAGAATCAAACCTGCAATGATGAGGAAGCCGAATACATTGAGCAGGTATTCGCTTGCGGCATAGTTACCAAACGCTTCAGGTGACCATCCGCGTTCTGCCTCTACCAGGCTTTCCAGTGGAGACATCACATCGACAAACATATAGCCAAAGAACATCATCAAGGCTATCAGCACAAGGGCTGTCCATCGTGCCCATGCTTTGTCATTTAAAAGTTGTTTTGCTGTTTCTACCATTCTATAATAAGAGTTCAAGAGTTTAAGGGTTCAAGAGTTGGAGGGGCTTTATTTCAACCAGCGGTCGAGCCAATTGAAGAATGTGCGTTGCCAGAGGATTCCGTTCTGAGGTTTGAGCACCCAGTGGTTTTCGTCGGGGAAGATTAGAAGCTCGGCAGGAATGCCACGCAGACGGGCTGCGTTGAATGCACCCATTCCCTGGTTATAGACGATACGATAGTCCTTTTCTCCGTGGATGCAGAGGATAGGGGTGTCCCACTTGTCCACATATTTATGAGGAGAGTTTTCGTATGTGCGGCGGGCATTGGCTGTCTGGTCTTTATTCCAGTAGGCGTCGTCGTATTCCCAGTTGGAGAAGAATACCTCCTCAGTGTCTGTGTACATTGATTCGAGGTTGAATGCACCGTCGTGGGCAATGAATGCCTTGAAACGCTTCTCGTGCTGACCTGCGAGGCAATATACGCTGAATCCTCCGAAACTTGCACCTACAGCACCCAGATGTTCTTTGTCAACAAATGACAGATTGTTAGCTGCATAGTCAATGGCAGACAAGTAGTCCTTGATGCATTGTCCAGTCCAGTCGCCGGATATCTGCTCAAGCCACTCCTGACCGAAACCTGGAAGACCGCGACGGTTAGGAGCAACGACTACATAACCGTTAGATGCCATAATCATGAAGTTCCAACGATAGCTCCAGAACTGGCTTACAGGACTCTGAGGACCTCCCTCGCAGAAGAGCAGGGTGGGGTACTTCTTGTTTTCGTCGAAGTTTGGTGGCAGGATAACCCATGTGAGCATCTTCTTGCCGTCGGTAGTCTCAACCCAATATTGCTTTACTGATGGTTTTGCAAGTTGGTCGAGGATATGCTTGTTCTCGAATGTGAGCTGCTTAACGGTTGTGCTTTCAGGTTTCTTTGAGTTAGGAGTGACGATGTAGAGGTCTGCAGGAGATGTGTAGTTGTGACGCTCCATCAGCAACTGCTTGCCGTTGTTCATCAGGTGAATCGAACCGAAGTCGTCCCATGTGTTTGTGAGTTGCTTCACTTCTCCCTTTACAGTAACCGCATAGAGATTCTCTGTAGCGTGCCATACTCCGATGAAGTAGATTTTTGCGTCCTTGGTGTCGCTCCAGACGAATTCGTCTACGTTGGAGTCGAACGTCTCTGTGAGGTATTTCTTCTCACCGGTTGCAAGGTTGTAGCAGCACAGACGGTTGCGGTCTGCCTCATAGCCGTTGCGTTCCATCGAGAGCCATGCGATATACTTGCCATCGGGCGAGAACTGAGGATTGGTATCGTAACCCACATTGTTTTTGAGGTTCTCCTTGGCATTCACAGCCTGGTATTTCATCGTCTTTGTCGGGTCGATTTCCGGTTCTGTGTAGCCTTCGGGCTTGCAGAGATTCTTAGTCTCTCCCTTCTCTATATTATATAGGTATATATCAGAGTCGGTAGAGATGGCATAGGCCACACCTTTCTTTTTGCGGCAGGTGAAGGCGATGTTCTTGGAATCTGGACTCCAAGCCAGCTGTTCCATCCCTCCGAACGGCTCCATCGGACATTCGTAAGGCTCTCCTTCGATAACGTCAGTTCCCTTGGCTGCGATACCCTCGCTGGTAACGTCGTAAACGAACGGATGCTGAATGCTCTCCACATAGTGATCCCAATGGCGATACATCAGGTCTGTCACCAGTCTGCCCGTTGCCTTTGGCAGGTCATCAGGATTCTTCTTGATGATGTCGTTGAAGTCGATGGAGTGGAGCAGGATGACCTTAGTGCCGTCGGGTGAGAACAGGAAGCCCTCAACGTCCAGCTCTGTCTTGGAAATCTGCTTGCGGTCACTTCCGTCAGCGTTCATTGTCCACAACTGACCTCCGCAGAGGAAGGCAATTTTCCCGTTTATCCATGCAGGATCAGTCTCCGACTTTGTGCCTGTAGTCAGAGTGGTGTTACCTGTGCCGTCAGCGTTGATGATACAGATTTTCTGCTGACTCTTGTTAGCCTTGACGCTGTAGTAGCCTACCTGATAGACAATCTGCTTACCGTCTGCTGAAGCTTCACAAGCACCGATGCGTCCCATTGCCCAGAGAGCCTCCGGAGTCATCAGATTGCTGGTGAGTTTGATATTTTGCTTCCCGATTTTCACTTCGTCTTCTGCTTTTGCTGTCTGAGCCGTTGCGTTATAGGCTGCGGCGGAGAGCATTGTTGCCGCTATGAGCGTCAATAGAGTTTTGTTCATAATGGTGTTATTTACGTTTGTTACGTTCTTCCTGCTGTCTGCGTTGCAATTCACGCTGCTGTTCTGCCATAGCCTGCATGCGCTCCATGAGCGATGATGCCTTCTTTGGAGATGACTTGCGCTCCTTGTATCTTGCCTCAAGACGTTCGAGCAGTTTTGTGTCGTCGGTCGTCTTGCGCAGATACCACATCATCAGGATTGAGATAAGACCGCTGACGAAGTAGTAGAAGTTCAGACCCGCTGCATAGTCATTGAACGAGAAGAAGAAAATGAAAGGCATGGCGTATGAGAACCAGCGCATGAACTTCATACTCTGCTGCTGTTCTGAAGTCATTGAATAGCTCTGCTGACGCATGGAGATGAAGGTGTTGGCAACCATTGTGATACACCACAGCACACAGAAGATGCTCAGGTGGTCACCAATTCCCCATACGTTTCCGCTCCATTGCAGCACATCGTCGTATGTGGAGAGGTCGTCAGCCCAGAGGAATGACTGACCGCGCAGCTCGATTGCATTTGGAATGAAGTTGAAGAGCGCAATCCAGATAGGCATCTGTATGAGCATAGGCAGACAGCCGCCCATTGGAGAAACTCCGTACTGGGAATACAGCTGCATGGTCTCCTGTTGCTTGAGCATTGCGTCTTCCTTGTTAGGATATTTCTTTGCTATCTCGTCAACCTTCGGACGGAGTACTCGCATATTCGCTGATGACAGATAAGACTTCTTCATCAATGGGAACACAGCGAATTTCACAATCAGGGTGATGAGCAAGAGGATAAGACCCATGTTCAGTCCCCAGCTGGTGAGGAAGTCGAACATATAGAGGAATATGAATCGGTTGATCCAGCGCACGATTGGCCATCCGAGGTAAACAATACTCTGAAGGTCAAGATTGGTATCCTCACCTATAGCCGCTTCATTCTCCTTCAGTGTCTGGAACTTATTAGGGCCGAGGTAAATCTTGAAGTTTGTAGGGTTCTTGCCTGTCGGGTCGAAGTCTGTTGTAACGGTAGCTGACAGTTCTTTGAGATGTCCGCTGCCTTTCTGACCCATTGTAGACGTCATGCGTTGAGCCTTGAAATTGCCGTCGGCAATAAGAATCTGACTGAAGAACTGAGTCTTGAAAGCCAGCCATTTGATTGGGTTCTCAAACTCTTCAGCTCCGTCGTCAGCGTTCTGACCCGATGAGGAAAGTTCATCGGTCTCGCCCTCTGTGTCACGGTAAGTGATAGTGCTGTAGCGGTTCTCAAACGAGAAACTCTTCTCCTGCTGACGCATGTTCTCCTGCCAAACGATTGTGAAGGTCTTCTTTTCAGATGAGAAGAAATTCTTCAGCGAATTCACCGTAACATCCATGTTCACTAGGTAGGAGTTTGGCACCATCTCATAGTCTATGGTGATGTTACCCTCGCCAATAGGCAGAACCATGCTCACGCTGCTGTCGGTGGCGTTTTCCGGATTGAAAAAGAACTCCTGAGTGTTGATGTTCTCAGCCTTTCCGTCGAGCAGCATAGCCAGACTTACATTGTCTGTGCTGTCGAACAGTACGATATTTCCACCCTCACGGCTCTTGTAAGTCTTGTCGAGCAGTTCGGCACGAAGAATCTGACCACCCTTGTTGGAGATGTCCAGCTTCAGCAGATTATTCTTAATTGTAGTGATACCGTCCTTGCCCTGACGAGCCTGGAAGAAGATGTTGTTGGAGTCGGTCCGTTCCTCCTCCAGTTTCTTCTCTTCCTTAATGGCATTCTCTTTCTTTATGCTGTCACTTTTTACTTTTGCTACAGCTTCTGTAGCCTGCTGAATACGCATTAGTTCAGCCTGCTTCTGTGACTGCTTGCTGTTGTAGACCATGAATACTACGAACACAAGTCCAATCAGCAACCAACCAATCAATGAATTTTTATCACGCATATTGTTTTTAAGTTCTTGAGTTTTTAAGAAATGCAAAAATCTTGGCAAAGTTAGTAAAAAAAAAGAATAATAAGTATCTTTGCACCATAAAACTTATAATATACATATTTTTGTCATGAACAAATTAAGATTTTTACTCCTTCTTATCGCACTTGTTGCGGCAATTGGTGTTAGCGCAAAAAAGAAATACCCAATAATTAAGTTTGAACAGACAACCATAGATCTGGGCACATTCTCAACCGATAACGCAGTGCGCAAGTGCACCTTCACCTTTCGCAATGTGGGCAAGGCAAAACTCATGATTAACTACGTACATACCTCATGCGGATGCACGGTGGCAGATTACCCCAAGGACTTTATCTCTCCAGGAGGGGTAGGGCAGATCACCGTTACTTACGACGGAAGAGGTAAGATGCCGGGCAGATTCAAGAAAGCCATCCAGATCTATTCTAACTGCAAGGACGACTATATGCGCCTCTTCATCACAGGAAAAATGTCTGCAACCGCAACCTCGGACTAATCACTAAGGAAAAAGCTATTATACAGGAATCGCACTGTCATTTACTTGGCGGTGCGATTGTTTGTTTCTTTTATTTCTTTGGAAATATATATCCCTTTACAGGATGTTTGTAGCGAGTGCCTAAGGCGTGTTCTGCTCGTTGCTCGAACGGCAGTTTGCCTTGCTTGATGCTCTTGATGATGATCTTGGTACCTACCTGAGCATAGTTGGTCTTCAGATGGATGATGTCGGCATCACGAAGACGTATGCAACCCTCGCTGTCACGACCTGGAACGGATGGCTCGTTGTTGGTGCTGCCATGTATGCCGATGCCTGTGTGGGGTGGGGTGGACAGACGCATGAACCACGCTCCGTAGGATAGCATATTTCCACGACCATCCTTAAAGTCATGTGTCCAGGTGGATGCATCTTGTATCTGACTTATTGTAAAAGGCTTCTTCAATGTGCTCTCCGGTGTGCTCATGTCGCCTCGCTTGGTCTTGTTTCCAGCGTTCTTGCCGTAGCATACGGGGTAGTGGGCTACAAGAACGGTGTCGTTTGCCACTTTCTCGTAGACATAGAGACGATACTCGCGTTTTGAAATGACAAAGAAACAGTTCTGACGCTGTACTCCCGACTTCTTATATACTCGAATGGAATCGTTGTAGTTATAGACATGGTAGGTTTTCTTGCCTACGGTTACATATCGCATGTCAGCATCGTCGTTGCTGGTCTGAGCTTGGAGAGTGAAGAGTGAAGAGTGAAGAGTGAAGAATAATAAGAGCAGTTTTTTCATATCGAGAGCTTTTAGTGTGAAGATTACTTTCATTCTATTCGTAGAAGAAGAAATAACTGAAGAGGATGGCGGCTATGATGCCGGCTGCATCGGCCAGCAGACCGCAAGCCACGGAATAGCGGTATTTCTTGATTCCAACGCTACCGAAATAGATGGCGAGGATGTAGAAGGTGGTGTCGGTACTGCCTTGAAGTACGCTTGCCAGATGGCCGACGAACGAATCCGGACCTAAGCCTTCGGTTCCGAATATGTTGAGCATCATGCCTCGTGCTCCTCCTCCGTTGAGTGGCTTGAGGATGGCTACAGGAAGGGCGTCAACGAAGTCTGAATTGACTCCACAGGCGCTGACGATATTAACAACTCCGTCCTGAAGCAGCTGCAAGGCTCCTGATTCCTTGAACACTCCAATGGCCACGAGGATGGCTACGCAGTAGGGGATGATGCTTACGGCAACGTTGAATCCGCCCTTGGCTCCGTTGATGAAGGAATCATAGACATTGAGTTTCTTCCTCCAGCCATGTAGTATGAATATCATGATTGCTCCAAGGAGGAGACACGCTGTGAGTATGCGGCAGAAGTTCTTGACGTCTTCGCTACTCATGCCGTAGATGGTCCAGAAGAGTGCTGCAACGAGTGCCAGAATGCCCGCGAACATCACAAGGAACGCCTTGCGGAAGAGGTTGATGCGCTGGTAGATGCTGACTGCCAACAGTCCGACCATAGTTGAGCACATGGTGGTGAGAAGCAGGGGTATGAACACGTCGGTGGGGTCGGCTGCATTGAACTGTGCACGATAGTTCATGATGCTGACGGGGATGATGGTCAATCCAGACGTGTTGAGCACCAAGAACATAATCATGGAGTTGCTGGCTGTGTCCTTCTTGGGGTTGATGGACTGCAGTTCCTGCATGGCCTTGAGACCCACTGGGGTTGCTGCGTTGTCGAGTCCAAGCATGTTGGCAGAGACGTTCATGAAGATACTGCCAAGTGCCGGATGTCCCTTGGGGATCTCAGGAAACAGCTTGGTGAGGACTGGGCTTAGGAATTTTGCCAGTTTGTTTACCAGTCCGCTGTCTTCACCGATTTTCAGGAGTCCCATCCACAGGGTGAGCGTTCCTGTCAGTCCGAGAGTGATTTCAAAGGCTGTCTTCGACATCTCGAACGTTGAGTCCATCATAGACGGAAGTGCTTCGGTATCGCCCATGAATATCAGACGGGCTAGTCCTACAATAACGCCAATGACGAAAAGTCCTATCCAAATATAGTTGAGTGCCATTTAAAGCCGGATTTTTATTACCTTGCCGTTGAGGGCGGGGATGGTGATGTCGATTGTGGTGTTCTCGTTGAGAGTTATATTCTCTTTTTCGCCTGTGAGCAAATCCACGGCGGGACGGGCATTGGCTGACTGGGGCATCTTCAGGTAGTCGAAGGCGTGGGCTGGTATCTTGATTGATGTGTGTGCACCTCGCTCATCGAAGTTCGCAACTACGAGAATAAGGTCTTTGCCGCTCTTGCGGAGGAATGCATACTGGCGATGGGTATTCATCATCGCATTGTCGTAGTTGGCGTACATGATATCAAAGAATTCTCCTTCACGCAGAGCTTTCTCCTTGTTGCAAAGGGTAAGGACAGTGCGGTAGAATGCCTGCAATTCCTTTTCGTCTTCTCTCATGCGCCTGCCGTCGAACTTGCCTCCGTTGCGCCAGCGGCTGATGGTGGGCACAGTCCAGTAGTCGAAAATGGTAGTTCTGCCATCTGCTCCGCTGAATCCCTCTGAATCGGCAGCAGGTTCACCAAACTCCTGACCAAAGTAAACCATAAACGGATTACTGCGCATTAGAGCTGACACCAGCAGGGCTGGACGTCCCTTCTTGGCTGAACCTGCGAAGAATGGGGATGCGATGCGTTGCTCGTCGTGGTTTTCAAGGAAATTGAGCATGTGTGGCTGTATGTCGTCAACGCTCTGCCAGCACTGGGTGATGGCTGACGCACTATTGCCGTTGACTACGGTGCGCAGGGTGTCGTACAGACCGACCTTGTCGTAGAGATAGTCGAAATGTCCGTTGTGGATGTAGTTACGGTATTCGTTTGGATTATATACTTCAGCAATGAAGTTGATGTCGGGATGCTCTGCCTTGATTTGTGGAATAACCCAGCCCCAGAACTCGCACGGAACCATCTCTGCCATATCGCAGCGGAATCCGTCTACGCCTTTTCCTGCCCAGAAGAGGAGGATGTCGCGCATCTTGGTCCATGTGTCGGGGACAGGGTCGAAATGGCATGTACGTCCATGGGTGTAGTCAACTCCATAGTTGAGCTTGACTGTCTCGTACCAGTCGTTCCTTTCCGGATAGGCATTGAAACAGTCGTTACCGGTTGCCTTAGCTGGCATCTCGATATAGGCGCTGCCTGTGGAGTCGTTGAGTGAGAACTTAGGAGAGAACTGCTGCCCCGGGATGTAATAGAAATTGTTGTTGGCATCGAAGTCGACTTTGTTGTTGTCGCCTTCGCCCAGGTCTTTCACTCCTGCAGGCTTGGAATCGCTCCCGTACTGACGTGAAACATGATTGGGAACGAAATCGATTATCATTTTCAAACCTGCCTTGTGGGTTCTGCGCACGAGGGCTTCAAACTCCTTCATCCTCAGCGGTACTTTGGTGGCAAGATCGGGGTTGATGTCATAGTAGTCCTTAATGGCATAGGGACTTCCTGCCAGTCCTTTCACTACCGCAGGGTGGTCTTTGGCTATTCCGAATTCGGTATAGTCGGTTTGTGTGGCATGTTCGATGATGCCGGTGTACCAAATGTGTGTGCAACCAAGATCCTTGATTTGCTCGAGGGCTTTCTGTGTGAAGTCTGCCATCTTGCCGACTCCGTTCTGGGTGGAATTGCCGTTGGCTACACAATGTGATGAGTTTGCTCCGAAAAGACGTGTGAATACTTGGTAAATAATAGGTCTTTCTTTCATACTTCTTGTTTGTGCATTCGACATGATGGACGATGCAAACAGGATGTAGCATAGTATTATTCGTAGTTTCATGCCGTTGAGAATGAAGTGGTGGTTAAAAATGATAAATCCCTACAACTCTCATAAGTCCAATAATCTAATGTGTGATTATAAGACTTATGAGATGGTGTAAGGAGAGGGTAGGAATATGATTATTCAATTCCGTGGAAAGTCACAGCTTCGTTGCCTTTGGCAATTTTTGCAATCATTCCCTGCAAAGCCTTGCCTGGGCCACATTCTGTGAAGTCTGTTGCTCCGTCAGCAATCATGTTCTGAACTTCGTAAGTCCAGCGTACTGGTGCGGTAAGCTGAGCGATGAGGTTCTGCTTGATTTCAGCTGCGTCGGTGTGAGCCTTGGCGTCTACATTCTGGTAAACAGGGCACTTTGGAGTGTGGAACTCGGTAGCCTCGATTGCTGCCTGGAGTTCGTCCTTAGCTGGCTGCATGAGTGGTGAGTGGAATGCACCGCCTACCTTCAGAGGAAGAGCACGCTTGGCACCGGCTTCCTTCATCTTCTCGCAAGCTGCGTTGACTGCGTCGATGTTTCCAGAGATAACCAGCTGACCTGGGTTGTTGTAGTTTGCTGGAACAACGATGTTGCCTGGAGTTGATACTTCAGCACAGATCTTCTCTACGTCCTCGTCTGAAAGACCGATGATTGCAGCCATTGTTGAAGGTGCTGCCTCGCATGCTTTCTGCATGGCTTGTGCACGCTGGCTAACCAGTTTAAGACCATCTTCAAATGAGAGTGCTCCTGCTGCAACGAGAGCTGAGAATTCACCAAGAGAATGACCTGCTGTCATTTCAGGCTTGAAAGCGTCACCCATGCAGAGTGCTGAGATAACAGAGTGGAGGAATACTGCTGGCTGAGTAACCTTTGTCTGACGGAGTTCCTCGTCTGTGCCTTCAAACATTATTTTTGTGATTTCAAAACCAAGGATTTCATTTGCCTTGTCAAACATTTCCTTTGCTAACGCGCTGCTCTCATAAAGGTCTTTACCCATGCCTGAGAACTGGGCACCCTGTCCGGGGAATACAAATGCTTTCATAATCTGTTATTGTTTTAATTGATATATTGTTATGTTGTTTATACTTAGATTTTTACCGTCTTTTATTAAAAGTGATACTTTAGGTATTAGAACATGATTTCATGTATGGCGTGACGTCCCATGAACTTGCTCCTGTCCACATCTCCCTTGATGCCGCGAACGGTACCCTGACTGGTGAACTGCCACATCATATATTCGTCGCCACGTTCCAATGTGGGCGGTGTGAATGTATAGCTGGCAATCATGTAGGGATAGCTTCGAAGTTTGGAGTTGTAGGCGCAGTATTTCTTGTAATAGTGCTTGCCTGTATAAATCATCGGCTTCTTTCCGATTTCCTTTGTGATGAGTTCAAGCAACTTCTCAAGACGACTGACAAATACTCCGTCGCTGACTCCGTTCGAGAGTTCAACATCGACGATTGGGATGAGGTCTTGGTTCTGCTTCTTGAACACACTCATGAAGTTGGCAAACTGCGCCTCAGCCGTAGTGTTGGCTCTGAAGAAATGGTAAACACCGACCTTGAGTCCTGCACGGCGTGCCTCACGATTGTTGTATTCGTAGGTGTTGTCAACCATGTTTGATCCCTCGGTCATTTTCATGTAAACATAACCTACCTGAGGGTCACGCGCAACTTCCTGCCAGTTGATTCGTCCTTGGTAGTGACTGACATCTATGCCGTGGAGGGGATTGCCTACAGCTCCATGTCCAATGCCTGCAAGATCGGGTTTCTGAAGAGCTTTGGGATGATTGTCGGGAGCAGCCTTGCGGGTGATGGGGTCTGGCTCGATCAGAGGCAGGTAGCTTGGATGCTCACGCTTGAGATCGTATTTTGATTTCTTCTTTTTTGCATCAACAGGCTGCACACACACCATGCACATTACTAATAAAAGCAATGCGGCTGTTAGGAATCTGTAGAATGTATGTTTGGACGTTGTTTGCATGATTCTAGTGTGCTATCTGATGAAAAGTAATTCTCTGTACTTAGGCAGTGGCCACAGTTCGTCGTCAACGATTTCTTCAAGTTTGTCAACATGATATCTGATAGACTCGAGTAATGGTGCTACGTTGTCGTGGTAGGCGATTGCTTTCTCGCGTTCACTTTCAATCACGTTGGCAATTTTGCGTTGCTCAACAAGCTTGGACACGTTGGCTATGATGAATGACTCGTGTTCGGAGATTTCTTCAATGAGTTTAAGGTTGTTTGCAGATATTTTCGCTGCTTTCTCTGCAGGGAAGATTTCTCCTAACTTGTGTACGTTGTCAATGAGTACAGACTGGTATTTTGTGACAACCGGAATGATGTGGTTCATGCAGAGGTCACCGAAGATGCGTGCTTCAATCTGTATCTTCTTGGTGTAGGTCTCCCATTTAATCTCATTGCGTGCCTCCAGTTCCAGACGTGTCATCACGTTCTGGCTTTCAAACATGCGGATAGAGTCTTCGTCAAGATAACGGTCGTAGATGAGCGGGCAGGAAGTCTCGCAGTCAAGACCGCGTCGTGCTGCTTCAGCCTTCCATTCGTCGCTATAGCCGTTGCCGTCGAAGCGGATAGGAGCGATATGAGCTATATCCTCACGCAGAATGTCGATGATTGCGTGGAACTTGGGATTGTGCTCATCGTTGGCGAATTCCGGATTGTCTGAAATCTCAGCGATGCGCTTGTCTACACGTTCTTTGAAGGATACAAGCGCTTCAGCCACAGCTGTATTAAGCAAAAGCATGGCACTTGCAGGGTTTGCTTCACTTCCTACGGCACGGAACTCGAATCGGTTTCCTGTGAAGGCAAATGGTGATGTGCGGTTGCGGTCTGTGTTGTCGATGAGAATCTCCGGAATCGACGGGATGTCGAGGTGGAGAGCCTTCTTCGATGCAACGGTGAGAGTGTCGTCGTTGTATGAGTTGGCGAAATGGTCAAGCAGATCGCTTACAGTGCGTCCGAGGAAAGAAGAGATGATAGCAGGAGGTGCTTCGTTTGCTCCAAGACGATGGGCATTGGTTGCACTTATGATTGACGCTTTCAACAGCCCGTTGTGGTCGTAGACAGCACGAAGTGTTTCTACGATGAAGGTTACGAATCGCAGATTGTCGATAACCGTCTTGCCTGGGGCGTGGAGAAGAATACCTGTGTCGGTTGCCAAACTCCAGTTGCAATGCTTACCGCTACCGTTCACGCCCTTGAAGGGTTTTTCGTGGAGCAGACATCTGAATCCGTGCTTTCTTGCCACACGCTTCATGAGACTCATGATGAGCATGTTGTGGTCTATGGCAAGGTTTGTCTCTTCGTATATAGGAGCAAGCTCAAACTGGTTTGGCGCAACCTCGTTGTGGCGAGTCTTGCAGGGGATACCAAGTTCAAGTGCCTGAATCTCCACGTCACGCATGAAATTCTCTACTCGTTCAGGAATTGAACCGAAGTAGTGGTCGTCCATCTGCTGGTTCTTTGCCGAATCGTGTCCCATGAGGGTACGTCCTGTCATCATGAGGTCTGGACGTGCCGTGTAGAGAGAATCGTCGACGAGGAAATACTCCTGCTCCCAACCAAGATTGCTTATAGTTTTCTTTACATCGGGATAGAAGTATTGGCAAACAGCTGTAGCTGCTTTGTCCACGGCACGCAGGGATTTCTTCAGAGGTGCCTTGTAGTCGAGTGCTTCTCCTGTATAGGAAATAAATATGGTTGGAATCATCAGCGTGTCGCCGATGATGAATACTGGCGAAGTAGGATCCCATGCAGAGTAGCCGCGAGCTTCGAATGTGCTGCGGATACCTCCGTTGGGGAATGAGCTGGCATCAGGTTCCTGCTGTACCAGCAACTTGCCTTCAAAAGCCTCCAACATACCTCCTTTGCCGTCGTGCTCAACGAAACCATCGTGCTTCTCAGCAGTACCCTCGGTGAGAGGCTGGAACCAGTGGGTGTAGTGAGTAACACCGAGTTCCATAGCCCAACGCTTGATTCCTTCAGCCACTTCGTCGGCTATGCTGATGTCAAAAGGGGCACCTTCGTCAATGACCTGGCACATCTGCTCATAGACTTTCAACGGCAGGTACTTGAACATCTTCTTGCGGTCGAAAACAAATTTGCAGAAGTATTGTGAAGGACGTGTTGATGGTACTTCAACTTCAACAGGGCGTTTGCGGAAAGCATCGTCAACAACTTTGAATCTTAATTTTGATGACATGTTGGATTCTGTGTATTTGATTTGCGAGGACAAAGGTAACACTTTTTGATTGAACTTTTACCCTCAAAGAGTAAAAACTCTGAATTTTAATTAAAATCTATGTTAAATCATGTAAAAAAACCGAGATAATTGCTCTTATGAAATTTTTTTGTGTAAATTTGCCATTGAATGACGGAGTGAGTCCGCCATATTAATTCTGGAGTCTAACTATACAATAATAATTTCCATGAAAGAAATTAAAATTACCGAACGTGCGCACAAGACTATTAAGAAGCTCTTCTCAATGCGTAACACAGTCAACACTCTTAAGAGTGATCCTGAACTAACAGCGATATTTGATAACTTTGCATTCGACGAAACCCTTGAGGTTGCCGACGGACCGGTTATCGAAAAGACCCGTGTGATGTGTATCCTCGCATCAACAATGGGCTGCAACGCTCTGACAGAGTTCCGCATGTATGTAGATGCAGCACTTAATGTAGGCGTGAAGCCACGAGAAATCCGTGAGATTGTGTATCAGGCAGTTCCGTTCCTCGGTTTCTCACGAGTTATCGATTTCCTGCTTGCAATGAACGAAGTGTTTGACAACAACGATATCCGTCTGCCGCTTGACGACCAGGCAACAACAACCGAAGAGGATTGCTTTGAAAAGGGTGGTGAGATGATTGATGCACTCTGGGGTGAGGGTAATGCAGACAATATGCTTGAGACCTCACCTAAGGGGCAGGAACACATTGTTCGTTTCATGCAGGGCTATTGCTTCGGCAAGTTCTACACTCGCAACGGTATAGATCTTCAGCATCGCGAACTCATCACATTCTGCATGCTGGCTGCAATGGGTGGATGCGACGATCGTCTGCGTACTCATGCTATCGGTTGCAAAAACACCAAGATTACCAAGAAAGAAATGGTTGCTGCTGTAACAGCAATGCTCCCATGGATTGGTTTCCCTCGTTCGCTTAACGCTCTGAATATCATCAACGATGCATACAGTGAGAAGTTGATTTGATTCTGCATTTCATAAGCTTATACCTTTTAGGTAGGTTCTAAGAATCGACTAAACAAGTTTTTAGAACCTACCTTCATTTTATATAATAACATTATTATGATTAGGATTAGGATAATAGCTGTTCTGTCATTGCTGACAACTACTCTTTGCATAAGTGCACAGCGTCAGTTCCAGGGACTGTTTACCAATGAACAGTTTAATATAAAGTCGGAGGTGAATCTCTATGAATGTGACATTCCTATCCCAGGGTTTGAGATAGACAGTTGCTATGCATACCTTCAAGGACGCATCAACGGGCAATGGATGGTTATTCGAGTTAAAGAGTTGACTGAGACCAAGGCCGTAGTACGTGCTGTTTCCGAACGGGGTGGAGATGTGCAGGACATAGAGCTGAAACTTACGAATGATGGCGATTTGGAACTACGACAGATTGGTCGCAGTTATATTAAATGTATAGGTGATGGCAAATACGTCAGCATGCCAAAACCGCTTCTTCTTAAGAGGATGAAATAAGCCCTAATAGAATAGTAGCGCCAACGCCTTGTAATTTTAATTATTAATTTCATATAAGTGTCTTCAAATTCTTTTCTTCAGGATCTGAATCAATCCCAGCGTGCAGCCGTTGAGTACTGCGACGGACCCTCACTTGTGATTGCAGGTGCAGGGTCGGGTAAGACCAGAGTTCTGACATATAAGATAGCTTATCTTCTGGAACAGGGACTCGAGCCTTGGTCCATTCTTGCTCTTACCTTTACCAATAAGGCTGCAAACGAAATGAAGCAGCG
The DNA here is from genome assembly GCA_902776985.1 of uncultured Bacteroidales bacterium. Classification (GTDB taxonomy): domain Bacteria; phylum Bacteroidota; class Bacteroidia; order Bacteroidales; family Bacteroidaceae; genus UBA3839. Next base: position 45,169 of record CACYSD010000016.1, read on the forward strand.
TATTCAGACTTTGGTTAACGATGAACGCGCAAGATATCTGTGGATGGGAACCTTCCATTCAGTGTTTCTCCGTATACTGCGAGCAGAACACGATCTTATCGGTTTTTCTTCCAACTTCACGATTTATGATGCCTCGGACAGCAAGAGCCTTATAAAAAACATTATCAAGGAACTGGCTCTTGACGATAAACAATACAAACCGGGCAATGTGCAGGCTCGAATAAGCAACGCAAAGAACCAACTTGTTGGAGCAAACGAGTATGTCTCCAATCCCGAGAACCGTCAGGTTGACATGCGTCAGAAAATGGCTGAGCTGGGAACAATCTTTAAGCAGTATTCTCTACGATGCAGGAATGCAGACGCAATGGATTTTGATGACATTCTCCTTTACACATATATATTATTTAAGGAGCATGAGGAAGTCCGTCGCAAATATTCAGAGCGTTTTAAGTACATCCTAGTTGATGAGTATCAGGATACAAACTTTGCGCAGCACATGATAGTGCAGCAGCTCTCTCGAGAGAATCAACATGTCTGTGTTGTAGGAGATGATGCTCAGAGTATTTATTCTTTCCGCGGAGCAAACATCGACAATATATTGTCATTCAATAAAATATATCCGGACAGCCGTCTTTTTAAGCTGGAGCAGAACTATCGTTCCACTCAGACAATTGTTGATGCGGCGAATAGTCTGATTCATAAGAATACGGGGCAAATCTTCAAGAATGTCTTTTCCCAGAATGATCCGGGTGAACGGCTTCAAGTGCGTGAGGCTTATTCCGATATAGAGGAAGCTCAGATAGCAGTCCGGACTATTCTTCAACTTCGCAAACGTGAGCAGCTTGAGTATTCGGCATTTGCCATTCTCTATCGCACTAATGCCCAGAGCCGCGTGTTTGAAGAGGAACTGCGCAAACAGTCTTGTCCCTACAAGATATACGGCGGTCTGTCATTCTACCAGCGCAAGGAGATAAAAGATATTATCGCTTATTTTCGTCTCACACTTAACCATAATGACGAGGAGGCTTTCCGCAGAATAGTCAACTATCCAGCCCGAGGCATAGGCAACACTACCGTTCAGAAGCTCGTAGATGCAGCCGTGGCAAATGGGGTGGGAGTGTGGACTGTCGTTTCAGAACCTCTGCGATACGGAGTAAATGTCAATAATGGAACATTAAATAAAATTGCATCATTCAAGACCTTGATTGAAGATTCCCAAACTCTGGCTATGCGAAATACTGCAGATATCGTAGGCAAGGAAATCGTGACTCAAAGCGGTCTGCTTAACGATATATACCAGGACGATTCTCCTGAATGTAAGAGCAAACAGGAGAATGTCGAGGAACTCATCAATGGTATGCAGGAGTTCTGCCAGAGCCGACTGGAGGAAGGCTCGGAGAATGTGTCTCTGCAGGACTATCTTAATGAAGTGTCTCTGCTCTCAGATATAGATTCTGATGACGGCGATAACGAACATCGTGTAACCCTCATGACAATCCATTCAGCAAAGGGATTGGAGTTTCATACTGTGTTTGTGGTAGGTCTTGAGGAAAACCTTTTCCCGAGTCAGCTGGCTTCAGGCTCTCAACGTGAGATGGAAGAGGAACGAAGGTTGTTCTATGTGGCAATAACTCGTGCAGAAAAGCATTGTTTCCTTTCCTATGCTCGCAGCCGACTACGTTATGGTAAGATGGAATTTGGCAGCCGGAGCCGTTTCCTTGGAGATATCAGTCCTGAATTCCTTGATTGCAAGATGGCTGGCCAAACATCGTCCATTGGCCGTCACGATGATGTGCAGTTGCCTTGGAGCCGCAAACCGGTACAGCCTTCTTTCCCACAATCCTCAAATAGAACTTTCAGCCGCCCGTCTGTACCGACAGCATCAGTTCGCCAACAACCTCCTTCGGGTTATCGCCGAGTGGAAAGTAAACCTGCATCGAGTGTTTCAAATAATGCTGTCGCAAGTAGTTCGGCCAACAATCAACTAGCAGCAGGAACATATATTGAACACGAGCGCTTTGGAATCGGACATGTGATTAAAGTCGAAGGTGCAGGAGACAATATGAAAGCAACTGTGGAATTCCGCAATGCCGGCACTAAGCAACTCCTTCTCCGCTTTGCCCGCTTCAAAATCATAACCAACAATTAACATCATCATTTGAATAGTTCATGTACTATCACTTCACACTTCACTCTTCACACTTCACTCTTCACTCATGAATATACCCAATCCGTGTTATGTAGTTGAAGAGAAATTGCTCCGTCGCAATCTCTCTCTCATCAAAGATGTAGCAAATAAAGCCGATGTCGAGATAATCCTGGCATTCAAGGCTTTTGCTCTTTGGCGCATCTTCCCTGTCTTCCGTGAATATATCTCCCATACCACAGCCAGTTCCGTGGATGAGGCACGACTTGCATTCGAGGAGTTTGGTTCCAAGGCACACACCTATTCACCAGCATACGAGGAAGACACCATCGATGAAATCCTTTCATATAGTAGCCATATTACTTTCAACTCTCTAAGCCAGTTCCATCGTTTCGAGTCTACACTCGATAAATATCCTGACGTGTCTATTGGATTACGAGTGAACCCCGAATACTCGGAGATAGAAACAGAACTATATAATCCCTGTGCTCCTGGAAGCCGCTTCGGAGTCATGGCAAGTCAGTTGCCCGATATTCTTCCTGACCGCATACAGGGTATGCATATCCATTGCCATTGTGAGAGTAGTGCAGAGGCTTTCCAACGCACACTCGTTCATATTGAGGAGAAATTCTCAAAGGTTTTTAGTAAACTGAAGTGGATTAACTTTGGAGGAGGACATCTCATGACACGGTCATATTATAATGTGAAACTGCTCATAAAAGTGTTGCAGGACTTCCACAAACGATATCCCTGGCTGAAGGTGATTCTTGAACCAGGTTCTGCCTTTGCATGGCAGACCGGATCTCTCTATGCTCGTGTGGTGGATATAGTCGAGAACAAAGGAATCAAGACAGCTATTCTTAACGTTAGCTTTACCTGCCACATGCCCGATTGTCTGGAAATGCCTTATATGCCAGAAGTACGTGGAGCAGAGATTCTTGATGCTGATCAGCCTGACGGGGAAGGGCGGTTTGTCTATCGTCTTGGCGGGAACAGTTGTCTAAGCGGAGATTATATGAGCAGTTGGGCATTTGACCACGAACTCAAAGTTGGAGAAACCATAATCTTTGAGGATATGATTCACTACACAACTGTAAAAACCAACACCTTCAACGGAGTACGCCACCCCTCCATTGGTATTCTTCACGGAAACGGGGAATTTGAACTCCTCCGCCGCTATGCATACGAAGACTACCGCGACCGTATGTGTTGATGGTCGAAGCTGTGGTTTATAATATTTTCCTTCATAATCATTGTGATTTGGTATGTATTTCTTAAATTTGCATCCAAATTCATTTTTATCAACCAACAGAATCAATTTAATTATGAAAAGATTATTTACTGCTCTTTTGGTCTTGGCAGCTGCTTCCTCAGTAAAGGCACAATCAAGCATTGCTTTGAGAGTGTATGACAAACCTGTGCAGACTATCACGGGTTTTGGAGCTGCATGCTGCGATGGAGCTATGTGCCCTTATGGTGATGATACGGCTCCAGCCAGACTTCTTTACGGTTCTCAATCCAAGATAGGACTTAATATCATGCGTATGGAAATCTCACCAAGCTTTAATGGTGATGACAATGCCTCATGGAGTACATACAATTGGCATGGTTGTGTTCCATCGGCTAAGATAGTCAAACAACGTGGTGGTATAGTTTTTGGTACACCTTGGTCCCCACCAGGAGATTACAAGACAAATGGTACGGCACAGGGTGGTAACTCTGAAAGTCAGGGCTACAAGAAAGGTAAGCTGCGTGATGATTGCTATGAGAAATTTTTCCCATGGCTTAACTCCTACCTTGCGTATATGAAGAAGAACGGTATTGATGTTGATGCCGTGTCCATCCAAAACGAACCAGACTGGTGGGTGTCTTATTCAGGTTGTCTCTACGATCCTCAAGATTTGGTGAAACTCGTAAAGAACTATGCCTACATGCTCGATCGTGAAACCTATCCTGGTGTACGTCTTATTAGTGGTGAAAGTTTAGGTTTCACTCAAAACTATACAGATCCACTTATGGAAGATGAAACTTGCCGCGAACAGATTGATATTGTCGCAGGCCACCTCTATGGTCACGCTCCACTCGATTATATGCAGAAATCTGCAGTTCTTCCTCTTAAGTATGGCAAGGAAGTTTGGATGACTGAGCACTCCTCGACCGACAATATCGGAAATCGTTTGCCAAACTGGCACGAACAGTTGCTTTTTGCTGAAGAACTTAATGAGTGTATGTTGGCAGGTTGTACAGGCTATATCTATTGGTATATGCGTGCTCACTGGGCATTCGTCGGTACTGGGGAGGCACAATATGGTAATGCTAACAAGAAAAACAAATTGTTGCCTCGTGCATATGTTATGTCTCATTTCTCTAAGCATGTTACTGGCTCTACCCGTTTGAGAACATCCCGAGATATGACCAAGGGTTCTGAGGCAGCTACGGAGTTCTCTGCTTATATAAAAGGTGATTCACTCATCGTTATGGGAATTGATACGACCGCAACTGCGCTTAACGTGAAGTTGATTTTGCCTTACAAAGTGAAAGGTGGTACATGTCTTCAGTCAACAGGCAATGAAACAGAGAAGCTCTGCCAAGAAACTCCTATCGAATTTGCAGAACCATCAAGCGAGTTCGTTGTTACAATGCCTGCACGCAGTCTTAACACATATATATTAATGATATCACGTGAAGAGACTGCTATTGAAAATGTGACTCAAACTGAAAACATTGGAACTACGACATATTATGACTTGATGGGTCGCCGAGTTGAAAGACCTCGTGGGGTTTGTATAGAGAAAACCCCAGATGGTCATACAAGAAAACTCTTCTTTGCATGGTAACCATCCATGAGGTCATCTTTGAATCATCGTGATGACTTCAAAAAGATTCTTATTTACAACATAATCACACCTTCTATTGATTCAGATAGGAGGTGTGTTTTTTTGCATAGATCCGTTATGAAGGACGTATATGAATGAATAGAGTAGGACTTATAGTTAAAAAATGAATAAAACGATGTTGTGTCGTTTAAAATGCATAAATTTGCAAGATTTATGTTAAGAACGTGTGGGAAATTAGCAAATACTACGATAAATTATTTAATACAAATAACTATTTTTTTAATTTAATGATGAAAAGATTTTTTACTTTAATGACTCTTCTTGTGTGCTGTGTTGCTGTGATGGCAATACCTGCAAAGAAGAGCATTTCCAAAACATTGGTTCTAGGTGACGGAACAGAGGTAAAGGCTACCCTTGTGGGGGATGAGTTTGGACACTTTTGGAGAGGAGCTGACGGCAAAGCCTATACTGTTAATGGTGATTTGGTTGAGGAGATTGATGCAAAGAATCTGATAGAGATAGCTAATAAACGCCGCTCAGTTGCAAATGCAGCTCGTAGCAAACGATTGATGGCGATGATGAGAAACGTTGTTCCCGCAAGTGCATCTCATCGTGTTGCGATGGGAGATCGTACTAACTTTTATGGCCAAAAGAAAGGTCTCGTTATCTTGGTTCAGTTCACTGATGTTCGTTTTCAAACAGCTAATAACTTGGCTAAGTATAAGCGCATCATGAACGAGGAAGGTTATAGTGAGGGTTCGTTCCGCGGCTCCGTTTCCGATTATTTCAAGGCTCAGAGCAACAATCAGTTTGAACTTGACTTCGATGTTGTAGGTCCATACACATTGAGCAAAAACCAGTCTTATTATGGTGAGAATGACCAATATGGCAACGATATGCATGCTGAGGAAATGATTACAGAGGCTTGTACTAAAGCTGATGCTGAAGTTAACTTTTCAGACTACGACTGGGATGGTGATGGTGAGGTAGATCAGGTTTTCGTGCTATATGCGGGTAAGGGTGAAGCAGATGGTGGTTCTGAATCAACCATCTGGCCTCACATGTATACACTGGAAGAAGGGTTAGGAAATAAATACTCATTTGATGGTGTTTACGTTAACACCTACGCCTGTGCCAACGAGGTAAATCCTTATAACGGTATTGAAGGTATCGGCTGTTTTTGCCATGAATTTAGTCATTGCATGGGTTTCCCAGATTTCTACGACATCGCATATAACGGTTGGTTTGGTATGAGCGATTTCGACCTGATGTGTTCTGGTAGCTATAATGGTGATTTGTTCTGCCCAGCTGGTTATACTGCTCACGAGAAGATGATGTGCGGATGGCAGGAGCCTTTCGTTCTTGCAGAGAAAGATTCTGTTGTCAACGATGTTTTGTCAATGTCTGATCATGGTGCGACGTTTATCATCTATAACGATGCTCATCCTGATGAGTACTATATGATAGAGAACCGCCAGAAGAAGGGCTGGGATACAGCCTATCCTGCCCGCGGCCTAATGATTACTCATGTTGATTTCGATAAAAATATCTGGGAATACAACTGCCCAGATACCGAGATTACTAAAAATTCCGATTATTATAAGATTTATGGTTTTCCTCTGAACGATCACCAGCGCATGACCATTGTGCATGCTGACAATGACGATGATTTGAAGTATTGGGACTCATATAACCGCTATTATACGAAATCGACTTTATCTACTGACCTGTATCCTTATTCGAAAAAAGACAGTTTGACTGCATTGTCAAAGCCTGCTTTGTTTTATTACAACAAGGATAGCAAGGGGTCGAAGACTCCTTCCTGGCGCATTACCAATATCACTCAGAATGCAGATGGATCTATGTCGTTCCATTACTATGCTACAAGTACCGGAGGCAATAATGGCGGAGGTCAAGGTGGTGAAAACACAGGTGACGGAGATTTTGAGAAAGTGACATCTGATGACCAACTCGTGGCTGGATGGAACTATGTTCTTGTGAATGAGTCAAATGCCAAGGGTAATGGTAGCTTTGATTCTAAGTATTTCACAGCTATTGACGTAGTCGTTTCTGGCAACACAGTTAGCGGCGACGATCTTGTTCCAATGGTATTGGGCGGTAATGCTAATGGATACTCTTTCTCAGTTGACGGACAATATCTTACAACCTCGGAACCAAAGAAGTTGAGCTTCACAAATTCTGAATCTACCGTATGGCTGATAGAGTCTACAGCTGATGGTTATGTTGTAACAACAGATGGTTTCGGCACGATTCAGTACAATAGCGCTTCAAATGCTAATCGTTTCATGAACTATACTTCTAATCAGAAGCCTGCTGTGCTATATGTCCAGAAACCTGCTACAGCTATTCAGACTATAGACAATGATGCTGTGAAATCAAGCCGTATCTATACTCTTGACGGACGTTATGTTGGTTCAGACCTTAACGCTCTTAGCCGAGGCATATACATACTCAATGGTAAGAAGGTGATGAAGTAAAGAATAGTTTTTCCTGCTTTTTTCCAAAAAAAATGAATTTTGATTGGAAAAAAGCAGAAAAAAACTTTGTCAATTCCCGAATATGCACTACCTTTGCACTCGCGTTTGAAAAAACGTGGCGTTCTTTAAGCCCAGGTGGCGGAATGGTAGACGCGCTCGTTTCAGGTGCGAGTGGTGAGAGCCGTGCAGGTTCGAGTCCTGTTCTGGGCACTGATGTTGGAGAGGTGGCGGAATGGTAGACGCGCTACTTTGAGGGGGTAGTGGGCACAGCCCGTGGGAGTTCGAGTCTCCTCCTCTTCACCCAGAATCTAAAATTGCGGAGTTTTCTGAACAACGAGAGCATAAGCAGAATCCATTTTGATTATGCCGAGTCGTGAAGAAAACCTCGAAATAGTTGAAAACTATTGCGGAAATAGCTCAGTTGGTAGAGCACAACCTTGCCAAGGTTGGGGTCGCGAGTTCGAGTCTCGTTTTCCGCTCAATAGAGTATAAAATTGTTGAGTTTTCTGAACAGCGAGGGCAGAAGCAGAATCCATTTTGATTATGCCGAGTCGTGATGAAAACCTCGAAATTCTTAGAATAAGAATTGCGGAAATAGCTCAGTTGGTAGAGCACAACCTTGCCAAGGTTGGGGTCGCGAGTTCGAGTCTCGTTTTCCGCTCAACCATTACACAATAGAAGTGTTACCATCACTTTGAATTAAAAGAATCAATCCACAACAATGAGAAAAGGTATACATCCTGAGAACTATCGTGAAGTTATCTTCAAGGATATGTCTAACGGCGATATGTTCCTCTCCCGTTCAACTGCTAAGTCGAACGACACAGAAGTTTATGAAGGTGTTGAATATCCAGTAATCAAACTTGAAATCTCTTCAAGTTCTCACCCTTTCTACACAGGTAAGGCTAAGCTTGTCGATACTGCTGGACGTGTAGATAAGTTCATGAACCGTTACAAGGTTTTGGGTAAGAAGTAATCAATACTTTCTTAGAAGAATAAAAATCGGATGCATCATCGATGCATCCGATTTTTATATTTCACACAATTCCTTGTGCCATCAGCGAAAAAACGTTGGCATCACTTCGCTATGCCGAAGTTTTCCTCGCAATGCTTACACAATTCCTTGTGCCATCAGCGAAAAAACGTTGGCTTCGCTTCGCTATGCCGAAGTTTTCCTCGCAATTCTTACACAATTCCTTGTGCCATCAGCGAAAAAACGTTGGCTTCGCTTCGCTATGCCGAAGTTTTCCTCGCAATTCTTACACAATTCCTTGTGCCATCATTGCTTTAGCAACTTTCATGAAACCGGCGATGTTGGCACCACGGACATAATTGATGTAGCCATCGGGTTGAGTTCCATATTTTACACATTGCTGATGGATGGCATGCATGATCTGGTGAAGTCGTTTATCTACTTCGTCTGCCGACCATGATATATGCATGGCATTCTGACTCATTTCCAATCCGCTGGTTGCTACACCTCCTGCATTTACGGCCTTTCCTGGAGCGTAAAGCATTTCGGAGTCTATGAAGGTGTCTATTGCTTCAGGTGTGCATCCCATATTGGATATTTCGCCGATGCAGAGAGTTCCGTTATCGATGAGTTGTTTGGCGTCATCACCATTAAGCTCGTTCTGAGTGGCACAAGGCAGAGCAATATCGCACTTAACTTCCCAAGGACGACGTCCTGCCACGAAGGTAGCTGATGGGAAGACATCGGCATAAGGCTGGCAGATATCGTTTCCGCAGGCTCTGAGTTCAAGCATATAGTCAATCTTTTCGCCGCTGATGCCTTCTGGGTCGTAGATGTATCCGTCAGGTCCGCTGATGGTGATTACCTTTGCTCCGAGTTGTGTGGCTTTGGTTGCTGCTCCCCAGGCTACGTTGCCAAATCCGCTGATGGCAACAGTCTTTCCCTTGATGTCTATACCACGTGTCTGGAGCATCTCGTTGACGAAGTAGAGACCTCCGAATCCTGTTGCTTCAGGACGAATGAGCGAACCTCCGTATTCGAGTCCCTTACCTGTGAGTACGCCGCTCCAGTCGCGGGTGAGTTTCTTGTATTGTCCGAAGAGGTAACCTACTTCTCTCGCACCTACACCTATATCGCCTGCTGGTACGTCAATCTCCGGACCTATATAACGGTATAGTTCGTTCATGAAAGCCTGGCAGAATCGCATGATTTCTGCATCACTCCTTCCTCGTGGCGAGAAATCGCTGCCGCCTTTGCCTCCACCCATGGGCAGGGTGGTGAGAGCGTTCTTGAAAGTCTGTTCAAATCCGAGGAATTTCAGTATGGAGAGGTTTACAGAGGCGTGAAAGCGAAGTCCTCCCTTATACGGACCGATGGCGCTGTTGAATTGAACCCTATATCCGAGATTTACCTGAACTTCACCTTTGTCGTCAACCCAAGGAACGCGGAATGTGATGATGCGTTCCGGTTCTACAAGACGTTCGATGAGTTTTGCACGTTCAAATTCGGGATGTTGGTTGTAGACGTCGGCTATTGACAGCAGCACTTCGTGAACGGCTTGAAGGTATTCTTTTTCGCCCGGATGTTTGGCTTCGAGCTGAGCCATGATGTTTTCAATTTTCATAAACGGTGTTATTTTTAGGATAGTTGTATTAAAAGTGTCATTTTGTTAGTTGATTCTATATGCAAAGTTATATAAGTGTGGAGTATGAGCAAGTTTTTTGCTGAAAATCTTTATTTAAAGTGGCATTTTGTTAGTAAAATATCTTCTGTTTGTAAACACCACTTTGCAATTGTGTTGTGTATGTTTATTTTTTTACTTAATTTTGCGTTGTTAATATACAATAAACCCCTTCTGAAATGAAACGAATTGGTCTTTTGTCGGATACACATGGCTATTGGGACGACCGCTATGTAAAGTATTTCTCGGAATGTGACGAGATATGGCACGCTGGTGATATAGGGACGATGGAACTTGCTGACCGTCTTGCTGCCATCAAACCACTAAGAGCAGTCTATGGTAATATCGACGGTGGTGATTTGCGTCGTCATTTTAGCGAGAAGTACCGTTTTCGTTGTGAGGAAGTTGAGGTTCTGATAAAGCATATTGGCGGATATCCCGGTCATTACGATGCGAGTATTCGAGGAAGTCTTTTCGCTCGTCCTCCTAAGCTTTTCATTTCGGGACATTCGCACATTCTTAAGGTGTTATACGATCAAAGTCTGCAATGTCTTCATATCAATCCGGGTGCTGCCGGTATTAGTGGTTTCCACAAAGTCCGCACACTTGTCCGCTTTACAATTGACGGAAGTGAGATAAAGGACTTGGAAGTAATAGAACTTGGTGAAGATAGATAATACACTATAATATTTATGAAAGAAAAAAACAGAAAAGCCTATTGGTGGGTTCCCACGCTTTATTTCGCCGAGGCGTTGCCTTATGTGGCTGTGATGACCTTGGCTGGTATTATGTTCAAGAAGATGGGATTGAGCAATGAGGATGCTACGTATTACACGGCTTGGTTCTATCTGCCTTGGGTAATAAAACCTATTTGGAGCCCGATTGTTGATGCGCTCCGTACAAAACGTTGGTGGATTCTTATCATGCAGTTTGTGATTGGAGTTGCGTTTGCCTCGATTGCCTTCACGTTGCCTTTTGATTTCTGGCTGACGAGTTGTATAGCTCTCTTCTGGCTAATGGCGTTCAGCAGCGCTACGCATGATATTGCCGCAGACGGTTTTTACATTCTTGCGCTCGATTCACATGACCAGGCATTCTATGTGGGTGTCCGTTCCACATTCTATCGCATCGCCACGTTGTTTGGACAGGGATTGCTGGTTATGCTTGCAGGATGGATAGAGAAGGGAATGCCTCTTGGTTTGTCCGAGGATGCGACGCATCTGTGTGATTCGGGTAATGTGCCACTGTCGTGGGCAGTTACCTTTGCTGTGATGGCTGTGCTGTTCCTGCTCCTTTGGGCTTATCATCAGAAAGTATTGCCACGCGTGGAGCAGGGTAGTGCTGCTGTGCTTTCCTCAGGCGCGGGTCAGTCCTCGTTTAAGATTGCTTTACGTGGGTTCTGGGAATCTCTTAAGGCTTTCTTTTCCAGAAAACAGGTGCTGGCAGCTCTGCTCTTTATGCTGCTTTTCCGCTTTCCCGAGGCTTTGTTGGTCAATATCGTTAAGTTCTTCATGCTTGATCCTGTTGAGAAGGGTGGTCTTGGACTTGATACAGAAACGGTAGGACTTGCCTACGGAACAATCGGTATGATAGGTCTGACTCTCGGGGGTCTTCTTGGAGGGTTCCTTGTTGCTCGTCACGGACTTAAGCGCTGGCTATGGCCAATGGTTCTCAGTATTAGCGTTCCTGACTTGGCATATCTCTACCTGAGTATATTCAATACTTCAGATTTGTGGCTGGTGAACTCTTGTGTATTCCTTGAGCAGTTCGGTTATGGTTTTGGATTTACGGCTTATATGCTGTACCTCATTTATTATTCGCGAGGCGAGAAGTCTACGTCCGTCTATGCCATCTGTACGGCATTCATGGCATTGGGAATGATGATTCCTGGAATGTTTGCAGGTAAATGGGCGGATATGATGGGATATACCTTGTTCTTCACGGTTGTTTGTATAGCCTGCTCCATTACCTTCTTTGTTACTTTGTTCCTCAAAATCGATCCGGAATTCGGAAAGAAGAAAGATAACAAAGATTAATAATAAAGAGGGTGTGTCAAAATAGGCACATCCTCTTTTCTGTATTCGCAATGGTGGCATAGAGTTCTATGCTGCCATTTTTGTGTTTTTTGCATGGTATGTC
>CACYSD010000017.1:0-59749 GCA_902776985.1 uncultured Bacteroidales bacterium
AGGCATGACAGTGGTGGCAGAGTTCTTACCTCCCTTGATGCTTGCGATGGTGTTCAGGTAAGGCACACCCACGCCGTTGGCTATGCCGATAAATGCAGATCCGATGAGTATCATCGCAACACTGGGAACAAGATAGGAAGCGTAGCCCAGCAGGAAGAATAGTGGAGCGAAGTATTTGATGGTCTGGCGGAACCAGTGCATCAATCTGTAGCGGATGACGGTCAGGAATCTCGCAAGTCAGTCCCTGCTGATGCAGCTCGTCAAGGAATGCATCAAGATAGACATCGGTTGTAAAACGCTGCATGAAACTGATACAGAAAACACCTGCGGCAGCACTTACTTCCACCACAATCATATCTTCGAAGCTATTTTTATTCCTATTTTATGTTAAATTATGCAGGTGCGCCATCACTTGCGAAACTTTAGTTATATGATACAAAAAACCAGGAAGATGCAAGATGATTGCGTCTGCCTGGTTTTTTAATAAATATGTATATGCTTCTTACTTCAGGTTAACGAGGAGGGAAGCTGTACACTTGTCATCTTCAAGGTAAGTTGAGAGGATGAGGTTGATCTTACCGTTGTCGCGGAGCTGAACATTGATTTGGCTGTCATCATTGAAGAACTTGTTACCCATAGTCTTGCCGTCCTTCAGCTTGATACCGATAGCGAGGTTTTTCTCATTCTCGGTGATCCATTTCCAAGTAGCAGCATCTGAACCGCCTTCTTCATATTCCAGAACGAAGAGCTTGCTCTTGTCAATGATGAGGCTGGTGATAGTGCGGGTGAGTTCTTTCTCATCCTTTTCGCTGATAGTCACATCGTTCTTCTTCGCCAAGTCGATGAATGGACGCAGGTCACCACCTTGAGTGTTTGTAGAAGCAGGGGTCTTGCTCTTGTCGTCGAAGGTGATAGTCAGCTTCATGCGCTCTAAACCCCAAGCATTGGTAATATTGCTAGTGTAAGTTGCTTTAACGTAGTCGATGACTTGCTGAGCCTGTGCAATGTTGTCGAATGTTATAGGAACCTTCTCACCATTGACCTCATGTTGAAAGCTAAGGTGGAATTTCAGTTCAACAGCGTTTGAGCCGGCACGTGTCTTAACTTTAGCTTCAGCAAATTCTATGAAGCCTGCGCTGATGCCATTCTGACTGAGGAGGTATTTGTTGTCATTGATTACTACGTCGAATGTTTGGTATTCATATCCACCGTCAACAACGAGTTCCAGAATACCCTTACCGTATTCAGTGAGGTTGAAACCAGTCAACTGGACTTTGATGTTATCGTCTGTAATAACTTCAGGTGCTTCATTCTCAGGGATTTTATATTCAGCAACTTTGTCAGCGTATATACCTTCTGTCTGGTTGCCTTTGTTGCCAGAGTTGTTATTGCCTCCGTTACCACCATCGTCGTCAGAGCTACATGAGAAGTTGCATACTGCCATTCCGAGCATTAATGCAAAAAAGAATAGTTTTTTCATTGTCTTGTCATATTTGTTAAGTTAATAAAAATCTATTTTAGAAAATCTTACCGCTCAGGCGAACAGTCAAAACAGGATAAGCTATGACTTTCTCCATAGTCTTAAGACCGTCTCTGATATCGTCGCAGTATTTCTGTTCGTTGGTGATGTGGGCACGGTCAACCTTACGATATTCTGTGCCGTCGTTGTCATCGATTAATGTGTAGAGAGCAGGCTTGCCCCAGAATTGTACACCGAAGTCGAAGCTTACGTTCAGGTCTTTCTTAGGAATTGGACGTCCCCAGCCAATACCGATATAAGGCTTGAAGCTGTTGATTTTTACGTCGGCCTTGATAACACCTTGGTCATCAGATACCAATGTGTAAGTATCGAGGTTGCTACCAAGTTCAGGACCTGAATTTCCCCAATAGTCTTCGTTAAGGAATTCGCTTGTACTTTTTGCAGTAACGATCTTGCTTCTACCTACAAAGAAACCTGCAGTGAGGTGGAAAGTACTTTTACGGAAAGGATACCAGTCAGCCAATACCTTCCAGTCTGCCATGTGGAGCTTTCCTTTAACGTCTACATCTTCGTAGTAGCCAGGACCGTCGTTTCTTCTGAGGAAGTCCTCGGTAGAATTGTCGAAATCTACATTAAATTTCTTGGATATACCCGGCATGAAAGAGAAGCCGGTACGCAGAGCAAATTGTCTGCTGAGAGGAGTAGCGAATTGGATTTCGATACCCGTTGTTCCAAAACCGATACCAGCGCTGAGGTGTTCAAATGCTTTGTAGTTGTCCTGTGCAGAAGCTGTGCTTCCCATTAAGAACAAAGCGCTAACTATAGCCAATAGTTTTTTCATGTTATTTACTGTTTAGTTAATAATTGGTGTTGTTTAATTTGGCAAAAATATATAATTATTGCTAAATAACAAAAAAATACGTGCTTTTTTTATAAAAAAGTTTAAAATACCAACATCTTAAACATCAATCGTAGCCAGTTTGGAGTAAGACAGTCGTCCGTGACGAATAGGGAAACTGACATCATAACGGCTCCTAACTTTCTTCTTTCCTCGTTTTGCAGGCTTGAACTTCAGCTTCTTGCATACACGTTCTGCCTCTGCATCCCAGGGACCTTTCATGCTTCGAACGACTGCGGTCTGTTCCACTTTGCCTTTGGTGCTGAGGATACAGGCAATAATCACCTCGCCGTCTTTGTCTTCTGCGTCAACGGGATTCTTGAAATTCTTTTTAAGATATTTCTCCAGGGCTTCTTTACCTCCCTTGAACTCAGGCTTTACAACTACTTCCTGCTTCCGCTCCTTACGTGGTGTAAAGAACGGATCGTCGAATCCGAAATTAAAATCAAAAATCTGCGCTGATGCCAACATCGGCATTAACAGCAATGTCACAAGAATTATTCTTTTCATACACAAATAATTTTTTTATCAACATGCACCTTAGGTGCGATTTAACGGATTTAACGAATGTTCGGATTTAACAGATTATTTGATTTATTCTTATTCGTTTAATCTGTTTAATTGTTGCGCAGCAACATGTTTTTATATTGTCACATGCACCTTAGGTGCGATTTAACGGATTTAACGAATGTTCGGATTTAACAGATTATTTGAACAAGCATCTTTGTTCAGGTTTTTTACTTCCCTTGTGGATTGAATAGCCTTTCGTGTTCCAACGATTCTGCTCCGAAATTAATAAGTAATGCTACTTTCTTGTTTGAAACGTGGGCATAATTGATCGCCTGTGATCGATGTAAATTCGTCAGTTCTTCCACGGCTTTCAGCTCAACAATAATTTCCCCATAACAAAGAAAATCAGGAATAAACTCAGACTCAAGAGTGTTACCTTTATAGGTCACCTTCATATGTGCTTCACGTTCAAAAGGTATGTTTCGTAATTGAAACTCATGTGCTAAAGCCTCCTGATATACCTTTTCTGTGAATCCACATCCCAGTTGATTGTGTACTTCCATTGCAGCGCCAATAATGGCATAACTCATTGTTTCTTTTTCCATTCTTGTTATTATGCTATTCGTTTAATCCGTTCAATTGTTGCGCAGCAACATGTTTTTTATTTACGACATGCACCTTAGGTGCAATTTAACGGATTTATCGGATTAATCGCAAAGCGATTTAATTAATACTAATATATTTCAATCCGTTTAATTCGTTTAATCCGTTTAATTGTTGCGCAGCAACATGTTTTTATATTGTCACATGCACCTTAGGTGCAATTTAACGGATTTATCGGATTAATCGCAAAGCGATTTAATTAATTTTAATCAGTATAATCCGTTTAATTCGTTTAATCCGTTTAATCGTTGCGCAGCAACATGTTTTTTATTTACGACATGCACCTTAGGTGCGATTTAACGGATTTATCGGATTAATCGCAAAACGATTTAATTAATACTAATATATTTCAATCCGTTTAATTCGCTTAATCCGTTTAATTGTTGCGCAGCAACATGTTTTTATATTGTCACATGCACCTTAGGTGCGATTTAACGGATTTAACGAATGTTCGGATTTAACAGATTATTTGAAATTGTTTCTGCCTGAAATACAAAAAAATGTTCGTAACTTTGCACACAATAAATAAAAAATCTATGATTACAGCAGAACAACTGAAAGATATTAAGGAACGCACCGAAGCCCTCTACCGCTATCTCGGCATTGAGCAGAAACTCATTGAAGTGGAAGAAGAGGAACTGCGTACGCAGGCTCCGGAGTTCTGGGACGACGCCAAGGCAGCTGAGGTGCAGATGAAGAAAGTCAAGGACATCCGCAAGTGGATTGACGGCTACAACGAAGTGAAGTCGGCAGCCGATGAACTCGACCTTGCATTCGAATACTATAAGGAGGAACTCGTCAGCGAGGAAGAGGTGGATAAGGACTACGCCAATGCTCTATCGCTCATAGAAGATCTCGAACTCAAGAATATGCTTCGCGATGAAGCTGACAGCATGGATGCCGTGCTTAAGATCAACTCTGGTGCTGGTGGTACCGAGAGTCAGGACTGGGCACAGATGCTCATGCGTATGTACCAGCGCTGGGCTGAGGCACATAAATACAAGGTCACTATCAGCAACTATCAGGATGGTGATGAAGCGGGAATCAAGACTGTCACCATGGAGATTGAAGGTGATCAGGCCTACGGCTACCTCAAGGGTGAGAACGGAGTGCACCGTCTGGTACGTGTCTCTCCCTACAATGCACAGGGCAAGCGTATGACTTCCTTCGCATCTGTGTTCGTGACTCCGCTCGTCGACGACTCCATTGAGATCACCATCGACAAGAGCAAACTCTCCTGGGATACATTCCGAAGCAGTGGCGCGGGAGGTCAGAACGTCAACAAGGTTGAGACTGGTGTCCGTCTGCGCTATCAGTATGTCGATCCCGACACAGGCGAGGAAGAGGAAATCCTCATTGAGAACACCGAGACTCGTAAGCAGCAGGAGAACCGTGAGAACGCACTTCGATTGCTCCGCTCCCAGCTCTACGACCGTGCGCTCAAGAAGCGTATGGAGGAGCAGGCAAAGGTTGAGGCTGGAAAGAAGAAGATAGAGTGGGGTAGTCAGATCCGTTCCTATGTCTTCGATGACCGCCGCGTGAAGGACCACCGAACCAACTACCAGACTTCCGACGTCACAGGTGTCATGGACGGTAAGATTGATGATTTCATCAAGGCTTATCTCATGGCAAACCCTGAAGCGGAAAACGCATAATTTATCTGTATATAATTAGTTGTATTCTAATTATTTGTATATTTGCAAGCAAAATCATTTTTTAATTACTAACTAACTAAAAAACTTTTTTATGCTTAAAAGACTAACATTCTTTGTGGCATCGGTCATGATGAGTGTAGCTTCTTTTGCTCAATGGACTAAGCCAGCAGCTCCTGCTGTCCACCCTATGTCTGTGGGCGAGGTAGTCTATCTCTACAACTCCGAAGCCGATGGTTTCCTTCTCGGTGCAAACGACTGGGGAACACGTGCCAGCGTAAGCCCTACTTTGGGACACAAGGTGATTCTCGAAGCTGGAACTGCAGCTGATTCTTACTACATCACAAACTATGTGCTCGAAGGTGCTATGAAAGACCAGTGGGGCTACATGTTTATTGATGGCGTGGATGCCATCTGGGTAGATAATACAAAGGACGGCAAAGCCAACAACCAGTACACTTTTTTGCCTCAGACAGGCGGAACCTACAAGATTGGTCTGTCGGCGCAGAACGCTGAATTTACTCCATCGAACTATCAGGATGCCTACCTCGGCTTAATCAAGACGGTTGGGGACACCCGTCTGTACGTTTGCGACCCTGAGAACTCTCTCGGTTACAACATGGACGACTGCCAGCTTATCTGGTACTTCGTTTCCGAAGCAGACTACACTACATATTCATCTGCCATGAAGCAGTATCTGGCTGCTGTGGCTCTGGGTGAGTCCATAGCAGAGGCTGATAAAATTGCCGGAGTTGATGCCACAACACTCAATAATGCAAAGAATGTGTATAACAACACTTCCAGCACCTTTGAGCAGCTGGAAGCCCAGAAGGAACTTCTCGACAAGGCTATTGCTACAGCAAAGATGGCTGTTGCCACTGTTGAAGATCCTGTTAATGTTATGTCTCTACTGGGTATTGCTTCTGATTTCAATGACGGTGAAACCACTGGCTGGACTTCTACTACCAATGCTCAGAACAAGCAGGCTTCGAACGGCAATAACGCCAAGGATTATTCTGTTACAGGCAATCACTACGAGAACTGGAACTGGGATGCTATGTCTGTAGGTAAGGTGTATGCAACTGCTACCAACCTATCTGCAGGTGTCTATCATCTGAACGCACTTGCGTTTACTAACTCTGGTGACGGTCTGTACCTCTATGCAGGCGACAGTCAGACTAAAGTTACTTCAACCAATATTGACATTGATAAACCATTTGATGTTTATACTTACGTATCAGGCGACAATCTCGAGTTCGGTCTCCAGATTCAGGAGAAGAGTGCTAATTGGATTGGTCTGGACAACGTTAACCTGTTCTACCTTGGCGATGCTGATGATGCTTATGAACTGCTTGTAATCAAGACTATGGAAACTGAGCCTGGCTATGCAGCAATGGAATCTTTTGGTGAACTTTATTGCCAGAAGTCAGTATATGAAAACTACAAGGCTGCGCTTGCTGCATTCAATGCTTCTGCAACCGACAAGGCAAAGGCACTTGCAGACTTCCTGGATGCATCAAAGGCAATGGCAAGTAGCGTTGCTGCGTATACTTTATATCGCGCTAAGGTAAGTGAAGCAGAGGATTTCCTGGCTACCACTACAGCTGAGAATGATGAGGTTAACCTCCTTGCCGACTACCTGATGGCGGAGGATGAGCCTGGTGATGATTACAACCATAATGGCGGTGCAGTTTATGTCCTCGAAAACGCTCTTTTGAACGAAACTCAGATTGCTGCTGAGACAGCTTATCTTGACGGAATAATGAAGAACGCTATGGCTAACGCCATGTCGGACGGCGACGACTGCACAGCGTTGTTGAATAACCCGAATTTCTCAGAAGCTGGCGGCTGGACTTCCGCAGTAGGTCCTGTTTGGCCTTACGGAAATACGGAAGTGTTCCCGGTTATGGAAGCCGGCAACATGGTTTGCGACGTGTATCAGGAACTGACCAACCTGCAGAACGGTCTTTATGAATTCAATCTCTCCGCTGCTTTCCGTCCAGGTGACAGCTACACAGACGAGAATGAGGCTCTTGCTAAGGCTTATGCTTACATCAACTCGTTCGAAACCAAGGTGCCTTCGGGTAATATCCCTGGCGTTGACGAGGCTGAAGGCATTACTCTGAATGAGGCAGCAGAAGCTTCTAACGCATTTGCAGACGGCAAGTTCAAGATGACTGTTTACGGTCTGGTATCCGATGGAACTATGCGTATCGGTATCACCAACAAGGTACGTTCAGTTGAAGGCTGCCGCCTCTGGGCTGGTGGTGCTTCGCTCATCTTCCGTGGCAAGAATCCTGAGGTGCTGGCAAGTGTGATTGCAAAGACTTTGCCGACAGCAGAGGCTATGCTCAACAATATCGCAGGTCAGCCAGAACTCAATGCTCTGCAGGCAGCGATTACAGCTTCACAGTCTTCTGATGATGCTTATCAGGCACTCCTTGACTTGAAGAAGGCAATGGAAGATGTAGAAGAAGGCACTAAGATTTATGCAAATCTGCAAGTTGCCATTAACTCATTGTCAGATGCTATCGCTAATGCTTCCAACGCAAGCGCCAAGGCTCTCAAAGATGCCCAGGATCTGTTGGCTGAGGCTCAGACTGCATACAACAGCAAGTCTTACAACAGCGCAGAAGCAGAAGCGGCTATCACAGACCTCAATGCAGCAGTTGTTGCCCTCAAAATGGGCGGTGGCGGCGCTTCAGAGGACAATCCGGTTGACTACTCTGACATGATTGTCAACAATACCTTCGACCCAGCTAAGGGTAGCAAGGATGAAACCCGTATCGACGGTTGGGTGACAACTGCCATGAACGGTTACAAGCAATATACAGTAAGCTACAACCGCGCTCCGTTCGAACTCTACCAGAAACTCTCCGGACTGCCAAAGGGTAAGTATAAGGTTACTGTCCACACTTACTACCGCGCAGGTTACTATGACGAAGAGGAAACCCGTATCAAGAACAACGAGGAGACTCACCTCACTACACTCTATGCCAAGACTTCCGAAGACAATTTCACCACGCAGGTTATGAATCTCAGCGAAGGTGGTGCAGACACAGACCTCGGTGTGAAGTGCTACACACTCTCTAATGGTAAGTTCGCTCCTGACGGCACTACACCAACAGCTGAATTCTTCAAGCAGGGCTACTATCTCAACGAACTCGTGTTCACAGTTCCTGAAGACGGCGAAGTGACAATCGGTCTTTCAAAGACAGAGGTTCTTGCAAACGACTACGAAGTAGTTGGTGAGTGGAGACTCTGGTATATGGGCGATGAGGCTGAAGTTGTAGATGTATCAGACCTTATTGTCAATGCAAACTTCGACCCGGAAAAGGGAAGCAAGGACGAGACACGTATCGACGGTTGGGTGACAACCGCAATGAACGGCTACAAGCAATACACTGTAAGCTACAACCGCGCTCCGTTTGAACTTAACCAGAAACTCTCCGGTCTGCCACAGGGTAAGTACCGCGTAACCGTTCACACATACTACCGTGCAGGTTACTATGACGAAGAGGAAACCCGTATCAAGAACAACGAGGAGACTCACCTCACTACACTCTATGCCAAGACTTCAGACGGTGACTTCACCAAGCCTGTAATGAACCTCAGCGAAGGTGGTGCAGACACAGACCTCGGTGTGAAGTGCTACACACTCTCTAATGGTAAGTTTGCTCCTGACGGCACCACACCTACAGCTGAATTCTTCAAGCAGGGCTACTACCTTAATACTCTTGAATTCACTGTTCCTGCAGATGGTGAAGTGATTATAGGACTCTCTAAGACAGAAGTTCTTGCTAACGACTATGAAGTTGTAGGTGAATGGAAACTCTACTATCTGGGCGCAGCTGAAGAACTGGTTGATGTATCCGACCTTATTGTCAATGCCAACTATGATCCAGAAAAGGGTAGCAAGGATGAAACCCGCATCGAAGGTTGGACTACTACAGCGATGAACGGTTACAAGCAGTACTCTGTAAGCTACAACCGCGCTCCGTTCGAACTCTATCAGGATCTCTCTGGTCTGCCTGCAGGTTTCTACAAGGCAACCGTTCACACTTACTATCGTGCAGGTTACTATGACGAAGAAGAAGCTCGCGTAGCAAATGGCGAGGAGACTCACCTCACTACTCTCTATGCTACAACTTCTCTCGGCAACTATACAACACCTGTAATGAACCTCTACGAAGGTGCTGCAGACACAGACCTCGATGTTAAGTGCTACACACTCTCTAACGGTAAGTTCGCTCCTGACGGCACTACACCAACCGTTGCCTTCTTCGCTGCCGGCTACTACCTCAACGAAATCGAGTTTGAAGTCGGTGAAGACGGCAAGGCTCGTATTGGTCTTTCCAAGACAGAGGTTCTTGCTAACGACTACGAAGTTGTAGGTGAGTGGAAACTCTACTACTACAAGAGTGGTGCTCCTGTAGCGATTGAAGGTGTTGCTGCGGAAGAGATTTCAGAACCAGCCGTACCGGTTGCATTCTTCTCAGTCTCAGGTGCTCGCCTGAATGCTCCTCAGAAGGGAATCAACATCGTTCGTATGAGCAACGGAACAGTTAGAAAGGTTCTTGTGAAGTAGGTTAATTCTTAATAAAGTAAACATTGAAATGACCCCGGAAGTTGTTCAGACTTTCGGGGTTATTAAACCAAAGACATTATTATGCACTTTGAAATTGAAAGAAAATTTATGGTAACAGGTGAGTATAAGCACCTCGCAGTAAGTCATACTGACATAGAGCAGGGTTATTTCGATTCTGCTCCTGGCAGAACCATCAGAGTACGAATACGTGATGACCGTGCGTATCTTACCATCAAGGGACCTTCTGAAGACGGAGGACTGTCACGTTATGAGTTTGAGACAGAAGTGTCCCTGGAGGATGGTCGTCAGTTGATGAAACTGTGCAAACCCGGACGGATTCAGAAAACCCGTTGGCTGGTGCCAAATGGGAAGCACACCGTGGAGGTAGATGAATTCCACGGCGAGAATGAAGGTCTGGTGTTTGCAGAAATTGAATTGGAAAGTGAAGACGAGGAATACATCCGCCCCGATTTCTTAGGCAAAGAAGTCACAGGCGACAAACGCTTCTACAATAAGTATCTGATGACACATCCGTATAGTAAGTGGTAGAAGTTCCCTTTAACTCCCCGTCAGGGGAGAACTAATCCATCCGGATGGCTAATCCTCCCCTTTAAGGGGGAGGTGCCGTTAGGCGGAGGGGGTCTTTGAGGTTATGATTCGCCTAATAACAAAATATCCGATGGGGATGGAGAGGAGAACTCCACAAGAGTTGGCAAGAACATCCATCCATTCACCAGAACGGTAAGTGGTACAATAAGCCTGTATCAGCTCCATCAGTCCTCCGTAAAGCACAGGGACAGCAACAGTCCATAGAGTCAGCTTCAAACCGCTGACTTTTCTTTTGCTCCAATCTATCCATGCAGCACATCCTACAGCACCGTACATAACAAAGTGTGTCCATTTGTCCATCAACGGCACATCGCTAAGTGGTGTCTCCGGTACAGGCATTGTTGAGAGAATCAGTACTATAAGATAGAGTAAAGTGCTAAAAGGATACTTCTTAATTGTCGTCATTTCCTGCGATTTACTTTCAATTATGCTGCAAAAGTACAAAAAAAGTTGTAATTTTGCAGCCGTTAACCTGTGATTTATGAATAAAAGAGAGAATTTCGGAAGTAAAATGGGTGCAATCCTTGCTGCTGCAGGTTCGGCAGTAGGGCTTGGCAACATCTGGCGTTTCCCAATAGAAACCGGACGCAATGGCGGTGCGGCTTTTATACTTATTTATATAGTATGTATAATAATATTGGGTATGCCTATCATGATGAGCGAATTCCTTATCGGACGCCATACACAGGCTAATACCGCTCGTGCATATCAGAAACTCGCACCCGGCACACCCTGGAAATGGGTAGGCAGACTGGGTGTATTCACAGGTTTCTTCATCCTCAGCTACTATGCCGTTGTAGCGGGATGGACGATAGAGTATGCTGTCCTTGCCCTTTCGAATCAGTTCGCAGGGAAAACACCGGAGGAGTTCCCGCAGATATTCTCAGAATTCTCTTCCGATCCTTGGAAACCGATTTTTTATCTTGTCCTGTTCATCCTTGCTACTCACTTTATCATAGTGAAGGGCGTGACACGGGGTATAGAACGATGGTCTAAGGTGCTGATGCCGATGCTCTTCGTCATCATTGCCGTACTTGCAGTATGTTCGGTAAGTATGGAGGGAGCGGGCGATGGACTGACCTTCCTGCTTAGTCCTGATTTCTCGCAGATAAACAGCGGGGTGGTGCTGAGTGCTATGGGACAGGCATTCTTCTCTCTTTCCCTTGGAATGGGCTGCCTCTGTACCTATGCCTCTTATTTTGACAAGAAGACCAATCTTGCTCGTACGGCTCTCAACGTATGTGCCATTGACACTTTGATAGCCCTGCTCGCAGGATTCATTATCTTCCCTGCAGCAAGTGCGGCAAACTACGGACTTCAGCCCGATGACATAGGTCCTTCGCTGATATTCATTACACTGCCCAACGTGTTCCAGCAGGCATTCGGCAGTATTCCATGGCTGGCATATATCTTCTCGGTTATGTTCTACCTGCTGCTTATCGTGGCTGCACTGACTAGCACCATCTCCATGCACGAAGTGGTGACATCGTACATGTCGGAGGAATTCCACATGTCGCGTAGCAAGGCAGCTACATTCGAGACTGCCAGCAGCATATTCCTCGGAATACTGTGTTCTCTCTCGTTCGGAGTGCTTAGCGGTCTAACCTTGTTCGGACAAACTATCTTCGGACTCTTCGACTGGGCAGCATCTAATATCTGCCTGCCTGTGGGTGGTATGTTCATTTCTCTTTTTACAGGCTGGTATCTTGACCGCAAGTTGTTCCGTGATGAGATTACAAACAACGGAACGCATCGCGCTCCTTATTTCAAGGCACTGATATTCATACTTCGTTATGTGGCACCGGTATCCATCCTTGCCATCATTCTCAACGAAGTTGGTCTTATCCGCCTCATTGTTGACGCAGTGAAATAAAGACCCCTCCTACTTCTTTTTCCTTTTGAAATTTAATCCTGCGTAGAAGTTGAGGGAACCGAAAGAATTGTTGAGGCGTACGGTTTTGTTGGAATAGTCGAAGGAATGTACGATGAAAGACATTCCTGCGAAATACTTTGTGTTGTTATAGACAAGTCCAATTCTTAGGACAAAGTCGAAATTGAGTCGGTCGCGAGTGAAAGTAGGAATATGGAGCTTACCTTCCTTTTCTTCTGAATCTGCGTCGTCACTGGATTTGTAGTAAGTGACGTTGTAGGACAGTCCAGGTGAGAACGATGCCGCAAGAAGCCAGTTGCGCTTGAATACCCAGTTGTAGGCGTAACCGAAGTTGATGCAGTAGTCGTTGTATTTTACCGAATTGAAAAACAGACTTTGGTCAATGTACGGCAACAGACGGGAATCGAGTTTTGAATGGTCGAAACTAATGCGGTGGTGGGTTATCGACAAACCTAATTTGAACGAACCGCAAGAACGTCGCTGCACGGTAGTCTGTGAGAAAGCGGCGGGGTAGGAGAAGTTGTGGTGGTTGAAGATGTAATAGACGTTGAGACCACGGGTCTGTAAGTCCAGCCCGTCAAAGTTGCGGCTGATGCCGTCGGGGCGTTGCACGCCGTTTACAAACAGGGAATTGAGGTTGGTGCAGCGGAAATCGTTGCCGGTCTTGCGGTAGAACAAGTCTATTCCTACCATTGACGTATAGAAACTCAAGTCTATCTCTGTCTTCTGCTTACTGCTGCTCTTATTGGTGAGCAGTCCGCCCACGTCGAAAGTGTAGCCGAGAAACAGCCATTTCCATCCGAAATACGCACCAAGCCGGAATGTAGGGTTGGGCGCGAATGCGAGGCGCTGTGGGTTGTCGCCTGTGCCCTGCACACTGAAATTCTCGAACGTGTTGGTGTTCTGCACCATGAAAGCAAAATCATAGAGCTGGGGAGTGATGTATGCTGTGTCGATGCGGTTTAGTTCCGAGAATTTGTTGCCGATGTATTCCTGCAGCATTTTGCTCTTCTTCCTCTTGCTCATGTCCTGCAACTGTTCTTTGCTGAGTTCGAGGGAATCGGCAAGAGTGTTCTCCCATACTGAAGACTGGTCGATGAAGTTCTCCAGTGCGTCCCATACACTGTTTTTCGTGACAGAGTCCGTAGGTGCGATGCTGTCGGTATGACAATCAACAACTTGTGCTGTGGATTTGCCACAGCACAAGAATATTATTGCGATGATTGTCTTCAGTCGCACTTGTAGATAAGTGTTTAGTTGTTGAAATAGTAAAGGAATGTAGCAACGCCTTCAAGAGCAGGCTTGCGTGCATCCTTGATTTCGATGGTGAACTTGATTTCAGCCTTGCAAGTGCCACGGAGGTTAACTATAGACTGCAGAGTGGTGACCAGACGAACGCTGCTGCCAGTGATGACTGGTTGACCGAAACGCATCTTGTCCATGCCGTAGTTAACCATCATCTTCAGGTTGTTCACTTCGATAATCTGATCCCATAGGTATGGGAGCAGTGAGAGAGTAAGATAACCGTGAGCGATAGTTGATTTGTAAGGACTTTCCTGCTTTGCACGTTCTACGTCAACATGAATCCACTGGTGGTCAAGTGTAGCGTCTGCAAAGAGGTTGATACGGTCCTGACCGACTTCGAGCCAGTCGCTTGTTCCAAGTACTTCACCGAGGTGTGAAGCAAACTCATCGTAAGAGTTGATAACTAATTTTCCCATATTGAATAATTTATAAGTCTAATAATTGAAGTATGCAAATTTACGCATTTTTGTTGACATACAAAAAAAGCACCCACAAAAAGTGTGAGTGCTGTGAGTTGTGCTGACGAAAATTATTCTGCGTCGAGCTTGCGAGTAAGACGTTCTTTGATACGAGCCTTCTTACCTGTGAGGTTGCGCAGGTAGTAGAGCTTAGCACGGCGAACCTTACCACGCTTGTTCACTTCAATTGAATCGATGTTTGGAGATTCGAGGGGGAAGATACGTTCTACACCCACTGTTCCAGACATCTTGCGAACTGTGAAACGCTTCTTTGTGCCTTCACCGCAGATCTTGATAACTACACCGCGGTAGAGCTGGATACGTTCCTTTGAACCTTCGATGATCTTGTAAGCAACGGTAACTGTGTCACCAGGATTGAACTCATCGAATTTCTTGCCTGCTTCGAGAGCCTTAGCTGCATTCTGGGTAGCAAAAGCCTCTTCAGCGATCTTAATTAAATCCATTGTTTTTGTTGTTTATTTGAATGGTTAATACCAACGAAGCATTCGCGAGTCTCTCAATATCTCGCCAGCGGCTTCGCAAAAGCGGGTGCAAAGTTACGAATAAGTGAATAAAATACCAAATTTATTTGAGTATTTTTGAGCGAGAGTAACTTCGACACAAGTCAACGTTACGAATAAGTGAATAAAATACCAAATTTATTTGAGTATTTTTGAGCGAGAGTAACTTCGACGCAAGTCAACGTTACGAATAAGTGAGCGCACTACAAAACAAAGGAAAATCACAATGAATTGCGATATTTGCAATATGAGTATTGTATAGTAATCTATTTTATCAATAATCCGTCTTTGTCGAGGCGAACGTTCAGGTCAACCCATTTGTCATTTTTTTCGTCTTCATAGCTGAAGCAGTCGCTAGACGTGGAATAGATTAATGATTTGTATTTGCAAGGAACCACTTCTTTTCCACTGAAGTCGCAGGCTCCCTCTTTTCCTTTCTTTTCAACACCAAAATAGCCAACAGCATTTCTTCTGGAGTGATAGCATACCTCGTCATATTTCTTAGGAGCGATAATCTCCCTCCCTTTAATGTCACAAACTCCCTCCTTGCCATCTAATTCCACAGAGAAATAACCTACTATATCATCTTTTATAATTAATGTAACATCATCGTATTTTGGTTCAATAATGATATTCCCATTAATGTCACAGGCACCTTCCTTGTTATTAAGTTTAATGCTATAGTATCCTCCTATCATCTCTTTTTCTAACAAGTAAACAGCATCGTAAATAGGCGGAATAACTTCATTACCCTTGAGGTCACATGCTCCAGCTTTACCTTTTATTCTTACTGTAAAATAACCTCCAAGTTTTGTTTTTGAATGATAGACGATAAAATCATAACCTCTGCTGAATGGTATTAAGACGTTCCCATTTACATCTTCAACGCTACGGGTTCTATCGCTGGCGGTATTCAAATACCATTTAAAACCATCGTCTTCCGTTTTCAGCTCTCTTCTTTGAGCAAAGCTGCTGAGGCTGAACATGCTCAGCGCCAACACCATAAATAATGTTATTCTTTTCATGTTTTCAGGCTTTATAATGTTAATAAATAGTTATTTAGTTGCTTCTGTTTGCAAACATACGACAAAGAAATCATACTTGCAAGGAAAATGGGGAAAAAACTAAAAATCATTGAATTTTGTGATTGTGATTGAAAAAGCATCTGTATTATTGCATCGTAATACTGCTGATCAAGGTACTTATCTTGAAGTAATACTGCTGCTTGTTCTGGAGAGTCGTGTGGCAATTCATGTTGGAAATGTTAAAATCGGAAAGCAGACATTTGCATTTCACGGTAGACACCATCGGCAACGTCATGTTCAAAGGCCAGCTCATGCTCAAAACCTATGACGGCACCAGTTGGAGCGAACCCACACCGCTCTATTTCCCACTCGACAACAATCATTTCATCACTGCATACGACTTGCTGATGCGTAACGACACCGTACTCGTGGCAGCCAACCTCATTTCAAACGAATTTGGCAAACCTGTCCTACGCTACGCTTCCAAGCCTCTTGCATCCTCAACTGTTACCTACACCGATGACGAGATCGTGCCCGACCAGTTTATGATGCACCGTGTGGGCATGAACGCCATCATCGGAATGGTTTACGAGACCACGGACTCAGTGCCGGATATTTACATCCGCACCCTTGCCATGAGCGGTAAACACGACGGTCTTCCTGGAGGCAGCCTCAATACTGGCTACAAGATGCCTGGACGTATTAAGATAGTTTGCGACCGTGATGCCGTCGATGTCAATGACTTCGCAGTACTCTGGACAGAACTCAACAACGTTTATCGTTCCGACGACGGCACCGAGTCCTACACCGATAACCTTTGCACCATGCTCAATGCCTCGCGAATCCACATAGGTGAGGCCCTCCATCTTACCGACCCCATCACCGTGGGGTGTGAACTCGACAGCCTCGTCATGACCGATTTCGACGGTGTGCTCGACGATGCACATATCAGCGTGGTTTATACTCTCGGCAATCCGGAGACCGGTGCCGGACTCATCATGCACAATGACAAGTACTTCCACAATAGTTGCGAGACAGAAGTGTCCTGCGTGAGCACGATGCACATCGAAGGCCAGTACTTCACTGGTGGTATTGTAGGAGAAATTAATGACAAATCGGGGGAGAATACGGGCGATCCCTACGTGGATGGCTGTGTGTTTGCCGGTGACATCTATGCCCCAGGCTGTATGGTTTGCGCAGGCGGCATCTGTGCTGGGATTTATTATGATTCGTCCAATCCCGACCGTGGACTTTACATCAACAACTGTATCATGGCAGGTACGTTGAACTTAGAGGGTGCACAAAAGCCCGGCATCATTGTTGGTAGTCTGCCCACACCAGCAGAAAATGTCGCCGGTTGCTACTACGACAAATGCTTAGTGCCGTCAGGAAATGTCATCGGGGGCATCCCCACACATACTCTCATCCGTGCTCTCACCACCGAAGAACTCACCTCTGGCAACGAGATGAAGGTGTCGATGCTCGACCTTGACGAGAGCGCAGCACATGGCTTCACCCTGACCAAAGGCTATTATCCGCGAGTGTTCTGCAACACGGAATGGTCAGGCTACAGTGTACTGAACAACGATAATAACAATAGTATAAGCAGCGCAAACCACCCCTACTGGCGCTACTCATCCGTTGACAAAACGAACTGTGTATATCAGGCAGGTGCATGGCTTGCCTCCACACCCATCGAAATTCCCAAGGGCGACGTAGCCTACGACCTCGTCTCCTACACTGTGGCTAAAACCAAGGAAGTTACATGGACTGAACCGAACGGACGCGAAGCGAAGATAAAGTCCTTCCCCGACTATCCCACCAATGCTACCTGCATCACAGTCGCTGGTGATACGGCATACGCCACTACCAACGGCACTTTCAAGGCTGTAATGGGCATAAAGCCCGACAAGAAAATGGCTGTGGCATTCAGTCGTCCACTGCCCATTCGCGGCACGAAGATCCTGAATATCATTGCCACTCCCGAACAGGAGTGGGACGGATCCTTCTCTTCCACTTTTGCTGCCGGTGCAGGAACAGCCGAAGACCCTTACATTATCAAGACCGGCGCACAATTGGCCTACGCCGTACAGAACAACCAGGAGGGACAGTTCTACAAGCAACTCTGCGACATCACACTTGTTAAGAATCTTATTGATTACTCAGACGCACTGCTTAACTGCAAATACAGCAGCGTCAGCCTGGGCACAACGAACCAGATGTGGGGCACATCCAACCAATGGAATACGACCTCCTACCAGTGGAATTCCTCAGCAGTGGTGTGGCGAGCACGCTACGATGGCGACGGACACTTGGTGAAGGGTGTCTACATCCCCACCAGTGTGCAACAGATGGGACTGTTCGGTAACATCGAATCGAGTGGCGTGGTCGAGAACCTCGGTGTGGTGGATAGCTATATCGACAACATGCGCTGTGGTCTGCTGGCTTACAAGATGGACGGAACCGTACGCAACTGTCTGTTCCATGGAGTCGTCTTCGGGGGATACTACAACGACGACGACAACAGCATGGGCTACAACGGCGGCATTTGTTCATACGTCGGTCCCTCAAACAGCAACGCATTGATCGAGGACTGCGTCAGCGCCGTTTACAACAAATTTTTAGTGCAGGACTATTCGCCCTTTGTCTCCCTACCAGCAAGCGGCAACACGTTGCAGAACAATGGAAAGGTGCAGAACTGTCTGGCAGTCGTGCCCACCTCGTTCGGCGATGCCAACTTCGACTATCACTACACCGCCTCTGGCCGTTCGTATATTCAGAACTGCTACTGGCTTCGCGGTTACGAACCTACCCGAACGGGGCAGACGCTCGACGAAATCTGTGAGGCTCTCGGCCAACGCAGCCGCTGGACCTATTCCAAAGGTTACTTCCCCACACTCAAGACCTTTGCAAAGAAAGACATAGCGCGACTCATGACGATACCTGTCCGCACCGACGACGGTTACGACGACGGTTACGACCAGTACCTGCTCGGGTTCAATCGCCAACTCTTGTTCGAACCCGGCTCTGCCTCATGGACATACAACGTCAGTGGCGATTGCATCGAAGCCGATGCTGACATGGGCATTGTCGTACCGAAGTATAAAAACATTAACTATGTAGAAGAAGATGACCGCTGGTTAGGATGGACAAGCCTGCTGGTTGCCACCCTCGGCAATGCCACCTTGGGTATTCCAGTTGTCACCAGTGGACAACTGGAATACCGTGGCATCACCATCGCCGACGAAAATGCACGCACGGCCTGCATGAACGTCTTCGACACCAACGGCGATGACGTCCTCTCGCTGGACGAATTGAAAGCTGTTACTGCAGCGAGTATGAACGAGGCATTTCAGACTTCCTCATATGCTGGGATAGCAAAGCAGACGCAGAGTTTTCCAGAGTTACGCTTCTTCAAGAACGTGACAGAACTCACCACCCAACTCAACGGCTTCTCCGCACTCACCGAGGTGAGACTTCCCTATACCCTCACCTCGATTGGCAGCAACGCCTTCGACGGTTGCATGAGTCTGGAGGAAGTGACCATCCCTGCCCGTGTCAACACCATAGATGCTCATCCCTTCTTCGTCTCAGCCGTCAAGAACGTCTATGTCGACCCCTTCAATGAGAACTTCAAATCGCGCGACGGTATTCTCTTCGACGTGAACGACGTGCTCATTTCCTATCCCAACGGACGCAGCGGAGAAGAAGCGGAGATCCCCGGTGTTATCACCGAAATAGCCGACGGAGCCATCCACTACATCTGGGGACTCAAGCGACTCTACTTCGAGACCGAGGACTACGAGACCGTGCCCTACCTCAATACTGATGGCATCAAGACCATCGGTGATGAACTGCTTGACGTCTACGTCTGCGATGCCACCTACGGCAGCGTACTCATGGAAGCCTACAACGAAGACGATTCCTGGGCAGACTATGTCGATGCCGACAAGCTGCATTGCTACTATCCACTCACTGTGGGCAGCGCAAAGGCCGCCACCATGTACATCGGCTTCGATACCGAACTGCCTGCACAGTTGACCCCCTATATCGTCACATCCACCGACAAGGACGGAAACACAGCCTACCTGCTCAGCCAGCCGCGCCGTGTGCCCAGCCTCACTCCCGTAGTTATCATGGCAACGAAAGCAGGCAAATACCGTCTCACACCGCTCGACGAGACGCTTGAGCCGTGGAAGATGTACGAGAACCGCCTGAACGGAGTAGGGCGCGACGGCATGGAAGTCTATCAGAGCGACGCTGACCGCGGAAGTATCCTCACGCTGGGCTACAACAGTGCCAAGACGCTCGGCTTCTACTATTACAAAGGCAGCCGCATTGCTCCCTACCGCGCCTACCTCACCTACAACTGGGTGGGCGACTCCAGTGCGAAATACTTCATCCAATTTGTGGAAGACGATCCCTCCACCGACATCGAAGCTATTGACACGAAAACAATGGAAACAGAAACCGATAGTCCGGTGTATGATTTGAAGGGACGGAAAGTGGCCGACAGTATAAACTCCGCCATGCTTCATTCCCGATTGATTCCTGGCATCTATGTCTCAGGAGGCAAAAAAATCATCGTACGATAGTGACGATAGATATTCTTTTTGGGAGTTAAGAGCATGGAACGCTCCTAAGTAACTAAAATTGTAAAATTGTCCAAATACCAGATGGGTGCAAAAAAATACTTTAAGGGTCGCTCAGGACTCATTTTCTGTCCATAGATAGTAAGTTTACCGCTTCCAAGCATGATGGGGCTATATTTTTCTCTTTTTATTTCGCAATGCTTGCCATCCATCAGTATGATGTGGACATCGCCTTTGATTGTAAGACAACCGATACTTTCATTTCTTCCCACATAATACCAACCATCTGTAAGATCGCTGGCATTATACTCTGTCAGCTGTGTGGCGTTAGACTTCTTTTCTTTGCCGTTAGCATCAATGTATCTGACATATTTAGCCCACGCTGTCTGTGTGGTGGCAAACAAAGTAAGGACAAGCAGTGCAACTGTCCTTAAATTCAAGGCGCAGGACAGCGTCATTGCTGTCTGCGCCGCAGAAAGATTTGTTTTGTGTTTTATTTTGTGTTTGTGTTGTGCTTGTGTCGTGTTTGTGTCGTGTATATATAAATATTGTGTCATTGTTTTTTGTCCTTTTGTATGTTGCGCCAGCAGAGCCAGAGAAACCAAATGGCTCCAACGGCCAGGAAAGAACATAAGATATAAACTAGTATCATTGCTGGTTTTATTACATTTTTGTTTAAGATCGATGTGCGACCTGTTTGTTTTCGGGTGCAAAATTACTCCTTTTATATAAAAACGTACATAACAAATTGTACACGTTCATTACAAAACGGTGTAATATTCATTACATCTATGTGTAAGAACATAACAAATTGTACACGGCGTGTAAGAAATGGGTGTAAGAAACCAGTTTATACTTCACTTCCCTTAAGTTTAGGGTTAAGTTCCCTCAAGTTTACACTTATTTGCTTGTATTTTTTGTTTTTCTAAAAAAAAATGAGCGAAGCGACCCTTTGTTTTTGTAAAAAAGAAGAAAATCTGTAACTTTGCAGTTGTTTTAATAGAAATCCAAGCTCATGGACAGATACTATTATTACGGCGTAGCCGCAATGCTCTATATAACAACCTGTTGGGCTTTTGCTATCGTGCGCTGGTTCCATACTTGTCAGGAGCCGAAGGAGCGCAGAGCCTACATCTGGCCCGACCGCAAAATGCAAGTGCTCGTCTTTCTCATGGCGACACTGCTTCTTCCTTACGTTATCGACCCGACCAACGAGTCTGCGTGGACGCTGATGAAGAGCTATTATCCAGGTACTTACTATTTCTATTCAGGCATGCTGATGCTCTGCTATGCAGGCACGGTAAAACAATGGAACCGTTGGAAATTTGTAAGTTGGATAGCTGCCTGCATCGTCATTGCCACCATGCTTCTTCCCATCCTCAACGCCTGGTTACCATTTGAATTTATGAACAGGCAGGGATTGGAATTGTGGCATTATGTCATCACTGTCGAGAGTTTTTTGATGATGGCTTTCTGCTTTATGGCCATGTGGCAGGTATGGCACTGGGTTCGTGAGTCCAACGATGCCAACTACTCCAATCCCGACGATTTCCCCGTGAAATACGCAAGCATGATCCTCTACTATCCTGTTGTCCTCACGCCTCTGGTTTGGCCGGCATATATCCTTGACTCACGTCAGGTGATGGCTGTCCTGCACCTCTTCCTGGCAGCCTTCAACATGGTGTTATTGGTTACCGTGATGCCGGCTTGGCGACGTAAGTTGATGCTGCCATCTACTGTTGACGAGGACTCCGAATCCGAGAATGATGAACCTCATGATGCAAATATTGAGGAGCATATAGAGCAGACCGCTCTCGAAATCCGTGCTTATGTTGAGGAGCAGAGTGCCTATCTCGACCCTCACCTTAAGGTTGACGACGTGGTGCAGCATTGCCAGATGGGACGCACTTACGTTTCGCTGACTTTCCAGCGTCGCTTCAATTCATTCGCCAGCTACGTCAATAGCCTGCGTCTGGCTCACTACGAGCAGTACATGGCTGCTCACCCCGAAGAAACAAAGGAATCTGCTGCGCTTGCTTCAGGCTTCTCCAACTACATGAGCTACTATCGTGCTAAGCGTAAGCAGGAGCGGGGCTGATTGAGAACTTAAGAACTTAAGAACTTAAAAACTCTATAGAATAGATGGGTGCAAAAAAATACTTTAAGGGTCGTTCAGGACTCATTTTCTGGCTAAATGTGCTGGGAGGTTTGGTAGTGCTGTTTGGTGTGCCATATCTGCTGATGACGTCACTCGATGCGTTTACACATCATGGTGAGAAAATTGAAGTGCCGGACGTGGTGAATCAGTCAGCTGCTAATGCAGCAGAGATGCTTGATCAGTGTAAACTGGTAGCGGTAGTGAGTGACTCTACTTACGATAGTCATTATGCTCCGGGTACAGTGCTGGCTCAGCATCCACTGCCTGGAAACGAAGTGAAGAGCGGACGTGAGATTTATCTTACTGTGAACCGCAACGGTTATCCTCCAATCAAAATGCCTGACCTGGTGCGCAACACCACTGAGCGTATTGCAAGTATGCGCCTGAAGCAGCTTGGCTTTAAACTGACTACTACTCGCAGGGTGGAGAACGAGCCTGAAGGTCTTGTACTCTACGTGAAGCAGGGCAGTCGTACGCTGCATGCAGGTGAGATGATTAGTCGTGATGTTCCTCTGACTATTTACGTAGGTGACGGATTCCCAGTGGATACTCTTGAGGTAGACTCATTCGGAATTGTTAATGACGGTGGATTTGATATTGAGTTATAATGGATATTGCGGACGTGGATGTGATGTCGTTGATCGACGACGATGTGGATGATCAGGCGCAGCTGTATGAACACTATAGGGTAGTGGCTGACAAAGGTCAGAAACTGCTACGTGTTGACAGATTCCTGATTGATCACCTCGGAGGGATTTCCCGTAACAGAGTGCAGAAGGCTGCTGATGCGGGATTCATCATGGTGAATGAGCGTCCGGTGAAGCGCAGTTACCGCGTGAAACCGCTGGATGTAGTGCAGGTGATGCTCGACCGTCCGCATTATGAGAATAAAATCACTCCTGAGGATATTCCTCTGAACATAGTCTATGAAGATGATGACGTGCTGGTGGTGAACAAACCTGCTGGATTAGTGGTGCACCCGGGAGTGGGAAACTGGACTGGAACGATGCTCAATGCACTTGCATGGCATTTTCAGGATAAACCGCAATACGATATAAATAATCCGGAGATAGGTCTCGTACACCGTATAGACAAAGATACCAGCGGACTTCTGGTGGTGGCTAAGACCCCTCACGCTAAGACTCATCTGGGTCTGCAGTTCTTCAACAAAACCACCCAGCGTGAGTACAACGCCCTGGTTTGGGGCACTTTCAATGAGGACAGCGGACGCATAGAAGGCAATATAGCCCGCAACCCCAAAGACCGTATGCAGATGGCGGTGTTTCCGCCCGACAGCGAAATCGGCAAGCATGCCGTCACACACTATGAGGTGATGGAGCGCTTCACCTATACTACATTAGTGAAATGTCGCTTGGAAACTGGTCGCACACATCAGATCCGTGTTCACATGAAGCACATCGGTCATACGCTTTTCAATGACGAACGTTATGGTGGCAATGAGATTCTGCGAGGAACTCCATCGTCAAAGTACCGCCAATTCGTAGATAATTGCTTCAAGATATGTCCGCGTCAGGCTCTGCATGCCAAGACTCTGGGTTTTGTGCATCCCCGCACTGGCGAGAATATGTACTTCACCAGTGAACTGCCTGAGGATATGGTGGCGCTGATAGAGAAGTGGAGGAAATTAAGCCATCAGGATGCTGATTAAATAAAATAATAAGGCACTAGCGGAATATCGATATAACGTTATAACGTAATGACGACAATAAAAGCGCCTTCAAAAAATTATATAATAATGAGTAAAAAAGAAACAAAGATGCAAGGGGAGGGGACTCCTGTTATAGCTATTGTGGCTGGCGGCGACTCCTCAGAACATGATGTATCATTGCGCTCAGCAGCGGGCATTGAGTCATGGCTTGACAAAGAATTATTTAATGTTTACATAGTTGAGGTTTCCCACAAAGGATGGGAGGCTCATCTGAGTGACGGAACCAAGGCGCAGGTTGACAGAAACGATTTCTCTTTCACCGATACAACTGCCGGAAAGAAGGTCCGTCCTGATTATGCATATATCACCATTCACGGAACACCTGGCGAAAACGGAATCCTTCAGGGCTATTTCGAACTGCTCGGCATTCCTTACTCTTCTTGCGATGTTCTTGTTGCGGCAATGACATTCAATAAGTTTGTTTGCAACCAGTATCTTAAGGGTTTTGGAATCAAGGTGGCAGAAAGCATTCTCCTCCGCAACGAGGAGGTGAGCACAGAGGTCATCGTAGCCCGTGTAGGTCTGCCTTGCTTCGTGAAGCCAAATGGTGCAGGAAGCAGCTTCGGTGTGACTAAGTGCAAGACAGCCGAGGATATCCAGCCAGCCATAGCCAAGGCTAAGGAAGAGTGTGAGGAAGTGCTGATTGAGTCGTTCCTCGACGGAGTAGAACTCGCAAACGGTGTTTACCGCACCCGCAAGACTGGTACTGTGGTTCTTCCAATTACCGAAGTTGTGACCCATAATGAGTTTTTCGACTACGATGCCAAGTACAATGGTCAGGTGGAGGAAATCACACCAGCCCGTTTGTCGGAAGATACAACCAAGCGAGTCCAGGCGATTACGAAAGCTATTTACGAAATCCTTGGCGGCAGCGGTATCATGCGTGTAGACTATATCATCACCAAGGACGGTGACAAGGACGTTGTGAATCTGCTTGAGATCAACGCCACTCCAGGTATGACTGCAACATCATTCATTCCTCAGCAGGTTCGTGCTGCAGGCATGGAAATGAAACAGATACTAACTGATATAATACAAGAAAAACTATGAACATCCACGATTTCGACGACATCCGCCCCTTCCTGCCGGAAGAACTGCCCACAGTCTATGACCGACTGCTGTCGGACCCAGATTTCATCTCAGTACTGGAATATGTTTACCCGCATGTTCCCGTAGACCAGCTGAAAGCTGTGATGCGTTCGTGCCCGGACAATCTGGAATTCCAGAAGAAGATGGTGTACCCGAT
This sequence comes from uncultured Bacteroidales bacterium, assembly GCA_902776985.1. Lineage (GTDB taxonomy): Bacteria > Bacteroidota > Bacteroidia > Bacteroidales > Bacteroidaceae > UBA3839. The sequence goes on from CACYSD010000017.1 coordinate 25,326, forward strand.
GCTGAAACAGCTTGTCAAGACAGCGGCAACGAGCCTGACTTCGAACTTCTCGGCACTTGAAAGCGAGAAGGACAGAAGCCACACCTTCATTTCCAATCACCGTGACATTGTGCTGGATTCAGCCTTGCTGTCGGTAGTTCTGATAGAAAGCGGATTCAATACAGTCGAAATCGCGATAGGAGACAATCTGCTCATACGCCCATGGATAAAAGACCTGGTGCGTGTGAACAAGTCGTTTATAGTGCAGCGTGCCCTCACCATGCGTGAGATGCTCATGGCTTCAGCCAAGCTGTCGCGCTACATGCATTTCACCATTAATGAGAAGAACGAGAATGTATGGATTGCCCAACGTGAAGGCCGTGCCAAGGACAGCAACGACCGCACTCAGGACAGTGTGCTGAAGATGATGGCGATGGGTGGCGACTTGCGGAATCTCAACATCGTGCCGCTCTCAATCACATACGAGTACGACCCTTGCGACTATCTCAAGGCTCAGGAATTCCAGCAGAAACGTGATATCGAAGGATTCAAGAAGAGTAAGCAGGATGACCTTGACAATATGCGTGTAGGTATCTTCGGTCCCAAGGGCAAGATTCACTATCATGCCGCACCATGTATCAACGAATGGCTCGACAGTCTGCCTGCAGATATGCCAAAGGCTGACTATTTCCGTACAGTTGCCCAGCATATTGACCGCGAAATCCATCGCAACTATCATCTCTATGCAGGAAATTATGTGGCTGCCGATATGCTTACGGACGATACTGCGCATGCTGACCGCTACACAGCTGAACAGCGTGAGCAGTTCCTGGGTTATGTGGCAAAGAAGATGGAGATGATTAACTTGCTGAACCCGGATCAGGACTATCTGCGCAAGTGCATACTGACTATGTATGCCAACCCTGTATTCAACTACGAAGCTGCATGGAAAGACTAAAGACTGTTCTGCTGTTGGCGATTTGTATGCTTTGCTACGCATGCTCTGACGATAATGACGGTAACGGCTATCCTTCAGTCATTACCTCACTGCTTGATGTGCAGACGGATGCAGACAAGAATGTAGCGAGCATCACTTCTGATGACGAACAGACGTTCTATCTGCCTAATCAGACTTTGTCAACGAACTATGCAGACACTGTCGTGCGTTGTCTTGGCGTATATGAGGCGGATACCATATCGCACGAAGCGAAGGTGTACAGCCTGCAGAATGTCATTTCATACACTCCACGCATATATGAAGACCCGAACGGACTTCCACACGAAGCTGTAAGGATTATCAGTTCGTGGAGGACGGACCGCTATTTCAATATGCTGATAGCGTTTCTGACTACAGGCAATGGCTCTCATGCCTTCGGATTTAGTGAAGACAGCATAACCGTTACACAGGAAGGAGCAAACACGGCATTTATCAGCCTTTTGCATAAGCGTCCTGAGAATGATGCGCTGTCATACTCGCAGAAAGTGTTTGTGAGTCTGCCTACTCATCTGTATGCAGGGAAGGCGGACAGTATTGTCTTCAGCGTCAATACTTATGACGGTCCCCGTGTTTTTGGAATTAAATAGAATGAATGAAGTTTTACATATAATCAATGAGATGGCACCATTCCTCCTACTGGGATTTCTGATCGCAGGAGTGATGCACGCATTCATTCCTGGAGGATTCTATGCTAAGTTCTTGTCGAAGAAGAATTTCCGCAGTGTTCTCAATGCCGCATTGCTGGGAATCCCCCTGCCATTGTGCTCATGCGGAGTGATACCTACAGCCATGTCACTTCGCAAGGAAGGCGCATCGCATGGAGCAGTAGTCTCGTTTCTTATTGCAACGCCCCAGACAGGAGTGGACTCCATATCTGCCACCTATTCACTCATGGGACTTCCGTTTGCCATAGTTCGCCCCATAGCAGCTTTGTTTACAGCCCTTTTCGGAGGACTCCTGGCTAACAGGATTGGAAGTGACTCTGTTGTGGAGAAGACTGAGGAGACAGAAACTTGCTGTTGCCACCATAAGGAGAAACAACATAAGGAGGAAGAAAAATCTTGTTGCTGCCATCATAAGGAAGAACAGGAGGAAGTGCATGATTGTTGCTGCCATCATGCAGAAGCGGACAAGGGAATGAACTTTGTGGAAAAAATGAAGGTAGCACTTGAGTATGCGTTTGTTGATATGATGGAAGATATTGGCAAATGGCTGATAGTCGGTTTGATTATTGCCGGACTGATCACAGTGTTTGTTCCAGCAACAGCCTTTGCCATTTTTGTGAATAACACATGGCTTTCAATGTTGCTGGTATTGATAATAAGCATACCGATGTATGTGTGTGCAACCGGCAGCATCCCCATCGCTGTAGCTTTGATGATGAAGGGACTCACTCCTGGAGCAGGTCTGGTGCTGCTTATGGCAGGACCTGCTGCAAACATGGCATCAATCCTCGTCATCCGCAACCGCTTGGGCAGTAAGACACTGTTTGCTTATCTGTTGTCAATCGTGACAGGTGCGGTTTTGTTTGGCTGTGTCATAGACTTTGCTTTACCTACAGAATGGTTTGGCGTAGATGCCCTAACTGCAAGTTGTTGCGAGGAATCAACTGTCTGGTGGCAGTGGGTAAGTACAGCTGTTCTTTCGATTTTGCTGATTAACGCGCTTGTCATCAATAAGTTTGTCAAAGGGAAAGCTGACAGTTGCTGCTGCAATACCCATTAGTGGGTATATTTGTTGTTGTAAGCATTATTTCAGCATTGTAAGGCAGCGTGACAATTGAAAAAAGTTTTACCTTTGCGTAATTATTGTGCAAATTTGAAATGAAGCTTTCAGAGTTAAAAACTGGTGAGAGTGGCATCATAGTTAAAGTTCAAGGCCACGGTGGTTTCCGCAAGCGTATTGTGGAGATGGGCTTTATCCGTGGCCAAAGAGTTGATGTGCTGCTGAATGCTCCTTTGCATGATCCCGTTAAGTATAAGCTGATGGGTTATGAAGTGTCGCTGCGTCATGATGAAGCAGCCCTGATAGAGGTTGAAAAGACGCAGGAGAGCACTGGTGACATCACTGTGACTAATGATGATAAAGTTGAGACGCAACCATCAAAGGTGCAGGAGTGTGAAGACGCTTCCTGCGTAAAAGGTGGACGAAAAACAACTCCTCTACATTCTGGAGAGACTATTTCCGTAGCTCTGATTGGCAATCCCAACTGCGGCAAGACGTCTCTGTTCAACTATGCCAGCGGTGCCCATGCACGTGTGGGCAACTATTCTGGTGTGACTGTTGACTCAACGGAGGCAAGCGCTGAGTATTTTGGCTATAAGTTCCGCCTCACTGACCTTCCCGGCACATATTCTTTGTCGTGCTACAGTCCTGAGGAACTGTATGTGCGTCGCCACCTGTCGGAGGAAATGCCAGACGTGGTGATAAATGTAATCGACGCATCGAACCTGGAGCGTAATCTTTACTTAACCACTCAGCTGGTTGACATGAATCTGCGTGTGGTATGTGCGTTGAATATGTTTGATGAGTTTGAGCGCAGAGGTGACAGTGTGGATCTGGGAGTTCTGAGTCAGTTGATGGGTGTGCCTATGGTTCCGACATCATTCAAGTCAGGACGCGGGGTAGAGGACTTGTTCCGCACGGTGATAGAGGTGTATGAGGATGAAAACGTTCATTCCCGCCATATTCACATCAACTATGGACACGAGATAGAAAACGGTATTGTTCATATTCAGAAGTACATCAAGGCTGATCCTGTGATTCGCCGTGAGTTCAGTACACGTTATGTGGCACTGAAACTGCTTGAGCACGACACTGACATGGAGCAATACATCCGCAGAGTTGCCGAGGACAATTCGCGACGAATCTTTGCTGCCCGTGACGTGGCTGCAGCCCGTGTTTATGAAGAGACCGACAGCGACAGCGAATCGGCAATCATGGATGCGAAGTACGGTTTTATCCATGGTGCGCTGACGGAAGCAAACTATAATACAGGAATCAAGAAAGACACATTCCACAGAACGAACATCATCGACAATATCATGTCGAACCGCTATCTCGGTTTCCCTCTCTTCTTCCTGATGCTCTACTTGATGTTCCAGGTGACCTTCTCCTTAGGTCAGTATCCTATGGACTGGATTGAAGACGGCATCGGACTGCTGGGCAGATGGGTGAACAGCAGTATGGATGAAGGACCGCTGCGTTCTCTGCTGACCGAAGGAGTGATTGGCGGAGTGGGGTCGGTGATAGTATTCCTGCCACAGATCCTTATACTATATTTCTTCATCGCATTGATGGAAGACTCTGGCTATATGGCGCGTGCCGCATTTATCATGGATAAACTGATGCATCACCTCGGGTTGCACGGGAAATCGTTTATCCCGCTGATTATGGGCTTCGGTTGCAATGTGCCCGCTGTGATGGCGACACGTATGATTGAAAGCCGGCGATCGCGACTGATAACTATGATGATTCTGCCGTTTATGTCGTGCAGTGCCCGTCTGCCGATATACATAATGATAACCGGAACGTTCTTTACTCTACAGTACCGCTCTATGGTGATGATTTCGCTCTATGCCATCGGTATAGTGATTTCGGTTCTCGTCAGCCGTATATTATCGCGATTCGTAATCAAGGGTGAGGATACTCCGTTTGTGATGGAACTGCCGCCTTACCGTTTCCCTACATCCAAGGCGTTGATGCGTCATACTTGGGACAAAGGCCGCGAGTATCTGAAGAAAATGGGTGGAATCATTCTCGTTGCCAGCGTCATCGTCTGGGCTTTGGGATATTTCCCGCATAATGATAAGCTGACTCCTCAAGAACAGAAGGAACAGTCCTACATCGGTATGGCAGGACGTACCATAGAGCCTTTGTTCGCTCCGCAGGGATTCAACTGGAAGCTTGACGTGAGCCTTATTGCCGGTGTGGGTGCCAAGGAAATCGTGGCTTCTACAGTTGGTGTGCTTTATGCCAACGACGACAGTTTCGGTGATGATGACTCTTACAGCGACGACAACGAGAAATATGAGGAGATGCACTCTCTTATGCAAGCTGACGGAATCACGCCGCTGTCGGCATATTCATATCTGATATTCGTACTTCTTTATTTCCCATGCATAGCTACGATTGTGGCAATAAAAAACGAAACCCATTCATGGAAATGGGCTTCGATTGCAGCCATCTACACTACTGTAGTGGCATGGGTTGTTTCTGCTCTTGTTTATCAGATAGGGAGTCTGTTCTAATTCTTGAAAGAGTGGATTGGAGCAGGGATGCGTCCGCCACGGTTCACGAATCGTGAACAGTCGAAACGATTGACAGGCATGATGGGAGCATAACCCAACAAGCCGCCAAACTCTACCTGATCGCCTACATCCTTGCCTTCAACAGGAATGATACGAACGGCAGTGGTTTTCTGGTTAACCATACCAATGGCGCTTTCGTCGGCTATGATACCTGCGATGGTAGTTGCAGGTGTGTTGCCCGGTATGGCTATCATGTCCAGACCTACGGAACAGACACAAGTCATAGCTTCCAACTTTTCTATAGTCAATGCTCCTGCTTCCACAGCATTTATCATTCCCTGGTCTTCACTTACAGGGATGAAGGCTCCGCTCAATCCTCCTACATAGCTTGATGCCATCACTCCGCCTTTCTTCACCTGATCGTTGAGAAGTGCGAGAGCGGCTGTTGTGCCTGGTGCACCAGCGTGTTCCACACCGATACAGTGGAGAATGTCAGCCACACTGTCACCTATAGCAGGAGTGGGTGCGAGTGAGAGGTCGATGATGCCGAACGGAACGCCTAATCTCTTGGCTGCTTCCTGTGCAACCAACTGTCCTACGCGAGTGATTTTGAATGCGGTGCGCTTGATGGTCTCACAGAGAGTCTCAAACGAAGCGTAGTGCTTATTGTCCATCTGCTCAAGAGCGTACTTCACAACTCCAGGACCGCTGACGCCGACATTGATGATGCTGTCTGCCTCGCTCACTCCGTGGAATGCTCCAGCCATGAACGGATTGTCATCGGGAGCATTGCAGAGCACAACCAGTTTGGCACAGCCGATGGAATCGTTTTCTGCAGTGAGAGCGGCAGTCTCTTTGATGATGTCGCCCATAAGTCTTACGGCATCCATGTTGATGCCAGTCTTCGTTGCACCCACAACCACGCTTGAACATACCCGTTCAGTAGTTGCAAGAGCTTCTGGAATGGCACGTATAAGCAGCTCGTCGCTATGAGTCATACCTTTGGAGACGATTGCGCTGAATCCACCAAGGAAGTTCACTCCAACCGTCTTTGCAGCCTTGTCGAGTGACTTACAGATGCGAACGTAGTCTTCAGGAGTGTGACAGCATGAACTGCCCACAATAGAGATAGGAGTAACGCTGACGCGTTTGTTGACTACAGGAATAGCAAATTGGCGTGATATGTCGTCGCCTGTTTGTACCAGAGTGCTGGCAAGCGCGATGATTTTCTTTTCTATTTTCTCACAACAAGATTCAAGGTCTGAATCAGCACAGTCGAGCAGGCTGATTCCCATGGTGATAGTGCGGACATCGAGGTTCTCTTGCTCTATCATCTTGTTGGTTTCAATAACTTCTGCAAGATTTATCATAAAAACGTGAAGTGTTTAGACTCTATGCATCATGTTGAAGATTCCTTCGAGCTGACATTTGATTTGAACGCCAGTATTGGTGCCAACAGCGGCAATTTCATCTGAAATCTGTTCGAACGGTTTTTCGGTATGACTCATATCTACAATCATCATCATGTTGAAAAACTCCTGAACGATAGTCTGTGAAATGTCAAGGATGTTGATATTGTTATCTGCCAAATATGTGCAGACTTTTGCGATAATACCCACAGTGTCTTTACCGACAACTGTAATTATAGCTCTTTGTTTCATGTTCTATATGTTTGAATTTGTGGTGCAAAGTTATACTTTTTCGGCCATACGGCAAAACAAAAGTGGGAAACGTTCTAAACGTATAGTTTTTTTTGCTAACTTTGCGCAGATTATATACTTTTGTTAATATGAAAATATCAGATCTCATTACGCAACAGAACCGTACGGACTTTTCATTTGAAGTTCTCCCTCCTCTGAAGGGAACTGGTACGGACAGCCTTTTCCATACTATTGACGTGTTGCGTGAGTTTTCACCACGATATATAAACATTACAACTCACCGTTCGGAATATGTGTACAAAGAGCAGGCAGACGGCTCGTTCCTGCGTCAGTCCATACGCCGACGTCCGGGAACAATCGCGGTAGCCTCCGCGATTATGCAGAAATACGACATCACTGTTGTTCCTCATGTAGTGTGCAGCGGATTTACAAGAGAAGAACTGGAATACATGCTTCTCGATTTGCAGTTCCTGGGCATAACTGATTTGCTTCTGCTCCGTGGTGACAAGGCAAAGGATGAGAGCCGTTTCACTCCTGTACCAGGTGGCTATAGCCATACCACAGAACTCATTGAACAGGTTAACAGGTTCAATAAGGGCGAATTTATCGACTCAAGTATGATGAAGACAAAGCCAGAACCGTTCTCGTTCGGTGTGGCTTGCTATCCGGAGAAGCATGAGGAAGCGCCCAACCTGGATTTCGACTTGCAGGTTCTTAAGATGAAGCAGACTCTTGGTGCGGACTATGCCATCTCTCAGCTTTTCTACGACAATAGCAAATACTTCCAGTTTGTGGAACGTGCGAAAGCTGAAGGCATCACCATTCCAATCATACCAGCACTAAAACCGCTTACCAAGATGTCGCAGATAACGGTCGTTCCAAAGACTTTCCACATTGACATACCGCAAGAATTGGCGGCAGAAGCCGCTCTGTGCAGCAGTGATGAGCTGGTGAAGGAACTCGGAGTGGAATGGGCTGTAGCTCAGTGCAAGGAACTCAAGGCAGCAGGTGTACCGTCGATACATTTCTATACAATGTCTGCAACCGACAGCGTTAGAAAGATAGCTGAACAAATCTACTAAATGACATTCGATAGCATCATAGGACAGGAAAGAGTCAAACAAAGACTTATCAGTGACGTGAAGCAGGGAAAAGTGCCTCACGCTATGATGTTTTGTGGTCCGGAAGGCAATGGCGGACTTGCTCTTGCCGTTGCGTTTGCACAATATCTGTTGTGCTCTGGAAAGAATCCTCCGCCTCAAGGTATGAGCATGTTTGGCGATGAACCGGAGACACAGGAACCTCTTGACCATGTATGCACCCATTGCACCAATTGTTTGATGGCGGAAAAACTGCAGCACCCTGACCTGCATTTCGCCTTCCCTATATTCAAGAAGCGAAGCGGTAAACCGAGTGTCTGTGATGACTTTATCGAAGAATGGCGTGATTTGTTGTTGTCATCTCCCTATATGGGCTATGCAGAATGGATGCAGGCATCAGGAGCTGAGAATCAGCAGTTGCAGATATTTGTTGAAGAGAGCGATGCCATAAGCCGTAAGCTTTCGCTCAAGTCCAGCCAGGGAGGATACAAGGTGTGCATAATCTGGCTGCCGGAGAAGATGCACGTGAGCTGTGCGAACAAACTGCTTAAACTGCTTGAGGAACCGCCTACACAGACCGTGTTCGTTCTTGTCAGTGAACATCCGGACCAAGTGCTTCAGACTATACGCTCAAGAACGCAGATGATAGACCTGCCGCCACTGAGCCAGACGGAGATAGAGACTGCGCTCGTGCAGCAATATAGCGTGCTTCCGGCGTTGGCAAAGCAGATTGCACACAGTTCAACTGGCAATATGACCAAGGCACTGCGCGAGATAACCAGCAATAGCGACAACAGTCTGTATTTCGACCTCTTTGTATCGCTCATGCGACTCAGCTATGCACGCAAGGTGAAGGAAATGAAGCAATGGAGCGAACAGGTGGCGCAGCTTGGGCGTGAAAGGCAGAAAGCTTTGCTGACGTACTGCCAGCACATGATTCGCGAGAATTTCATCTACAATTTCCATCGCAGCGAACTCAACTACATGGAAGAAAAAGAATCTGAGTTCGCCGTTCGCTTTGCTCCTTTCATCAACGAACGCAATGTGATAGGAATTATGCAGGAACTCTCGCTTGCACAACGTGACATTGAACAGAATGTGAATGCGAAGATCGTGTTTTTCGACTTCGCCCTGAAAATGATAGTTCTAATTAAAAACAGATAATACACAACAAAGAAAAATGGAAGTAACATATACACCATGCTGCGGTGGCAGAGGATTAAGTGCAAAAGGCTGTCCGCGCAGCATCGACAAACTCAATAGCTACGACTGGCTTGCAGATCTTCCTGACAATGCCGATGCCAGTGAAGTGGTGGAAATTCAGTTCAAACCGCCACGTAAAGGTTATTTCATCAATTGCAACAAACTGGAACTGGTGAAAGGTGATATTGTAGCTGTTGAGGCTAATCCTGGTCACGATATAGGAACTGTGACCATGACCGGAAGACTGGTGAAGCTGCAGATGAAAAAAGCCAATCTGAAGCCAGATGTCGAACTTAAGCGTATCTACCGCAAGGCTCGTCAGGTGGACATCGATAAATTCAAGGAAGCAAAGGCGCACGAACATGAGACAATGATAGAGTCTCGTCAGATTGCCAAAGACCTGGGTCTTGATATGAAAATTGGTGATGTGGAATATCAGGGTGACGGCAATAAAGCGATTTTCTACTATATTGCAGACCAGCGCGTGGACTTCCGCCAGCTTATCAAGGTGCTTGCAGAACGTTTCCGCGTAAGAATCGAAATGAAGCAGATTGGTGCACGCCAGGAAGCAGGAAGAATCGGAGGAATCGGTCCATGCGGACGTGAACTCTGCTGTGCTACGTGGATGACCAACTTCAACAGTGTGTCAACCAGTGCCGCACGATTCCAGGATCTTTCACTCAATCCGCAGAAGCTCGCCGGACAATGTGCTAAACTCAAGTGCTGCCTCAACTATGAGGTGGATCAATATGTTGAGTCGCTGAAGCAACTGCCTTCACGTGAGATAGTGTTGTACACACAGGATAATGAATACTATTTCTTCAAGGCTGACATCCTGGCACACATGATTACTTATTCCACCGACAAGCACATGATTGCCAATGAGCAGACTATTTCCGCTAAACGCGCTTTCGAGGTGATTACAATGAACCGTAACGGTGAAAAGCCTGAATCGCTTATTGAAGGAGGTGCTCAAGTCAAGCCTGTGTCAACAGACCTTCTGGATCAAGATAACATTGAACGATTCGACCGTTCAAAGAAGAAGAAACACAACAAGCGCAAGCAGAGGAACAGAAATGAAGAGTGATTGGTGCAGTAAGGTTGTAAGAATGATAAATGTAGCAGTTCTGTGCGTAACAGGACTGCTCGTTCTTTCATGCGTAAGTAAGGATGACAGCGCGACAAGGTTTCAAATGTCAATGCAGTCGGTTGATGTTGATGGCTGGGATTCACGCGACACTCTGGCTTTCGACTTGCAAACAGATTCGGTTGATATAGAAAACATTAAATGTAAGGTTGTTGTACGCTCTACGATGGCGTTCCCTTATAAGAAATTGAATCTTATCGCTACTATTCAGTCTTTCTCCAAAGAAACTTCTTTGGTAAAATCACTTTCTTCACAGGAGAAGACTTCTTATCGCCTTACTTACACTCTCTATGGTAAGGACGGCAGACATACAGGGATAGGATTCCCTTTCTATGAAAACAGAGTGGTACTGCCTACATTCAAAACCGAACCAAACCGCACTTACCGTTTGTTGATATCCCACCCCATGCGCCGCAATCTTTTGCCAGGCGTTTCTGAAGTGGGCCTTGATTTGTATAAAATAAAGAAGTGAGAGAATCTGTAAATCAGAAGGGGAGAGATAATCAATAGATAAGTTTTACTGGTGAGCATAGTCCTGACGGAACTGGCTTCCAATTATTGTAGTGTTCTTTCTTGTAGTTGAGGTCAACTACATTGATTTCCTTGAAATGTCGCCAAGGGATGTTGTAACGGTCCATCTGCGCAATGCGGTTGGCAGGAAGGTTGGTGACATAGACATCAAGGCGATTCTTCCCTTTCTTTAGGTACGGTGAAATGTCGCAACGGAATGGCACAGCAAAAAGTGTAGCGACTTCCTTCCCATTAAGGACCACACGTGCTGATTCACGTACATCTCCCAAATCAAGTGTATATCGACATTCGTCGGATTTGGGAATAGTGAAACGGGTGGTGTAGTGGCGGTAAAAGTCGGAATCGCGCTCCTTCTCCTTTGTAAGTAATTTGAATTTCAGTTCCTGTTCATGACGGGCGGAGTTGAAGTAGTGATGGGGCTGTGTTTCTGCGAATGAGTCATCGGCTAATGTTCGCAGGATGATGCTTTCACCACTGGCGAGTTGCAGACGTATGCTATCGCCGGAAATATCGGGGTGTGTCACTGCACCTGTCATGGGGTTGTAGAAGGCTGCATCAGTAAAATCCACACCGATTTTCACGTATTGGTCAACATTGTTTGGAGTTAGGTTGGAGATGAAATAATGATTGCCTTCAGGATTGGTGCGGCGGATGCAGGAGAGACCTGTCTCAAGTCGCATGGGTTCTATACGTCCGCCAGCTACAGCAAGGGCTTTGTCGTAGTTTTCAGCAAGGATAGCTTTCTCTTTCAGTTTTGCCAAAGCCTCGGTGAAGAGTTTCTGCTCATTGGCAAGACGTCCATAGCCAGGAACAGTTTCCGGCCAATGACCTACGAAGATTACACGTGTGCCTTGGTCTGCAATTGTGCAGAGACGGTTGATGGTTGCTACAGGCATGAAACGTACATCTGGCACAATGATAGCATCGTAGTTGCGGTATGCATCTGTGAGCAGATAGCGGTCAGAGATATAGTCCACATCGTAGCCGCCTTTGATAATCTGCTGGATTGTTGTGATGAACTTCGGCGCTTTCCTAGCCATACTGTGTATGTCGAACATGAGAAGTCTGCCTGGCTGTTCGTAAATCATGTCGTAGTATGGCAGATAGACGAGGAAGTCGTTGTCTGGTTCTCCCCACTGAAGGAAAGACTGGCAACGTGCGATATAGTCGCAGAATGCAGGCATAGCATTCCATTGCGGATTGTAGGGTGTCATATCCACTGAAGCGTAGAAACGCCATCCCGGCCATGGCTCGTTCTTTGGAGAATAGCATGAACCATGGAATACGACATGGTTTACTCCTGCAATGAACATCAGGTCAAGGTCGGGTTTACACTGTGACAGACTTGTGCGGAAATGCTCGGTAAGCCAAGTGAAGGTCTCACTTGATGTGAAAGGTTTCCCTGTGATGTGGGCAGCAGATGAAGCGTATTTCAGCATGGAAATGTCGCTGTCGTTCTTCTTTGTGAAACCGGAGTCGGTGCGGAGTCCACGAATGCCGAAGTCGCTGAGACCGAATCCTTCACATTCAGGAATGTCAACGGCTGCATAGATGTCAATCAGGTTGGCAGGTGAACCGTGTGCCTGATTGCGGGTGATAGCACCAAGTTCGTGTGCCCATTCTGTCCATTGTTCAGTAAAGTTATGAAGAAGCAGTTCACCCAAAGTCTCGCGATAGTCGGAAAGGAGACGATGGTGATTGTCTGCAATGGAATCGCTGACCATACTACAGAGACTATCGGATAAAAGGAAGGTAGGCAGGTGGTCTTCGAGCTTATAGCCGCGACGTTTTGCAAATTCGGTCAGAAGCTTTGGTGTCCAGTCTGCTCCATAGACTTCATAGGAGTCGTTGAAGAATGTATGTGGGGGCAGAGTGCGATAACGTATGAACGCTCCTCCGATATTAGCTAAGTAATTGCGTACGGCATCTGCATCGAAATGGTCGATGACATAGCCTTCGCCTCCAGGTGCGGCACGCTTAACTCGCTGTTTGGTGCGAGAAATTCTAACGCTTTTATTGTCTGCGCTGACCTCTGCCTTGCAAGCGGCATCTTCAAGCGATACATTGGGACCACCGAACGGCCAGCCTGTACCTGTAGCCATGTCGACTTCGATATTAAGAGCATTGGCGCGTTGAATGGTATAGTTGAGCATTCGCATCCATCGGACAGAGAGGAAGTCAATGTCGTTCTTCTCGTTGCCTTGCACTCCGTAGATGGGTGTTATTTCTACTCCTCCAATTCCCACACGTGCAAACTCTCTGAGATTATAGTCAAGTCCTACAGAATCAACGGCAGAACCTAACCACCACCATCGTGTGTAGGGACGTGCTTCACGATTGATGGGAATCCATTCCTGAGCGGAAAGAAGACCCCCTCTAACTCCCCCAAGGGGGAGGATAATGTACAGAGCGAATAGGGCAATTATACGGAGTGAATGCATAGTGCTATTTAGTATTATGTATAAATTGTGAGAACATAAGGAAACTATCCCCTTCCTCGCAGGGAGCATGGTGGAGGCTCTTTTAGTTCCCGTCAGGCTTTAGTGCCTCGTAGAAAGGAGAATCGACCCAGTGGAAGGATTCAAAAGAATCTGGTTGTGACGGGTTGTATGGCTTATATTCAGGACGAAGGTTACAGATAACGGGGAGGTTGAGGCTTTTCATTCCTTCAATGACCATCTTGGCAATCTCGTAAGCTCCGTAGGGATTGAAATGGGTGTTGTCGGCTAGTGCTGTTGTCTGCCCAGGGAAGGTGTTTGCAGGGTAGTGAACAAAAGCCTTTGTGGAAGCCGGTTCTCTAAGAGTTTCATAGAAAGTACGTGTCATGTCGTGCAGTTCTATAACGCTCACTCCTTCACGCTTGGCAACCTCACGCATGGCATCGGGGTAGTCTCCGTGGGTTTCCTGTATGCGTCCGTTTTGGAACGAACGTCGTTGGGTAGGAGTTACGAAAATCGGTGTTGCTCCACGCAGACGTGCTTCATCAATGAATTGTTTCAAGCAGAAGGCGAAGTTATAGTATGCTCCAGCACCGGCGAACTTCTGCTTCTGGTCATTATGCCCGAACTCTACGAGTATGTAATCTCCTTTTTTCATCAAAGAGAGGATTTTCTTCAGTCTTCCTGCAGCGATGAATGTGCTTGCAGTCTCTCCGCTTTCAGCATAGTTTGCAAAGCACACCTTATCGTTGAACCAGCGAGGAATCATCTGCCCCCATGATGCCCAAGGCTCGTAGTCCTGATCCACGACTGTACTGTTGCCGCAAAGCCATATTGTTGTGACTTCGTCGGAAGCAGGCTCAATGCTCACTTCAGATACTGCAGGATTGTCACCGCTGAATTCCAGAGTCAGACGGTCGTCCCAGTTGAGTTTAGGCTCTTCGCGTTTCTTGATGCGTACTTTGTCAACAGCTTTCCCTTCTTTGTCGTAGATAACGGTATTGCGCTTGTTAACCACGAATGATATGGTGAGGAATTCTCCCTTGCGTGTGACTTCGTTCTCAATGAACAGACGGCGTGACTCTGCTCGAACGGTGGTTGAACCTGCCTTGCGTTTGTTGCCGAGCGTTACGCTTACACGGTAGTTACCATCGGGGACAGCTACAGAGAGGAATGTGCTCTTGCTGCCTGCTGCGGTCTTTACGAAGTCGTAACCATAACCGCGTTCTACGTTGAATGTGTCCGCTGGCGTAAGATGAATGGCATTGCGGTTACGTCCGTCAAATGTGAATATGTATGATGTCTGTGCTGATAATGATAAAGCTGTTGCTGCTATCAGCACAATAATAGTAATTATTCGTCTGTACATAATCATATAGTTAGTTTGCATCATGAATTCTTCATTGTTACATCACTTCACTTTCAACGTTCTCAGTGCGGCTTCGAGGCTGCGGATGAGTTCACGTTTTGGTTTGTTGGGACGGTAAACGAATCCTTCAGCGACAATGACTCTGTTTCGTGTTGTGTCAACTTGGACGTATGAGATGAACGGTCCGCCCATGGCGTCGTGTTCCATGGCCCACAGTCCGCGTACTTCCTGCACGTAGTTGTTGTTAAGGTTAAGATCTGTCGTTACGAGGGTTGGTTTATATGTCATCATATACGGAGTCAGTCCGTCGTGTTCCTCTCCGGTGATATTTATTTTCATCACGGAATCTCGTTTGTTGGCGAAATAGTCGATAGTGAAAGTCTGGTTGGATGTGAAAGGGTAGCTGTACATGCAGAAGTTCAGGTAGTTCTCATGCTGTCCTTCACTTGAAGCCCAGAAGAAGTCTTTGCCTTTGAGTATGGCATTGATTTCCTGTGGTGCATATACTGTACACTGAAACATATCCTTTGCAGCTTTGGCAACAATGCCGCTGTGATTCTTCTTCAGACGCTGAGTGGCACGCTCAAGTTCCGCATCGTTGAAGATTCTTAATATCCTTTGCTTGCTTTCCGTGCATAGTTGAGCGAAAGATTCTTGTGTTGGTGCTACAAGTTGCACAATAATCTGCGGCTGGCAATATACATCGTGGGCAATTTGCATTTCTGCTTTGGTGTATTTCCGGTTAATGTCCACTTTGATGACATTGGAATAGCCGATGAAAGTGCCTTTGAAAGACACAGGATTGATGGTTGTTGTACGGAAGTTCTGCTCAGGCTGGTTGAGTGCTGGTATTTCTGCGTTGATGATGTCGAGAAGAGGTTCTCCGTCAGCAGTACTTAGCCAGTCCTTAGGTGCGACTACAAGCAGTTCGTAGGGTGAAGAGACAGCTGCACTCTTGCGTTTACCGTTATTGTCCCCGATATTGCACGAAACGAAAGAGGAAGCAATAGTCAGTAATAATATTATATGTGATATGGTGCGTGACATATACATTCAGATAATTTATTTGCAGAGATTATACACTTCGCAGCCTGCCAGCAGGAAGCAACCGAGACCGTAGTCGTCGAAGTCTGGTTCGATGTTCCGTCCAACGGGTTGTGAGTCTTTAGGCTCTTTACCTGTTCCCTGAACAAAATGCAGGAATCCGTCTTTACGCAGGCATTTCTTCACCATCTTCTTCCAGGTTTTTGCTATGATGGGTTCGAATTTCTCCTTGGGAAGGATGTCATTGTTCACACCCCATGCCATTCCGTAGATAAAGAGTGCGGTGCCGGTGAGTTCGGGACCTCCGAAATTACTGCTGTCGTGAAGGCTGACATTCCAGAAAGTGTCGGAACGCTGGCATTTAAGCAGAGCTTCTGTCATTTCTAGGAAGTCTGCCTTGTAGTCGTTGAAGTGGAATTCCTCAGGTATATTCCCGAATTGGGATTTGTAGAGCAGAGCCGATTCCATAGCTCTTACGAGGGCAGCATAAACCCATCCGTTGCCTCTACTCCAATAACAGTTCTTGCCGTTAGGTTCTGCGTATGGAGGAACAAAGTCGTGGTCGCGCCACCACAGGTGTTCGTCTTTGTTGTAAAGTCCGCCAGCCAGTGAATCGCGTGTCCACAGATACATGTGGTAGCCGTGTTCAGCATAAGAGAGGTCAACGCTTTCGTCTCCATTTATAATGGCAAGGGTAACGGGCAGTTTTGTAAGTACTGGCAAGCCCATCTGTATAGCGTCAATCCATGTCCAGTCGTGAAACGAGTTAACTCCGTATCGTGCCTTTGTTGCCGGTGTGAGAGATTCGGGAGCAGGGTGGAGCAGATTGTTCATACATAGGATGGTGGGTGTGAGTGCTGCTTCCCTTTCTTCGCTTAATGGGTAGATATTGTACTGCACATTCATGTCGAGATATGTCTGACAGCAGCAGTAGTCGTCAGCGTCTCGTGTATAGACTCCGTTGCGTGGAGAGAATTTGTGGAATCTTGCCCAGCATATGACGTAGTCGCGGTTTTCCTCCTTGAGGTCTATGCTGTTGAGAGCCATAAGTCCTTCGAAGTACACACCTCGTGTCCATAGGTTGCTGGGACGTTCCTTCTTTACGAATGTAGGAATGGTGGGATCGGGATACTTTTGCAGGAAATAGTCGTTGGCGCAGTGCATGGCTTGCAGGACGTCGCCTGGTTTTGGCAATTTCTGTGCAGATACTTGTGCCGTGGCTGCGGATATTGTAAGCAGAAGTATGGCAATGATAGTTCGTTTCATAGTTTGTAGTTGGTTGATAATGCAGTTTTTACATTATGGTGTTGAGGAAGCGTTCGAGTTCCTCCTGATTGATGTTGATTTTGAACTCTGCATGCTGTGCCAGAGTGATTTTTCCTGTCTCCTCGCTGACTATGATGGCTAAGGCATCGCTGTGTTGGGTGATGCCCAGTGCGGCACGGTGGCGCAGACCCAGTTCCTTGGGGATGTTGGTGTTGTGGCTAACTGGCAGGATGCACGATGCTGCCACGATTCGGTCATGGGATATGACCATGGCTCCGTCGTGCAAGGGTGAGTTCTTGAAGAAGATATTCTTGATGAGTTGTGCGTTGATATTGGCATCGATTGTTTCTCCTGTTGCTACTATATCGCGCAGCGACATATTCTGCTCAATGATTATCAATGCACCTACTTTGTTGTTGCTCATGTGTGCCACAGCCCTGACTATCTGCATGATGGCAGGATTCTCCATATCGTTCTCCTGCGAACGCTTACGTGAGAAAAGGCGTGTTATAATTGCAAAGCGGTTGTTCGTTCCAATGGTCAGGAAGAAGCGGCGGATGTCTTCCTGGAAGAGGATAATGAGTGCCAAAACACCCACACTTACGAGTTTGTCGAAGATAGAACCGAGCAGTTTCATGCGGAAAACCTGTGAAACCACAATCCAGGTGATGATGAATATGAGTAGTCCGTAGAAGACATTGAGTGAACCTGATGTCTTCATCAGCTTATACATGTAGTATAGCAGGAATGCTACGCATAGTATGTCAATGGCGTCTTTTAATCCAAATTCTATCATTTGATATGAGTTTGTAATTATGTAATTGTCTAATTGTAAATAGTCTAATTGTCAAATTCTTTTATCTTTTGGTGTATGGTGATGGTTTCAACGGCTTCTCTCACATCGTGGACTCTGAGAATGTCTGCACAATGCTTGGAGAGGATGTACGAATGTACTGCTGTAGTTGCATTGAGCGACTGTTGAGGAGTGATGTTTAGCAGACGGTGCATCATGCTTTTACGCGAAATGCCTATTAGCAGAGGCAGTTCGAAGACTTTCAGTTCGTCAAGTCGTGTAAGAATCTGGTAGTTCTGGTCAAGTGTCTTGCCGAAACCGAATCCAGGATCAAGCAGAATGTCTTTCTGTCCCAGGCTGCGCAACTCTTCGATGCGGCGGGCGAAGCGCAGAATCATGGAGTCAACTATGTCTGTCCCTTCGTCGTGGTTCCCTTCGTCGGAGAGAACGTAAGGAACTCCGAGACTTGCTACAGTGCTGAACATCTGCTTGTCTATTATTCCTCCTGATATGTCGTTGATGATAGCCACACCATACTCTTCGACTGCCATTCGGGCAACGTCTGCCCTGAACGTGTCGACACTCAATACAGCCTGTGGCTCCGCTTTCGTCACAGTGGCGAGACATGAGCGCAAACGAACCATTTCCTCCGCTTCGGAGACTTCTGACGCTCCAGGTCGGGTGCTTACCGCTCCTATGTCAATAATTGCAGCTCCTTCATCGAGCAATTGTCTAAGTCGTTGCTCTGTGGAAACTGAATCTGTGGTACGACTTTGCTGATAGAAAGAGTCGGGTGTGGCGTTGATTATTCCCATCACCTTTGGAGTCGTCAAATCGAACAGTTGCCCGTTTATGTTTATTGAGTGTTGCATCAGTCTGTAATTTTTTGGCAAAAATACTAATAAAATTTCAACTTTTGCTGTATGTGCCACAACTTTAATTGAAAAATTCATAACTTTGCGCAAAATTATAGTTATTCCAATATGGAAATAGAAGAATTATACGGTATTTTTCAGAAAAGTGCGGGTGTCGTGACCGACAGTCGCAAATGCGAACCCGATACAATGTTTTTTGCACTTCGCGGTGCTTCGTTCGATGGCAATGCCTATGCAGCTCAGGCGTTGGAGAAAGGTTGTGTGTGTGCAGTGATTGACAATGCCCAGTATGCAGTGGAAGGTGATAGCAGATATGTTCTTGTTGAGGATGTACTAACCGCTTTGCAACAGTTGGCACGTCATCATCGCCGTGTGTTGGGTACTACGATTCTCGCAATCACCGGAACCAACGGAAAGACAACAACCAAGGAACTTACATCTGCGGTTCTTAAGAAGAAGTTCAACCTTCTTTACACTGAAGGAAATCTCAATAATCAGATTGGTGTGCCTCTCACCCTTCTGCGACTCAGACGTGATCATGATTTAGCTGTGGTTGAGATGGGTGCAAGCCATTTGGGAGATATCAAGGAACTAGTTGATATCGCCGAACCGAACTTCGGACTGATTACCAACGTGGGACGTGCCCATCTTCAGGGATTCGGCTCATTCGAAGGAGTTATCCGTACTAAGGGTGAACTCTATGATTATATCCGTGAGCATGGAGGCAAGATTTTCATCAATCCTCACAATGAATATCTCACTGCTATTGCAAAAGACCTGGAGTGGGTGGAATATGTCGATGGTGATGTGGTGGAGTGCAATCCTTTCCTACGTCTGGAATGGATTCCGCGTGAGAATATCGGTATGTCAGCTCGCTACAATGTGCAGACTCAACTCGTAGGAGCCTATAATCTCGACAATGCCTTGGCTGCAGCAACTGTAGGACATTACTTTGGTGTTTCTGACGAGGATATCTGTAAGGCTTTGACCGATTATACTCCGTCAAATAGCCGTTCACAGTTTGTCGAGACTTCTGACAATAAGTTGGTTGTTGACGCTTATAACGCCAATCCTACGTCAATGGCACTTGCACTGCGTAATTTCCAGCAGATGCAGGGTGACAGAAAACTGTGCATCCTTGGTGACATGGGAGAACTCGGCAACGATAGCGAGAGCGAACATCAACGCATAGTTGACCTTATTGCAGAATGTGGATTTACCAACGTCTGGCTTGTGGGTGAACGCTTTTCCCTTACAAGCAGAAGTGAGAACTATCGCCATTTTGCCAACGTAGATGAAGTCAAGGCAGAGATTAGCAACAACAAACCACAAGGTTTGCTAATCCTCATCAAAGGTTCTAACAGCACAAAACTGTTCCAGCTGCCTGAACTGCTATAAAGCCCCTATTTTAAATGAAGAATGAAGAATGAAGAATGAAGAATTCATTTTTGAAGAATTATGAATGAAGAATCACCATCCGGATGGAATGTGTGTTCTGCTGTTTTGTCGCGGAAATACCCAATAGCCCAAGAACTCAAAAACTCATAATATGTTTTTAGAAAAAATCAAGGAAAAATTTACAGGCAAGGCTGCCTGGCTCGATGTGACATGTGTGGCAATGTTTGTTGCCATAGCGTTTTTCTATTTCTATCCTGCTGTGCTCGACGGACGCAGGCTGACAGGTGAGGACCATAGCGGTGCCGACGGACTGAGTGTGGAGATAGAAACCTACCGTCAGACACACGATGGTGAGACACCACGTTGGATTAACTCTATCTTCAGTGGAATGCCAACCTATCAGATAGCTCCGAGCTACGATTCCACTGACACCATCAAGGCTGTGGAGAAAGCATATCACTTGTGGTTGCCCGACTATGTATGGTATGTGTTCGCATCGTTGCTTGGATTCTACATCCTGCTTCGTGCGTTCGACTTCAAGCAGTGGATGGCTGCACTTGGTGCGGTAGTGTGGGCGTTCAGCAGCTATTTCTTCATTATCATAGCTGCAGGACACATTTGGAAAGTCATTACTCTTGCCTACATTCCTCCTACAATAGCAGGTGTCGTCATGTGCTACCGAGGCAAATACCTTTGGGGAGGGATCGTCACAGCCCTGTTTGCCGCACTTCAGGTTATGGGCAACCACGTGCAGATGACCTATTACTTCCTCATCCCTGAACTCCTTATGATATTTGGCTTCCTCATCGAGGCAGTTATGAAGAAGAAAGTATCCCAGTGGCTGAAGGCAACAGGTGTAGTAGCTGCTGCAGCTATATTGGCAGTAGCCTTGAATATATCGAATCTCTACCACACATATAAGTATGCCGACGAAACCATGCGCGGAAAGAGCGAACTGGTTAAGCAGGGTAGGGAGAGCGACCAGACCGACAGCGGACTCGAGCGCAGTTATATTACCATGTGGAGCTATGGCATTGATGAAACCATGACTCTGCTCATCCCAAACTTCCGTGGTGGAGCATCAGTGCCTCTTGCTTATAACGAGAAAGCAATGTCTAAGGCATCGAGCGATGTAAATGGTCAGTTTTACAACTACTTCACCCAATACTGGGGTGACCAGCCGTCAACCAGCGGACCTGTATATGTAGGAGCTTTGGTGTGCCTGCTCTTTGTCCTTGCCCTGATAATTCTGCCGAATCGCAACGTCCTGAAATGGACACTCCTCGCAGCAACCATACTTAGCATCATGCTGGCTTGGGGAAAGAATTTCATGGGACTTACGGACTTCTTCATTGATTATGTGCCTCTCTATTCAAAGTTCCGCACTGTTGCCAGCATTCTTGTTGTGGCAGAATTCACTATACCTCTGCTTGCACTTCTCGGATTGCGAGAATTCGTTGAGCAGTGTGCAGACAGAGAACGACGTCGCTTCGCAATTCGTTCACTGGCAGTGAGCGGTGCCATCGTCGGTGTTATTTGTCTTGTCTTTGCTGTAGCTCCAAGTCTGTCGGGAAGCGGCACTTCTTCCGAAGGCGATGCACGTTCATGGTCTTACCTTGAACCGCAGTTGCAGCAGGGTTATGCAGGCTATATCCTTCAGCAGAATCCTGGTATGGATGAGACTACGGCATGGAACCAGGCTTTCCAAATTGTTGGTATGGAGAAAACCCACCTGATGGCGAGCCTACCACAGATGCGTTATGCCATGGTAAGCAACGATGCTAAGCGTTCGCTGATTATTGTGCTTCTGGGCTGTCTTATTCTCTTTGGCTACTACAAGTATGCTGAGAAACGACGCTATATGCTCACTGTTGCCTGTGTATCACTGTTGGTGGTTTCCCTCTACGATATGTGGGAGGTGAACAAACGCTATCTCAATGATTCTATGTTTATCCGTCATCAGACAGCCTCTGCT
Organism: uncultured Bacteroidales bacterium; assembly: GCA_902776985.1. GTDB lineage: Bacteria > Bacteroidota > Bacteroidia > Bacteroidales > Bacteroidaceae > UBA3839. The sequence goes on from CACYSD010000017.1 coordinate 47,352, forward strand.
CCTGCACTTACCGATGCAGACCGCATCATACAGCAGACTTCAGGAACCAATCGCGACTATCGTGTGCTCAATCTCGCAGTCAATACATTCAACGACAATACCACTTCGTTCTACTACAACAGTATTGGTGGCTATCACCCAGCCAAGTTGCGCCGCTACCAGGAACTGGTGGAAGAGCATCTTAGCGGTTCGCAGGGCATGAATATGGCTGTGCTCAATATGCTCAATACCCAGTGGATTATTACCCGCAATCAGGAAACCGGTGAGTTGCAGCCCATGCACAATCCCGATGCCTTCGGCAATGCCTGGCTTGTCGATACACTCCTTTTTGTTGACAATGCAAACGAGGAACTTGCAGCGCTCCGCACCGCCAATCTGCGTACTACGGCTGTGATAAACAAGGATTTTGCTGATGTAATTGGTAAGGACGCTCCGGCTCAGCTTTCGGTAGGCGACACCATCCGTCTGACCAGTCTCACCTCTACCTCTGCATCCTACGAGGTTAACACCAAGCGTGGTGCGGTAGCAGTGTTCAGTGAGATATACTATCCCGACTGGACGGTAACGATTGACGGCAATGACGTTCAGATGGCACGTGCCGACTATGTGCTTCGAACCCTTCGTGTGCCTGCAGGCAAGCACACCATCCAGATGACTTTCAACCCTCAGTCCATCCACACCACTGAAACCATTGCCTACATCGCTCTTGCACTCCTTGCTCTCGGTGCAATCATTGGCATCTTCTTCGCTGTCAAGAAATCAAGATCTTAAAATCTTAAAAACTCATAAACTTACGATTATAAATCAACATGAAAACGAGAATTTTATTCCTGATTCTCTTGTTGCCCTGCTTCTTCATGGAAGCTAAGGCACAAGTGGCGTTTGACCAGCCAACCACAGTGTTTGTAATGCATAGTAGTGGCAATCACCTGAAAATGGCAAGTGACTATGGCGGTCAACTTGAATCCGCTTCGGCCTCTAATCCTCAGCAGATGATTATTGAGCCAGACGGACATGGATATTATTACATAAAGGAAAAGAATTCCAGCCGTTACCTCTCAAAGGTGAACAGTTGGAATACAACATTCGTCACGGATGTAACCAGTGACGATGCACGATTCTCCTTTGAGCAGGTTTCTGGTGTATATGTCCGTATTCGTTGCAAGGGCAATAACCAGTGTTTGGGAACAGATGCCAATGATGCTGGTTCAAAGGTCTATTCCGACAAGAACGGTTCGGATATGAAGCACTATTGGTTCTTCAGCGACAAGGTAAACGGCACTGTTCCTACTGACACACTTTCCTATATGGTATTCCCTTCGATTGTTCGCCAGAAGTTCGATGGCTGGGGTGTGTCACTCTGTTGGTGGGCTAATATGTGCGGTAAATGGGATGATAGGAAAATTGACGAGATTGTGTCTTGGATGGTTAGTCCTACAGGACTCAACTATAGCCATTTCCGTTATAATATCGGCGGAGGTGATGACCCGGAGAACAAGAATTGCGAACCTCATCACATGGGTAAAGGTAAGGGTCTGAGAGCAGAGATGGAAGGGTTTAAGGATTTCTCAGGTGATGATTATCACTGGGATCGTGACGAGGCTCAGCGCAAGATAATGCTCAAGATACGTGAGAAGCGTCCGGATGCTGTGTTTGAGGCTTTCAGCAACTCATGTCCTTACTACATGACCTATAGCGGATGTGTGAGCGGCAGTGTTGATGGCGGTAGCGACAACCTCAAACCTGAATACTATGAGGAGTTCGCCCACTATCTCGTTGACGTCTGCAAGCACTATAAAGATGAGTATGGCATAGAATTCAAGACTCTTGAGCCTTTCAATGAGTCGGTGACAGGGTTCTGGTACGCCAACGGAGTGCAGGAAGGTTGTCACTTCGACTATGATTCACAAGTGAAGTTCGTCAAAGTGCTTAAGCCTATACTTGAAGAGTCTGGACTGAAGACCGTGATTTCTGCTTCAGACGAGACAAACGTCGGTCTTGCAGTTAACGGCTATAAAGCCTTCAAGAATGCTGGCGCACTTCCTTTGTTGGGACAATGGAACACACATACCTATTCTGGAAGTAATGCCGACAGAGTACACATGGCTTTTCTTGCACATCAGGACAACATGCCCCTGTGGATGAGTGAGGTGGGAGCTGGAGGCAACGGCATTGGAGGCAACCTCGCCCTCGCTCAGAAGCTGTTTGACGACATGCGCTACCTTCAACCGGAGACATGGATTGACTGGCAGTATATGGAGGAGGCAAACGATCAGTGGTGTACCATTCGTGGCAGCTTTAGCGAGCAGAGCTATTACAAGGTTAAGAACTTCTATGTGCGTCAGCAGTGCTCACGTTTTATCAAACGCGGCTACAACATAGTGGCATCACTCAACGACCATTCGCTGGCAGCCATGAACGAGGCGCAGGACACACTTGTCCTCGTGCTGCTCAATGAAGGTGTTGACACCTATCACAACATCGATTTGTCACTGGTCAAAGATATTCCTACTTCAAGCAAAATCAGAGCATATCGCACTTCTCCCTCTGAAGACTTGAAGGCTGTGAAACCATATACTCTAAATGGTTCCACAATGCTTATAAAACTGCCAGCTCAGAGCATCACCACCATTGTCATGCCTGTTGGTGGAGTATCGGCTGGGTCGCAGATTGTGTCTGATTGCGAATACGTCATAGTTCCTCGTCTCAATCTCTCTACCGCACTCACTGCTGCTGAAGATGGGAGGGTGACTATAGAGAATGTAACTAATGGTGATGATCAGCGATGGAAGCTCATAGCAAAGGACGACACATACTATCTTGAAAATGCACGCGGACAGCGTTTGACTTTCCGTTTGTCGGGATCTTCGAATCTGGTTGCACAAACTACGGCTTCGAATGAACAGCAGTTCTATATTGACCCCATAGATTTTCCTTATTACAAGATTTCCCCACTGCGCAAGCGTAGCTACGCATTCGATCTCTCGGGAGCTAATAGCGTTGCTGGTACAAGTGTCTGCATCTATCAATATACCGCAGACACCGACACTCCTACCCATCGTCAGTGGATGCTTTGTCCGTTGACATCACAGGGAACTGAAACAGGAATTGAGCAAATTGAGGTGACTGCCCTCACTCGTCCTTCCATTTCTTCCGATGGAGTATTTGACCTTACAGGCAGATGCCTCGTTAGCGGCACTGTTTCCGAAAGCACCCTCCGTCAACTTCCTCATGGCATCTATGTGGTAAGCAGCAAAGGCGAACGCCGCTTAATTCGAGTATCGCAACGATGACGTAAGCATAATCCTCGTGAAATTATTATACACACAACCCCTCCTGCTCAGCGCCGCTGAACAGGAGGGGTTGTGTGTTTATACTCGGAATGGAGAAGAGAGGTTATCGCTAAGATTTGTGTGTTATTCTAACAATACATATAAAATCTACTGCTAAAAATATTTAATTTTACAACTCGTAGTTGTTTTTATTTGCAAAACTATTTATATTTGAATCGAATAAACTATATGTTATGACTTTTGATAAGATTCTTGACAACAATACATTATGGGCTGTTCGTTACGAAGGAGAATCCGACAACGTCTTGAAGACACTCTTTGACCAGTGGAGTGATCCAGAATGGCTTGTTGATTTCTTTATGGATAACATTACCGATTTAGAAGCCTATTTCAAGATCACAGATATAAATCAATCAATATATGAACACCATCGATGACAATCATCGCATTCAATGTTTAATACTTGATATTACTCCGGAGGCGGATCTAGACAAATTTTTCCGTCCATTGGAGAACAGCCGTACACATGAGATGCTGCTGGGTAAAGAGAAAGCCAAAATTAAGGAACGTCCACAACATGCATCATGGCTTCGCATCTACGCTATTAAACTTGAGCCTGGTTGCTATATTATAACTGGTGGAGCCATCAAACTGACGCGTACCATGCAGGAACGCAATCATACTCTTAAAGAATTGCACAAGATGGAAGAAGTACGAAATTATCTTATCAGCAATCAAGCTATTGATACTGATTGTTTTGTCGATTTTCTTTCCGAAATACAATAAGAAAGGGGGATAATATGAAAAAGCAAACTCTTGAATTCCTTGAAGCCCACAAAAGTGAAACACCATCCACATGGCGAGAGGATGCAGAATGGAGACGAGCCAATTGGTCGTGGTTACGCCATTCCCAGAAAATTGCAGCAAAGGTTTTACTGAAGATGAAGCAAGACAACCTGACTCAAAAAGCTCTCGCCGAACGCATGAACTGTACACAACAATATGTATCGAAGATACTTAAGGGCAAGGAGAATATGTCGCTTGACACGCTTTCTCGTCTTGAGGACGCTTTGAATATCAGCTTAGTTCTTGATGAACAAGTTGCCTATCCATGTGTGGCTGCAGAAGAAATGTTTGTATAAACCTGCAATTTTTTCTGCGATTTTTCCCAACTTCTTGTGCAGTCATTTACACACAACCCCTCCTGCTCAGCGCCGCTGAACAGGAGGGGTTGTGTGTTTATAATCGGAATGAATCAAAGTGTCTATCACTCGTGATTCAAGGTCTTTACATATTCTTGATTATATAATGGACGGATGCCATTTTCTGAAATGGCGCTTACTACCTGAACTGTAGCAGAATCAGGATGTCGAGACAAGAGTGCAGATACAAACACATTCGTGTCGATTACAGCATATATCATTTCCTTTGTCTTCTCTCATCTCTTGCCAAACGAATTTCCTCATTGATTTCATCGAGAGTCAAATCTGGGAACTGACCATTTTCAGCCATTTCACGCATTTGCTGAAAGGCATCAAGTGTTCCCATTGATTCGACTTTGGGAGCAGCCTTAATTTCAAAGGGAATTCTTCGCTGTATCACCACAGCATTAGCAAAGATGTTCATTGCAGCGTTAGCACTCATTCCAAACTGTGCGCAGAGAGCGTCAAAAGAAGCTTTAATGCCAGAGTCCATTCGGACAGTCATAGATACTTGAGCCATATAATTCTAATTTGTTTACGCCACAAAGTTAAGAATCATTATTTAATATTCCATCATTTTGCCATAAAATTATATCTAATAGACGCAAATTCTAATCAATTAAACTAATATCTTCATTAATTTGCTACTTTCACCCCAGCTTCTTCGTCCAGGCTTCTATACAAGCCCCTTCCCGTTCAGAAATGCGCTGAGCGGGAGGGGTTGCGTGTTTATATTCGGAGTGGGGTAGAGAGATGTTCTGTTCTAAGTGAATCTTAGTTTGTCTTTGTGAAATCAATTTCTCACTTCCCCATCAAGCATTTATCCCTATTATGGCAAATCACTCCAATCTACCATGTCATCACGCACATATCCTACATTGCCATTTATTCGAATTTTATACCAATTATTAACCATGCCAAGACACTCGTAAGATTTAGAATCGTCTTCAACAATTTTTGCAATTATTGTACCCTGAATTGACGGGGACTGACGAACATTAATATTCCCTCTTATATGACCTTTACGGGTAACATGGCCATTATCATTGACAGTGTTATTTGTATTTGTTCGAGGTTTGCCTATAGCTTCTAATGCATCATCGGATAAGAATGGGCCAATCTTCTTATATGGAATAGTTATTATCGTTCTGAACATCCCCATCTCCCACATAAAGGTTACCCCATCGGAAGATAAGAACGGATCTTGATAGCCATCAATAAATACGTCTCCACCTTCTTTTTGAACGTAATGTTCTAGCAACTTATTAAACTTACTGTCCTTAGGGTCCTTAATAGGCTTTATAATCTTAGAGTTTCTTTTTAAGTACGTAACACCATAAAAGGAATGTAAAGACATTCCTCCCAAACAATCATCATTATACATATATGTAACAAGGTTTTCTGTTTCCCATTCAATTGTATAAGACAGATGTCTGGAAAATCCTTGCGAGTCTGTATTGAAACCCTTTAGATAATCGTCGCCATAAAAATCGATCATAGCCTGCACATTTGTTACATCCCCGTTGTACTTTACACCACCCCATTTATGCAAAATATCAATAATCGATCTTCTTATTGTTTCAACAAGTTTTGCTTTTCCTGCTATAGGATAATCAATGTCAATACTTACATTATTTTTATTTAACTCTTTTGAATAAGATTTGCGTTCAGTTAAGAAATTATCTTTGCTTTGTTTATACGTTTTATTGATTTCGAAATCTTCATCATCCCAATCGTCACTTGTCCATTCATCTTCCCGTTCATTTTCTTCCCATTCATCATTATCGAAATCATCTTCTCCAAAGAAATCATCCCCATCTGATGCCTCTTCGTAGACATTTTCTTCGGCGTCAAGATTTGATTGATTGTCAATATCAGATTTACTCTTATGACTCTTTGAAATCATAAAGACAATACTCCCAAGTATCAATATCAATAAAAACACAATGAACATGATTTTATACTTGAGGCTGTTATGAGACTTGTTCTCTTTTAGAGATTTAGATGGTGAGACTAACACACGTTCTTCTTTCTTATCCTGAGTGTTGGTGGTAACCGTCTTATTTTCTTGGGTGGGGGTGCTTGTTAATTCAGGTAGTTGTTCTTCTTGTGGATTCCTATCCTTAGTGCTATCTTGTCTTTCCTTCACCTTATACTCACCCTCGGTATTCAGAGGGCTTCCACAATAACCACAGAAAGCATCATCTAACCCAATCTCTTGACCGCACTTGATGCAATACTTCACCTCTGGCTGTTTCTTACCGCAGAATCCACAGAAAACAGAGCCTTCGTCAATTTCATTATGACAATATGAACATTTCATGATTATACGTTTTTACATGTTTCTAACTATATTCAATGAAAGTAATAACCCTGTCCTGCTGATATTCGATGATTATTGTTTAGTTAGTTATAGCAATCAAATATACATGCTTATCGGTCATAGCTATCTCTTTTAAAATACATCTTATCGCCTATTATGATAGTTCGTTTTCTGCGATTAACATAAACAGATATAGTGGAATCTTCGACATTTGACGGTACTGGTTTAAAAGCAGTATAACTATTTGGTTTTTCATATAACCATGCTCTATTTGAGATAGTCTTTGCAGTTAATAATGCTTCTGTTTCATTGAAGTCTATTAACGTTAGAGATTTTAATACACAATTTGCCCTATAATAGATACATTTGTCATTTTTAATCCACATCCTTAGTGTAGAGCTTGACGTTTCGCGATAAAAATCAAAAGAGTTCAGGTCTTCGTAATGGTCTTTTGTCAAATAATCAAAAACTGATTGCTCATCAGTAAATACATATTTTACTTGGTTGACTTTAGAAGAGTACATCTTATTTGTTTTCTCCCTTTGTAATTTGTTAGAGGTAAAGTGTGCTTCTATTTCTATTGTAATTTCTGAGTCTATGTTGGGTTGAATACAGTAATGACCAATCATAAACTTGTCGCCACTAAAAAACCTTCTTTGAGTTAAATCTCTTTCATATTTCAAAGTTGCTGGGTTCAACTTCCATATTAGAGGAGTTGTACTTTTTTCACTGTATACAATTATCCCATTTTTTGTTTTCTGATATGTGGCATAACTAAAAGTCCATACCTCATCATAAGGAACAACGGCAGGTCCAGAAAAAAAACCCCACATTTCATCATAAAGAGGAGTAGGATAGTTGCTTTCTATGGAGGTGATATGACAGTCTAAATCATAATTTTCATCATAATTAACCTGAAATTTAAGGCTAATTATTCTATCATAAGTCATATTCTCATTGTTTTCATCAGTGTTTTTGATATTTGTAGTTTGTTCGTATTCTATATCAGACGATTTACACTGTTTGCCCCCTGTGTTTATACCTCCTATCACAATTAGTAGAATAACACTTAGACTTAGAACTGTAATAAACTTTAATATGTTTTTAAACTTTTTTCCCCCTTCTTTAATATTCGTGTTAGCATATTCTATATTACTTCCGTTATTAATTACATCATTGATTCCATCAGCAACCATATAATTGCCATTTGGATTATTATCTGGAATCATAATACGAATTCCACAAATAGGGCAGCATCCTTGGTTAGTTATTAACTCACCATAGGTAAAATCATTCATGCAATTATTACACTTGTAGAATAAATTTTGAAAACAATTTGGACAATACTTGTATTCTCTTGCTATTGGTTGATTGCATATAGGACACTTTATATCATAAGAGATAGAATTATTTGTATTGATAAAGTCGTTGGCCTTTTCTGAATTATTTACAGGCGTCCCGCATTTTGAGCAAAAGCACATATTCTCTTTAAGCTCAGAACCACAAGAGGGACAGCATTGATTATGTGAAATTTGTGTCCCACACTTAGGGCAAAACCTTAACCCTTCTTGTATTTCATTATTGCAATTTGTACATTTCATTGACTAAATTATATTAATATTGAGTTTGGAATTATATGAAACAACACTAAGTAATTGTTATTTACACTAACTCTTATTGTTCATCCATGTGCAAAGCGGGAGGGGTTGTGTGTTTATACTCGGAATGGGGTAGAGAGACTGTCCTTGTGATTGTTTATATAAATGCTCCTTGTTCAATATTATGTTCTTTAGCGAATTTCACTATTTCATTCTTTTTTTCTTGCAGATAATTGAAACCTAGATTCATTATCCCTGTACATGAATCAGCTAATCTTTGATATTGATTATGGTCATAAATTTTTTCATATTTTTCTTCATGTCTTTCTTCATGTGATATCATAGAATTGTATATGAAATCAGTATATTCTAATAATCTTTGATTAGCTTCATATAAAGCCTTCCCATAGGCCGATAGGCGATGATTAATTTCTCTATAACCATCGGAAGAACCACCATCATTACCGAACCTATTTATCTTGATGCTGGCTTCCCTCAATTGAGCCTTTATTTGTAGAAGTTTTATTTTTGTTTCTAGTTTAATTTTTTTCTCCTCTTCAAGGTATAATATTTTAATAGTTTGAATAGTTTCGAGGCTGTGGAGTTGTTCCTGTGTTATAATATAGTCTTCTAGTTTGTTGTATTGAGCCACCATCTTATTCCAAGCATCGTTGTGCAATATCTTGTCATTTTGTTCTATGCTTATTTTGTTCTGTTCTATAGCCTTTTCATTAATTTTTAAAGAAACCCAACCTAAAAAACCAGCGGCAATTGCTGACAAGAAACTGCCCCAAAATGACAACCAACTAGCAGTACTCTCAGAACCGCCTAGGATGATAAGCCCTGTTTGTATCTGCAAAAAGAAATTCAGAATAGCTGGAATTAACAAAATGCCGATTATCACAAAAATCCATTTGGTCGTTTTGTTCATAATACTTTGTCTGGAGCTAGTTTGATTTTTATTAAGCATCAAGCAGGATGGCTCCTTTATCCTTGCTCTCAGCTTATTATAGTTTATTTTCTTATAATTTTTATATTGGGGCATTCTTCAAAAGCGTCTGGTTCTATAACAGTCTCCTTTGGAATAATTATTGAAGTCAAGTTGGTACACCCACTAAATGCGCCTTTTTTAATTTTAGTTACACTATTAGGGATTGTAATAGAAGTTAATTTTATGCAATTCTTAAATGTTCCATAACCAATTGTTTTAACACTGTTGGGAATTGTAATGGAAGTCAAATTGCAACAATCCTCAAATGCATTCCAGCTTATTGATGTCACGCTATTGGGTATAGTTACAGAAGTCAGGCTGTTGCAATCACTGAAGGCACCATAACCAATAGAAGTCACGCTATTGGGTATTGTTACAGAAGTCAAACCGCTGCAATGAGAAAAAGCACAACAACCAATAAATGTCACGCTATTAGGAATAGTTACAGAAGTCATATCTTTACACCACATGAAAGCACACTCGCCAATTGATGTCACAGGATAATATCGAGCGCACCATTTCACTTCATTTGGGATAACAATGCTAATGCTTTTTGGAGTAATCAATTTTTCGTCATAATAGTCATAATACGTGAAAAATTCTTTGTCATAATTTGACATGCAAGTTTCCTCATAAGTTACCTCTGCCGCCGTACGAAAATTGTAATATAAATTATCTAATTTGTGATGTGTCCACATATCTACTGTGACAACTAGAAGTAACAAAGTAAAAAGAAATCTTTTCATTGGTGTAAATTCTTTAGTTGGTAATGTGTTAATATCTCGTGCACTTATGGCTCTTTTGTTCATGCTCTCAATATTATATTTATTATTTGAAGGTCACTTTTACTAATTTCAAATTTGGCAAATCGCCAAAAGTTCTATTAATAAAAATAATATCATTCTTTAATCTTATGGGTATTGTAAAATAAATCAAATTAGAACATCCTTTAAAGACAGACTTCCCAATTTCTCTTAAACTATTAGGGATAGTAATTGAAGTCAAACCCGAACAATCCTCAAAAGCAGAATTCCCAATAGATGTCACACTATTGGGTATTATTACTGAACTAAGACGGCTGCACCCCTGGAATGCAGATTCTCCAATAGATGTCACGCTATTGGGAATAGTTACAGACGTCAGACTGTTGCAATCTCCAAATACGTAATTACCAATGGATGTTACACTGTTGGGAATAGTTACAGACGTCAGACTGTTGCAGTGAGCGAAGGCAGCTTCACCTATAGAAGTCACACTATTGGGAATAGTTACAGACGTCAGACTGTTGCAGAGAGCGAAGGCAGCTTCACCTATAGAAGTCACACTATTGGGAATAGTTACAGACGTCAGACTGTTGCAGCCAAGGAATGCAATTATACCAATAGTTGTCACAGTATTGGGAATAACCAAATCCTTAACCTCCTTTCCATTTAAGAAAAGATGATGGGCATAGTATAGTGGATTATCGCCAAATGAGATATTACACCATGATGCTATATCCGAAATGTGAACTTCTTTCAGACCGCTGCAATCATAGAATGCAGAATTCCCAATAGAAGTCACACTATTGGGAATAGTTACAGACGTCAGACTGTTGCAGTGAGCGAATGCAGCTTCACCAATTGATGTCACACTATTGGGAATTGTTATGGAAGTCAGCCCGCTGCAACCCTGGAATGCCAACCTACCAATAGAAGTCACGCTATTGGGAATAGTTACTGAAGTCAAACCCGAACAATCCTCAAAAGCATACCTACTAATAGATGTTACGCTGTTGGGAATAGTTACAGAAGTCAGACCGCTGCAACCTTCGAAAGCTCTCTCGCCAATAGATGTCACGCTATTGGGTATAGTTACAGAAGTCAGGCTGTTGCAATCACTGAAGGCAGCATTACCAATAGAAGTCACGCTATTGGGAATAGTTACAGAAGTCAGACTGTTGCAGTGAGCGAAGGCACCATTACCAATAGATGTCACACTATTGGGTATAGTTACAGAAGTTAGCCCGCTGCAACCTTTGAAAGCATCAGTACCAATAGATGTCACTCTATTTGGAATTACTAAATCCTTAATCTCTTCTCCGTTTAGGAAAAGATGATGGGCATTGTATAGTGGATTTGACTGATAATCGGCAAAGGAGATTTTACACCATGATTCCAAATCCGAGATATAAACTGAAGTCAGACCACTGCAACCTTCGAATGCAGTCTCACCAATAGATATCACACTATTGGGTATAGTTACAGAAGTTAGCCCGCTGCATTCTTCGAATGCAGACTCACCAATAGATGTCACACTATTGGGTATAGTTACAGAAGTCAGCCCGCTGCAACCTTTGAAAGCATCAGTACCAATAGATGTCACGCTGTAAGTTTTTGAACGATAAGTAACCATGTCGGGGATGGTTATATTACCCTTGTACTTAACATAACCACTTGATGAAGATGTAACTGTTGCTTCTAGTTTTGCCATATTTAGAGAATAATAAATGCCATCAATCTCTACGTTGTCTGCCCACACCCCAAGAGTATATGAGAGAAAGAATAAAGTAAAAAGAATTTTTTTCATAGGTAAATGTTATTTAGTTAGTTAATATATGCCTCATCCTATCTGGAGAAGCCCTCGCTAACCTGTTAGCATAAAAAAAGCGCAGGGCTTCACCATACGCTGTTCAGGTCTAGGCTAACCTTCTACCAATCATGGGAAGCCTGCGCTTTTAGCACAAGCCTCAATATTGGTAGTATTTACTCTTTTAGGTTCGAGGGCCTAGTTCGAACAGCGATTGAGCAAATAAAAATGTAGCGTGTTCCGAAGAAAACGTCGCAAATATATCACTTTTTGTAATAAGAACAAAAAAACTTGCAAAAAATTTTGACTCGAAAACTATTAGAATCTCTGAAGGATATAAGGTAGGTCCTAAATATTCTGTTTTTAGTATTCCTACCAAATGAATTTGAGTTTTATCGGCCGCTTTTAGTTTTCTGTGGTGTC
>CACYSD010000018.1:0-92338 GCA_902776985.1 uncultured Bacteroidales bacterium
TACAAATTCAAATCCGTGCACCCTTAAAACTACTCGTAAATGACTTAATTTCAGTGATTTCAAAGAACGATTAGTCCACTTTAACGGGACAGTAGTGAAGAAAGGTAAAAAGAAAATCTCACTCGCCTGAAGGCGAAAAAATCCAAGAACTGAAGAACTCAAAAACTTAAAAACTTAAAAACTTAAAAACTCAAAAACTCAAGTATATTAATAAAAAAAGACGCTTGAAAACGAACTTTCAGCGTCTTTTTTGTAAAAGTCTTGAGCCTCTTGTCGGATTCGAACCAACGACCCCGAGATTACAAATCACGTGCTCTGGCCAACTGAGCTAAAGAGGCGGGTGGGTAAGCTATCTATATCGCGCCGCTACGACCTAACGCCTTTGCTGCGGTCAAGCCCTGGAGGATTATAGGGAGCTGGCCGTATAGGACTTACCCATGATTTCTAAAAGCGAGTGCAAATTTAGCTCTTTTATTTCATTTGACAAAGGAAAAGATTGATTTTAAATTAAAAAAGTGTAACTTTGCAAGCAGAAAGAAAAATAATTAATGGAAACAGAAAAGATATACTGGGAAGACTTAGGTGTGGAAGCACAGATTTCGCTTTTCACACCCGACAATGGAGTGGGGGAGTTCCATTCCATTTTGCATGTTGACCCACGTGGCGAAAACTTTGAAAATCAGCTGAATCGTATCTATGCCGGTGAAGACCGCCTTACAGATTTACCAGAACTCTCTGGCGCCAAGCCTTTGGTAAAACGCTACTTCCTGAGCGACTCGACCAACCAGCGTCCACTCATGAAGGAAGAGAAGGATTGTGCAAACTCATTTATCCAACAGTCCCCTTTGGACGGTTCCAAGATTGGTGTATGGATTTATTTGGTTAATAGCTGTAATGTCCATAACGAAAATGAAATGGTGGTTAGCGAACACAACGGATACCGTCATCTTTGGAAGATGGGCATGCACGAGAATAAGGGTGACAGCGCATGGCAGACAGAGAGTCTGTTAAAACAATATGAAGAACAGCTACAACACTTTGGAGCAACCCTTGCAGACAATTGCATACGTACATGGTTCTTTGTACGTGACGTTGACACTCAGTATGCCGGTATGGTGAAAGCCCGCCGCGAAAATTTCAAGGAGCAAGGTTTAACTCCCGAAACCCATTACATAGCTTCAACGGGAATTGGCGGTCTGCCAGCCGACGCCCATGCGATAATTCAGCTAGGCACATACGCCATGACAGGATTGGAATCAGGTCAGCAGAAATACCTTTATGCCCCGTCACATCTTAACCCCACTTACGAATACGGTGTGACTTTCGAGAGAGGCACCAGCATTGAGTATGGTGATCGCAAACACGTTTATATCTCAGGAACTGCGAGTATCAACAACAAGGGTGAGGTGATGCACGTAGGCAACATAGAGAAACAGACCCTGAGAATGTGGGAGAACGTAGAGACGCTGCTTGCAGAAGCCGGAACAACCTACGATGATGTCATGCAGATTGTGGTTTACCTCCGCGACTTAGCAGACTATGCCATGGTGAGTGATATGTTCAAGAAGAAATTCCCCGACACCCCTTACATCATCACCCTTGCACCCGTTTGCCGTCCCACCTGGCTTATCGAAATGGAATGTGTTGCAGTCAAAAAGAACTGCAATAAGAAGTTCAGAGAATTTTAGAAAATTACATATTCAGAGGGCATCTTTTTTTAGAAGGTCCACTTTGCTGCAAGTGTAGGGATAGCATAAAAACGGTTATTCTGTCCCTTGTTATCAAACACAAAGTTGTTTGACAGTTCCACTTCCGTACCAAGACTGAGGTTTACATCCTTCAATCCTTTTATTGTATTGAGGTTGAACCAGAACTGTGGTTCAGACAAGAAAATCAGTTTCCCATTTACGTCTTTGTCGTACCAGAGATCTGTAAAGCCTGAGAATGTACAAAGCCCGTTGGCAAAGGTTGTTCCCCAAACGGATGTCAGCTGAAAACTGCTGAAGGCTTTTCTGCTCATTCCCTTGAAATACTGTTTGTACATAAGTTGAACGGAGAATGTACGATTAAAATCCCTGCTTGCCCAATTCCATGCCGCACCGACAAGTGCTGCATGCTGGAAGCGGGAACAGATATTCAGGTCTTCGATACTTGTCAATCCTCCGTTGTATTCAGCATGGAAAGCCCACTGACGATTCTTGGTGAATGTCAGTTCTCGCGAGATTTCCCAGTATGCTCCTGCAGCTCCATCGTTGTAATAGTCGATATCTGTGAACATATAGGTTGAACCCCAGCGATCGGGTTTGAACATCTCTACGGTTGTTGTGACGTTGGGACGACCTTTGAGATTGTCATACAAAGTGTGACCTGTGTCGTAGTGAAGCTGCACATTCTGTGCACTAATTACTGACGAGGATGCAATAAAAAGGGAGAGTAATAATTTTCGCATATTATTTGATTTTCTTACAATTATTCTTTAAAGGACAGGAATCGCAGGTGGAGCAATTATCGCCACATTCACAAGAACAGCTATTGCCCTTGCCGTAAATACGTCTGATCAGTCGATACATAACGTAAACTACAGCGAGGGCAACAACTATGTATGTGATTATTTCCTGAATCATCCAATCAAATCAATTGACCGACGTACAAAAGCGTTCAGAGCTTCACCACGAAGAAGGCCATTCTGAAGGAGTGCAAGATCGATAAGCTGATGAACAGTCTTATTGTCTGCAGCGAACTTTGAGATAACTTCTGTCTTCTTACCCTTCCATTCCTCAATGTCCTTCTCAGTCTTAGACAAATCGTCTTTGCGTTCCTGTGGAATCTCATCCCATTTGAGATCCTTGTTCTGCTGGTTGATAGCGTCACGACGTGCCGTGAGACCTGCAATCTGTGCGTCAACAGGCTTAAGTTCTTCAGCTGTGGCGGCAACACCAGCCTTGAGGATGTCTTTGATGAGATGGTGATCTGTGTTGAGGACGATATTCATCATATCAGGCATTTCTCCGTAGAAAGCCATACCTGGCTGAATTCTTGCCATGTCCTTCATACGACGCATATATTCGCTCTGAGTAATGATGACAGGAGCGGATGCTTCACCCATAGCCTGTGTCTCGACATGGAACTCTGTTTTGTCAATCTTAGGCATCTGGGTAGAGAATACTCCTTCAAGTACGTCTTTCTGAACAGCATCAAGGGTGTTCTTTGCTTCGTCTTCCTTCTGTATCAGACGACTGATAATGTCTGCATCTACTCGAGTAAAACGGGTCTTCTCAAATTTCTGCTCAAACATTCCAACCATCGCAGTGTCCAATTCTCCGTCAAGAAGCAACACATTATATCCTGCATTCTCTGCTGCTTCGATATAACTGAACTGTGCCTCAACATTGTTGGCGTAGAGATAAACAAGGTTACCGTCCTTGTCTGTCTGATTGTCTTTTATCAGAGTCTTGTACTCATCATAGGTATAGTACTTCTTGTTTGTGTCCTTCAGCAAGGCAAACTTATTAGCCTTGTCGTAGAAGTCATTCTCAGAAAGCATGCCGTAGTGGATGAAAATCTTGATGTCATCCCATTTCTCCTCGAATTCCTTGCGGTCGTTCTTGAATATGGATGCCAGTCGGTCACTAACTTTCTTTGAGATATAAGTAGAGATTTTCTTTACATTGGAATCACTCTGAAGATAGCTGCGGCTCACATTCAAAGGGATGTCCGGAGAGTCAATCACTCCGTGAAGCAGGGTGAGGAAGTCAGGAACGATGCCCTCGACGCTATCTGTAACAAACACCTGATTGCAGTAAAGCTGGATTTTGTTCTTCTGCAAGTCAAAGTTTGACTTCACCTTCGGGAAATAGAGCACACCAGTCAGGTTAAACGGATAATCCACATTGAGATGAATCCAGAAGAGAGGTTCGTCAGCCATAGGGTAGAGTTCACGGTAGAACTTCTTATAATCCTCATCGGCCAGTTCACTTGGCTTACGTGTCCAGAGTGGGGTAGTATCGTTGATTACGTTGTCTTCTTCTGTCTCCACCTGCTTGCCGTCCTTCCATTCTTTCTTCTTACCGAAAGCTACATTGACAGGCAGGAAGTGGCAGTATTTGCGGAGAAGATCCTCAATTTTATTTTCCTCGAGGAATTCCTTGCAGTCGTCATCAATGTGCATGATGATGTCTGTACCACGGTCATCACGCTTAGCGTCCTCAATGCTATATTCAGGACTTCCGTCGCATGTCCAGCGAACAGCCTGACTGCCTTCCTTCCAACTCTTGGTAACAATCTCAACTTTCTTTGAAACCATGAAAGCTGAATAGAATCCAAGTCCGAAATGACCGATAATGGCGTTAGCGTCATCCTTATATTTATCCAGGAAGTCATTAGCACCAGAGAATGCAATCTGATTGATATACTTCTCAATTTCCTCCGCAGTCATACCTATACCGCGGTCGCTTACGGTTAAAGTTCCTTTCTTCTTGTCAACACTTACGTGAACTGTCAAGTCACCTGCATCCTCCTTCAATTCGCCCTTGCTGGCAAGAGTACGAAGTTTCTGTGTAGCATCAATAGCATTGCTGACAATTTCTCTTATGAAAATCTCGTGATCACTGTAAAGGAATTTCTTTATGACCGGGAAGATATTCTCGGTAGTAACTCCTATATTACCTTGTTTAGCCATAATTATATATGTTTTGTTGTTTTGTATAATAGTTTCAAGGTCGTTTGACCGTTTGGGGAAACTGCAAATAATATGCCATTCTACATTATTTATATACTGACAAAACTGTTCTGCCACAATGTCAGTTTTGCGAAATGAAGATTGAAAAATTTTGGAAAATGAAATAATGTTATTAACTTTGCATCTTGAATCATAACTTTTTAATTCAAATAATGAACGCAGACCCTTATCCGGCGGAAACAATAGCCGCCTTAGAAAATATACTTACCGTACAGGGCGAGTACAATAATTTCGCTCCACTTATCACTTATATCTTATTGGCACTCATAGTGTCGTCAATCTGTTCAGTACTGGAAGCAACACTGCTCTCCACACCAATGTCTTTTGTCAACACACTGGAACAGCAAGGTGTGAAGGGTGCCGACCGACTGAAACAGTTAAAATCAAATATCGACCGCCCAATCTCTGCAATTTTAGTGGTAAACACCATTGCCAACACCGTTGGCGCTTCATTCGTAGGTAGTGAGGCTGCCCAGCTGTTCAACAGCACTGGAGTGGGAGTGGTTTCAGGATTATTCACTTTTTGCATACTTGTATTCAGCGAAATCATTCCTAAGACCATCGGTTCAAGTTACTGGCGCAAATTAGCAATACCAGCCTCTCGTGTTATTAAGTTCTTTATCTTCCTTACTTACCCGATAGTTTTCCTTCTTGAGAAGTTCACCCGCAGAATAGCTCCTGCCGACCAAGTATCGGTAAGCCGCGAAGATGTAGCAGCCATGGTAACAACCGGAGCAGAAGAGGGCGTGCTTGAGAAAGAAGAAAACAAAATGATTCAGAACCTTCTGAAGCTTGATCAGTTTACAGCACACGAAATCATGACTCCTTCGAGCGTTGTAACTATGGCTGAGTCCTCTCAAACCATCCGAGAGTTCTATCAATCGGATGATTTTGCAAAATTCTCCAGAATCCCAATCTATGAGGAGGAGAACGACGACTACATCATTGGTTATGTACTGAAGCAGGAGATTCTTGAAAAACTGGCTCAGGATCAGTTTAAGATCAAGCTGAAAGACCTGGCTCGTCCGATTCTCTCTTTCAATGAGGATGAACCAGTGTCGAACATCTGGGAAACTCTTCTTGAGAAAAAAGAGCATATCTGCGTTATCATTGACGAATATGGCAGCATGCGCGGTATTGTCACACTTGAAGATGTGATTGAAACCATGCTTGGTTTCGAAATCGTAGATGAGAAGGACGAAGTTGTGGACATGCAGGAGTTGGCAAAAGCTCAATGGAAGCAGGTTCAGAAACGCCAACGCTCAATAGTAAAGAAGAAAGCGTAGGAACCGAACTAGTTTGTCAGTTCCATAACTATAACATTTTCTGTAGAACTATCTACACGGAAGAGATTGGATGTACGTCGTCCTACGACCCAGGCAATCTCATCACCATAAAGGAGCACAAACTGGTGTTCCTTTTCTGTTCTTGAGAGTTTCAGGTCTGTGAGATAATCACTCACAAGCTTCGTACCTTTCATCCCGAACGGATGGAAGCGGTCACCTTCCTGTACAAGTCTCAATGTTCGTCCTCCACGAATTTTATCTGCATCGAAATAAGCAAAACGAGAAGAGGTGCTAAACTCGGTAAGCTGGTCACGAGGAATAACTTTTTCCGCAATTTTCGGCAACTCAATTGGTGTATCAAGTGTTTCTATCACGATTGATTCCCGGTCGATTAGCACCCGATGCGATGACGAGTGGAAATATCTTCCGACACAATGGATGCTTCTGAGGATGTCTTTCAACTGACTGCGGTTAAATCCGAAAGGAGAAAGAATCTCATGGAGCACAGAGAGAGGAGAAGGGGCTTTCAGCACCATATCTATATTGATGCAATCAGCACCGTCTATTGATGCATTTACAAACTCGTTCACACA
Source organism: uncultured Bacteroidales bacterium (assembly GCA_902776985.1). Lineage (GTDB taxonomy): Bacteria > Bacteroidota > Bacteroidia > Bacteroidales > Bacteroidaceae > UBA3839. The sequence continues at coordinate 6,618 of CACYSD010000018.1, forward strand.
ATAATGGTACATTCTCCAAGCTTCGTTCAGATTCTCCATGCAATCCGAAATCACATCATCCGCACTCGGGTTTATCGAACGAAGCAATGGCATAACATCCAGTCGTATCTTATTACGAGTAAAGTCATTACACAGATTGGTTGAATCTGTAATATAGTCTTGGTTAAAGGCGGAAAGATAATCCAGAATATCCTGTCGGGTGAGACATAACAGTGGTCGGATAATGTTACCCTGACGAGGTTGCATTCCACACAATCCTTTCAATCCAGTACCACGCAGGAGATTGAGAAGCATAGTCTCAACATTGTCGTCACGATGATGAGCCACAGCTATATATTGACAATGAAGTTCTTTCCTCATATTCTCGAACAGTTCATAGCGCTGTTCTCTTGCAGCCATCTCGATGCTTATGTTGTGTTCACGGGCATATACGGCTGTATCGAAATTTTGAACATGAAGAGGAACTCCTAATTGCGAGCAGAGGTTTTGTACAAACACTTCGTCGCGCATGCTCTCTTCGCCACGTAAGTGGAAATTGCAATGAACAGCCTCAACATCAATGTCCATCTCCAGCATCATACGAAGCAGGCACACTGAGTCGGCACCTCCGCTCAATGCGCAAAGAATCTTCTGACTTGTATCAATCAGCTGATTCTGCTCTATGTAGTGTTTTACTGTCTCAATTGCTTTCATGCTGCAAAAGTAATAAAAAAAATGAAGAACACGAGAGTTTCGCATCCTTCATTTTTAATTTATTTTCCAATGATTATTTCCTAAATCTGCATTTTTACTTATTTCTTAGCCATTTGAGTCATTTGTTGCATAACTCGGTTGTAATAGCCGTCGGTAGAGCGTTTGCGAAGCATACACTTCAAGTCGCCTGAGTTCCACAAACGAATTGCTCGTTCGATGTCGCCGTCCTGGTTGTAATACTCCTGGAAAGTGATGAACATCTCATGGCTCTTTGCTCTTGAATAGCGATCGTTATAAGTGAATTTGTTGTATCCTGCAATTATATTGCACTGACGAACAAGAATTTTGGAGATTTGCATGCATCCTACATATTTTCCATCACTGGAAACTGCGTTTGCGTTGCCGCGACTTTCGACTTGTTCAATCGCGCTGATTACTGCTCCCCATTTTTCGTTCAATCTAATTTGCGTCAATGAATTCTGTGCTGATACTGTAATTGTTGTAATCCATAAAAAAACAAACAGAATTTTCTTCATAAAGTCTAGGTTTAGTTCAACTTAAAAACACGCTCCGCTGAGGTGTTTTTCTTAATTGCGCTGCAAAGTTATGCATTATTTTTGAAAAAACCAAGCTTTATGCAGAGAATATGCATATTTATTACATTTTTATACAGTCTTTAACGAATTACAACTTAACAATAAGTGGTTTTGATTCATTGTGCAAACGGTCGAGCGAAGTAATGAGAAGAGTGTGTCCTACATAGTTTCCCCTTAGCACAAAAGTATTCTTGCGACTCACTTGAACGATGTGTGTTGCATCGTCAAGATCAACCTTCTGGTTGCTTGCAAAATCGTAGACAACAAACATAACAACCTTGTCCATTTCCTTCTTGGCCTGGGGTGCGGACCAATTCAGCGCCGGTCCTTCTTTTGTAGTAACTATTGAAGGCTTGATTGGCTTCTTCGGTTTCTTGCTGTCGATAAACGGCATTAGTGGCTGTAGTGAAGGATTAGCGTGGTACTGCTTGCGAAGCTTAGTTGCATAATCACCATAATTGTTGCAAACAGCGGCTGCATACCATTGACATGAACCGTTGATATTCTTAAGTGAACGCTGAAGGTTGTATTTAGCATCCATTTGATGTTTGGTGATATCGCTGGGGTCAACACCCTTAACCGTACGTTCTACGTCCTGGCCAATGAAAAGCGGACGATTGCAGGCATAATCGTTCCACCAGTGACAAAGCACATCATAGTCAGCTACCTTTGTTCCTATATTCCAGTATATCTGAGGTATAAGATAATCCACCCAACCTTTTTCCTGCCAAAGAAGAATGTCGGCATAGAGATCGTCATAGTTCTGCGTTCCCTTGGTGGCGCTACCTTGACGGGTATTCTTCATTTCCTCATTATTGCGATATATTCCAAATGGAGAGATACCAAACTTCACCCATGGCTTAACATCTCTGATGAGATCATGGATATCCTTAACAAGTTTGTTCACATTGTCGCGTCGCCAATCGCTGATATCATTAAATCCTCTTGGGTCCTGTTCAAAGAACTTGCTGTCGGGCAGAGGTGCTCCGTTGGCTGGATAAGGATAGAAATAATCATCCATGTGGATTCCGTCCACATCGTAGCGAGTGATGATATCCTCCACAACCATACAGGTGTACAAACGATTTTCCTCAAGGGCAGGATTGACTATAAGGAGATCATCGTAACTAAAAACCCTATCAGGATGACGTACTACATAATGCTGTTTGGAAACTTCTGTTGTGCCTTTTGTCTTTGCCCTGTATGGATTTATCCACGCATGGCACTCCATATTCCTGTTATGGCATTGTTGCACCATCCACTCAAGAGGATCCCAACCATCAGCAGGAGCTGTACCTTGCTGTCCAGTAAGATAACGACTCCAAGGCTCTATTTTAGATTTATACAGAGCATCACATTCAGCTCTCACCTGAAAGAGAATGGCATTGATGCCACAGCGTTGAAGTATGTCAAGCTGTGCAGATAGCATTTCCCGAATCTGCTCCGGTGTCTTATTCAGATACTGGCCATTAACACACTGAATCCATGCTCCTCGGAATTCTCTCTTAGGAGGTTTTGCTGCACTTACACTAACGAACAAAGAAAGGAAAAACAATAGAGTTAAGAATCGTCTCTGCATGATATTTACTAATTAGCTGTTTGTCGAAATATGATAAGATTGATAAGTTTTGCAAATATACTACTTTGGCATTAAATTTGCAAGTAATTTTGTGAAAGGAGATTATGACAAAATGACAAAATTTATAGATTACTACAAAATTCTTGGTGTGAAGAAGGATATTCCCCAGGATGAAGTGAAGGCTGCTTACCGCAAACGCTCCAAGCAGTTTCATCCCGACTTGCACCCAAACGATCCCAAGGCTAAGGCTAAATTCCAGCTGCTCAATGAAGCTTATGAGGTTATAAACGACCCTGAGAAGCGTAAGCTTTACGACCAGTATGGTGAAAATTGGGACAAGGCTCAGGGTATGGGAGGCATGAACGGAGCTGGAGGCTTCAGCGGTTTTGAGGGTTTCGGCGGAAGCGGATTTGGAAACGGCGGTTTTGATTTCAATTTCAACAAAGCGAATTTCTCAGACTTCTTCAGCGAATTCATGGGCGGAATGCACCAGCAGCCTCAGCAACCTACTGAAGTTAAGGCAAATATCAGCATAGATATGTTTACCGCAGCCCTTGGTGGCGATGTTTTCGTTGCTGTTGATGGTCACAAATACAAAATCAAGATTAAACCAGGTACTCAGCCAGGCAGTCAGATGCGTCTGCGCGGCAAGGGTGGAATAGGTGCCAACGGTGTGAAAAGAGACCTTATTATCACCATAAACATTTCGATTCCAACAAACCTCACCGAGAAACAACGTGAGGTGCTGGAAAGCGTGAAGAGTGTTGTATGATATAAAAACACCTGTGCTTAAAACAACTTGGGTTTACGCTGGCGGGCTTCTTCAAGGGAGAGAGGCTCGCTATTTTGTTGGTTATAATCCTGGCGAAGTTTCCTGTATTTGTCGTCAAGTGTTTCCTGAACAGACATTTTTGAAGCCTCATCGAGTAGGGAATTGGCTATATTGGAATTCTGTGAAGCGTCCTTCACCCAAACCACAGGTGCATTGTACACAGGAGCAATCTTAAGTGCTGTATGGAGTTCGCTGGTTGTTGCTCCGCCTATCATGATTGGTATGTTGGAATTATGTTCCTGTAGCACCTTGGCCACATTCACCATTTCCTCCAACGATGGTGTAATAAGTCCGCTCAAACCAATAATATCCACATTCTCACTAATAGCTTTCTCTACTATAACTTCGGCTGGAACCATTGTTCCCAGATCTATTACCTCAAATCCGTTGCACGACATCACAACACTCACGATATTCTTACCGATATCGTGCACATCACCCTTAACCGTTGCCAGCAATACTTTGGGCTTGTGACTTGTAGCGCCATCACTGGAAACGGTATCTTTGCTTCCTTGCTCCATAAACGGCTGAAGTATATCTACAGCTTTGCTCATGGTTCTGGCAGACTTAACAACCTGAGGCAAGAACATCTTTCCTTCACCGAAGAGCTGTCCCACATAGTTCATAGCATTCATCAGCGGTCCTTCAATCACCTTTGTAGGATTCTCATACTTTGCCAACGCTTCGTTGATATCCTCAGAAAGATAATCATCTATGCCTTTCTGAAGAGCAAACTTCAGTCTTTCCTCTACCGACTCCTGTCGCCAAGCCATCACTCCGCTGTCGGAAGTATCGACAGAACTACTATTCACTGTAGCTGCAGCCTTTATTGCTTCCGCCTGTTCTATGAGGCGTTCGGTGGCATCACTACGACGGTTGAAGAGCACATCTTCAATTGCCTGAAGCAAATCTTCAGGAATGCTGTCGTAAGTGACCTTTGTTGCGGGATTCACAATTCCGAAATTCTGCCCTGCATTGATGCTGTGATAGAGAAATGCAGCGTGCATAGCTTCCCTAACGTAATTGTTTCCTCTTAAAGCAAAACTGAGGTTGCTGACACCACCGCTCACATTGGCTCCAGGCAGATACTCACGAATCCAACGCACAGCCTTTATGAAGTCAATGGCATAGTTGTTATGATCCTCTATTCCTGTTGCAACAGAAAGAATGTTAGGGTCAAATATGATGTTGTGAGGATTGAAACCAATTTCGTCAACAAGTATATGGTAAGCACGATTGCAGATTTCTATCTTCCGCTCATAGGTTGTAGCCTGTCCTTCTTCATCGAAAGCCATAACCACTACGGCGGCTCCCATCTTTCTTATGACTTCGGCGTGACTTCGGAAGACCTGTTCTCCTTCCTTAAGCGAGATGGAATTGACTATACATTTTCCCTGTACACACTTAAGTCCTGCCTCGAGCACAGTCCAATCGGATGAATCAATCATGATTGGCACTTTTGAGATGTCGGGATCAGACATAATCAGATTAAGGAATGTGGTCATTTCCTGATGTGAATCAAGAAGTCCGTCGTCCATATTGATGTCAAGGATGAGCGCTCCGTCCTCAACCTGCTTACGGGCTATAGAGAGTGCTTCGCTATAGTTGTGTTCGTTGATAAGTCGCAGGAATTTTCGTGAACCTGCCACATTGCAGCGTTCTCCTATATTTATGAAATTTATCTGCGGAGTCACTTCCAGCAGTTCAAGTCCTGAAAGCCATAGGTTCTGATGCTGTGGCGCAGGAATATGGATTTTATCCGAAGGAGTATTATCTATGATCTTCTGGAACTCACGGATATATTCCTCAGTCGTTCCGCAGCATCCTCCAATGATGTTCACCAGCGAAGCATCGATGATGTCCTGCATCTGCTCAGCCATCTGTTCAGGTGTCTGGTCGTATTTTCCCAAAGCATTAGGAAGACCAGCATTGGGATAAACGCTAATATAGTATGGTGCTTGGGCTGCAAGTTCTTTGACGAAAGGTTTGAGCATCTGTGCACCGAATGAACAGTTAAGGCCTACGGAGAAGATATTGGCATGCTCTACCGAAGCAAGAAATGCATCCAGTGTCTGTCCAGAGAGTGTTCGTCCGGCAATATCCGAAACTGTGACAGAAAGCATGATGGGCACTTCTCTGCCTGTCTGTTCCATTGCTTTCTGAGCTGCATAAATGGCTGCTTTGGCATTGAGTGTATCGAATATAGTCTCAATGAGCAAAAGGTCAACACCTCCTTCGAGAAGAGCCGTCATCTGCTCAGTGTATGCATCGGCAACCTGGTCGAATGTTATGTTGCGCAGAGCTGGATTATTTATATCCGGGCTTATGCTGCATGAGCGGTTGGTAGGTCCTACGCTTCCTGCCACGAATCTTGGTTTTTCAGGATTGACAAGAGCGAATTCATCAGCCACCCTGCGGGCAATGCGTGCACCTTCTGTATTGATTTCCTTTGCGTAATCACTAAGGAAATAGTCGGATTGCGATATCCTCTGTCCCGAGAAAGTATTAGTCTCGATAATGTCTGCTCCAGCTTCAAGATATTTGCGATGGATATCCGAGATGATATCCGGGCGTGTAAGGTTAAGCACATCGTTGTTCCCCTTCATTATCCCGGCGACATCAGCAAAACGGCTGCCACGAAAATCCTCTTCACTCAGGTCATACTGCTGAATCATCGTTCCCATAGCTCCGTCGAGAAGGAGAATACGTTCTTTGACTATATCGTGTATGGAAGGCTTTTGCATTTGTGTCAATGTGATTGATTAGTATTTCTTGATTACACGGTCCATTTCCCTGCGGTCTTCTTTCTCCTTGAGTGTCTGACGCTTGTCATATTCCTTCTTACCTTTGGCAAGGGCAATGTCAAGTTTTGCCAGCCCTTTGTCGTTAATGAAAAGGCGGATTGGTACGATGGTAAATCCTGGAGTCTTGGCATCGTTCTCAAGGTTGCGTAGTTCCTTCTTGTTGAGTAGCAGCTTGCGTTCCCGTCTTTCTGTGTGGTTATTATACGAACCCTGCAGATAGAGTGAAATATTCATGTTCTTCACCCACAGTTCGCCGTTGGTGAAGTAGCAATACGTATCGACAAGCGAAGCCTTACCTTGCCTGATAGATTTGATTTCGGTTCCGGTTAAGACAATGCCAGCCGTGTAGGTATCAATGAAAGCATAGTCAAATGATGCTCTTTTGTTCTTTATGTTGATATGCTGTGGTTTCAGTTCTTTCTGTTTCATCTTGTCATTTTCATCATTCTTTGTTCGTTACTGAAGCAGGAAACTCTGTTCGTGAGCCTTGACATAGGCAGCAATGGCAGGAGTTACCGTTTCCTGGTATTCATCGAGAAAATCGTCACCAAGTTCGTTCATTGCCTCCTGTTGTTCGTAGAGCGCCATAAACTCTTCTTCGGTGAGGTCTGCCTCCAGTTGTTCGCGGTTGCGGTTGTATTCCCGCTTCACGTCATACATAAAATTGCCGAAGTCTCTGAGATTCCACTCCTGCTTCATTACTTTGGCAAATGGACCGTCGAGCACATAGGGGCCATACCCGTTCTGGATAAGTTGTATGAATCCGCCCTCCATCACCTCATCGAGAATGATGCGATAGGCGAGGAGAGTGTGCTGATTGGCTGTCAGCTTATTCATATTCTCAGCGTTGAGACTTCCACCAATGTGTTTGAGATAAGAATTGGTTATGCCGTATATGTAAGACGTAGCATCCTTTTCCATGTCTTTTATCATTTTGACTGTTCCTTAATGTATCCGTTTCTGTATGCTATCAGCAGTCGCTTGAGATTGTCAATCTGAGCAGCGATTAACTTGCCTTTATCGGTGTCCTTCACATACATACGTTTACTGTTCAACTCCACAATCTGAGTAGTGCTCTTGATGTCGGCACCTGTTTTGATTGCATCCTGAGCGCTGCGAAATGGCTGGTGCTGCACCAGTTCAAGTCCGCGTGAATGGTAGGTGAGGGTATAGCCAGCTATTCCTGTCTTAGGCTGATAAGCCTTAGAGAATCCTCCGTCGATGACGAGCAGTTTGCCGTTTGCCTTGACAGGGGTTTCACCTTTTATTGTACGCACAGGAACATGTCCGTTGATGATGTGGCGATGTTCGCCTTCCACTCCAAAGTTGTCGAGAATGCTGTCAATCACCTTTTCATCATTATTATATATATAGTAATAGCCTTTAGCTTCCTTGTGTGTGGCTTTGTCGGCTATAAAGTAGCGTTCGAAGGTTGTCATGCGGTCTTTGTCGAAGAGCGGAGAATTGGGACCGCACCACAGATACCAGAGATAGTCGCATGCATAGTTTTTATCTTCAGCAGTTACATCGTTGCTGAATGCCTCACGCACCACATATCCCGTCTGCTTCATCAGGTCTATGCCTTTGTAGCGATTGCCCTTTATCTCAACTTCCTTGAGCGAAGCATCCTCGTTGAGGGGAATGCTGGCGTGATACATGAGGTTGGAATTGCTGATAGCATACATGCCTCCGTGAGTGAGCAGACATTTCACGTGTCGCTGCAGTTTGTCGCTTGTGCGGAAACTGTGGGTGATACGTTGCATAAGCATTTCCTCCTCCTCTGTCAGAGCGTAGGGTTCCTGTGGATTGATAGTCGGGAAATTGTTATCGAGCAGGACATAGTCCTTGCCGTCAAGTTCTATTGTTCCTTTCTCGTAATTGATTCTGTGAAGCATCTTGCGGTCTTCCATTCCATATTCAGGGCGGCGGTCTATGATGTGTGCCTCTTCCTTGAACTGGATAATAGTTATCGCCTTGTGCATTAGAGCGTAGAGGCGACGCGTCTTGTCATCAAGATCAGTCTCTCTGCCGAGATCTACGAGTGCAAACTGGTAGCAAGGGTCATTGGCATAAGTATCGAGAGCGAAGGTAGCAAGAGGCATGAGGTTGATGCCGTAGCCGTCTTCGAGGGTAGCCAGGTTTTCATAGCGCAAAGTGAGACGAAGCACATTGCAGATGCATGCCCTGTTGCCTGCCGCAGCCCCCATCCATTCTATGTCGTGATTGCCCCACACTATATCCCAGTGGCGGTAGTTCATCAGAGTGTCCATGATGAGGTGTGCTCCGGCTCCTCTGTCAAAGATATCGCCCAGCAAGTGCAGACGGTCTATGGCAAGCCGCTGGATGAGTTTGCAGATTTCTATGATGAATTCATCGGCACGTTGTGTGTCGATGATGGATTCAATAATCATCTGATAGTAGCGATGCTTCTTCTCGCCTACGCCTGAATAACCCTCATGCAGAAGTTCCTCAATGATGTACCCGAAAGCCTTTGGCAGTTCCTTGCGGATTTTGGAGCGAGTGTATTTCGATGAAACCTCACGGCACACTTTCACCAGGCAGACGAGGGTAGTGCGGTAGAATTCATGAAGGTCTTCAGTAGTTTCTTTTATCAGCTGGAGTTTCTGTTCAGGATAGTAGATAAGCGTGCACAATTCTTTCTTCTGTGCCTTCTTGAGTTCGTCGGAAAAGAGTTCCTCGACCTTACGCTTCACATATCCTGATGCGTTGCGCAGCACATGGTTGAAGGCATCACTTTCTCCGTGCGGATCACTTATAAAGTGTTCCGTAGGCTTAGGCAGATTCAGTATTGCCTCGAGGTTGATTATCTCCGTACTTGCCTCTGCTACCGTTGGAAACGACTGAGCCAATAGTTGCAAATACCTCAAATCCTCCTTAATTGAAACTTCGCTGTTTATCATTTTAATTAATTAGTTACTTTATCACTCTCTTTGCTCCCACATATCTTCGGATGTAGTAAGCGGAAGTGGAGAAGTCGGTTATCATGATTCCGCGAGAACTCGATGCATGGATGAACTGGAATGAGTTGCGTCCAGGATCAACGTTCACCACCATTCCCACATGTCCTACACCTGAACTGGTTCGTCCCTTGAAGAAAACCAGGTCGCCTGGTCGCAGGCTATGACGGTCAACTGGAGTACCTTGTGTGTACTGCACCTGGGACGAGCGGGAAAGGTTGTAGCCGAACTTACCGAATATATAACTGGTGAATCCAGAACAGTCGAAGGTGTTAGGACCGGCAGTTCCATGCACATATCGCTTGCCAAGGTGTTTCTTTCCCTCGGCTATAATTTTTGCTGCCTGCATATTCGGACTTCTCGACAATGATATGATTTCGCCATCGGGCTGAATTTTCAGTTCGTTGTTTGCCACATACTGCTCTGTGGCATTTCGGATGAGTGTTGCCGCACGGTTGGCTGGGTCAACAGTCATTGCAGCGTCCTTGTGCTGAAGGAGCGAGTTGATGCGTCCGCCATCAAAATAGCCGTCAGAGGTCAAAGTAACTTCAAGCAGGGGAGCACAACCGTTGTTGCCGTTTATGTTCACACCTGAAGGAGTGAAGAAATTACCCAATCCATAGACAATCAGTTTGTCGTTGTACAGCTCCATAGGCTGAAGGGATGTGCTACCTGAACCAAATACCAGGTCAGCACCAGCATCAATACAGGTCTGTGCAAAGAGTCGCTGGTTGTGGATTCTCGCATCCTCGCTGTTGTCAGCGCTGTTCACCATTGCCGAATTGGAATGAAGCCTATCTACGTGAGTGAAAGAAACGATCACAATATCACAGTTCGATTTCAGCCGCTTCACCACATTCTTCACAGCAACAGAATCGCCCATGGCAGCTGAATGGGAAGTGTTTCCAAATGAAGCAAAACCATATTTAACTCCGTTTTTCTCAAACGTAGTGCTCACCTTCAAACCTTTCACACCAGCCGTCTCTATGTTGTTGGTTTCGAGTATACTACTTGTCTGCAGCAATCCGTCAAGACCGAAATCGCTGAGGTGCAAACCCGACATGCTGACAGCGGTCACTCCGTTTCCTGCAAGACTAACCGCTGCACTTTCAGGCATACGGATGAGAGCGTGGTGAGAACTGGCATTAGCTCTGTTAGGAGTAGTGTGTTCGTCGGCAAAAACTGTTCCCAGCACAACAAACGAAGCATCAGCCTTCTGCAGGATAGGACGTGCCACGGAGAGCATTTCGTCAGTTTCCTTTGGTGTTACTATATGTGCATTCGAAGTGCCATAGTTATTACCAAGGTTTATTTCACCACCAACAACTATCTTCACCGATTTCTGTGCATGAACAGAAAAGCATGTGGTGATAAAAGCCAAAATATATAATAATCTATATCTCATAATTCTTAATGTTTCAAAATCACAGAGGTACTGTCACTTCACTCTTCACTTTTGTACTGATAACATCCAGCATCAGCGTTGGATGAAGGACGTTGTATGCCTCGTCGGTCAATTGGAAAGTCGTCAGTATATTCGTCTAGCCCTATGCCTCTTGCACGTGATAGGCTGTCAAGACTGAAGTCATAGTAGTAATAGTCTCCTCCGACAAGTACGAAATTCTTCTTTCCCCAAATAATCTTTTCCTTGTCCTCGTCGGTTAGGTTAAGAGATTTGTTGTGGAAGTCAGCCGTTTCGTTCACACACGTTTCAAACATCTTAGTCACAGCCTCACCTTCCTCACCTGTCAGTTTTATGTTTATCAGGCAATAGCGGAACGATGCATTGAACGCCACATCATAGCCTTCCAACGTCTGCCCTACAATCTCATCGGTAGTACGACCTGTTATAAGACAGTTCTTGAAATCAGCCTGCTCCAGTGGATACGCCACGCTGTCCACCACGTTAGTGAACAGTAGCGCTTCCTTATGACCAGCCGACCATGGGTAGAACTGAGCAATGGTGGTGTGAACGAACTCGTTCTTTCCTCCTGAAAGACGCACACAATAGCCACCAGCGTTGCTTATCTCACAGTTTGCCACCAGCGACTGCACATAGTTCAGATCAAGTGCATTGCCGCGAACGTTAGTTATCACGGAGTTCAGAAGCAGCAACTTCTGCTTGGCCAACACATCTTCGTCAGTTCCCGATTCAGGCAAACGGCAATTGATTCCCCACAATCCGCCATGGATATCAACATTGTTGAACTCATTACCAAAACTCTCACCATAGAGAGTAACTCCTCCCCATCCACCGTCCATGCGGTCATATGGCAGATACCAGAGCATCTTGTCTGTGCGGTCGCCACGTAGTGTCACAGGCTGTTCAAGCGTACCTTTTGCTTTAATCTTGCCATGAACACCAAGGTAGGCGCCATTGTGGAAACATACGGTAGTGCCGGCATCAAGGAATAGGGTAGCGCCCTTGGTCACAACCAGGCTGTCGTAAACCAAGTAAGGTCGGGAGCTGTCAAAGTGTGTGTCGATATCTATAGTCACACCTCTCAACACATTTACGTTCTGTCCCCACGCCTCGAGAATCAGTTTCTGCTGCACACCGCTCTCAAGAGTAAAGACAATTGAGTCGCGCACCAAGTGAGGCAAATCTTCGCCATCCTCAGCTATTCTGACCTGAGCAAAGACAAACAAACTGTCGTTGCCGAGCATCTCCACATCGTTCACAACAGAGCCGCTCTGTCCGTCCACATTCATCTGAAATCCAGATGTGCCGCCGCTACCAAGAGCCACGCTAGTGATTCTCACACCATCCTTGTTGTTATTGTATATCCTGATGCGTCGTGTGCTGCTTGTCACGCCTGTCCACACAGTGTCGAACGAAAGAGTGTCGGCTTCAAACGTAAGTCGTGAATTCACGCTGCTTGAAAATACATCATCGTTGTTGCAGCCGGTACAGAAGAATCCAGCTGCAACCACAAAAGCCAGCACGACAATCCGGAACATATATTTAGCAATTGACTTCATCTTATTTGTAAAAAAGCATACTAATTTGCAAATTTAGGCAATTTTCCACATATATAAAAAATATAAGCATAAAAAACATTATCCAAACACCCTACGAATCAAGCCGTCAATTGCGTTAATAATATTAATGTATCAAAAATTGAAATAAATGATATTTATAATTTACAATTTGTTTCCTTGTTTGGCAAAAAATGTGTAAATTTGCAGCGTAAAAAGATTGTTTCTTGCGAATTATTCAGAAAACAAAGGTAATTTTCAATTATATTATTAGTTTTAACAAGGTAATGAAAAAGTACAATTTTAATGCGGGACCATCTATTCTGCCCCGCGAAGTGATTGAAGCAACAGCTAACGCTTGTCTCGATTTCAACGGTTCTGGCCTCTCTCTCATGGAGATTAGCCACCGTGCAAAGGATTTCCAGCCTGTTATGGACGAGGCTGTAGCTCTGTTTAAGGAACTTCTTTCCATTCCTGAAGGTTACAGCGTGATCTTCCTGGGTGGTGGCGCAAGCTTGCAGTTCTGCCAGGTGCCTTACAACTTCCTTGAGAAGAAGGCTGCTTACCTCAACACTGGTGTTTGGGCAAAGAAGGCTCTCAAAGAGGCTAAACTGTTTGGCGAAGTTGTAGAAGTGGCTTCTTCAGCTGAGGCAAACTACACATATATTCCTAAGGACTTCACAGTTCCTGCTGATGCAGATTATTTCCACATCACTACCAACAACACTATCTACGGTACAGAAATCCGTAAGGAGCTGGATTCACCAGTTCCAATGATTGCCGACATGTCAAGCGATATTTTCTCTCGTCCTGTTGACGTAAGCAAGTACAACTGTATCTACGGTGGTGCACAAAAGAACCTCTCAATGGCCGGTGTTACTTTCATCATCGTTAAGGACGATGCTCTGGGCAAGGTTTCTCGTCAGATTCCTACTATGCTCGACTACCGCACACACGTTGAGAAGGGTTCTATGTTCAACACTCCTCCTGTAGTGCCTGTTTATTGCGCTCTGCAGAACCTGAAGTGGATCAAGGCTCAGGGTGGTGTAAAGGAAATGGATCGCCGTGCCAACGAGCGTGCAGCAATCCTCTATGATGAGATCGATCGCAACCGTCTGTTCCGCGGAACAGTAGAAGCAGAGGACCGTTCAGTTATGAACATCTGCTTCGTAATGAAGGACGAATACAAGGATTTGGAAGCAGACTTCATGAAGTTCGCTACCGATCACGGCATGGTTGGTGTTAAGGGTCACCGCTCAGTTGGCGGTTTCCGTGCATCTTGCTACAACGCTATGTCTAAGGAAGGTGTTGAAGCTCTCGTAGCTTGCTTGAAGGAATTCGAGGCAAAGAACTAATTAATGCATAATTCATAGTGCATAATTCACAATTATGAAAGTATTAATCGCAACAGAAAAGCCATTTGCAGCAGTAGCTGTAGACGGAATTCGCAAGGAAGCTGAAGCTGCAGGAATGCAGGTTGCCTTGCTAGAAAAATATACTGAGAAGAAACAGCTTCTTGATGCTGTAGCTGACGCCGACGCTCTGATTATCCGTTCGGACAAGGTTGACGCTGAAGTGCTCGACGCAGCAAAGAACCTGAAGATTGTTGTTCGTGCCGGTGCCGGTTACGACAACGTTGACCTCGAAGCCGCTACAGCACACAATGTAGTAGTGATGAACACTCCAGGTCAGAACTCCAACGCTGTAGCTGAACTCGTGTTCGGTCTCCTCGTTTTCACCGTTCGTAACTTCTACAACGGCAAGGCAGGTACAGAACTCTTGGGCAAGAAGCTCGGTATCCTGGCATTCGGAAACGTTGGTCGCAACGTAGCACGTATCGCCAAGGGATTCGGCATGGAAGTCTATGCATTCGATGCTTACTGTCCTAAGGACGTAATCGAGAAGGACGGCGTAAAGGCAGTAGACAGCCAGGACGCACTCTTCGAGACTTGCGACATCGTGAGCCTTCACATTCCTGCAACAGCAGAGACAAAGAAGAGCATCAATGCCGCTCTCGTAGGCAAGATGAAGAATGGTGGCATCGTGGTAAACACTGCTCGCAAGGAAGTCATCAACGAAGATGAACTCATCGAACTGATGCAGAAGCGTGAAGACATCAAGTACATCACCGACATCATGCCTGACGCAGACCAGACATTCAAGCAGTTTGAAGGCCGCTACTTCTCAACTCCTAAGAAGATGGGCGCACAGACAGCAGAAGCAAACGTCAATGCTGGTATCGCTGCAGCAAAGCAAATCGTAGATTTCTTCGTAAACGGCAACACCCGTTTCCAAGTTAACAAGTAAATAACAGACTGTCCCACCTCCAGACCTCTCCCTGTGAAGGAGGGGAGTAAAGGGGTGGGGCATTTTTTCTTCATTTTTATGGAAATCAAGCAAAGCTGGATTGAAAAGGGTTATGTGAACGAGCCTGTAGCGAAGGACGTGAACCTCGCTGAGGAAATCCGCAAGATGTGCAAGGAAAAGAACGCAGTGGTTCTGGCTCACTACTATACAGACGCTGCTGTTCAGGACGTGGCTGACTTCGTTGGCGACTCACTCGCTCTCGCTCAATGGGCAGCAAAAACCGAAGCCGACATCATTGTGATGTGTGGAGTACACTTCATGGGAGAGACCAACAAAATCCTCTGTCCCGACAAGAAAGTGCTGGTGTGCGACCTCAATGCAGGTTGTTCGCTTGCTGACTCTTGCAATGCCGACGACTTGGCGGAATACGTGAAGCAGCATCCTGGCTACAAGGTGGTGAGCTACGTAAACACAACCGCTGCTGTAAAGGCTCTGACCGACGTGGTGGTAACCAGTTCCAATGCCAAGCAGATTGTGGATTCCTTCCCCAAGGATGAGAAACTCATCTTCGGTCCTGACAAGAACCTCGGCAACTACATCAACTCCGTTACCGGACGCAGTATGCTTCTGTGGAACGGCGGCTGCCATGTTCACAATCAGTTCTCGCTCGAGGGAATCCTGCAGCTGAAGAAGGAACATCCCAATGCTCACGTACTGGTTCACCCCGAATGTCCCGCACCAATCCAGGCGCTTGCCGACCAGATAGGAAGTACAGCAGGATTGTTGAAATACGCTATCGAGAATCCAGCCACAGAGTTCATCGTGGCTACAGAAAGCGGAATCCTGCACAAGATGAAGACACACTGTCCCGACAAGACGTTCTATCCGGCTCCACCGGAAGCAAGCGAATCAATCGGTTGTCAGTGCAACGAATGTTCTTTCATGCGCCTCAACACATTGGAGAAACTCTACAATACTCTCCGCTACGAATGGCCTGAAGTTACAGTAGACGCAGAGATAGCAGAAAAGGCAATCCGTCCAATTAATAAGATGTTGGAACTAAGCGCATCATGAGTATTGCAGCATTGGTGAGTGGGGGAGTAGACAGTGCCGTGAGCGTTCACATGCTCAAAGAGAAAGGCTACGCCCCACACCTGTTTTACATAAAAATCGGTCCCGATCGTGACACCCAGTGGAACTGCACATCGGAAGAGGACGTTGAGATATGTCAGTGGCTCGCACGACGCTACGGACTTAAGCTTGACGTCATCGACCTGCATAATGAATACTGGGAACAGGTGGTAGGTTACACAATGGATAAAGCACGGAAGGGTTTGACTCCGAATCCCGACGTGATGTGCAACAAACTCATCAAGTTCGGCTGCTTCGAGGAGAAAGTGGGGAAGGAGTTCGACTTCACCGCAACAGGACACTATGCCACAACCGACATCTTCCGCGGAAAGACCTGGCTTGCCACAAGTCCCGACCCAGTGAAGGACCAGACAGACTTCCTATGCCAGATTGACGCGCTTCAAGTCAGCAAACTCTTGTTTCCGATAGGACACATGATGAAGGAACAGGTTCGCCAGATAGCTCACGATGCCGATTTGCTCAACGCACAACGCCGTGACAGCCAGGGAATCTGCTTTCTCGGCAACATTGATTTCCGCGATTACATCAAAGCACACCTGGGAGAAAACCCAGGCGACATCCGCGAAATAGAGACAGGACATAAAATCGGGGAGCACAAGGGGCTGTGGTTCTACACCATCGGTCAGCGCAAGGGATTGACTCTGGGCGGAGGTCCATGGTTTGTTGTTAAGAAAAACATCAAGCGCAACATTCTCTTCGTGTCTCACGGCTATGATCCCGACAAAGTGTACAAAGACCATTTCTCGATGAACGATTTCCACTTCATCACCGAGAACCCATGGGAAGAGAACGGCAGTGAGAAAAACATCACATTCAAGATCAGACACACTCCCGAATACCTGCATGGTAAACTCCGTCAGGACGAAGACGGGAAATGGCGAATGCAGGCAGCACAACCAATTCACGGAGTTGCTCCAGGACAGTTCTGTGTGGTTTACGACGAGAACCACCACTTGTGTATAGGCAGTGGAGAAATAGCATAACGGTAGGATGGGAGCATTACGAAATTACATAATCACAGGTTTATTGTCGCTTGTTCAGACTCTTCATGCAGAGCCTGCGGATTCCTGTGTTTATGAGCCTACACCACCGCCTCGTTCAGATTTTGAAGCCACGCTCGACAGCATAGAACGAGAGCTGAAAATTCGCGACGCAATAAGCATGACCGAAGAGGCTATGCTGCAAAAGGAAATGCGCTACACCAAACTGACTTCCGATTTAGGAACTCTCACCGGCGGACTAATCAGTACATGGCGAAACCATAAATTCCTTGAAACGCCGGGGACTTTTCGGGACAGAGAGAACCAGGCTCTTGAATATATTCCTGCATCCATACCACTCCTGGCAACATGGACTTTGAGAAGTTTCGGACTTGAAAGCCGAAGCAAAATGCCCAGAATGATAACAGCCAACGCTTTGTCTATAGCTATCATGGTGGCAACTTCGCAGACACTCAAGCACACCATCAGCGAAACTCGTCCCAACGGCAAGGACGACAAGAGTTTTATCTCCGGACACTCGGCCCTTGCATTCATGTCGGCAGCTATCCTTGACAGAGAATATGGACACTATTCACCTTGGATAAGCCTGGGCGGATATATGTGTGCCACATCCACACAATTACTACGCCTTCGCAACAACGGGCATCACGTCAACAATGTTCTGCTCGGAGCCGCTATAGGAACCATGTCTGTCAATATCTCATACTACATCACAGACATGTTGCAAAAGGGGAGATACATCAACCGCCCACGAGTAACCTTTGGCGACCTGACTCGTTTCAGCCGTTTTCTGATTCAGCCCGTATCATTCGGTTTGTCTTCAGGAACAGAACTGGGAGAAAGGGAAATCATGAACGGAGACATAAGGTTATCGAGCACATTTCAGTCATCTCTGCAATACTCATACTTCTTCAACGACCGATGGGCTTTTGACGCAATCTTCAGAACGTCAACAACTCAGGCAAAAAGGGTGTCGGAAGAAGAAACTTTCAACATTAACCAGAACGCCGCGAATATAGGTATGCAGTACAGCATGCCCATCACTCCGACATCAAGATACATGGTGCGCTTAATTTCCGGCGTAAGACATAGTGACGCCAAAACAAATCTGGTGAAAAACGGATTCGCTCCTCAAGTAGGTATAGGAACGGGTATAGATCTGTTTGACAACAACAAATACATTACAGGAATCTCATGTGAATATATCCACACATTCACATCACTTATGCGTCACAGATTCCTCATCTCAACCCACTGGAAAGTATTACTTTAGTGGATACTGCATCGCTGAGCAATGTAGCGATCCATGCTGGCGAATCAGCACAGAGCAGTCAATTCCAACGATGTCCCTGTCGGGGAAAGCTTTCTGCAGCTGAAGGCGTGCAACTTCATCCAGATCAGGCTGATTGTACGTAGGATAAAGTACGGCACCATTGATAATCAAGAAGTTAGCATAAGTAGCAGGGAGTCTGAAAGGTTCTTCTCCTTCCTCTATTTCAAAAACAGGGTGGGGAAGTGGCAGCGGAATCAACCGGTAAGGCTCATTATCCTTAGTACGGAAAGCCTGCAACTCTTTCTCCATCGCAGTCAGTTCGGCATAATGCTCATCCTCCGTATCTGTACATGAAACATAAGCAATCGTGTCGGGAGAACACAAGCGTGCGAGAGTATCGACGTGTCCGTCTGTGTCGTCTCCGGCAAGATAACCATGATGCAGCCACAACACACGGTCTAAATTGAACAATTCCTTCAGCTTTGCCTCAATCTGCGCCTCGTTCATGGTAGAATTCCTGTTAGGAGCCAACAGGCAGGAAGATGTAGTGAGCAAAGTGCCCAAGCCGTCACTTTCTATGCTGCCTCCTTCAAGCACAAAGTCCAGATGATTCTCGTAAACACCTTTCAGCAATCCTGAACGAAACAGATTTGAATTAATCTGATTATCGAAATTCGATGCGAACTTCAATCCCCAACCGTTGAACTGAAAATCGAGCAGAATTCTTTGTTTGTCATCCAGGCAGGAAATGAACGCATGGTCGCGTGCCCAAGTATCGTTTGTAGGAATCTCAACAATAGTGACATTCTCAATTCCACGAAGAGCTTCACAAGCAGCTTCCTTATTATGAGCAACAACCAACACAGGCTCGTACTTGCTGATGGCACAAGCGATATTGCGAAGACAATCTATAGCCTCAGACAATATCGGTGCCCAGTCAGTTTCCTCGTGCGGCCAAGTAAGCTGCACGAATTCCTGCTTATGCCATTCTGCCGTTAAAAACATTGGGGAAATTATTAATAAATAATTAAAAGTTACCAATTCGCTACAGTAGCGTTGAATATCTGGTCAACTATATCGTTTATCATCTGCTGAACCAATTCTTCTTGAACAGCGTTCAACTGCTGAGAGCTATCATATTCTGCTGTAGCTGTGAAGGATTTCTCAAAGTCCTCAGTATGGTTGGAATTATTCACGAACCTCACGTTGACCGTCATCTTCAACTGAGTCTGAGCAGCAAATCCATCGCTGGCAATCGACTTGTTGAGCTGTGAGTATTCAGTAATTTCACCTGAAAGCTGAAGATCACCACCACGTTTGAGAACCTGGAGCTTGGTCTTGTTGGAATAAGCATCGCTAAGACTTGTGTAGAACATCGACTCCATAGGTGCCCAGACATAAGCACAACGAATCGGAAACTTATCCACGCTGATGGTCTTAACCTTATTGTAGTCGATATTGGAACCGTTGAACGAATAAGAGATGGAACATCCGGCAATAACCAACGAACAAGCCACTACGATAGAGCAAGCGAAAGCATGGAAACGATGTGAGATATAATGGAAAAAGTCTTTCATTTAGCTATCCAATCCTATTTCTTTGATTTTACGATAAATGGTTCGTTCACTTATTCCCAATTCCTGAGCCGCCTTCTTGCGGTTGAAATTATTGCGTTTCAGCGCATCCGTGATGCTCTGTGCGTTCTGCTCCTTAATCGATTTTGGAACATCTTCCACATAAGTCTCGGCTGTCTCAATGGCATAATCGTTGTCGGCAACATCCTGACGATGATTAGTAGGATGCTGGATTGTGATATTTCCATCGGTGGAAATAGGGCTGTAGCTTACATATTGCGAAGCTTGCTGACTGACAGCCGCCGTATTGCGTCCCTCGTGAATCAGTTCCTTCAGCTCCTTGATTTCCTTGCTCAGAGTGAAAAGCTGTTGCCAGAGCATGCTGCGTTCCTTCTCGTACGACTCCTCAGGCTTTGCATTGCGAGTGTCACGAAGCAGAACCAAACCGCTTCCAGGATCGCTGTCGTCGGTAATTCCAATCGCTCTGAGCATATCAGCATTTATCTCACGTTCCTTGGAGATAATACTCAGCTGCTCAACCACATTCTTCAGCTGACGGATATTGCCCGGCCACTTATAGGCATTGAGCAACTCACGGGCGTCTTCTGTGAGATAGATAGGATCAAAGCGATATTTCTCAGCTATGTCGGCTGCGAATTTACGGAAAAGCAACTCTATGTCCCTGCCGCGTTTTCTCAACGGCGGCATAGAGATAGGAATCGTTGCCAGACGGTAATACAAGTCCTCACGGAAGCGACCGTCACGAATAGCTTTCTTCATCTTGACATTCGTGGCAGCGATAATGCGCACGTTGGTCTTGCGGATCTCGTTTGAACCGACACGCAGATACTCACCGGTTTCAAGCACACGAAGCAATCTCACTTGAGTTGACAAGGGAAGTTCGCCAACCTCGTCAAGGAACAACGTACCTTTGTCTGCAGCACCGAAGTAACCTTCATGCTCACCTATAGCTCCTGTAAACGAACCCTTCTCATGACCGAACAACTCGGAGTCGATGGTTCCTTCAGGAATAGAACCGCAGTTTATGGCAAAGTACTTCTGATGCTTACGAGTGGAATTATCGTGAATTATGCGAGGAAGAACTTCCTTTCCAACACCATTCTCACCTTCAATAAGCACAGATAAATCAGTAGGAGCAACCTGTATGGCTATGTCGAGAGCACGGTTTAGCTCATCGCTGTTGCCCACAATGCTGTACCTCTGCTTAATTTGCTGTAAATCCTTGTTTATATTCATAGAGTGATATCTTATTCCATATTAACAACCTGAATATCAATGCTTTGTCTGTTGGCAATGTGTGGTTATAAATACGGATTATATTTCATTTCATTATCAATCGTAGTAGGCTCACCGTGACCGCAATACACTGTGGTAGAGGCGGGTAGGGAAAAGAGGCGAGAGGTGATGCTCTCAATCAACGTACGATAGTCGCCACCAGCGAGGTCGGTACGGCCAATACTGCCGTTAAATAGTGTATCGCCGGCAAACAATATACCTTCAGATTCGCAATAAAAACAAATTCCTCCGGCTGTGTGTCCTGGAGTATTGATTACTTCAAACTGATATTTCCCAATCTTGACTGTATCTCCGTCATACAGGGCTTTTGGAGTATTATCAGTTTTGCATCTCTGAATCAGTTTTGTAGCCATCGCTCCGAAAAACATCTCAATCTGTTCATCAAAATCCTTCCACAAAGCTATGTCATTTACGCCACATTCAGGAACAAGCTTCAGATCACGATAGACAAAAGTATTTCCCATGATGTGGTCAAAATGCATGTGAGTGCAGAGCAAATGAGTAACAATCAATTTGTTTTCAGCAATTAAAGAATATATGCGGTTCCATTCAGCTTCGGAAAATGCGCCACAATCTATGATAGCTGCTTCGAGGCTTTCATCATCATAGATCACGTAGGTATTTTCCATTACTGGATTGACAACAAAACTTTTTATCTTCATAAAGAAATAATAGCGCTATTATAAAAAAGGTATGGTAGTGTGTACCTTAGAATTAGCTACGATAATCTTAGAATTAGCAAAGTTAATCATTATCTGTGAGAATAGTGGGATTATCTTACAATTATTTTGTTAATTAAACATAACAAGTGTTGTGTTAATATAGAAGTTAAGAAGGTGAGAAATTAAAAATTGAGGTAAACACGCTTATTGAGCATGCTTACCTCAAATAATGAGAAACTAATTATAAATCGTGTGTCTGCGGTTCGCAGAATTAAAGTGTGTATGCGTTCGCAGAATTGATTTTTAGAGTGTTCCTGCGATAAGGATAAGTACGAGCAAACCAAGGATTGCGTAAAGTTCTGGGAACACAGCGAGCACCATTGTTGTACCGAATGCATTGTGTCCGCCACCAATTGCGCTGATACCGTTAGCACAGACTTTTGCCTGGCGGATTGCAGAGAACAAAGCTACAAGACCGCAAGCAAGACCGGCACCAAGTACACCGGCTGCTGTAGCCATAGTGATGTCTGATGTAAGATGGCTTGAAAGCATGAAGAATCCTACGAATCCATAAAGACCTTGTGATGAAGGAAGCGCAGCCAAAGCGATGTATGAACCACTTGCGCTTGGATTCTTCTTATAAGCTCCGATTGCTGCATTACCACAAATTGTTACACCGTAGGCTGAACCTACGCCAGAGAGTCCTACACAAAGTGCTACTCCCAAATAAGCTAAAATTAATTCCATAATGATTTTTTTGTTTATGTTTAATTGTTATTATTTTGTTTCTCGATGATTATGCCTTCTTGTAGGTTTTAACCTTGAACGGAGTGTATTCCTTGCCGCCGCCTTCAAATTCGGCATTCTTGAAGAATTCCACAAATGTAAGACGCATTGGGTGTACAAATGAAGAAATCATACAGAGACCGAAGTTGATACCGTGTCCTAACAGGAGGATTATCAGCATTGGCAGCCAACGAACTCCCCATGACATGGATTCGGTAAGCTGGATAGACAGCTGGTTGAACACGCCTCCAAGCACACCGCCTGTCAAACCTAATGCGAACAGACGAATATAACTCAGAAGGTCGCCAAGCAATCCTGTTGCCATTCCGTAGGTTGCCCACACTCCCCCACCGAAGTTGACAAGAAGGTTCTTGTCGGGAGCGTTGTAGAAGAATATGCCAAGAGCGCTGATTGCCATCAACACATATAATATATATATGAAGGCTTGTGGCAACACAACTCCGCAGGCAGGAACTCCGAAGCAGATGATGGCTGAGATAATGATTGTCACCCACGACATCTTGCCTACGGCGAAGCGCCATCCGAAGAGTTTTGCGGCTTTCATTCCGGCTAAGGCCATACCCAGAAGCACCTGTATCAGGCCGATTATCACGCTGATAACCATCATTGGTGAATAGCCGAAGAGCGTGAAGTTCTTCTCGTTTATGAATTTATCCTTAACCGGAGCGAGGAATGCCCAATCCTGCTGAGTGAGATCTATACCGAAGAACGAGCCTGTGAGTGCACCACACACGATGGTCATTGCTCCGAGATACACACCGAGCTTGGCAAGAGGCTTCTGGTCAACAGGCAATTTCTTGAGCAAGATGATGCTTGCAGCCAGAATCAATGCTCCATAACCGGCATCGCCCATACAGAGTCCGAAGAATAGCATGAAGAACGGTGCGAAGAACGGAGTCACATCCAAGTCGTGATAACTTGGCAGAGAATACATCTTAAGTATTGGCTCGAACAGAGAGCTGTATTTGCCGTTCTTTATCTCTACAGGAACATTGTCCTCCAAGGTCGGTTCTTCCTTTTCGTAGAAGATGTGGTTGGCATTGAGGAAAGCCTCAGTATCACTCGCCTTCTCTTCCGGAACCCATCCGACTAATAATTTTACTGCATTCTCAGCAACGCTTTCTGTATTGAGATGTACGCGTGACAAAGAAATCTCATTCTCATTCTCAACCTTTGCTTTCTGCAAAGTTTCATTGTATAGAGAATTGATTTGCAGCAGTTTGTCATGTACTTCTACAACCGATGCTTCAAGACTTTTCTTCTCTTCCAGGAATTCAGAAAGAGGGCGGTTGGGCACATCGATGCTCTCAGCTGTGATGTCAGGAGTCTCAGGCGAGAATGTAATGAAATAGACTTTCTTGTCAATCTCATTGATTGGGGTGGCGAAATACGTCTCCCCCCACTCTGCCTTGAACATCTTGTTTGAGACAGCGAAGAAATTGACCTGATAGCCATTCTGCTTCAGCACTTCGAATTGCTTCATATCAAACTCTCCCCACGGTTCGAGTACGGAGATGTTCTTATCCACAGCGTCGATCTTATGCTTAAGCGAGAGTTCTTCAGCTTGCAGGGATTCTATCAGTTCAACGATGTTCATGCCACGCTCCACAGCGTTGTCCGACTGTGGTATGGCTTCGATTGTGCGTTTTGTAGAGAGTGTCCAGGTTTCCTTGGCGTTGTCGAGAGCTGAGATTGCAGCAGACAGACGGCTAGCACGCTCCTTCCCTACTTCAAATTCAGGACTGGTTGCCCCACTCTTCAGTTCTTCTATATGCACAACTCCAAGTTCTCTGATGCCGGCGAGGAACTGTTCATATTCCTTATTTGTCAGAAGGAATGTGAGTTTGTTCATTTTCGTAATCATGCAGCTCCCTCCTTTCCTAATGCCAAATCTGCATTCTTTGCTTCTTCAGCCTTTCTACGTTTTTCCTGCAAAGACTTGAGGATTTTCTGGCTTGACTTCGACAGGTTCTCCTCATCTTCCATGAAACGCTTTATCTTACGCACGGCTTCCTGGAATCCTGGTATCTGAACCTTCTCAAAGAGGTTAACCTTCTGAGTGGTTTTGCGACGGGCATGATCCAGCAGACCGAGTTTTGCAAGGACGAATTCACGTTCCACAGCAGTTTTTGCAAGACCTTGCAGCAGGTTGATTCCGTCGAAGTACCATTTTGGCGTACTGAATATACCAAAAGGCTTGACGTCCAGACGTATATTGAGAAGAACCGGCACACGAACACCGGCAATCTTCTTCACGTCCAGCTCAACATCCTTGAGAGAGACAAGTGAAGTGTCGAATTCCCCCCATAAGGCATAGAGTGATTCATAACCGGCTATCTCGCGCTCGAGTTGCTTGTCGAGTTCGGCAGCTTCGGCCTTGCATTTCTTCACCTCAAGGCGCAGTGCTGTTTCCTTGCTCTTGATGATTGGCAAGGTGCGCTGACGCATTTTGAGCTGCTTCTCTATTTGCTGCAATGACGTCTTATTATATTGAAACTTAATTGCCATTGTTAGTTTAAGTTTTTTATAAACTTAAGAACTATTTCCAATAAATATCGGTAAACTCTTTCTTTATATTAACTTCTTCCAGCTTGAAGTACTTGCTGAACAGCGACCAAGTCACATCAAGCATCTCAGTTGTGTCGAGATCGACGTCGATTGCAAGAAGTTTGTCCGCATATTCCTTAGCGAATTCCAGACAGCGGTTGTCGTAGTCGGTAAGGTCGAAACCGTTCTCCAGCTTGGTCTTTGCGTTTGCCGCGTCTGAATAAAGACGGATGGCAGCGTTCATCACCTGTGAGTGGTCCTTACGTGTCTTCTTACCGGCAACAAGTTGCTTCAGACGTGAGAGTGAGCGGAACGGGTCAACGATGACCTTACCGATATCTGAGTCACGGCGCAGGTAGAGCTGACCTTCTGTGATGTAACCGGTGTTGTCAGGAACGGCGTGAGTGATGTCACCGCCTGAAAGTGTGGTAACGGCGATGATTGTGATTGAGCCGCCACCTACGCTCTCCGGGAACTGTACAGCTTTCTCGTAGATTTTTGCGAGGTCTGAGTAGAGTGAGCCTGGCATAGAATCCTTTGAAGGAATCTGGTCCATACGGTTCGACACGATGGAGAGTGAGTCAGCGTAGGATGTCATATCTGTAAGCAGTACGAGCACCTTCTCGTTTTTCTCCACAGCGAAGTACTCGGCTGCGGTAAGTGCCATGTCGGGGACAAGCAGACGTTCTACAGCTGGGTCTTCGGTAGTGTTCATGAATGCGATGATACGATCCAATGCTCCTGCGTTGGCAAATGTATTGCGGAAGAAATAATAGTCGTCGTTAGTCATACCCATACCGCCAAGGATAATCTTGTCGGCTTTGGCGCGAAGTGCAACCATAGCCATTACTTCGTTGAACGGTTGGTCTGGATCGGCGAAGAACGGAATCTTCTGTCCTGACACCAAGGTGTTGTTCAAGTCGATACCGGCAATACCTGTAGCAATAAGCTCACTTGGCTGACGACGACGTACAGGATTGACAGAAGGGCCTCCGATAGGCACTTCCTTTCCTTCAATCTCCGGACCACCGTCGATCGGGAATCCGTATGCATTGAAGAAACGTCCTGAAAGCTGGTCTCCTACTTTCAACGATGGTGTTTTACCGAGAAACACCACTTCGGCATTGGTAGGAATACCACCGGTACCTTCAAACACCTGCAGAGTTACATCTTCACCTGCAATTTTCACCACCTGTGCCAGCTTGCCGTTGATGGTGGCAAGTTCATCATAACCGACGCCTGTGGCTTTCAGAGAACATGTAGCTTTAGTAATCTGACTTATCTTAGTATATACTTTTTGAAATGCTGTTGCCATCTTAAGATTTAGAATTTAACGATTTGACAATTTAAAATTTTACAATTTACAAATTAATTGCCTGCGAGCATCTCGTTAATCTGCTTCTTGTAATCTTCATACTGCTCAGACTTGAACTGCGAATAGTTCATCTGCTTACACAGGTTGATGAGCTTCTTGAAGTAATCGGTCACCTCCTGGAAGTGCTCAAATTTGAAGTCGTGCTCACAGATGGTTGACACAACATCCATGATTTCTTCCTGGCGTTCAAGCGAGGAAACGGCATCGACCTCATCGAAGGCATCCTGCTGCAGCAGTACGAAGTCAATGATTTCTGACTTCCAGAATGTTACGTGATAATCTACAGGAACACCGTCATCACCGAGGATGTTGATCTGCTCGGCAATTTCCTTACCACGCTGCATTCTTGTCTTGAGAGCAAGAACCTTTGGAATCCACTTGTCATTGATTTTCTTGGAAACATATTCTGCGAATTCAGGATATTCCAGATACTTTGAATATGAGTCGATAGGATTGACAGCAGGATAGCGTTTCTTATCGGCACGGTCCTGTTCCAACGCATAGAAGCAACGAGCAACTTTCTTCGTGTTCTCGGTTACAGGTTCCTTCAGGTTACCACCGGCAGGAGATACTGTTCCGATGAAGGTGATGCTGCCGACCTCTCCGTTGTTAAGATATACATATCCGGCACGTCCGTAGAAGTTAGCCACCAAAGCACCCAAGTCCATAGGGAACGCGTCAGGTCCTGGCAATTCCTCCATACGGTTCGACATCTCACGCAAAGCCTGTGCCCAACGTGATGTTGAGTCAGCCATAAGCAACACGCGCAATCCCATAGAGCGGTAGTATTCTGCCATTGTCATAGCTGTATAGACAGAAGCCTCACGCGCAGCGACAGGCATGTTTGAAGTGTTTGCGATGATAATCGTACGCTCCATCAGCTTGCGACCTGTATGAGGGTCGATAAGTTCAGGGAACTCAGTGAAGATTTCCACAACCTCGTTGGCACGTTCACCACAGGCGGCGATGATAACGATGTCGGCTTCTGCCTGCTTTGAGATAGCGTGCTGGAGCACTGTCTTACCAGTACCGAACGGACCAGGGATGAATCCTGTACCACCTTCTACTATCGGGTTAAAGGTATCGATTGTACGAACGCCTGTCTCAAGAAGCTTGAACGGACGTGGCTTCTGCTTGTAGTTAAGCATGGCGAATTTCACAGGCCAGTGCTGAACCATGGTGACATTGACTTCTTCACCGTTCTCCTTCACGAGCACAGCGATGGTGTCGTCAACCTTGTACTGACCCTTTGCAGCAATCTTCTTGACTTTTGCCACACCTTCCATCTGGAAAGGA
The DNA here is from genome assembly GCA_902776985.1 of uncultured Bacteroidales bacterium. Lineage (GTDB taxonomy): Bacteria > Bacteroidota > Bacteroidia > Bacteroidales > Bacteroidaceae > UBA3839. The sequence continues at coordinate 34,390 of CACYSD010000018.1, forward strand.
GCCATGATTTTCAGAGGCTGGGAGTTCTCCTCCACCTTACCCAGCCAGTCGCTGCCTCTCACTTCGTCGCCAACCTTGACGATTGGCTCAAAATCCCAGAGACGCTCACGGTCAAGAGGGTCGGTGTACTGTCCGCGCTTTAGGAACACGCCTTCCATCTTGTCAAGGTCGTTCTGAAGTCCGTCGAAGTTCTTCGACAACATACCTGGTGCGAGCTGCACCTCAAGCATGTGTCCGGTAAACTCTGCAACAGCTCCGACTTTAAGTCCGCGTGTTGACTCAAACACCTGTACATATACGTCAGAGCCGACAACTTTGATCACCTCCGACATCAAGCGGTCACCACCCGTTTCAATATAGCAGATTTCTCCCTGTCTGACAGGACCATCTACTTTGAGCGTTACCATATTAGCAATAACGCCACTTACTGTACCTTTTGTCATATATTTATTAATGTATTTAGTTTCTGTGCTCTTCTATCTTACAAATTCCTCTGGAACCTTGGCTTCACTGCGCAGGTCTTCGATAATCTGTCTGAATGTTTCCTTTCCCTTCTCCACATCCAGCATGTCCCAGCGGTGAAGCATCTGCAGTTTGCACAAATACGCAAACACTGCCTCAATCGAGAACTGCTCCATGAAGGTCTGTTCCTCAAGCCAGTTCCATTTGAAGGCGTCGATTCGCTTCTCCTTCAGCACTGGATCCTCGGTTTCAACGATTTTGATCAGATCTGTCATGTAGTCCAGTTCTGTAATCAGGCTGAAGTCTTTGGTGTTGTTCGTGCGGATCATCTCGTTCACCTCGTTGTCGCCGAGGATGAAGTCAGAGACGTTCCATCCCTGCTTGCGGGCAATCAGCGCCGTGAGGATGTTGGTGATGTTCAGGTTAAGCTCATACCACGAAGCAATCATCTTGTTGGGACACTTCACGGCATAGTCGTAGAACGCCAGCAGGATCTGGTCTTCGGGGAAGTAGCCAGCCTTATCTTTATTATATGTATAGTCTCTGGCAAATTCCGACATAAACGAAGGATAACGGTGCACGTTGAAGTTCATGGTTCTCGCTGCGGTAATCATGTCCTGCAGCTGATCCAGAGAATAGTTTCCCCAGACTTTGATGTCAACATTCAATGCCGAGAAATCCTCGTTTGCCTCTCCGCTCTTGGAAGCCTTCAGCAGTTTCACAAGATTCTTGCAATCCTGTTCGAGGTAGAAGTAATATATAAGTTGTTTGTCGGCCGAAGTAAGGACCTCCTCACATTGCTCCCTGAAATCGGCAAAGGTGATCTGCCCCTTCCCGGAGTTGTCCATTGCGATGTCGGGAACACCAGCCATTAAACAATAATAGTTCGCCATAGAAATGTAAGGTTATAATCAAACATTAGAACAGCATCTCTACTAATTGAGGTCTGAGGAAGCTCTTGAAATAGTCTTCAAACTCTTCGTTTCCAAAGTTCAGTTTATATGAACCGTCAGCAGGTCCTACGGAGAAGAGTGTCTTCTGACCGTTAACTTGCTCAATTGTGATTTTCTTGTCAAGCAGAGCCTTTGCCTTCTTTGCGAAGAAAGCCTTGAGCGAAGCTGCATCCTCGGTAGAGATGACGAGGTCTTCCTGAGCGCCCCATTTCTCAGCGAGCTTCAGCATGAACTCTTGCATGAAATCCTTGTCGTTCACAACCTCTGAAACGCTTTGGCTAACAACATTGTCGCACAAAACATTGGTGATTTCAGTCTTAAGAGCGTTCAGCGCCTGTCCGCAGAACATCTTCAGTTCGGACTGGGTGTTCTGGTTAAGTGTCTGCACGTCCTTACGTCCCTGAGCCACAATTTTCTCTGCCTCAGCCTTGGCGTCGCTGATGATTTTTGCAGCCTTTTCGTTAGCCTCGCTGATGATTCTCTCTGCCTCGGCATTACCCCTCTCCACTCCTTCGTGAACAAGTTTGTCTGTCAATTCTTGAATTTTATTTTCCATATATTTTTACTGATTATTATAAATTTCCTACAAATTTACGAAAAATTTCCGAACTACACAAAAATGAAGCGAAAATACACATATATTAATACAAAAAAAATCCCTGACATCCACTTCATGAATACCAAGGATTTATTTCTATAGTTTCTATAGCTTCTATAGCTTTCTATAGCTTCTATAGCTTCTATAGTTTCTATAGCCTCTATAGCTTCTATAGCCTCTATAGCCTCTATAGCCTCTATAGCTTTCTCTGCAAATATACCTTAATTTTGCAAACAAAGCAAATCGGAGGGATTTTTTATTCAGGAAAAGATTACAAGTATACAGTTATACAGTATACAGTTTTTTTAGGAACCACATTCATCGGAAGTAACAAATTGTTAGTAAATAAAATTTATTATATATATAATATATATATTATATATATAATAAAAATTTTGTCTCCCCTTTTTTACCCCTCGCTGAGAAAACTGTATACTGTATAACTGTATACTACGCAAATAATCCCGAAAAAAATTTTGAAAATTTGTGAAAATAATTAACATTTTATTTGGAATTAAGTTAAATTATTTGTAACTTTGCAGCATCAAAAGTTAGGAAGCGGGCGCGCCGAAGTCAAAATAATTTTTCAGCAAAGCGAAAAAGAATTTTTGCTGCAGAAAAAAGATTTTTTCGACAAACTGGAAAATAATCGAGACTTCACCGGAAATTCCTTACTTACGAATAACACAATTATCTCTCGCCAACGGCGAAAAAATCTCACAAAAAACCCCTGAAATCCTTAAAATCCTTGATTAGCCTTGAAATCCTTAAAATCTCACAAAAAAAGCCCCTGAAATCCTTAAAATCCTTGATTAGCCTTGAAATCCTTAAAATCTCACAAAAAAATCCCTGAAATCCTTAAAATCCTTGATTAGCCTTATTAGCCTTGAAATCCTTAAAATCCTTGATTAGCCTTGAAATCCTTAAAATCTCACCAAAAAAATCCCTGAAATCCTTAAAATCCTTGATTAGCCTTGAAATCCTTGAAATCTCACAAAAAACCCCTGAAATCCCTAAAATCCTTGATTAGCCTTGAAATCCTTGAAATCTCACAAAAAAATCCCTGAAATCCTTAAAATCCTTGATTAGCCTTGAAATCCTTGAAATCTCACAAAAAAGCCCCTGAAATCCTTAAAATCCTTGATTAGCCTTGAAATCCTTAAAATCTCACAAAAAAATCCCTGAAATCCTTAAAATCCTTGATTAGCCTTGGTGGTGAAGGTAGTAGTTTTTAACCATTCGGAATGAAGAGTTCTTTAATGAAGAGTAAAGAGTCTGACAAGATACATAAACAACAAAAGCGCTGCTATGATTAGCAACGCCTTTGTAAAGTTTAGATTTCTCTAAGTATGAATTACTTGAGAGAGTATGTGTATGGATCCTTCTCGTCACCAGTTTCTGCTACTGAGAGCTTGTCCTCACGGAGCAACCAACCAATACCGAGGTTAAAATCCTTTTCTGCCAATTTTGTAGCCTTCTTGATCTGCTTGAATGTCAAGCTTGCGTTAGCATCTGCAATTGCATTCCAAATAAGACCTGCAATGTTACCTGCTTTTTCCTGCAACATAATTTGAAATTTTTAATTTTGTTAAACATTTTCCTCCGAAAATCAGAGGTTCCTAAAAAAACTATTGCAAAGGTAAGAGTTTTCAAGTTTACCAACAAAAACAAGTCGCTATTTGTAAATTTTAACAGTAAGAATTTATACTATTTTAACAAAACACTGCAAAATTCAGCCAAAAATTAAGACTTTTTCACATTGTGTCCGCACACACAAGAAATGAAGAGTGGTTAGATTCCAACGAGGGCTTTGATGTACATCTGCATCATGTCGATGGCTTTCTGGTTGTGACCGCCATTGGGAATGATGATATCGGCGAACTGCTTGGTCGGTTCGATGAATTCATCGTGCATGGGTTTGAGCACGTTGCGGTATTTGTCGATAAGCATGTCGAGGGTGTGTCCGCGCTCGGCTATGTCGCGGCAGAGGACACGAAGGAGGCGCTCGTCAGGACCTGCGTCAACGAATATCTTCAAGTCCATGAGGTCGCGAAGATTCTTGTCGTAAAGAGCCATGATGCCTTCAACGATTATCACTTCCTTGGGTTCGACCTTGATGGTCTCGGACAGACGCGTGCAGGTGATATACGAATAAGTAGGCTGCTCTATCGCCCTACCCTGTCGCAGCTCTTCTATCTGATGAGCCAGGAGCGACCATTCGAATGCGTCGGGATGGTCGAAATTGGTGCGCTTGCGTACTTCGAGTGGCAGATCCGACTGGTCGTTGTAGTATGAGTCCTGAGGAATGACTGCAACGCTGTTGTCGGGAAGACTTTCAATGATTTTGCGGACTACTGTGGTTTTGCCAGAACCAGTTCCACCGCCAATACCGATTATTGTCATAATAGAAGACCCCTCCTTTGTTCCACCTTCCCTTTGGTCACCAACCGTTTGAACTCGAACGCGCGGTGCCCCCGTAATGGGGAGGAGTAGAGTGAGAATTAAAGTTTATGATTTTTGGCAAATTTATAAAAAATGCGGGAATGGAGAGTAATGCTTTGGTGTTTTTTTTATAAAAAACAGGAATTTTGCTCTTTACGCACATTATATCATTTTTTTTATGTAACTTTGCAAGTCTTTTGAGACGAACAAACGAATCAAATCATCTTTTTAATCATAAAACACAAAAATGAACATAAGTTACAAGTGGCTCAAAGAATATGTCGACTTTGACATGACTCCACAGCAGGTGGGTGCGGCTCTCACAAGCATCGGCCTTGAGGTTGAAGCTGTAGAAGAGGTGCAATCCATCAAGGGAGGACTGGAAGGATTGGTTGTAGGTGAAGTACTCACATGTGTGCCCCACCCCAACAGCGATCACATGCATGTTTGCTCAGTCAACCTGGGCGGTGAGGCACCGGAGCAGATTGTCTGCGGCGCACCTAATGTGGCTGCGGGTCAGAAAGTCATCGTTGCCACCTTGGGAACAAAGCTCTACGACGGCGACAAGGAATTCGTCATCAAGAAGAGCAAGCTTCGCGGAGTTGAATCCAACGGAATGATATGCGCAGAGGACGAAATCGGTGTAGGAACAAGCCACGACGGAATCATAGTACTTCCTGCAGACACCGCAGTCGGTATGCCTGCTGCAAAATACTTCGGACTGGAAAGCGACTGGATTATCGAAGTGGACATCACTCCTAACCACTCTGACGCTTGCTCACACTGGGGCGTGGCTCGTGACTTCTACGCTTACCTCAAGCAGAACGGCTACGAAACCAGTCTCCATCGCCCGTCTACCGACGCCTTCGTTGTGGAAAGCAATGCGCTGGACATCGACGTGGAAGTCGAGAATGCCGAAGCCTGCCCACGCTATTGCGCCGTTACACTCAAGGGATGCGACGTGAAGGAATCACCGAAATGGCTGAAAGACAAACTGACCACCATCGGCTTGCGTCCTATTAATAATATAGTAGATATCACGAACTACATCATGATGGCATACGGACAGCCTCTGCATTGCTTCGACGTAGCTATGATCGAAGGCAAGAAGGTTGTCGTAAAGACTATGCCTCAGGGAACCAAGTTCATGACGCTCGACGGTGCTGAGCACGAACTCAGCGACAAAGACCTCGCCATCTGCAACACCAAGGAAGCTATGTGTATAGCCGGTGTGCTCGGCGGCAAAGGTTCAGGTACATACGACACCACGACCGACGTGCTGCTTGAATCAGCTTACTTCAACCCTACATGGATCCGCAAGTCTGCCCGTCGTCACGGATTGCAGACCGACGCATCGTTCCGATTCGAGCGCGGCATCGACCCTGAAGGACAAATCTACGCCCTGAAGCAGGCAGCCCTGCTCGCCAAGGAACTTGCTGGAGCAGAAATAGCCATGGAAATCAAGGATATCCGCAACGACAACCTGCCACAGGCAGCCGTCATAGATTTCAAGTACCAGTACTGCTGGAACCTTATCGGCAAGGAAATCCCAGTGGAGAAGATGCAGGAAATCTGCGTCAACCTCGGCATGGAAATCAAGGCTCAGGACAAGGACGGCATGACACTCAGCGTTCCTGCATTCAGAGTGGATGTAACCCATCCTTGCGACGTAGTTGAGGAAATTCTCCGCATCTACGGCTACGACAACGTGGAAATCCCAACACAGCTGAAGTCCTCACTCACCGTGAAGGGAGAACTTGACAAGAGCAACAAACTGCAGAATCTCATCGGAGAGCAGCTTGTTGGCTGTGGTTTCAACGAAGTTCTCAACAACTCACTCACCAAGGTTTCCTATTATGAGAACATGGAAACTGTGTGCAAGGCAGAAAACCTGGTAAGACTCATCAATCCTCTGAGCCAGGATCTCAGCGTACTTCGTCAGACTCTGCTCTTCGGAGGTTTGGAGAATATAGCTCGCAACGTCAACCGCAAGGCTTCAGACCTGAAATTCTTCGAGTTCGGAAACTGCTACACCTTCAACGGAGAGAAGAAGCAGGACAACTCAGGCATCGTTCCATCAGGCGAGACATCACGTCAGCTCCTTGCCCCCTACGACGAGGATTACCACCTCGCTCTGTGGCTCACCGGTAAGCGTGTCAATGGCAACTGGGCACACCCAGACGAAGAATCAACCATCTACGAGTTGAAGTCATACATATTTAATATATTCCGTCGCTTAGGCGTAACAATGAACGCTTTGGTGTTCAGCACTGCCAAGGACGATATCTTCTCCAACTCACAGATTATAGCTAATCGTGGAGGAAAGGTTATTGCCCAATACGGTATAGTAAGCAAGAAGCAAACCAGCAAGCTGAAGATTGACTCACCTGTATTCTTTGCAGACATACGCTGGAAAGCACTTCTGAAATTAGTTCAGAACTCTAAGCCAAGCTACAAGGAATTGTCGAAATTCCCCGCTGTCAGCCGAGACCTGGCATTGCTTATCGACAAGAACATCGAGTTTGCCGAAATTGAGGCAATCGCATACAAGACTGAGAAGAAGCTCCTCAAGGAAGTAAGTCTGTTCGACGTCTATGAAGGCAAGAACATCGAAGCCGGCAAAATCAGCTACGCCATCAACTTCGTACTCCAAGACGAGGAAAAAACTCTTAACGACAAGCAGATTGACGCAATCATGCAGAAGATTGAAGACAATATCTGCAAGACCCTTGGAGCCAAAGTCCGTGGCAAATAATCTATTCGAAAACAATTAAACTTAATAAACACAAAACCAATGGGAAGAGCATTTGAATTTAGAAAGGCCCGCAAGCTGAAGCGTTGGGGCAACATGGCAAAAACATTCACACGACTTGGCAAGCAAATCGCAATCGCTGTTGCCGAAGGAGGACCAGATCCTGAGAACAACTCCCGTCTCCGTGCCATCATCGCTACCTGCAAGCATGAAAACATGCCAAAGGACAATATCGAGCGCGCTATCAAGAACGCTGCCGGTAAGGACAAGAACAGCTGGAAGACCATGACCTATGAAGGTTACGGACCTCACGGAATCGCAGTCTTTGTAGATACTCTGACTGACAACCCTACACGTACCGTTGCCGACGTCCGTTCAATCTTCAACAAGTTCAACGGAAACATGGGAACAATGGGTTCGCTGGCATTCCTCTTCGACCACTTCGCACAGTTCACATTCAAGAAGAAGGACGACCTCGACATGGACGAGATGGTTCTTGACCTCATCGACTTCGGAGTTAGCGACGAATTCGACGAAGAGGAAGACGAAGATACCGGCGAGAAGAGCATCACTATCTACGGTGATCCGAAATGCTTCGCACAGATCCAGTCTTACCTCGAAGAACACGGATTGGAAATCACCTCTGCCGAATTCACCTACATCCCCAACGACCTCAAGGAAGTTACCGATGAGCAGCGTGAAACAATCGACAAGATGGTTGAGCGTCTTGAGGACTTCGACGATGTACAGAATGTCTATACAAATATGAAGTAAAAGACCCACCCCTTGCCCATTCAAGGGGAGTGATATGATAAAAAATAGGATGAAGTGCTATTCACTTCATCCTATTTTTATTTATGACTTTTTATTTCCCCGCCCTTGGGAGGGTCAAGGGTGGGTCTCTTACTTATAACTGGTATGAATAACCTCCAGCTTCACGGTATCGTTGGCACCACCAACCAGTTTGGTGCTCGCAAGCGAGAAGTCATGACTGATCTTGACCGCATCGCCACTACTGTCTTCATTCACTTCCACAGGAATCAGGAGCACCTTATTCACATTCTCCGTAGCCGTGCCATCCATCTTCTCCTTGCGGATAGTTGAAATCAGTTTTGCGATATTGGAGAACACATAAGAGTTTGTAGAAGAATTAAAGGTAGTGAGATAAGAAGTCACATCGTCGGCCAGCTTATACTTCTCAAAGAAGCCCTGGAGATAATCGTCCAAGCGGACAAGAAGCACATTCTGAGGAATGCCCAGCTTCAGCAGCGACTGCTTTTCGTCGTTATATCTCACGAAAGTCAGTTTGGCTGAATTGATAGTATCAGCAAAGACGATATCATCGGTAGGCAGTTCTGCAAGTGTGAAAATTCCCGCAGGACTCTTCAGGTAAGTCGCATTCTCATCTTCCAGAAGCGTATTAAGTCCTTCGTTGGAGAAGCGTGTAGCCTGAACAACTTCCTCATTGCTTGGAAGCTGGCAAACACCGGTTGTGTCGGTTTCTTCCTCTGTGTCATAGTAATTGAAACGCATGTTGAACACAGCAACATCGATATACGCGATTGCTCCGTCGCCGCTTACTATTTTGTAGTAGAATCCCTTGCTGTATGGAAGACCACTGTGCATCCACGCTTCAGTATTGGCGAACAACTCAGGATGCTCCCTGTAAGCGTCGTAGATTTTCTGAACCGAATCGGTAGGAAGGCTGATACGGATAGTACGCTTGTAAGAAGTGCTGTTTCGCTCGCTGTCGTCTATCGTACGGTCGGAAAGAGTGAACCATTTTGTGGTTACAGGCTCCTTGCTCGTATCGTAATAGTCTTCAGGATTGATATTTGTGTAATAATCCAAAGTAGGGTCAAGCACCGAATCCAGCTCATAGACCTCCAATCCGAATGAAGCCAGCGAGTCACCTACAAAATCACTAACGTTCAGACGGATTTCACCGCTTGTGATTTTATTGTACTGAATGCTGTCGGGAAACTTGAAACTCTCCGGGCAGAGGAACTGACCGAGGAAATCGCAATTAATCATAGTGCCTGTCTCAGGGTCGGAGAAACGTCCCAGATACGAAACACTTGAACGGGCAAGAACCGAGTCGCCTACCGCGTAAGACTTAGTCTTGACGTCGTAGACATCATAGCTGCGTGTAAGGAAATCGGATTGAGGCATCATGTCGACACCCAAAGTACCTGTATTGTCGTCACAAGAAGAAAAGACAGACAGCATCAGAAGCGAGCCTATGCTAAGAGCAAACCGCACAGTACAGGTACGGATTCTTGAAAAGGATATCATTTTATTCACCTTTATTCACCCATTATTGTTTCATAGAAATCACTATACGCCTTCGCAAAGTCCTCGCCCTGATAGTCGAGCACAGGAATGTTCAAATCCTTGGCGTACTTAATGACTCCCTTATCGACTTTGGCATCATCCATCACCACTCCGTCGGAATACTTAATTGCTATCTTCTGCAATTCATTGTATCCGAACTTATCCTTGGTGATGTCGTCAATATCCGACATCTCGATGTCTTTGAAAGGAACACATTGAGCTGTGTGCTGACCTAAGTCGTTCTTGAACTCAGGCGAAGATGCAGAGAACACAACTTTCGCATCGCGGAACGACGGTTCGTCGGCATAGGCTTTCTTTATGTAAAGCGGAGCAAAAGCAGTAATCCAGCCGTGGCAATGAATCACGTCGGGAACCCAACGGAGCTTCTTCACAGTTTCCAGCACACCTCTGACATAGAATATGGCACGTTCACCGTTGTCCGCATATTCCTTGCCGTTTTCATCGGTGGTCATCAGTCGGCGCATGAAATAGTCATCGTTGTCGATGAAATAAATCTGCATGCGTGCTGATGGAATCGAAGCAACCTTGATAATCAGTGGATGATCCGTGTCGTCGATGATGATATTCATTCCCGACAACCTGATCACTTCGTGGAGCTGATTACGACGTTCGTTGATATTTCCCCATCTTGGAGAGAACGAACGGATCTCGTGGTTAGCCTCTTGTATTGACTGTGGAAGAATGCGTCCCATTTTCGATTTTGGTGAATCGGGGGAAAATGGAACCATCTCCTGTGTGATAAATAGTATTCTTTTTGCCTTCATATTGTTTACACAAAGAAAGTGTGTATTCTTTTGCTATGCAAATTTACGTATAATTTTCGAAAAAACAGTGGTTTTTCAAAAAAAATGCACATTTTGGGGCGTTTCGTGACACTATTTCACGGTTCTTTGCAATAATTAAGTTTTTGAGTTCTTGAGTTTTTGAGTTCTTGAGTTTTTGAGTTCTTAAGTTTTTGAGTTCTTAAGTGCTCCGGTACTATCACTTCACTCTTCACACTTCACTCTTCACTCTTCACTTAATCTTAGTACTGTTCTGACGAATTCGGGAAGTCGCAGTTCTTCACATCCTCGATATAGTGGCCGATAGCATCAGTCATCACAGTTGACAAATCAGCATAGCGGCGCAGGAACTTAGGAGTAAAGCCCTTGGTCATTCCCAGCATGTCGGCAACGACCAGAACCTGACCGTCAACCTGTCCGCCGGCACCGATTCCGATGACCGGAATAGTCAATTCCTTAGCCACACGTTCAGCCAGGCTTGCGGGAATCTTTTCAAGCACAATTGCAAAACAGCCTGCCTCCTCAAGAGCATGGGCATCGCTGATAAGCTTCTGAGCCTCGGCTTCCTCACGAGCACGAACAGTGTATGTTCCGAACTTATTGATTGACTGAGGAGTAAGTCCGAGGTGGCCCATAATCGGGATACCGGCAGCAAGGATTTTCTTAACAGTATCGATAATCTCTACTCCACCCTCAAGCTTCAGGGCATCGCAATGGCTTTCCTTCATGATACGCACGGCGTTCTCCACACCTTCGGTCGCATTAACCTGGTATGTTCCGAAAGGCATGTCGCACACCACCAGAGCACGTTTCACAGCACGAACTACAGCCTTGGCATGATAAATCATCTGATCCAAGGTGATAGGAAGCGTCGTCATGTTTCCTGCCATGACGTTAGAAGCAGAATCACCTACTAATATCACATCCATACCCGCACCGTCAACTATAGTTGCGGTAGTGAAGTCGTAAGCTGTGAGCATAGCAATCTTCTTGTTTTCCTTTTTCATTTCCAGCAATCTGTGAGTTGTCACCTTACGATTGTCTTCTACTAAATAGCCTGCCATAATATCTTGAATTTTAATTTAATAATTCAGTATAATCACTTATTACTCTATCACATTTATCTATGATATTCTCCTTCGGATTTGTGGTAGCCAAACCAATGGTATAGATGCCAGCACGACGTCCTGCCTCCAATCCGGTAAATGCATCCTCAAAGACCACACAATCCTTCTTCTTGACATTCAGTTTCCTGCTTGCCTGCAGATAGCAGTCGGGATCGGGCTTCGAAGCCGTGAAATCCTCCGACGTGAAGATTCTGTCAAACAGAGTTTCGAATTCAGGATGCTGACGCAGCACGTACGACATCTTCTTCTCGTTCGAGCTTGTCACCACAGCACATTTTATATTCTGCTTTTTCAGCGACTCTATATACTCACGGGCACCTCTGATATAAGGATAGTCCATTTGTGCCTCCCAGTCGTCAATCCACTTCTCCACCTCGGCATGCGTGCTTTTGTCGGGGAAATACCTTTCAAGAATCTGAGTAAGCGTCGTACCCTTTATCCTATGGGCAAAATCAGAAATGTCCGGACAATACCGATTACCGATATTGCCCCAGCACTCGGTATACTGCGCCTCAGTATCAATCACAGTTCCGTCGAGGTCGAATAATGCTGCTTTCATCGTCATAATTCCCATGGCCCTGTAGGTGATTCGCGTCGTAACACATTAAGGTTAAAGTCAACTCCGGCAATAATACCATACGACCTCAATTTCATCTCCACCGTCTTGGCTGCCAGCACCGGATGGTTGTTTTCCGCACTCAGGTGACAAAGCCAAACCGACTTCAAGTTCTCATGGAAGCACTCAGCCAGGACGTCGGCCGTCTGAGTGTTGCACATGTGTCCGGTTCCGCTGGATATACGCTTCTTCAGATATTCAGGATAAGGACCATCGGCCAGCATCTGGGCATCATAGTTGGCTTCTATCACAAGATGCTTTGTCTTGCCGATGTAGTGTTTCACATTGTCTGTCACCCCACCCACGTCAGTCATTATGCAGAAGGACTCACCTTCCCACTCTATGAAATAGCCTACATTCTCAGCGCTGTCGTGAGGAATGCTAAATGCTGTTATGGTAAAGGATTTTAAGCAGAACGGAGTATTCTTCTCAACCAACACCTCATGGTCAGGGTCAACTTTCCTGATTGTATAATAACCATGATGCATTGCTTCGTTGACAAGCTGGGTTGAATAAACCTTCAGGTTATATTCAGCACTCACATATCCGGCAGCCTTAATATGATCAGCGTGGTCGTGGGTAATCAGGATTCCTGCAATCTCAGATGCGTTCACGCCATATTCCCTGAAATAGCGTTTTAGCCGTTTGATTCCCACTCCGGAATCTATCAGCAAAGCATCCTGTCCATTGCTCAGATAGTAACAATTACCACAGCTTCCACTACCGAAACTTATAAATTTCAACATGATAATTTGTGTATTTTAATGCAAAGTTACAATTTTTATTTACACAAATTAGATTTTTATTCAAATTATATCTACATTTGTGGCGAATTACGGACAGAATACCATAATTATATTAACAATACATCAAAATTTCAAACAAATCATGAAATCTTACAAACTACTTATTGCAACAGTTTTTGCTGGCTCCATGATGCTCAGCAGCTGTGGTTCAATACCTGGATTGACAGGCACCGACACTACTACAACAACAGATTCAAGCACATCCACTACTGAATCTGTTTTAAGCGGAATCATCGGACAATTCCTCGGAGGACTCACAAACGAATCCATGATTCAGGGAACTTGGGTTTATCAGGAACCAGCTATCCAGTTTGAGAGCGAGAACCTCTTGGCTCAGGCTGGAGGATCACTTGCCAGCACAACTATGGTTAACAAGCTGAATCCTTACTTCAAGGCAATCGGTATCACCAAAGGCAAGTTCTCACTCACATTCAACAGCGACAATACTTGTTCCTACACCATCAACGGCAACACCTACAACGGAACTTACGTGTTCGACAAATCCAAGAAGACTGTGACTATCTCCGGCACATTGTTCACATTCCCTACAGCATACGTTTCGGTATCAGTCAACTCAATGGCTCTGACTTTCGACTCAACCAAACTGCTCACCCTGACACAAGGTATCGGAAACGCAATTCCAAGTGCAACAATCAACACCATTTCAAGCCTCTCTTCTTCATTCAAGGGAATGAAAACAGGATTTATGTTCAAGAAGAACTAAAGAATGTAACTACTAAAAGTGTTAAATAAATAATAAAAGCCTTATCTGCTGTAGATAAGGCTTTTATTGTTTTTCCCAAACCATATAACCACCACAAAGATTGACCACATCGAAGCCGCGACTTTGCAGCAGTTTCTTTGCCCTTGTACCGCGACGTCCGTGCTGGCAGTAAATGGCAACACGAGAATTATCGGGAACGGTTTTCCTTACCATTTCCACAAAATCGGTTCTGTAGATGTTTATATTGACAGCACCGTCAATATGGCCGTATTCATACTCCTTCTCTGTACGCACATCAACTAAGACAACATCAGGCTGTTCAATTATTGAGGCGAACTCACTAACGGAAACTCCATCGTTGGTACAACTGCATTTTCCAGCTGTGATATGCATCCACAACCAGACTAGAAATGAGATTACTAATACAGCAACTAAAGAAATTATCATTGTCAGAACTACGTTGGTTAATTGTTTAGGTTTTGCAAATTTACGAATTATCGCTATCTTTGCATAACTTTTCACTTTTTTTATGACAACTAATAAGAACATCAAGATAATCGCATTCGATGCTGACGACACCTTATGGGACTGCCAGAGCCATTTCGACAAAGTAACCGACATGATGTGCGAAATGGTGTCGAAATGGTGTACTCCGGAAGAGGCTCGTGAAGAACTGGTGAATACAGAACGCAAGAATCTCGGAACCACAGGATATGGCTGCAAGGCATATATTCTGTCGGTCATGGAGACAGCCATCCTTCTGAGCAACAATGAGATTTCCACCAAAGACATAATGCGGCTCATCCACGCCGCCAACGACCTTATTATGCTTCCTGCCACTCCGCTCCCACAAGTCGAACCAACATTAAAGGCTCTCGACTCGTACTTCAAGATTATTTTCACCAAGGGAGACAACCTGGAACAACTTAAGAAGGTAGAACGCTCAGGACTTGCAGCATATTTCGACGACGTAGTGGTTACGGCAAACAAGAGCGAGAAGGAGTTTTCCGAACTGTGCGCAAGATACGAGGTGAAACCGGAGGAGCTGATGATGGTGGGCAATTCTTTCAAATCCGACATCGCTCCGGCTCTCGCCATAGGTGCATGGGGCATACACATCCCCTATCATGTATCATGGGAAATAGAAGAAACCGATGAATTCACACATCCGAGATGTGAAAAAATCTTACATTTCGGCGATTTATTGCGATTGATATAGAGTTTGTTTAAAAATAATGTGATAAATCGACATTTTTGCCGTATCTTTGCAAAACTTTTTACACATATCTCATCCCCTGTCGTATATACATACGAATCGGTTGAAATAAAGTTTTCTTAAAAACATCACACCCTTATGTCAATAGAGGATTTTTTAGAATCTACTGAAGGTAAAACCATATCCGTGGTCGCTAATTTCGACCGCGCCGAACTTGATTTTGAGGAACCGCAGATAAACGAGAACGACGAGATACCCATTCTTCCGCTTCGTAACATGATGTTGTTCCCCGGCACACTGCTGCCTGTGACCATCAGCAGGGAGTCAGCACAGAAACTGCTGAGCGAAGCCGTTAAGACAAAACAGATTATCGGTGTGTTCGGACAGAAAGAGGAAGATGAGGAGAGACCTTCAGAGAAGGAACTTTACCGCACCGGTGTTGTTGGTAAGGTTCTTAAAATCATAAAGTTGCCCGACGGACAACAAACCGCTTTCCTGCACGGATTCAGCCGTGTGCGTCTGCTTGAGGCTCACGAAGGCAAGAACTACATGCTTGGACATGTGGAGGCTTTTCCTGAAATCATGCCTGAAGGCGGAGACAAGCAGTTCAAGGCTACAATCGAAGCATGCAAGGACGTTGCCGACAAGTTCATCGCTCGTGGCGACGGCATGCATATTGAATCATCGTTCACAATCAACGACGTTGCAAGCAGCGTGTTCTTCGTGAACTTTCTCTGTGCAAGCCTTCCTTTGCAGAATTCAGAGCACATCATGCTGCTGGAACAGACCTACCTTGCGGAAAGAGCGACAAAACTGCTCACCCTGCTTAACCGTGAATTCCAGTTTGCCAAGCTCAAGGCAAACATCCAGATGCAGACACACGCTCAGCTCAGCCAGCAACAGCGTGAATACTTCCTCAAGAAAGAAATTGAGAACATCAAGGGAGAGCTGGGCGACAGCGACGAGGAAGACGTAGAGAAATTCAGAAAACGCGCTGCATCTAAGAAGTGGGACGAGGAAACAAAGAAACATTTCGAGAAAGAGCTGGAGAAGTTGAGTCACATGAACAGTCAGGGCGGCGACTACAGCACTCAATACGAATATCTTGACACTCTTCTCAGCCTTCCATGGAACGAATACTCCAAGGATAATATCAACATAACCAATGCGGAAAAAGTCCTGAACAAGGATCATTACGGATTGGAATCAGTCAAGGAACGCATCCTTGAGCACCTGGCTGTGGTGAAGATGCGCGGCGACATGAAAAGTCCAATCCTGTGTCTGTACGGTCCTCCGGGGGTTGGTAAGACCAGTTTGGGAAAGAGCATCGCCAGAGCCATGAAGCGTGAGTATGTTCGTGTGTCGCTTGGTGGCGTGCACGACGAAGCAGAGATACGCGGACACCGTCGTACCTACGTAGGAGCTATGCCGGGACGAATCATCAAGGGAATCATGGAGGCGAAGACTTCCAACCCTGTATTCATCCTTGACGAGATTGACAAAGTCGGTCAGGATGCCATGCACGGAGACCCCTCATCTGCCCTGCTCGAAGTGCTCGACCCCGAACAGAACAAAGCTTTCCACGATAACTATATCGACTGCGACTACGACATTTCCAAAGTGATGTTCATTGCCACGGCGAACAACATAAGCAGCATTCCTGCCCCACTTCGCGACCGCATGGAGATGATTGAAGTAAGCGGTTACCTCACCGAGGAAAAGATTGAAATAGCAAAACGTCACCTCATCCCAAAGCAGACAGAGTTTGTAGGAATGAAGAAGAGTGATGTGCAGTTCTCAAAACCTGCTATTGAGAAAATCATCGAGGACTACACCCGTGAATCAGGCGTACGTGCCCTCGACAAGCAGATCTACAAGGTCATGCGCAAAGTGGCGCTGCAACGAGTAAGAGACGACAACGAAGAGAAAGAGCCAGAACGCATTTCCATAAAACCTGATGAAATCAAGGAATATCTCGGTACAGAGCGATTCAGCCGCGACAAGTATGCCAACAACGACTTCGCCGGTGTGGTGACAGGACTTGCCTGGACAGCAGTAGGCGGTGAAATCCTTTTCGTAGAAACATCTCTGAGCAAAGGCAAGGGCGGAAAACTCACCCTCACAGGAAACCTGGGCGACGTGATGAAGGAATCGGCAATGCTGGCTCTGGAATACCTGAAGGCTCACGTAGATCTTCTTGGAATCGAACCTGAAGTATTTGAAGAATACAACATCCACATCCATGTTCCCGAAGGTGCTGTCCCCAAAGACGGTCCTTCTGCCGGAATCACCATCGCCACTTCCATTGCTTCTGCCCTGACTCACAGGAAAGTTCGCAAAAGACTGGCAATGACCGGAGAGATCACCCTTCGCGGCAAAGTGCTTCCTGTAGGAGGAATCAAAGAGAAAATCCTTGCTGCCAAGCGTGCCGGAATCACCGACATCATCATCTGCAACGAGAACGAGCGCCACATCAAGGAAATACCAGAGAAATATGTAAAAGGCGTTACTTTCCACTACGTTGACACGGTGGAAGACGTGCTGCAATTTGCCTTGCTCAAGGAAAAAGTGAAGTAATTGGACAATTTTACAATTGGACAATTCACGATTTACAAATTGATTAAGCATTAGAAAATTGAAACGATTACAATTCCAGTTACAGCATACCGATCCTAAAAGCAATGCACGCGCAGGACTAATCACCACAGATCACGGTGAGATTCGCACCCCTATCTTCATGCCGGTTGGAACATTGGCAAGTGTGAAGGGAGTGCATCTTCACGAACTCACCGATGATATCAAGGCACAGATTATCCTCGGAAACACTTATCACCTGTATCTCCGTCCGGGAACAGATGTGATTGAGGCAGCCGGCGGACTTCACAAGTTCAACGGATTCAATCGTCCCATGCTGACCGACAGCGGCGGTTTTCAGGTTTTCTCCCTGGCAGGAATACGGAAGCTGAGAGAGGAAGGAGCGGAATTCCGTTCCCATATCGACGGCTCAAAGCATTTCTTCACACCGGAGCGAGTGATGGACATTGAGCGCAGCATCGGTGCCGACATCATGATGGCATTTGACGAATGTCCGTCGGGCACAGCTGATTACGAATATGCAAAGAAATCCCTCAAGCTTACGGAGAACTGGCTCGACAGATGCATCAAAAGATATCAGGAGACTGATCCTAAGTATGGCTACTACCAAGCCCTTTTCCCTATTGTTCAGGGATGTACCTACCGCGACCTTCGCATCCAAGCTGCGGAGAATGTGGCAAGCAAGGACATGGACGGCAACGCCATCGGTGGATTGGCTGTAGGCGAGCCGACGGATGTGATGTACGAAATGATTGAGGTGGTCAACGACATTCTTCCTAAAGACAAACCACGCTACCTCATGGGAGTGGGCACTCCGGCAAACATTCTTGAAGGCATAGAGCGCGGTGTGGATATGTTCGACTGCGTGATGCCTACACGAAACGGACGCAATGCGATGATCTTCACTTGGCAGGGAACAGTCAACTTGAGAAACAAGAAATGGGAGATGGACTTCACTCCGCTTGATCCCGAAGGTACATCATACGTTGACCAGACTTACACACGTGCCTATGTTCACCATCTATTCAAGGCTCAGGAGCTGTTGGCCATGCAAATCGCATCGATTCACAATCTTGCCTTCTACCTGGAACTTGTAACTAAGGCTAGGGAACATATCATAAGCGGCGACTTCACCATGTGGAAATCAAAAGTCGTGGGTGAACTCTCCCGACGCGTATAAGCATACACATTATTAATATTATAGCAGAAGTCAGGTACTACTGTGAAGGAAAAAATCAAAAATATATTCAGAGGTATAAAAGATTGGGCGATTAGCCATAATCCAACGCTGAGAATCGACCGATACATCATCGGGAAGTTCCTCGGCACCTACTTCTTTTCCATCATCCTGATTATCAGCATTGCCGTAGTTTTCGACATCAACGAGAACATCGACAAATTCCTTTCACGAAACGCATCTATGAGAGCTATTTTCATAGATTACTACCTGAATTTCGTACCATACTACTCCAACCTCTTCAGTCAGCTGTTTGTGTTTATATCCGTAATCTTCTTCACCACCAAACTGGCGGAGAACTCGGAGATTATCGCGATGATGTCCACAGGAATGAGCTTCAACCGGCTGCTACGGCCCTACATGATTTCCGCAGCCATCATCGCCGTTCTCACATTCACACTTGGTTCGTACATCATTCCTCAAGGAAACGTGAAGCGAGTGAAATTCGAGAACACATACAAAAAGAAGAATATCAGCACCTATACCACGAACGTTCAGTTGGAAGTGGAACCTGGAGTGATTGCCTATATCAACAGATATGAAGATCGACAGAAAATTGGTTATGAATTCACTCTCGACAAGTTTGAGAACAAAAAACTGATTCGTCATCTCCAGGCCTACACCATCCAGTACGACACACTTTCCGAAGAACCATACCACTGGATTATTACCCAGTACCAGGAACGCAACTTGCAGGGAATGCGTGAGGTGCTCACCCATGGTGAAAGGCTCGACACCATTATCCACATGCAGCCACAGGACCTGATTATTACTCGTGGACAGCAGGAAACTCTCACCACGCCAGAACTCTCGAAATATATCGACCGACAGAAACAGCGCGGTTCGGCAAACGTCAAGGAGTTTGAGGTGGAATACTGGAAACGAGGCGCCTCCTCATTCGCCACATTCATCCTGACCATGATAGGTGTTTCCATCTCCGCACGAAAGCGCAAAAACGGAATGGGTATAGCTCTGGGAATCGGATTGGCACTCATCCTTGCGTACATCATGTTCCAGACCATATCATCCACTTTTGCAGTAAATGCCAACATGCACCCATCGCTTGCTGCTTGGCTCCCAAATATAGTTTTCGCTTTCATCGCTTACTATTTCTACAAGAAAGCACCGAGATAAACCATAAAACAATGACATTAATAAATGTATTTTAGCGACCTACCATTAAACGACGACATACTTGATGCACTCGACTCCATGAATTTCGAGGAGTGCACACCAATTCAAGAACAGGCGATTCCTATTCTTTTAGAAGGCAGAGACCTCATCGGCGTAGCTCAGACAGGAACAGGCAAAACAGCAGCCTACCTCCTGCCGATAATCCAAAAACTCAGTACCGGCGATTATGCCTCCGACGCTATTAACTGCATCATCATGTCGCCCACACGCGAACTGGCACAGCAAATTGACAACCAGGTAGAAGGCTTCGCCTACTATCAGCCCATCAACAGCGTAGCCATTTACGGAGGAAACGACGGAAACCGCTATGAGCAGGAACGTCGTGGGCTGACTCTCGGAGCAGACATCATCATCGCCACACCCGGCCGTCTTATCAGCCACCTCGCAACAGGCAACTATGATTTGTCGCAAGTCAAGTTCTTTATTCTCGACGAGGCTGATCGCATGCTTGACATGGGATTCTACGACGACATCCTGAAAATCGTCAGCTATCTTCCTAAAGAACGACAAACAATCATGTTCTCCGCAACTATGCCTGAGAACATACAGAAACTGGCAAAAACCATCCTCCACGATCCAGCCGAGGTAAAAATCGCCGTTTCCAAACCTGCGGAGAAAATCCGTCAGACAGCATACATCTGCCACGAAGGCATGAAGGACAACATCGTGAAGTACGTGCTGCAGAATCAGGCACTCGACCGTGTTATAATCTTCTGCTCCAAGAAGACCAAGGTACGTGAGCTGGGACATACGTTCCGCATGAAAGGCATGAAGATAGGAACCATGCACTCCGACCTCACTCAGCAGGAACGCGACACCATCATGCGTGATTTTCGCAATCACCACATAAATGTCCTCATAGCAACCGATATCGTAAGCCGAGGCATCGACATCGACGACATTCAGATGGTCATCAACTACGACACACCAAACGAAGCAGAGGACTATGTACACCGCATCGGTCGTACGGCACGAGCCAACCGCGACGGTCAAGCCATCACACTTGTCACACCTGACAACGCAGAAAAACTCTTCCGAATAGAAAAGCTCATAGAAAAGGAAATCGACAAACCCGATCTGCCAGAAGGATGTGGAGAGAAGCCACAGCTAATCAAGAAGTCGAGGAATAATCGCAGACATTATCATTCTGTACGCAAAGACATACACCGACATGAATCTACTGACAATCGACATAGGGAACACCGCAACAAAAATCGCGATATTCCGAAACAAAGCCACAACCGCAGCAACCACCGCACAGGCAACCGCAACAAGTGACATAGTGTTCTCCTGCCACATCGACGGACATGATTTCTCCAATCTGTCCGCACTCAGTCAGGTACAGCCCTACCGTCCCTTCAGCTCCTGTATCGTATCGTCAACAGCCAACATCACAAACGCCATGAAGCTGCAGTTATCGGAATTTGCCGCAACCGATGTGATTTATCTCAACCACCTCACACCGATTCCCATCCGCAACCTCTACTCCACTCCACAGACGCTCGGCACCGACCGCCTGGCATCCGTAACAGGAGCTTACTACGAGGCTATGAATCGCAACAACGGTGAGCCGATCGACGTGCTGGTCATCGATATGGGCACAGCCATCACCTACGACATCATCGATGCGGCAGGCAACTACCTCGGAGGAAACATCTCCCCAGGTGTGCTCATGCGCCTGAAGGCTCTACACCACTTCACCGACAAACTTCCCTTAGTCGAACTCTCACCTGAAGACTTCACCAACACAGCTGATAGTTTCAGTTTTGGTGATACTACTCAATCAGCCATCATCAACGGTGTTGTTCAAGGTGTAAAGTGCGAGATAAAGGGAGTTGTAGAGCAATTACTCTTAAAATATCCACGTCTTTTGATTTTTTTAACAGGTGGAGACTACATAAATTTTGACGAACAACTAAAAAAGCGTATTTTTGCAGATAAATTCCTTGTAGCAAAAGGATTGAACATAATTCTGCAATATAATGCACAGATAAAATGAGACAAATCAAGTATATTCTTTGTTTTTTCGTACTGAGTATAATTTACACACATACTAATGCCCAGAACGGCATTAACTCCCCATATTCACGCTACGGATTCGGCATGCAGTCAGACCAGTCAATGGGATTCAACAAAGGTATGGCTGGAGTAGCACAAGGTTTTCGCGACGGACAGATAATCAACATGTCAAACCCTGCGTCCTATTCCGCAGTTGACTCGCTCACAGCCCTCTTCGATTTCGGCTTTACGTTGCAGAATGCCAACTTGAAATTGGACAATCTCCAGAAGAACCTGCACAACACCAGTTTTGACTACATAGCGTTCCATTTCAGAGGATTCAAGAACGTAGGATTCACCCTTGGGCTGCTGCCTTACAGCAACATTGACTACAGTTTCGAATCCAATAGCGAGACTATTCCCGGCACCGAGTCAACATCCACTTCCTACACATTCTTCGGAAACGGAGGCATCCATCAGCTCGTATTCGGAACTGGCGTGAGACCATTCCGTCCCCTCTCTTTAGGTGTGAACATAGGTTATCTCTTCGGCGACTACAACCACTACAGCCTTATGGCATTCGACGACAACACCGTATTCCCGATGCTGCGCCGCTACAATGCCTATATCGGCACATATAAACTCGACGCTGGATTCCAGCTCACACTGCCCCTGAGCAAGAAACTCGAACTGACCGTGGGAGGAACCTACGGACTCGGACACGAAATCAAGAACCGCGCCATCCGTACCACCATGACTGTAGGAGCAGGCACTTACTCCGTTTCATCGTTGATTTCATCAACATCGACCTCAGAGCTGACCGACAACTCAAGCGACACAATCCGCAACGCCTTCCAGCTTCCACATTCCTTCAGCGCAGGTTTTGCCCTTCGCTATGCCCAGAAATGGGAAATCGGTGCTGATTTCCAGTATGAGATGTGGAATAAATGCAAGTTTCCCAATCAGGCAGCCGATGGCACGTACACTACTCAGAAAGGCCTATTGAACAATAAATACCGTGTAGCACTCGGAGGAAGCTTCACCCCGAAACGCCTTAGCTACAAGCTCGGAGCATATTACTCACAGCCCTACGCACAGGCAGACCTCTCAGGAACCGTAACCGACAAGCCTCAGGAATTCGGTATCACCGCAGGAGTGTCTATTCCTATCTACAACAAGAACATCTGGTACAATAGTCCTCGCATCAACATCTCTGCAGGATGGACACACTCCAGCATACCATATCTTAATGCGCTTACAAACAATCAGAGCAAAATCACCGAGAACTACCTTCGCCTGAATATCGGTATCACCTTCAGCGAACGTTGGTTCTACAAATGGAAAGTACAATGATACATTTGTCGAGATATTTTTCTGTAACATTTGCTCTAACACTAATCTTTTCCGCATTCCTTTCGTGTAGCAACGACTCAAAAGACTACGCACCTGTGCTTGAGAACAGAGACTCGCTCCCAACACTCAAGTCCATCGGTGTGTCCACACTCATTTCCGACTCAGGAATCATACGCTACAAGATAATCAGCGAAGATTGGTTCATCTACGACAGAAAGACACCGTCCTACTGGGCTTTCGAGAAAGGACTCTTTATCGAGAAATTCGATGAGGAGCACCATGTTGAGGCCTTCATCTGCTGCGACACAGCATACTACTACGACCAGAAAAATCTGTGGGAACTGCGTTCCAGAGTGCTCGTCAAGAACCTCAAGGGCGAGACATTCCGCACCAGCCTACTCTACTGGAATCAGAACGAGCACAGGATCTATTCACCTGCATACATGGAGATTAACGGCATAGATCAAGACCTGAAGGGCTACGATTTCTCATCAAACGAGCAGATGACCAACTATATCATCCACAGCTCGTCGGGAGCATTCCCTATGAAGGACGACACTCCGCCCCACCCAGCCGACTCCATCATGGACAAAGATTATTTCAAAGATGCCTGAGTCTTAAATCATAATTCTTGCTACGCAAGCGTGCTCTTTTTAATAAAAACATGCACCTGCAGTGCAATTTAACGAATTCAACGAATCCTTGTAATCCTAAGAATCCAGCGCTTCAGCGCGATGATTAATTTTGAATAATTTTTTGAATTATTTTTATTATAATTTTGAGCGAAGCGACCAATGAATTTGTTTAAATCGTTCTATTGTTGCTTTAGCAAATTGTTCTTTATATAGGTATCTATTGATAACATAATTCACAATAATTATTTGTAATTTGAATAATTCTTTGTATCTTTGCACGATTTTGGATAAAAAACAATAACAAAACATAATTAAACAATGGCAGTATTACAAAAAATCAGAAACAAAGGCGTCTTGCTTGTTTCTATCATTGCCCTCGCACTCTTTCTCTTCGTAATTGGCGACTTGCTTCGCGGAGGTGAAGTACTCTTCACTCAAGGCAAACAGAAAGCCGGTGAAGTTCAGGGCAATTCAATCAGCATCCAGGATTATCAGAAGTATCTTGGACAGTATCAATTCTACTTCGAGCAGAACAACCAGCGCAATCAGATGCCTGATGAGCAGCTCAACGACATTGCTTGGGGAAACTACGTACAGAACCAGATCATCAAGCACGAATGCGAGGAACTCGGACTTGCAGTCAGCGATGACGAAATCCTCGAGTACCTGCGCACAGGTCAGCACCAGCTCCTTCAGATTCCTGCATTCATGAATCCTGCAACCGGAGCCTATGACTTCAACACAGTTCAGGAAGCGCTTGAGAAGAGCAAGGAACTGAGCGACTACTACACTTTCGTTCAGGAAGAAATGCGCAGCGCACTCTTGAACTCCAAGTTCAGAACACTCCTCCAGAAGAGCTTCCTTTCCAACCCAGTTGAGGCACAGAAGGCATTCAACGACCGCACAGAGGAAAGCACAATATCTCTGGTATCCATTCCTTTCTCTACAGTAGCTGACGCCGACGTAAAAGTTGAAGACAGCGACCTCAAGGCTAAGTACGAGGAATACAAGAATCGTCTCGTTCAGCCAGTTGAGACCCGCGACATCAAGTACATCGACATCGCCATCATCGCCAGCGATGCTGACCGCGACGCACTACAGAAGGAAATGGAAGACCTCAGCATAGCCCTCAGCGAAGCAAACACTACAAAGGAAATCTCTGCTGTAGTTCGCAAGAGCAACACATCATCTGTTTACAGCGACGTGCTCAAGCTCAAGGACGCATTCCCAGTATTCGTTCAGAACCGTCTCGGAGGCGATTCTCTGTCTGTAGCAGTAGGCGCTACAATGCCAACTACTTTCGACATCGTATCCAACAACTTCTATACATTCAAGGTTATTGAGAAAGCCACTCAGGTTGACTCAGTACTCTTCCGTGCAGTTCAGATTATCGGACGCGACGACAAGGACGTAGCACGCAGAGCCGACAGCGTTGTCAACGCCATCAAGGACGGTGCAGACTTCAAGGAAGTAGCAAAGAAGTTCAACCAGCCAAGCGATTCAGCATGGATTGCTACTGCACAGTATCAGCACGGACAGCTCAATGCTGACAACACCACAATGATTAAGACACTCTACGGCATGTCAGCCGGAGAAGTGAAGAAAGTAAAGTACAGCAACGGAGCAACACTCGTTTATCAGGTACTTGAAACTCGCAACCCTGTTACTAAGTACAACGTCGCAGTAATCGAACGCGAACTCATCTACTCTTCAAAGACAGCAGAAGACGAGTACAACCGTCTGAACAAATTCCTTGCAACCAACAACACACTCGCTCTCATCGAGCAGAATGCAGCCAAGGAAGGCTATACACTCAACGAAGCAACCATCGAAAGCAGCATGCATCGCATCAACAACATCTCCAAGACAAACGAAGATGTACGCTGGATATTCGACACAGCTAAGAAGGGCGAAGTTTCTGCACAGCACCGTTGCGGTGAAAGCAACCACGAACACCTCCTCGTTGTAGCTCTCTCAGAAATCAATGAGCCTGGCTACGTAGCATTCGAGAAAATCAAGGAACAGCTCCGTCCACTTGCACTCAACGACAAGAAGGCTGAGAAGCTTCTCGCTCAATGCAAGGGCATCACAACCATCGCAGCTGCAAGTAAGATCAAGGGCGCACTCGTTGACTCAACCATCGCTCACGTAACCTTCTCTGCAAACACATTCATCCCTTCATTCCCAGGTCAGAGCGAACCAGTAATCGGAGCTATTGCGTCACGCACAGCCAAGGGAGCATTTGCAGGAGCATTCAAGGGCAACAGCGGAGTTTACATGCTTCAGGTAACCGACAAGACAAAGAACGCAGAGAAGTTCGATGTCAAGTCAGAGCAGAACGTACTTTCAAACACCTACGCAAGCTACTCTCTCAACAGCCTGTTCAACAACTACACCGGAACTCTTAACATCCTCAGCGACCTCTACCGTCAGGCAAAGGTTGAGGACCTCCGTTACAAGTTCTATTAATCCGCACATACTTACAATTCAATACGATAAGAGGATGCCAATCGGCATCCTCTTTTTTCGTTGTTTACTCAAGGCTTATTATAGTACGTCCATCGCACGAAAATCAATAGAGGGTGTGGATTTCAGCACCTTGGTAGTAGTGGTTGAGGATTTGGTCGTAGGTGTAGCCGCGCTCACCCATGACTGCAGCGCCTATCTGGCACATTCCTACTCCATGTCCCCACCCTGCGCCGTGAAGGATGAACCGGGAAGGTATTTCACCATCGTATTCTTTATCAATGATGAAGGCTGACGAGAAGAGATGGGAATTGGAGAGAACTCGTCGGATTTCGAGTTCCTTGCCTATGGTCAGGGTTCGTTTGGTGCCTACGATACGGAGCAAGGAGAGTCTTCCTGACTTGCCTCGCTTGACTGGCACGAGATCGAGAATCAGACCGAAGTCTGACTTGAGTTTCGACGAAATGAGAGCGGACAGTTCCTCCTGAGTATAGCTTACTGTCCAACGATAAAAGTCGGATGTCTCCTGGTCGTAGGAATTCAGTATCTTGGACAGGATGTGCTTGCTCTTGGTGTTACAAAAAGCACGTGGTGAAGACTTTATCCATTTCTGAACATCTTTTTCCACGGTGAGGTCATACTTGATGGGTGCCTCATTGTCGATATAGTCACAGATGGAGCGAAGATATTGCTTCTGCTTGTCCTCCCAGCAGGTATCGAACTCCTCGGTCACTCCTCCGCAGCATTTGGAGAAGCGTGCATCACAGATTTTGCCGCCGTAACGGAGCACTTGTCCATGTGTGCTTTCGACAGCCTTGGTGACAGCTGACGGACGCAGGTTGTTCACGCCCTGGTAGCGCTGGCAATGGTCGTCGGCACAGACATCGTAGAGGATATGGTCTTCGCGGTCGTACCAGCGGATGAGTTCGGTGTCGGTCTTCCGGAACGAGAAGAAGGAGTTGTTTTCCTTGCGCTGGATAAGACGTGTGCGTTTGTCTATCTGTGCCATAAGCCAGCTGCGTGAAATAACGGCTGACGCCTTGAGGAACTCAATTGGTGCTTCAGCGCTCATCTCTGAGGAAATGACGCTCTTGAGATACTCTTCGACAGGCAACACATTGATGGCACAAATAGCTCCTTCGAGAATGATAAGCTTGAGTGCTCCCCTGAATGTCTGCATCTGGGTGCGCTCCCAATGGAAATTAACGCCAATGGTGACGTTCTCGAGCGAGAATGTCGCTTCGGGGTCAGCAGACTTGAACGTGAGTTCCTGATAGAGATTGCCGTTCCAGCGGATTCCTCCCTCATCGTACTCAGCAGTTTGACGTTCGGTTACTTCTTCGCCCTTAGCCTCATAAACAGCATGAAGTGTGAAATTTATCTGCGGAGATGTAATTATTCCTACGCTAACTTCGGGTTCTTTCATTGTATATCACTTTTAGTTTTTCAGTTTCATTATAATTATTTCTAATTCCTCATCCGAAAGCCCGACTTCCTTGAGAACACCTTCTATCTGGGCTGTCGTAACATCACGGAAATCTTTCTCACGAGGCAAAATCAAAAGTCCTCCCATGTCGATAGCTCCAGGGCTGACAAGAATCTGACTGTCTCCCTCGGCAAAATAGCAGTCGGGGCGGTGCTTGCTACGAGGTATAACCAGGCTGTTGATCCATCGCTGTCCGTCAACACCCACAAAAGCCCATGCCATAATGTTCATCATCGGTTCAGGCTCTCCTTCGTGCATAGGAAGGCTGTCATATAGTATGTTGAAAAGGGTTTCGCTGGCATCCACGCTACGTGTTATGATAGCGAACACGGGGCAGACATAGTTGCGTATAACGAAGATTCCCTTCTCGTCGGTTATCGAAATGACTTGTTCCTTATATTTATTATAATATGTATGCCAATCTCGCTCAAGTGGTACAACCCCTCGGTTTCCTGCCTGGAAATGCATGTGATCTGGCGCTGACGCTCCGCACTTAGGCCCGTTGTAGAACACGAAGAATCCATCCATCTGACGAGCCAGCTCCATCATATCACGATAATGGTCACGAATGGATTGAGGCTTGTGCTGGCAGAGCGGAATGGTAAAATGTTCGGGAAGAATCGGGAAAGGGTTTATCAGCAGCTGATACTTATCAAGAACCGTAAAGCTTCCCTGCTCTGCGGGACGGTTGTCGGCACAGAGAAAACAGGGGCGTTCAGCCAGGCTCTTCTTGTCGATTGAAGCGTTGGTTGAGACGATACGGGCTGGATTGTGCTGCAGGGTCAGCGAGTCGGGAAAACCTTCCAGCTGTCTCACCACGACATTTGACAATGCCTCATAGTTCTTCCTCGCCAGCTCCCAGTTGTCAAGTTCTGACTTCAGAAACTCATTGAGGGAAGGAACTAATCCATATTCTTCTTTATTCATTATTCATTCTTTTAATTATCTCGCACGTGCGAAGCCAGTCCTTGTAGAGATTGTTGGCATTGACCTTATCCACAGAGAGAGCTGCATCGCTATTGCCTTCCCAACGACGACAGAGATAAAGCTCGTCGAAGATACGTCCAATGTTGTACATACGGCTCATGAGCAAACCGAGAGCATAGTCCTCACCATAGCTGGTATTGGGAACTCCGTATTTACGAAGTAGTGGAGTAAAGAATGCACGTGGCGCACCCAGTCCGTTTATTCTCAATGCATTATTGCGACCATTCTCAGCAGTCCATTCCTTGTGTGCAATGATTCCCGGCGGCAGTGTATTGAGTGAGAAGTCACACATGCGATAGGAGCCGATGACCATAGCACAATGTTCGTCGTAGAACTTGCCAACGATACGCTGAAGCACATCTGTGCCACTATAGAGGTCGTCGCTGTCGAGCTGAATGGCAAAGCGTCCGCACATAGAATGTTCAATTGCCATATTCCAGCAGCCACCGATACCGAGGTCATCACGGTCAGGGGTAATAACAATGAGACGGCTGTCTTTGCCCTGCAGTTTCGCTAAGACCTCTGATGTGCCGTCGTTGCTATGGTTGTCAACCACTATGACATTGAATGCGAAATCGGCTTTCTGGTTAAGCGCGGAAAGCACAGCGTCCTCGATGGTGCGGACACGGTTGCGGACAGGTATAATGACCGAAGCCTCAAATTCAAACGACTCATCTCCAAAGTCAACATCGCTGACTTCATCGGGCGCGATGAAGGCGTTGATGGCCTTGAGATGGCGAGTACAAACGGCTTCGTATTCAATCTGAACCTCACGACGCGACGGATCCACATAGTCGAACTGCTTCTCACCGCTCTTACGGCTGTCGGTTTCCGCCACCTCGTAGAGGAATTCAGGGACGTGGCACACAGCAGATTCAAAGCTGCGCATAAGCCAAAGGCGGAAATCATATATTGCGCTCC
This sequence comes from uncultured Bacteroidales bacterium, assembly GCA_902776985.1. Taxonomy (GTDB): domain Bacteria; phylum Bacteroidota; class Bacteroidia; order Bacteroidales; family Bacteroidaceae; genus UBA3839. Next base: position 64,095 of record CACYSD010000018.1, read on the forward strand.
ACTTCCAGTCGGCATCACCATTCTCAGAGAAATACTGAACAAGGCTGTCACGGCTGACAAGAACGAGTTGACCTATGTCGAAATCGTCTCTCACACTACCCTTCTGGCATGCGATGCGATGGGAAAGGATTCTTCCGTTTGCATTGACGGTATAGCTATCGGAATAGAGGAATTTGGCACCGGTAGTATCTGCAACGGCGCTCATACGCTTCAAGCCCTTCCAGCAGACAGACACCGGGGCTGTACCCATGCACAAAGCTATATAGGGAGCATTACCCTTCTGTGAAATACGGCGCAGCACTTCCGACTGACAAGGATTATCACCCTCACCTAAAACGATTACACTCAAAACATTAGCCTCGGAAGCTATTACTACAGCAACGTCTTCGCCCCATGCATGAGGTATAAAACAATCGATTGATGGAAACATAAAAGTAGGTTAACGATTATTAGTTATTTCATGCAAATGTACACAAAGATGGCGAGAATACAATTATTCAGACAGGAAAAAGTGGAACTTTTGGAAAAAAATTGTATTTCGGTGTTGATGAAAAAATCTTTTTTATTCTTTTCTTGTGGCATTGAACAATGATTCGTAAATTTGCAGGTTGTATGCAGCGAAAAAAATCATTGAAGTAATCAAAACTAAATATCCCATGGGGAATCAACAAAGAACAACGAATTTAATCAACAAAAAAAACGGCAGTAAGAAGCCAATGGCTAAAAGCCAACCTGTCAGCAGCAACGTTTCCACCTTCACAAAACCAGCACAGTGGATTGTGGCATCTGTAGCGTTTGTAGTGTTTGCGGTATTGAGTTACTATTTCCTGATAGTTTGCAACTCCGATTACCTATATTCGGTGAATGAGCACAATCTCTGGCTGAACGAGAGTTTCTATTTCAACGAGAAGATGCTTGAGGTGGGCGGTTTCGCCCAATGGCTCGGATGCTACTTCACCCAGTATTTCTACTACCCGCAATTGGGCGCATTCATGCTGATTGCAATGTGGGGCGTGCTCTATGTGCTGACGATGAAAGCCCTCGGCATAAGCAAGAAGTACAGCGCACTGGCACTTGTTCCATGCGTTTGCCTGCTGGTTTCTGTCATAAGCCTCGGCTACTGGCTCTACTATATTAAATATCATGGATACTGGTTCTCACAGACCATAAGCCTGATTATCATGATGGCTGCGATTTGGGCACACTGGGTAATCACAAGCATTGGCGAGAAGGAAAATGCATCGCTGCTGCAGAAGTCTTTCGGAGCTATTTTCATAGTAGCCTGGACGGTGGCATTCTATCCGCTGATAGGAGCATGGGCACTTGTAGGTGCTCTCGCCATGATGATTTCCACCATTCCTAGCGCAGTTGCAGGAGCGGTAAGCGTGGGTCTTGTTCCCCTGCTCTACTACTACAACTATACTCACATGAGGCTGGAAGATGCATGGTTTGCGAACTTCCCTATTCTTCAGAACGGCGAAATCATCGGATGGAGTCACGTAATACCTTTCATTATCATCGTGGCTTTCGTTGTGTTGATCAAGTTGTTCAGCTTTATCAGCAAGAACTTCAAACTCACAGAGAACTACATGCCTCTATGGGCAGGAGCAATGCTGAATATCGCATTCCTGGCTCTTCTCGTCTGGTATGTAAAAGATTCCAATTACGACTACTATAACTACCACGCAGAACTTCGTATGCATCGTGCTGTTGACGAATCGCGCTGGAACGACGTGCTGGATGAAGCTGCCAAAACTCCCGGAAAGATGTCGCGACAGATGGTGATTTCCAAGAACATAGCCCTGATGAACACCGGTGAAATCGGAAATAAGATGTTCCACTACGACAACAGCGGTGAACCTCCCTACGCTCCTGACTCACTGCGTGTTCACATGGTACAGACAGCAGGTACTCAGATATACTACAACTACGGAAAGATGAACTTCGCCTGCCGCTGGGCAATCGAGGACGGTGTGGAATTCGGCTTTGACGTGGACGACCTGAAGACTTTGGCAAGAACAGCCCTCTTTAACGGAGAGGACAAGGTTGCCCGAAAGTACCTGCGCATCCTGAGCAAGACCACTTTCTGGAAAGACTGGGCAGACGAGCGTATGGCAATGTTGAACGACAAACGCAAGTTCGAGGCAAGCCAGGAATACAAGGATATCAATCCTCTGCGCAACTTCAATAACACACTCGACGGCGACCAAGGTCTCTGTGAGATGTATCTCATTCAGTATTTCAGCAACATGATGAACGATGATCCGAAGTTCCAGGAACAGACCCTTGCATTCGCTTTGATTCAGAAGGACATCCAGCTGTTCTGGCCTCGTTTCTTCGCTTACGCAACAATGCATGAAAACGAAAGCATGCCTATCCACTACCAGGAGGCGGCTTATCTCTACGGACATCTTGAGCACGGCGTAGCAATCGATAAGATGCCTTTCAACGAGGAACGCATAGTGAAGCGCTATGAAGCATTCCAGAACGCCACTCAGAGATTGCTGAGAAACGGTTTGTCGTCGCCAGAAGTAGGCGAACAAGTTAAATCGCAGTTCGGAGACACATTTTGGTGGTTCTACTTCTTCTGCAGAGACGTTCATTCTTATTAAAACTAAAAGACCCACAACTAATAATGAAAAAAACATATTCAATTTTCGTCATAATCAGCACATTGCTTGTCTTTGTGTCATGCAGCAAACAGCAATCTGTACCAGAGAAGTTCGACCAGCTGGGAACTATCCCACGTATTTTCCCTGAATATACCGATGTGACCGTTCCGCCAAACATTGCCCCACTCAACTTCAAACTCGTAGATGACGGCGAGGAGGTAGTTGCACGATTCACTTCGAAGAAAGGCACCCAGTATGTCTTCGGATGCGGAAAGAAAGTTCAGATTCCCGAAGACGAGTGGAAGCAACTGCTCGACGAGTCACGCGGAGCTGAAATCAAGGTAGAGGTATTTGCCAAGCTAAATGACAAATGGAGTGCATACAAACCATTCAGCATCTTTGTTGCCGAGGAAGATATTGACCCTTATATCTCCTACCGTAGCATCAGCCCATCATACGTAACCTACGAGATGCTGATGATCAACCAGCGCAACCTCACCAATTTCGAGGAGAAGGATATCTACAACAACATGATGGTATCGACCGAAGCAGACGGACAATGCATCAACTGCCACTCATACCAGAACTACGGCACCAAGAACATGCAGTTCCACATGCGCCAGGGACTTGGCGGAACCATGATTCAGTACGATGGCAACATCCACAAGATAAACCTGAAGACCGACAGCACCATCAGCGCCGGTGTTTATCCATCATGGCACCCCACCCTGCCTCTCATTGCATACTCCACAAACAAGACCGGTCAGTCCTTTCACACGAAGTCTTTGGCAAAGATTGAGGTTGAGGACAGCGGCAGCGACCTTATCCTCTACGACATTAAAAAGAACGAAGTGAGCATAATCTCCAACGCAGATGACGAGTTTGAGGTCTTCCCATGGTGGTCACCCGACGGCAAGACTCTTTATTTCTGCTCTGCACACTTTGAGTTCAGCGACAGCATAGACCGCGACACTCAGATCATAGAAAAATACCAAACCATTAAATACGACATCTACCGCAAGTCGTTTGACGCCAAGTCCAAGACTTTCGGAGACACAGAATTGGTTTACGCTGCATCGAAGACTGATTCAATAGGAGCAAGTGCCACTTTCCCAAGAGTAAGCCCAGATGGCAGATACCTACTCTTCGGTCAGGGTGAATACGGATGCTTCCATGTATGGCATCCCGATGCAGACCTTTACCTGCTTGACCTGAAGACCATGGAGGTTAGAAAACTTGAGAACGTGAACAGCAACTACGCAGAAAGCTACCACTCATGGTCAAGCAACGGACGCTGGATTGTGTTCATCAGCCGACGCGACGACAACAACTACAGCCGTCTCTACTTCTCTTATTTCGACAAGCAGGGCAAGGCTCACAAGGCATTCGAACTGCCGCAGGAAGATCCAGACTTCTACGACTTCTGGATGCGCAGCTACAATGTGCCTGAATTCATGAAAGAGCCTGTCACAACATCGCCTCAGGAATTCGCATCAGTTGCCAAGACTGAAGCTCAGCCTGTGAATTTCCGCTCAGGGAAACACAGCGTTGCAGTCAAGGGTGCGGACGGAACCACAGGCGCATCAAAGCTAAAATAACCATACAAACAACTATCTCATACATGAAACGTTATACTATTCTGGCACTTATTGCCCTTGCCGTTGACACGGTATCTGCACAAGGTACGATCGAAGACTACAAGCAAGCATTCGCCACCCGCGGTCTGTACTCCGGGAAAATGCTCTACGGCGACGTAAAAGCTCACCCCGTACGCGACACCAACAAATTCTGGTATTCTGTGACAACAGATACAGGAACAGTGTACAAAGAAGTAGATCCAGGCAACAACACCGTAACAATCTTAGACGGGAACCCCGAATCAAGAGGTCCACGACATCAGTGGAATGGTCCGCGCAGACACTGGATGGAAGTACCAGATGAAAAGGACGGATTCAGCGTTACTCCCGACAAGAGTCAGGCAATCGTTACCCGCAACAACAACCTGTGGATTGGTAACAACACAGAACCATCAAGCTTCACCCCTCTCCGTCAACTCACTACAGACGGAGATTCCACATACTACTATTCATCTTACGGAAGCTATTCTCCAGACGGGAAATACTACGCAACCGTTCGTATCAAACCTGCTCCCAAGCACTATGTCTACTATGTAGAGTCTTCACCAAAGAACCAGACGCAGCCAATTCTCCACAAGCAGGAATACGCAAAGCCTGGCGACTCTCTCAACTACCGTGTTCCCGTTATCGTGGAAGTTGCTACAGGCAGGACTATTGAGCCAAGTACAGAACTCTTCCGTAGCCAGTACGACGTTACTGCTCCTCGGTGGGACGCTGACGGACAGACATTGACTTTCGAGTTCAACGAACGTGGGCACAAGACCTTCCGTGTGCTGGAAATGAACTTGAAGGGAGAAGTGCAAACTCTAATTGAGGAAAAGAGTGAAAAGTATGTGGCTTATTCACGCAATCTCCGCATCGACCTCGATTCCAAACATATTCTCTGGAAGAGTGATCGTGACGGTCATGCACATCTTTATTTATACAACCGCAAAAACGGACGCCTGACACAAATAACCAAAGGCGATTACTGGGTACGCAGAGTCGTTCACAGTGAAATCGATGCTAAGGGGAAAGGTTATGTGATTTTTGCTGCCAACGGCATGAACTACAAGAACATGGGTGTTGTAGCATCAAGTTCCGACAATAGCATCCTTGAAGAAGACCCCTACAATATACACTATTACCGCATCGACCTCAACGGCAAGAACCTCATAAACCTCACACCGGAGACAGGAAACCACTCAGTCACTCTCAATGCCGATAACACTTATTTAATTGACACATACTCGTCAATAAATGAGCCACCAGTAACCGTGATGAGAAATGCTAAGACAGGAGCTATAATAAAGACTCTGGAGAAAGCCGACATCACAAAACTTGAAGAAACTGGATGGAAAGCCCCTGAAGTGTTTGTTGCTCCCGGACGTGACGGAAAGACTGATATGTGGGGATTGATTCGCCGTCCACGCAATTTCGACCCGACGAAAAAATACCCTGTCATAGAATACATCTATTCCGGACCTGGTGACCAATACGTGCCAAAATCATTCACTCCCTGGATATGGACATTGGACGATCTGACTGAACTTGGATTCATCGTTATCCAGCTCGATGCCATGACTACATCGTTCCGTTCACTTGATTTTGAACAGGTTTGCTACAAGAACTTGCACGACAGCGGATTCCCAGACCGCATAGCATGGATTAAGGCTGCTTGTGAAAAATATCCCTATATGGACGTGGACAACGTAGGTATTTACGGATGTTCGGCAGGAGGACAGGAAGCCCTCGCCGCTGTTTTGTTCCACGGAGATTTCTACAAAGCCGCATATGCTGCCTGCGGATGCCACGACAACCGTATGGACAAGATTTGGTGGAACGAACAATGGATGTCCTACCCCATTGACGAAAGCTATCTGGCATCTTCCAACGTAGAACACGCCAAGAACCTGGAACGCCCTCTCATGCTCCTTGTAGGAGAATTGGACGATAATGTCGATCCAGCCTCGACTATGCAGGTTGCCAACGCTCTGATTACGGCAGGCAAGGACTTTGAGCTTGTTGTTGTCCCGGGAGCACACCACACCATGGGTGAGACATACGGAGAGCACAAGCGCTACGACTTCTTCGTACGCAACCTACTTGGCGTCACTCCTCCCAAATGGTCTGATCTGAAATAAAGTGTTAGGTATTCTGCGGTTTTTCGCAGAATCAGTGTTAATCTTTAATTCTTCATTCTTGGCAAATCCTAAAGAACTCGGTACAAAACCTATCGGTAGTCTTCTTCTGCGCTATGCTGTTCCTGCAGTGATAGCAATGACTGCCTCATCATTATACAATATAGTTGACCGAATATTTATCGGACATATCGGAACAGACTCAGAAGGCGCATTGGCTCTCGGTGGCCTCGCTGTGACATTCCCTATCATGAACCTCAGCGCAGCCTTCGGGGCAATGATTGGTGTAGGTGGAAGCACTTTGATGTCTGTCAAGATGGGACAGCGTGATAACGACACTGCACAGCATGTTCTTGGAAATGTGGTAACACTCAATGTAATACTCGGTGTACTGCTCGCAATTTTCGGTATTGTCTTCATCAATCCATTGCTTCGTTTCTTCGGTGCCAGCGACAACACAATCGGCTATGCCAACGAATATATGTTCATCATTCTTCTTGGCAATGTTGTCACTCATCTCTATCTTGGACTTAACGCTTCACTAAGGGCAACAGGGCACCCGAATGTGGCTATGATAGCAACTATAGCAACGGTTGTTGTGAACTCCGTGCTTGACCCATTATTCATTTTCACTCTTGACATGGGAATTCGCGGTGCTGCAATAGCCACTATTCTTGCTCAGGTCATAGCGCTTATGTTCGTCTGGTATGTACTCAGCAATCCCAAAGAACCAATCCGAATTCAGAAAGGGATATTCGGATTACGCAAAAGAATAGTTAAGAACATCTTCACTATCGGATTGTCACCATTCTGCATGCAGCTCTGCGCTTGTCTGGTAGTAATTCTCATTAATCAGGGATTGCAACGTCATGGTGGAGACCTCGCAGTTGCCGCTTTCGGAATAATCAACGGCATAACCTTCCTTTTCGTTATGGTAGTAATGGGAATCTGTCAGGGAATGCAACCAATTGCCGGATATAATTATGGAGCACAGAATTTCGACCGAGTGAACAAAGTGCTGCGATATAGCATTATCTATGGAACAATTGTTATGACTTGTTCATTCCTTGTCTGTGAATTTATTCCACATTTGCCTGTTCTTCTCTTTACCGATGACCCCAAACTCACAGAGTTGGCAGTAGACGGAATGAGAATCATTGTTGCAGTCAACCCGTTGGTAGGTTTCCAGATAGTAACAGGAAACTTCTTCCAGAGTATTGGTATGGCTAAGAAGAGTATATTCCTCAGCGTAAGCCGTCAGATGCTTTTTTTGATGCCTTTCCTGTTGATTTTTCCAAATTTATGGGGAACAAACGGAGTTTGGATAAGTATTGCCGCATCCGATGGTGTGTCGGTTATTACAGCAGCTGCACTTCTGTGGCATTTCTACCGTACCGGAGGAATTACAAAAACACAAATTGATTTATAAACAACCTAACTGAATAATATGCAAAACTACGTTATCAGCATCGGCCGTGAACTGGGTTCTGGCGGTAAGGCAATAGGAGAAATCATTGCCAAGAAACTCAATATACCCATCTATGACCGCAGGCTAATACAGATGGCTGCAAAGGAAAGCGGTTTCGACCCGTCGTTGTTCAAGAAATCAGACGAGGTTCCTACACGAGGATTCATGTCACATGTGATCCGTAGCCTGGCATCACCCTTTGCAACTTTCGGAAGCCTGTACAATAATTCCATCAGCAACGAATCGCTGTTTAAGGTTCAGTCGGACATCATTCTCGACAAAGCCCAGTCAGAAAACTGCATCATCGTCGGCCGCTGTTCTGACTATATTCTGCGTGAGCACCCTCGTCATCTGAATGTATTCATCCGCGCCAACTATGACGACCGTGTAAAATTCCTTATGGAACGCAACGGGATAAGTATGCAGGAAGCTAAAGACCTGATTGAGCACACAGACGCCATCCGTAGCGATTTCCACAACTTCTATGCAGAGACAAGCTGGGGAGACGCCCGCGCCTATGACATGTGTGTCAATTCCTCAATCCTAGGAATCGAGAAAACAGCGGATCTTGTCCTCGACTTTGCAGTCAAGGCTCTGAATATACAATAAATATGATTTATTCCACCGCATTTGGTCATGTCTGATAAATCTCGTATCTTTGCAGATTAAATGTCCAATTTGTAAATTAAATTATACATGTCTTGTATACTACATATAGAAACTTCTATTGACGGTTGTTCTGTCGCTGTCAGCCAGGATGGTGCTGTAATTCACCATAAGGAATGTAACGACGGTTCAGCTCATTCATCGGTACTGGGCGGAATGGTTGACAGAGCGCTATCGTTTACCGACAGCCACGCCATCCCATTCGACGCAGTAAGTGTGAGCGCTGGTCCTGGTTCGTACACAGGCTTGCGCATCGGTGTTTCTATGGCAAAAGGTGTTTGTTATGGAAGAAATCTGAAACTCATTGCTTTGTCCACTCTTGAAATCCTATCAGTTCCTGTACTGCTCCACGAGGAGTTGCCCGAGGATGCCCTGATTTGTCCTATGCTTGATGCAAGACGAATGGAGGTGTACACAGCTGTATATACTCGTGCGCTGAAACCAGTAAGGAACGTTGCTCCTCTTGTAGTGGAGAAAGGATGCTTCGACGAGCTACTTGATGCACGTCCAATTTATTTCTTCGGTAACGGAGCGGAAAAGTGCAAGAAGATTATCAATCATCCCAATGCCCACTTCATAGACAACATCAACCCTGTCGCAAAACACATGTCACCGTTGGCAGAAAAGGCTTTCTTAAGAAACGACTTTGCTGATGTTGCCTATCTTGAGCCTTTTTATCTGAAGGAATTTGTAGTAGGAAAGCCTACCCAAATATTGTAAATTATCCAATTGAAAAATATATAGATGAATACTGTTGATTATAATACAGAACGCCCTTCGCTTGCGATGCCCGAATACGGACGTATGGTGCAGCAAATGGTGGATTACGCCAAGACCATAGCGGATGCTGAGGAACGAGAGAAATGCGCCAGGTCTATTGTTGCCATAATGGAGATTATCGCAAAGCAGAATTGTGAAGTGGAAGATATTAACCAAAAACTCTGGAATCACCTTGCCGCAATAAGCAACTACGAACTTGACATCAATTATCCTGTGGAAATTGAGAAGATAAGCAACATTCGTGATTCACGCGAGTCGATTCCCTACCCTCAACAACGAATTGCCCGTAGGCACTATGGAGCAATTGTAGAGAAAATATCACAGAAGATTGCTAAAATTGATGATCCGGAAGCCAAACGTGTATTCACAGAACAGGTAGCGAATCAAATGAAACGTAGTCTTGGACGTTGGAATCGTGATGCTATGACCAATGACAAGATTATTGATGATTTGAGCCAACTCAGCGGTATTTCCACCCGTGATTTGAATCCTGAAGAACTTCGTCTTCAGAGTGATAACGAAATCCTGAACGAAGTTCAACAGATGTCAACAGACGGCAAGAAGAAAAAGAAAAAAAAGAAAAAATAGCATATATATGGCATCATTCATAATTGAAGGCGGACATAAACTGCATGGTGAAATCACTCCTCAAGGTGCGAAAAACGAAGCCTTGCAAGTGATTAGTGCTGTTTTGCTAACAGAAGAACCTGTTATCATTCGCAACCTTCCTGACATCCTTGACGTTAACAACCTCATTGCCCTGTTGAGCAAAATGGGTGTTCAAGTCAAGCAGTTGGGCAAAGGCGAATGGGAATTCCAGACAAAAGACATAGATATGGAATACGTGAGCAGCGATGAGTTTGTTCAACGCTGTTCATCGCTTCGTGGCTCCATACTTCTGCTTGGTCCTCAATTGGGACGTTTCCATCACGCATTCGTAGCTCGGCCAGGCGGAGACCAGATTGGCCGCCGCAGACTGGACACACACTTTCTCGGTGTACAGAAATTAGGAGCGAAGTTCACTCATAACGTAGAACGTCACGTGTATGAAATTGATGCTCCAGCCCTCAAAGGACAGTATATGTTGCTCGACGAAGCGTCCGTAACTGGTACAGCAAACATCATCATGGCCGCAGTACTTGCCGAAGGAACAACTACAATCTATAACGCTGCCTGCGAACCATACATCCAGCAGTTATGCAATATGCTTAACCGTATGGGAGCACGCATTTCCGGTATTGCATCAAACCTTCTGACTATTGAGGGGGTTAAGTCTTTGCATGGAACAGAGCACACACTTCTCCCTGACATGATTGAAGTGGGCAGTTTTATCGGTATGGCTGCGATGACTCACAGCGAACTGACAATTCGAAATGTCTCTTATGACAATCTCGGTATTATTCCGGAGATGTTCAGCCGTCTGGGTATAAAGATAGAACGTCGCAACGACGATATTTTCATTCCTCAGCAGGATCACTACGAAGTGGAGTCGTTTATGGACGGCAGCATCATGGCTATAAGCGATGCTCCATGGCCAGGCCTCACTCCTGATTTGCTTAGTGTTATGCTGGTTGTCGCCACCCAGGCAAAAGGTAGTGTGCTGATTCACCAGAAGATGTTTGAAAGCCGCTTGTTCTTTGTAGATAAACTGATTGACATGGGTGCACAGATTATTCTTTGCGACCCTCACAGAGCTGTTGTCGTAGGTCACGACAATCAGTTCCAGCTTAGAGGTTCACGCATGACCTCACCGGATATTCGTGCTGGAATCGCTCTGCTTATCGCTGCCCTCAGCGCCGACGGAGTGAGCATGATCAGCAACATTGAACAGATTGACCGAGGATATGAGAATATCGAGACACGTCTGACTGCTCTTGGTGCAAAAATCACAAGAATTTAAGTGCAGCAGCTAATTAAGAGGAACGAATTTTCAATTAAAGGACTTTCAGAGTGATACAGTTTTCCGACGTTTATCAGATAGGAGTTATTTCCAAAACGCATGCTTTGAAAGGTGAGGTGATTTTCAACTTCACCGATGATGTTTTTGACACGGAAGATGCTGACTATATTATTATTAATGTGGACGGCATCCTCGTTCCATTCTTTATTGAGGAATATCGTTTCAGAAACGACAGTTCCGTTATCCTGAAGATTGAAGATATTGATTCCGCTGATGCTGCGCAAACCATTATCGGCTGCGATGTCTACTTTGAGAAATCGAAAGTTAAAGCAGATTTCAGCGATCAAGTTTCTTTGAAATACTTTATCGGTTTTAAGATTGTGAATCATGATGCGCAGCAGATTGGAACAATAATCGATATAGACGACAATACAGAAAATTGGCTCTTTATTGCAGAAACAGCAAACGGTGACGAAGTGCTCATACCTGCACATGACGAACTTATCACAGATATTGATAACGACAATCATGTTATTACAATGAAGCTGCCAGAAGGATTATTAGATTTATAATGAAACGAATAGCGATATTAGGCTCTACCGGTTCGATAGGAACTCAGGCACTTGATGTTATTTCTTCACACAGTGACCTGTTTGAAGCGTATGTACTGACTGCAGGAAACAATTACAAATTGCTGATAGAGCAGGCACGACATTTCCAGCCCGAAGTTGTAGTGATTGCTAACGAGCAATACTACGACACTGTAAAAAGCTCTCTCTCTGACCTCCCCATCAAAGTTTATGCAGGATCAGAAGCTTTATGCGATGTGGTGCAGGATGAGAATGTGGATATCGTGCTTGCAGCGATGGTCGGTTTTGCCGGTTTGCGTCCTACAATCAATGCCATAAAGGCTAAGAAACTGATTGCCCTTGCAAATAAAGAAACATTGGTTGTGGCAGGAGAACTGATCTGCAGGCTTGCTGCAGAGAACAATGTCCCTATCCTTCCTGTGGATTCCGAACATTCGGCAATTTTTCAGTGTCTTGAGCCAGGCAACAGAATTGAGAAAATTCTCCTTACTGCCAGTGGCGGTCCTTTCCGCAACTATTCTGTGGAAGAACTCAAACACGTTACCAAGTCACAGGCTTTGGCTCATCCAACATGGAACATGGGTGCGAAGATAACCATTGATTCAGCTACGATGATGAACAAAGGATTTGAAGTCATTGAGGCAAAGTGGCTTTTCGGTGTCACTCCCGACAAGATTCAGGTGGTGGTTCATCCTCAGAGCGTGATTCATTCGATGGTTCAATTCGAGGACGGTGCAGTGAAAGCACAATTGGGAATGCCCGATATGAGGCTGCCAATTCAGTATGCCTTCAGTTATCCTCAACGTCTTCAGTCGAATTTTGACCGTCTCAGTTTCTTTGACATCAAGAACCTGACCTTTGAGCAACCGGACGTAAATCGTTTCTCTTGCCTGCAGTTGGCCTACGACGCTCTTCAAAAGGGCGGCAATATGCCATGTATCGTTAACGCTGCCAACGAGATTGTCAACCGTGCTTTCATAGAAGACAAGATTCCGTTCAACAGAATCAGCGAGATTATTGAGCAGACAATGGCTAATGTAGATTTCTCAGAGTCTTCTGAACTGGAAGTCTATCTCAACACGGATAAAGTAGCACGCAAATACGCAGAAAGTTTAATAAACTAACTCAAAAACTTAAGAACTCAAAAACTCAACACATAAATGGAAATTATTGTAAAAGCAGCACAACTGATAATAGCACTCGCTTTACTCATCATTCTTCACGAAGGCGGACACTTCCTGTTTGCCAAACTCTTCAAGACTCGTGTGGAGAAGTTCTATCTTTTCTTCGATTACAAATTTCATCTCTTCAGCACATACGACAAATGGTTTCGCAAGCTTCGCAAGAAGAAGCCAATAGTAAAGAAAGAAAATGGAGAGAATGAATACGACGGCACAGAATATGGTATAGGATGGATTCCTCTTGGAGGATATGTTAAGATATCAGGTATGATTGACGAATCCATGGATCTTGAGCAGATGAAACAACCGGCTCAGCCATGGGAGTTCCGTACCAAACCCGCTTGGCAGCGTCTGCTTATCATGCTCGGCGGTATTATCATGAATTTCATCGTGGCATTCTTTATTTATGCTATGGTTATCTATGCCACCGGCATGGATTATGTCAAGTCTACTGACATGACTTACGGTATGAAATTCAACCAGCAGGCAAAGGCTGACGGATTCCAGGATGGAGATATCATTATTGGTGCAGACGACGAGACATTTGATTCGTGGAATACAGAATGTCTGCGTACTCTGTCGAATGCCAAGGTTGCTCATGTTCAGCGCAACGGCAAGGCTGTTGATGTTTCTCTCTCCGGTGAGATGAATCTGCTTGACATGATAGAGCAGCCTCAATATGCCTCTATACTCATGCCTATGGGTGTTGACTCTGTAATGCCAGGGTCTGCGGCTCAGAAGGCAGGTTTGGAGAAAGGAGATGTCATCACAGCCATCAACGAGACTGAGCTACAGGATTTCAACGATTTGTCATTTGCTTTGGATGACCTCAGAAAAAGTGTCAACGAAGAGTCAACCGCTCACGACAGCCTCGTAGCTCGCACCGTTCAATTGACTTTTACTCGTGATGACAGCGTTTACACCAAGGAGGCCGTTCTTAGCCAGGAATTCCTGTTAGGATTCACCAACAAGAGTCCTGATTACAAAATCACTCATATTGACTATGGTTTTTGGGAGTCTTTCCCAGCCGGTGTTAGTTATGGATGGGATAAGCTCACAGGTTATGTCAATGACCTCAAATATCTGTTCACAAAGAAAGGTGCACGTTCAGTTGGCGGATTCATCGCAATCGGCAATATCTTCCCATCAATGTGGGATTGGGAACGTTTCTGGCTTCTCACAGCGTTCTTGTCAATTATTCTCGGAATCATGAACCTCCTGCCTATACCTGCACTTGACGGAGGACATGCGCTCTTCACCATCTATGAGATAATTACACGTCGCAAACCGAGCGACAAATTCATGGAAAAAGCGCAGTATGTGGGAATGTTCCTTCTCTTCGCACTTTTGATTTACGCTAATCTCAACGATATTCTAAGGCTGTTCGGAATATGAAAATACTCTGCATAGGCATGAACTATGCCGCCCACAATCAGGAAATGTCTGCAGGCAATAATGTAAAGGATACTACGTTATTAAATACAGAACCTGTGATATTCTCCAAACCGGAATCCGCAGTAATTCTGAAGGGAAAGCCGTTCTTCGTGCCTGATTTTGCAGAGCGATTCGACTACGAAACCGAACTCATAGTTCGTATTGACCGACTCGGAAAAGACATATCAGAACGCTTTGCCCACAGATACTACAGCGAAGTGACGGTGGGTATTGACTTCACGGCTCGAGACCTGCAGCAGCAGCTCATTGCCAAAGGATTACCCTGGGATATCTGCAAGGGATTCGACCAAAGTGCAGCCATCGGACGTTTTGTCAAAAAGGACACTCTGCCCGAGATCCAGAATCTGCATCTTCGTCTTGACATCGACGGAAACACTGTTCAGCAGGGATGTACCTCCGACATGATTCATACGGTAGACAAGATAGTAAGTTACTGTAGCAGATTCTTCACTTTGAAGATGGGTGACCTGATTTTCACAGGAACTCCAGCAGGAGTAGGTCCTGTGAGTGAAGGTCAAACCCTCGAAGCCTACCTTGAGGATCAACAGCTCTTGAAACTTAAAATAAAGTAATAAAGCCTACCCCCAGCCCCTCCCTATAAGAGAGGAGTATCATTCGGATGGCAATTTTTCACTCTTCATTCTTCACTCTTCACTTTTTACTCTCATGTTCCGCCTTATACAATCCATATTATTCATTCTTTCGTTTGTTTATGCTACGGCACAGACAAGCGAACGCTATGCTGAGCACTCTGTTCTTGCGGAGGGCAAATGGGTGAAAATTAGGGTTGAGAAAGCTGGAATGTATCAGATTACCAACAGTTCTTTGCGAAGCATGGGATTCTCCAATCCTGCTAAAGTCAGGCTTTATGGATTGAATCTGGAAGTGCTGCCAGAGTCAGGCATAGAAAATATCGATGATGACTTGGTGGAACTGCCTCTCTACCGCACAGATTCCAAAGTTCTGTTCTATGGACGTGGACAGACACGATGGACACTCAGCACAACCAATTCGGGTTCACTTCGCTACACACACTTCAACAATCCTTATTCTACTTACACATATTATTTTCTTACGGAGAACGCATCTTCAGAGCCAATCGAACTGGAGAAGTACGCATACAATGTAGGTTCGGATGCCGCAGTGCTCACTTCTTTTCCCGAACATGCTCTGATTGAGAACGACGCATACAGTTTCATCAACTCCGGACGAGTATTCTTCGACAGCTATGACTTTGCTACAGGTAATACAAAGAGCTACACCCTGCAGACACCTGACATCGTTGCCGATAGAGGAATTGATTTGACAGTCCAGTTCTGCGCTGCAGGTTCGTCGAGTTCACAGCTTGGCGTCACGATGAACGACTCCACTCTCGGCACAATCTCCTTCACAGCTCTCAGCAGCTATGAATATGGCAGGCTCACATCAAGGACCTATACCGTAAGCAAACGTTTCAGCAAGGAGTCCAACACCATAAGATTACAACACAATCGTACTTCTGGTATTTCCGGACGCCTTGACTATTTGCGTGCTTCCTATGAACGCCAGTTGCGTCTTTCTTCACAGGAGTTGCTTTTCCGTCCCAAACAGAAAGGTGACGTTTTATTCCGTCTGTCAGGAGGAAGTGAAGAGACCGCAGTGCTGCATGTTAACTCTGCAACTGGCTATGAGGAATTGAACGGTACATATAATTCTTCTACAGGGGCATGGGATTTCCCTTTCAGTAGTGATGCTGAAAGCTGGAACAGTGAAGAGTTCGTGGCCTTCAATCCTTCCGCGACTTTCCCAAGCCCACATGTAGTAGGTTCGATAGCTAATCAGGATTTGCACTCACTCAGTGGCATCGATTTAGTCATTGTTGTACCTGCAAACGGTCATCTCACACAACAGGCACAACGTCTGGCTGATGCTCACAAAGTTGCCGAAAACATGACATGCGTCGTTGTTTCTGCCGACAAGATTTATAATGAATTCTCATCTGGCACACCCGATGCCACTGCAATTCGCCGCTTCATGAAGATGCTCTACGACAGGGCTGTTGACGCTGCATCACGTCCTAAGAACCTTCTTCTCTTTGGTGACTGTGTATGGGACAACCGCATGATTACTTCTGCAATGTCAGGATATAAACCAGAGAATTACCTGCTCTGCTACGAAGGCGACAATTCTCTGAGCCACACCAACAGTTTCGTGCTTGAGGAATACTTCACTCTTGTTGCCGACAATGCTTCAGCAGACGTACTTCGTGCCAAACCGCTTATTGGTGTAGGACGTATTCCTGTTACCACAACTTCAGAAGCAAAGGATGTTGTCGACAAACTCATCACATACATCAACAACGAGCAGGTGGGAGCTTGGAAGAACACTATAGCTGTGCTCTGCGACGACGGCAACAACAACCAGCACATGGAGGATGGCGACACTCTCATCGGACGCATCTCACCACTCTACCCCAACATCCACATACAGCGAGTATATTTGGACACCTACACCCGTGAACGCTCTTCTACAGGTAACTCCTACCCTGGCGCATACAACGACATAAACCGAATCATGCAGGAAGGAGCTTTGGTGATGAACTATACTGGACACGGAGCTGCTTATTGCCTCTCACACGAACAGATTCTCCGTTCCAGCGATTTTGCAAACTGGTCTTCGCCTCGTCTGCCACTATGGGTTACAGCATCATGCGATGTGGCTCCGTTCGACATGAACCAGAGCAATATCGGTGAAACGGCTCTCCTCAATCCCAAGGGAGCAGCAATGGGTATTATTTCCACATCTCGCACCGTTTACCCTGCACCAAACTCTGCCATCAACTGGCGATTCATGATTCGTGCTCTCGGCAATAAGTCCGACGGCACGCGATACACCCTCGGTGAAGCTCTGGCTGACGCTAAGTGCAACTACATCGACACATACAACAATTCTACCTACAACGTCAACAAGGCACACTTCGTGCTTCTCGGCGATCCGGCAATCACTCTTGCCACTCCAACTCCAGGCATAGAGATTGACCTCATCAACTCAACCTATGCACCAGGTTCTCCTATGACAATAGCAGCTGGTGAGACTGTGACTATTGAGGGACATATCGTAGGTGAGGATGGAACTATCGACACAGAATTCAACGGAGTTATTTCTCCTGTGATTTTCGATAACGAAGAGATTGTTGTCTGCAAGAACAATCCCTATGGTGAGACCAACGGCAACACCATCGAGACTCCTTATCAGTTCACAGACCGTCTGCGCACACTCTATACTTGTGCCGACTCCGTACGCCAAGGCAAGTTCAAGTTCGTTTTCCCTATGCCTCTCGATAACAACTACAGTGGGCAGTCAGGACTTGTATCCCTCTATGCCGCCAATGATTCTCACAGCAATGAGGTAAACGGACGATTCGACAATTTCCTTATCAATGGCACATCGCCAACACTTAAGAACGACACTGAAGGTCCGGTCATCACAGCCTATCTCAACACCGAGCACTTCAAAGAGGGAGACGTGGTCAACGAGACACCACTGCTTATTGCTACATTCCAGGACGAGAGCGGAATCAACATGACTGGTAGCGGCATTGGTCACGACATATCTGTGGTAATCGACAACGACGAGGCACAGACCTATTCACTCAATGCATTTTTCAGTCCTACCATCGGTGACTACCGAAGCGGTAGCGTCGCATTCAGTATTCCGGAACTAAGCGACGGACACCATACAATGTCTATCCGCGCTTTTGATGCTTTAAACAATGCTTCTCAGAAGACTATAGATTTCTTCGTAAATCAGGGACAGCAACCAGAGATATTCGATATGACCGTAACCTCACCGGCCTACAATCAAATCACGCTTACCATAGAGAACGACCGTCCTCAGACAAACATTTCCGTAAACGTGGCTATCTATAGCGTAGCCGGGCACAAAGTCTATGAAACCTCAGAGAGCGGATTCAGTTCATCGGCTTCATATACACTTTCTCGCAATTTCAATGAGATGGACTCTCACCTTCCTCCTGGAGTATATATTCTTAATGCAAAAATCGGTTGCGAGGGAGGTAAAACTGTATCTAAGGCGTTAAAGTTCGTTATTCTCAGTTCCAAGGCACAATAAACCTGCTGTCTGTACGTTTTTCTTATTAGTGTACAACAATCATACGTACAGATAAATAAAGAATTATGAAACTATTTCGACAAACACTTTCTGTAATAATAATCTCTTGCGTCAGCGTTGCCAACGCACAGGACGTGAAGAATCAGCTCAACCCTGTCTACTACGGTGTGACTTCGCTTGCCATCGCTCCCGATGCACGTGCCGGTGCAATGGGTGATGTAGGTGCTGCTACCGACCCTGATGTCAACTCACAGTACTGGAACCCTGCAAAGTATCCTTTCTGTATCAGCCGTGGAGGAGTAGCTGTGAACTACACACCTTGGCTGCGCCAGCTCGTCAACGACATCGACCTCGCCAACCTCACAGGTTATTACCGCATAGGTGACTATGATGCATTATCAGGTTCTTTGCGCTATTTCTCTCTTGGTGAGGTTATGGCATATTCAGAAAGTGGCGACTATAGCAATGCCGATATCATCAAGCCCTACGAATTGTCTGTCGACCTTGCTTACTCACGCATGCTTTCCGAAAATTTCTCTGCAGCTGTAGCTCTCCGATTCATCTATAGCGACCTTGCTTACAAGCAGGATGACGAGACAACTCCTGGTTCTGCTTTTGCTGCCGACATGGCACTCTACCACAACGGCTACCTCAATCTCGGTCAGCGCGAGTGTCAGATGGGCTGGGGTTTGAACATCTCAAATATCGGTTCAAAGATTTCCTACGACGAAGGTAACACAAGTGAGTTCCTCCCTACAAACCTGCGTCTTGGTGCATCTCTCATGGTACCTATTGATGAGTACAACACCATTACATTCTCTGCCGATGCCAACAAACTCCTCGTCCCCACCCGCCCAACCATGGAGCAGTATATCGAAGAGACTGGAGCTGAGAGTGATGACTATAGCGGCTATACATCCTGGCTCATGGATGAAGGCTACTACAACGTTTCACCTATCAGCGGTATCTTCAAGTCTTTCCACGATGCACCAGGCGGATTCAAGGAAGAGCTTCAGGAAATCTCCTGGAGTGCAGGTATAGAGTACAGCTACAACAACAAATTCTTCCTTCGCGCTGGTTATCACTACGAACATCCCAACAAGGGTAACCGTAAATACTACACCGTTGGTGCTGGTTTCAAGATGAATGTATTCTCCATAGATGCTGGTTATGTGATTTCCGCATCCCAGAGCAACCCTCTTGACCAGACCCTTCGTTTCACTCTCGCCTTCGACATGGACGGCATCAGCGACCTGCTGGGAAGGAGAAGGTAGAGTGTTCTGCGGTTTTTTCGCAGAATTATTAATTATGAATTTTTTAATTATGAATTAGATATGGTTCCTTTTCGCATAGGTATGGGCTACGACGTGCATCAGCTCGTAGCAGACAGACAGTTGTGGCTGGGAGGTGTTCTTATTCCCCACACACATGGATTGCTTGGCCACAGCGATGCAGATGTGCTTATACATGCCATCTGCGACGCATTGCTTGGTGCAGCCAATATGCGAGACATAGGATATCATTTTCCCGATACTGCTGGAGAGTATGCCGGAATCGACAGCAAGATTTTGTTATCACGGGTGATAGATCTTATTGCCACAAAAGGTTACAAAGTCGGCAATATCGACGCCACAATCTGCGCCCAGCAGCCTAAGCTTAATCCTCACATCCCTGCCATGCAGCAGACACTCGCCAAAGTTATGGGTATAGATGTTGACTGCGTCAGCATCAAGGCTACAACCACAGAGCATCTTGGCTTCACCGGACGTGAGGAAGGAATCAGCGCCTATGCTGTCGCCCTGATTAACTATTCAGGTGAATAGTTAAAATCATTTCCCGGTACTATCACTTCACAACTAACTCTTCACGCTTCACACTTATATCATCAAGCCTAAAGCAGTACAAGCTCCGAAGATGATTATATTGCGTGTAGTCATTCCGAGCACGCTATTAAGGTCGCGTCCTTTGCGACGGCTCATCTTGTATGCAGTTATAAGATGCAGAACCAAGTACGCAAGTAGCAGCACAGCACTTTTCCAGCTGACCAGCAGCACCAGCACTACAGCCACCACTCCTGCCCATAGATAAAGTTGCAGGGCTATTTTCTCACCAAATCTCACTACCAGAGTTTGTTTGCCGCTCACCCTGTCCTGCTCCACATCGCGGTAATTATTCACCATCAGCAAACAGTCAGTCACCAATCCCATTGCTATTCCCAGCAACATAGCCTGCTGCAATTTGAAAATAATCGCTGTTTGATTAATAACACTAACATTCAATGCGGCTTCCCAACTGCCTTTCACCACGCACCAGTAAGTGAACACCACTGGTACGATTCCGAAGAACACAATCACAAGGGCGTCACCCCATCCCTTGTATGACATGAATGTGGAATAGAGGAAGCAGGCAACTATGCACAGCACCGCTACAAGAATCATCCACATTCCTCCGAAGAACAGTAAAGGCAATCCTATTAGAATGGCAGCAATGGTAGTAATCAGAATACCCAGGCGCATAGCGTTTGGAGTAATCCATCCCTGAGCCATTGCCCGTTCCGGTCCAAGTCTGTCGCTGCGGTCACTACCCTTTCTCCAGTCAATATAGTCATTGATGAAGTTAGCGTCAATCTGCATAATCAGCGCGAAGAGCATACACAGCATAAACGGAGCAAAAGCCTGCATCCACCATCCTATTGCTGAAGCCGAAGCCACCCTCGGTGCCAGATGAGAGAAGCCAAGCAGTCCACCTACCAGCACCGGTGCCACAGCACCCACCAACGTCTTTGGTCGTGCTGCCATTATCCATGCCTCTTTACTATTCTGTATCATATCAATTCACAATTACTCTTTCTGGTACTATCACTTCACTATCAACACTTCACTATTCACATTTATTCTTCACTCTTATTCTCCCATTTCTGAATCACCACCGAATTGTCGGTTTTGAACATAGCACCATAGCCTACTGGGCGGTTGTCGCTATAGCGTCCGAAGTAGTGATCACCGTCGGCATAGTAGTAGATGCCAAAGCCATCACGTTTGCCGTTCACGAGTTCGCCAACATACTTACCACCGTTGGCGTATTTCAACTGACCGTACTTCCAGGCTTCCTTGTGGTCGGCATCAGGAAGGTATTTCTCACCATCTTTCATGATGTAGAGCAACTCCGCCGTACGCAGGTCATACACCGCGTAGTGAGTTTCTGTACCCACTTTCACAATGTCGTTACCCTGCTTGATTCCTACAATCAGCTGACCATTGTAGAACTGTCCCACAATCTCTCCGTCACGATCGGTATAGAATGTACCATACCCCGTCAGTTCACCCTGAGGAGTAATCTGTCCGAAGAACTGACCATAGCTGGAGCGAATCACTCCACCTACGAAATTGCGAACATGATCCACAAACACAGCATCATATTCCACTGGAATTTCCGGATGCCTGTCCAGTTTCGTAAACTGTGCCTTCACGCTCAGCGTTCCCGCCAGCATAATTGCTAAAAACAAAATTCTCTTCATATCTTGTCTTGAGTTTTTAAGTTCTTAAGTTTTTGAGTTCTTAAGTTTTTGAGTGCTCCGGTACTATCACAAAGTTCTCCGGAGCTTTGCCCGGAGCGTCGGCAAGCCGAACGATAACACACTTCACTCTTCACACTTCACATTTATTCTTCACTTTCAACATTTCCGCGCACCTTTCACCATCGATAGCGGCAGAGACAATGCCTCCGGCGTAGCCGGCACCCTCGCCGCAAGGATAAAGACCTTTCAGACGGATGTGCTGCAGCGATTCGTTGTCACGAAGAATACGAACCGGTGCACTTGTACGAGTCTCCACACCTATCATCGTTGCTTCGTTCGTCAGAAATCCGTGGGATGAGCGTCCGAAGGCCTTGAAACCCTCCTGCAAACGGCTCACTATGAATTCGGGCATCCACATGTGCAGAGGACTCGACACCAACCCTGGAGTGTAAGAAGACTTGGGAAGCGACTGCGAGAGACGGCGATTCACGAAGTCAGCCATTCGCTGAGCCGGTGCACTCTGACGGCGCCCGCCCTCCTGCCAAGCCATACGTTCAAGATGCTCCTGGAAACGCATCATCTCCAGTCCGTCGTGATCTTGATAGAACTCAGCCGGAGCTTCCCTCGTTTCCACTACCATTCCGCTGTTGCTCCAGGGAGAGTTGCGCAGCGAAGCCGACATACCGTTCACTACAACCTGCTCAGGACCGCTGGCAGCAGGAACCACTGTTCCTCCAGGGCACATACAGAAGCTGTACACTCCTCTGCCCTCCACCTGAGTCACAAAGCTATATTCAGCCGTAGGCAGGTACTTTCCCTTACCCTCTTTATTGTGATACTGAATCTGGTCAATCAGTTCGGCAGGATGCTCCAGTCTTACACCCACCGCAATACCCTTGGGTTCAATCTCTATGCCGCTTGCAGAGAGGTAGCGATACACATCGCGAGCGGAATGTCCTGTAGCCAGGATTACAGGTCCCAGCCATTCCCTTTCATTTGAGCCTACAGTTGAAGTTGAGATTGCTCTAATTCCTTTAACTTCATTATTATCAACAATCAATGAAGTCATTTTCGTTTGAAAATGCACCTCTCCGCCACACTTGATAATTGTGTTACGAATAGCCTCAATCACCTTCGGCAGTTTGTCCGTGCCTATGTGAGGATGAGCATCGGAGAGAATCGAAGTCGAAGCACCGTGCTGGCACAGAACATTCAGAATCTTATCCACATTGCCCCTCTTCTTGCTTCTCGTATAAAGCTTGCCGTCGCTGAACGCACCTGCACCACCCTCGCCGAAAGAATAGTTCGACTCAGGATCAACCACGTGTTCACGCGAGATAACAGCAATATCCTTTCTGCGATCATGCACATTCTTTCCCCTCTCCACCACAATCGGGCGCATACCCAGTTCTATCAATCGCAAGGCTGCAAACAGTCCGCCAGGACCAGCTCCCACAACAATCGCTTCGGGGCATCCCTCCACATTCCTGTATTCCACGCGCTTGAAACCCTCGTCGTCGGGCATCTCATCCACATACAACCTCACAGTCAGGTTCACCATCACAGTACGCTGTCGGGCATCAATGCTGCGTTTCAGCACCCTCACAGCCTTCACGTGGGAGGTGTCTACACCCTTCTCCTTGCTCAGATAGTCCTTCAACGAACGTTCGTCAGCTGCAATTCGGGGCAGAATTCTCAGTTGCATTTCTTTAATCATAGTGCAAAGTTACACTTTTTTCTTCAAAACACTACTCATAACAAACATTCTTTGTATTTTTGCAAACAACGTTAAACGTTAACCGTTAAACATTAACCGTTATATTTCTCAATATGAAACAAATACTACATTTTCTACGTCAGCTTGAAGCCAACAACAATCGTGACTGGTTCATGGCACACAAGGACGAGTACCAGCAAGCGCAGACACGTTTTCACGAATTCACCGAGCAGCTCATTGCCCGTATTGGCGAGTACGACCCCACAGTTCGCGGACTCACCGTCAAGGACTGCACCTACCGCATCTATCGCGATGTCCGCTTCAGCAAGGACAAATCTCCCTACAAGACACACTTCGGCTGCTACATCTGCCGAGAAGGGAAGAAATCACCCTATAGCGGCTACTATTTCCACATAGGTACAGGACGAGGTGACGGCTATCCTTTCACCCACATGCTGGCATCAGGCGATTACATCTGCGACCCTAAGGTACTCAAGATTATCCGTGAAGACATAGTGAATGGAGACGGCGACTTTCACCAGATAGTCCAGAACTGCTCACCGGTCTATAAGCTCGACAGCGACAATGCCTTGCGTAAAGTGCCAAAGGGCTTTCCCACAGACAGCCCCTGGGCAGATTATCTCAAATTCAAGGTCTACTGCCTTGTCACCACCGTTGACGACAAGTTCATCCTTGGCGACAATCTCGCTGAGCGTGTAGCGGCAATGTTCCAGCCCACCAAACCATTCCTCGACTACATCAACCGTGCCGTCGACTACGTCCGCGAAGAAGATCTATAATACTAAACAACGGCTTCCTGCAAAAGTACAAGAAGCCGTTGTTGTGTTTATGCGATGTAATGTATAAGCTTAGAGCTTGTAGCCTACGCCGAACATGATGCAGTGAGCATCACCGAAGATACCAGGCTGGAACTTGTAGTCAGCCTTGATGAACCAGTCGTTCTTGAGGTTGTACTGGAAACCAAGTCCGAGCTGAATACCACCGTCTGTGTCGTTGTCACCCTCAAAAGTTATGGAACCGTTGTCGTCTTTTTCGGTGTATGTCTCTCTGTGCACGAATGACAGAGCATAGCCGAGAGAAGGATAAATCTTGAATTTGTCAGAAACATGGAACACATACTGCATTTCCAGAGCTGCGAGGAAGTCAGACATATGATCCTTCATTGGGTGGAAGGTAAGGTCAGCTTCAAGACGCCAGTGGTTAGTGATGCTGTACTGACCGAAAGCACCGATTCCCCACTTGTTGGAGTTTTCTTTTGCATTCAAAAACTCTACTTTAGAGAAAGTCTCGTTTGTTTGTAATCCTACTGCGAACTCACCTCTTTTCTGAGCCTGTGCGCTAATGGCGAAGAGAGCCACACACATTGCGATAAAAAACTTTTTCATACGTTTTGATTAAAAGAAAAATAAAAAGAAATAATCGTTCGTTTCTAAATCCGGTGCAAAGTTACGCATTTTCCCTGAAAACGAGTACACAATCCTTAAGAAACTATAAAAACGCCCGGCGACTTTGCTGCTATTCCGCCTCATGTCTTGTAAGGCTCACGCCATAATCACGGTGGCTGAAAAAACACACTCTTTCGTTGGCTTTTCATCCTTTTCACTTATCTAAAATGTAAAAAGCAAAGGGACCTGCCCATGTGGGCAGATCCCTTATTCATTATTTAAGGTACATAGAGTTGTCAGTAATCACATAGCATGAATAATGACAATAATTATTTGAATAAATTTTCATTATTAGTATTCTCATTTAGTTTTTCAATAAACTTTGAATAATTTAATATCTTAATAAACTCATCCAATTCTGTTACTGACTGAAAAACCCAGTAGAACTTTTGGTGTATGTATTCGTTAGACGAAGCAGTTACCTTAGCAGACATTACAATTACTTTTTTACCACTATCAAGAATCATAAAATCAAAATTAAGTCGCTTGTTAAATGAGAAGAACCATTTTGTCCCATACCAACCTACTGTTACCGTGGGCATATCCACAGGGATTTCCTTCGTCATTTCAGTTATATTATTATCTTCTGCAACTTTTATCCATTCTGCATACTTATTTCGTACTTCTTTCAGAGAAGATAATAGCAGCGTAGGATTCTTGTAAATAAGCGTAACTGTTTCCGTCTTTCTTTCACCGGCAACTTCTATATAAATTTCTGAAATTGTCGAAGGATCATTCTTTTCTGTTGTTACAGATATTTCATAATCCTTGTCAAAGTAATCACAGTGGTATTCTGCTACAGTTGTTTGAGCAAACGAGTAAACTGTACAAAACACAAATTAAAAAATAAATACTTTTCTCATAATAATTTAATTTTAAGTTAGTTAATTAGACCTTATTTTATAAAAAAACGTAGACATCATCATTGTCCACGTCCTTGGGTGTTTGGCCTTACCCGCATCTCACAGACAAATCAGACGTCCACGTAAGTGAACATCTGCGTAATTCTATGAGACACGTCTTTCTGTGGCCAAACTTCAAGGACGTTTTTGAATACGCAAATAATAATGGCATCGGGATTTCTCCCCCGAATCATTCGCAAAGATAGATAATCATTGGCTAATGAGCAAGAGAATGTGAAACTTTTCAAAAATAATTAGTTTCAAAACATAGGATTTTTAACAAAATCTGCTTCGGTGTATCAATAAAAATCTTATCTTTGTATCGTAGTTCATTCATTTGAACAAAGAGATGTTTAATGTATTATTTTTTAGGAGAAATATGATATACATATGAGAAATATAAGTTTTAATGTAGCAGAGTGTTTTGTAGAAAACACAGTTGATGAAATATGGGTTCTAACCATTTGCCAGCGGATAATTCCATGGATTAAAAGTAAAAAAAACAAATCCTATTGGGAGTTGGTTTTGTTTGTAAGTCAAAAAAGAGGAATTATTAAGCCAAAACTTGCAAGATGGAATTTTTCCAAATTAATAATAGAAAAATGCCGTGAATATCTTGATAACACTGACAAAGAATCATCTATTGCATCAAACATGGATAAGTTCCGATTTAAAAGGGAACTGAAAATTTTTGACGACTTGTGTTATGGACACGTATTACGCTCTGAAGTTAAAGAGTTGGAAGACTTGTTTGATGGTTCTGGTTATGCGCCACTTGTTTTAGAAGAACAAACTAAACCATTAGTTGCACAATTAACTGAGCAATATCTACGCAATTACATAGTGAGCAATTCATATCAAAAGGTAGTTAGTAAACCTTTATACAGCACAAACATACAACCTACTATAGCGTTAGAGCAGTATTTTTCATCTTCAACTAACGACAGCCCATCGTTTATAGTTGCATTTGAATGTATAGAAGGTCAACCAAACTGGGATTCAGTATATAAACAATTATGGGATTACATCGGAAATAAGAAAATTAAACTTATAATAGTGGCATCAGTCCCTTTTCCCCACGATTTCTTATGTAAAGCCGAAAAACACAACATAGGTCTATGGCGATATGATTTGAATAAGATGGATAAACACCCGAAGATTATTTTGAACCGAATAACCAATTATGAAGAAGGTAAACAATATGAGTTAAAACGTTTATTAGGTCAAGAGCCTATGGAAACTACAATGCTTTTATTTAATTGTGGCTTAATTACTTCTTCTTTATGCGAAATACTAAACAATCTATGCTTTACGACAAAGAAAGAGTTACAGATTGTAGCACCCTATTTAACAGATTCATTCATAGAACAACAAGCATATACATTGTTAACTAATAGTGATTTATATCCCATTGACCCTTTTACCATAGCAAAAAAACTAGAAATACAATATGATTATCAAACATTGTTGAATAATCAAGCAGGAATAATAAATTTTCAAGAAAAACGAATTATTATTAACAAAAATGATAGTAATAATATTGGAAGAATAAATTTCACAATGGCTCATGAAATCGGACATTATGTATTCCATTATGACCTAATAAAAAAATATGGATTGATTGCTATGGATGAAACTAATGAAACATTGATTGACGAATCCATATCAAACAAAGAGCTTTATTGGTTAGAGCATCATGCCAATCATTTTGCATCTTGTTTACTAATGCCAAGAAATATTATATACACAAGATTTATAAAACATTATTACAATAATATTACAAATGTATACGGGTGTACTCGTTATCATCTTTATTGGGCGGACAATAATAATGACGCCAAGTATAACAGCTTAGCAGTGATAATACCAATTGCAAGAGAGTTGAATGTATCAAAAGAGGCCGTAAAATGGAGACTGTATCGTCTTGGCTTGTTAACTATAGAAGGATATCCTGATAAGCCTTTTTTAATTGATTTACCATGATTATAATTTATAAATTTTCTATCTATTATTCTATATTTAATGAGGGTGTGTCAAAATAGGCACATCCTCTTTTTTTACGCAAAGCCCCGACTTTCTCAAGCCAGGGCTTTGTTATGTCGTAAAGTTTTTGTACCTTTACG
>CACYSD010000019.1:0-106365 GCA_902776985.1 uncultured Bacteroidales bacterium
TGCTTATCTTATCTCCATAAACCAACAGTATATAATAAATATATTACTGACGGATATGAAGACGCCTTGTTCCAGTCTGTCAATGATCGATTTCACTTCTCGAAATACAGAGAAAAAAATCACCGCAACTCAAGCCGCGGCAACTCTTATTTCCGAAAGCGAGTGCAAAGGTACGCACTTTATTTTTCATGACAAAATCTTTCAACAACTTTTTTTGAATATTTTTCGAATTTTACAACAAACTTGCCTTCACAGGAACGGAGAAACGCGATTCCAGACACCAAAGGCGTAGGGTGTGTATAACATAAATTGGTGGCATAATAGAAAAGAAAAAGCCCAGAGTGTAAACCCTGGGCTTCAGCTATATATACTAATGTGTAATTAGCGAGTTGGGAGTTTTAAGTACCAGTTGCCACCGGCAAGAGGTGCTGCACCTTCATCAGTGGTACCCTTGCCCTTACGCTGCTTAACAGTGTTGTAGAGATAGTCATAGTCATTTGTCTGAACTGAGTAGCGCATGAGGTCATAGAAGCGATAGCCTTCGAACATACCTTCGAGTGCCTCTTCTTCAAGAATGAGCTGAGCTACGCGATCCTGACGCTTAGTCTTGATTGGGTCTGACTGGAGATATTCAAGATTGTATTCTGTTGCTGCTTCATTAGCTGCAATCACAGCGTCGCGAGCGTTAACAGATTCTTGCCATGCATTCTCAGCTATTTCCCATGCGTCATACTCTTCTGGTGTGTATCCATCTGACAGCGGAGCAGGACGTACAACTGTGTCAGGAACTGTTTCTAATGTTTTCAGGCCAGCGAGAGTTTCCTCGTCATCGAGATAGTAATACTTGTTGAATTCTGTATCACCACATCCCATAGAGTGAATACCAATTTGGTTCTTAGTAGTTCCACCTATGATAATGACTGTTCCACCTGTAGAGCTTTCGTTCTTCTCAATAAATTTGAATACAGATGACGGCCAAATAACGAAGCTACCTCTGGTTTGCAGGTCAAGTTCATCATCAGAGCTGTATCGTGGTTCACGCAAATTGCTGAGAGCTGAACCATAAGACTTGATTTCAGAAAGACGGTCGAATTCTGCCTGAGAGATAATCTTGCGGTTAGAAAGAACATCTTCTGTCAAACCGTACTTGAGTACTGCGAATGCAGTTTCCGGGAATCCTGCACGGTTAAGTGCCTCTGCCATATGGAGATAGAGGATGTTATCGCGGAAATAAGCAATATATGACTGACGTCTGTCTGTAGTAAGGATTGAAGATCCATCAGTCCACTTCAGGTTATAGTAGCGTGAACTATTGAGAGATGAGTTATACTGGCTCTCATACAGATTGCTAATTGCCGGTGGATATACTGAACCAAGTCGCAAGTCACCCATGTAAACTTCGTTCTCATATTCGTTCTTTTCATGTGATCCATAGATAGTATCAATGACAGATGCAGAAGTGTACGCATAATAGCAGTAAATCTGGTCTGCTGAAATTTCACGAATACGTGTTGATGGAACAACTGATGGATAGTAGTTATTAGAATACTGCGAATTGAAGATTGCACGCAGATCATTGGTTGTTCCATAGTAAGCAACTGTATCACATGGCATAATAGCTGAATATCCTACGAGAGAGTGTGGATAAGGCATATTACCTTTTGAATGTTCCAATTCAAAGTCATCGTAGTAGTAGTCTGCCATTCTACGGAATTCACGATCTATCCAAGTTGAAGGATTCTGAGACACTGCACGTTCCTGATCAGGATAAACAAAATAGTCGTGATACATGCGAATTGCATTGATGTAGTCATTCTGGCTTCCAGAGAATGTAGCTCTCCAGAGATAGAGTTCTGCAAGCATCACACGTACAGGAATGAAATAGTTATCAAAACCTACATCAGCCCAAGATCCACCATAGGAAGGACGAAGATCGAGGTTTCGCTTGTCATAGGCATACTGTGAAAGGTCATTGATGAAATAAGTGCATATTTCAACCATTCCAGCCTTGGTTGAGGAGAAATTCTTAACGATGTCATCAGCTGCACCCGCAGTAAGAACCGGATCAAGTACAAACGGAACTTCTTTGTAGATTTTTGCCAACTCAAGATAGCACCATGCACGGAAAGTCTTTACAGCGCAGATTTCCTTTTCGTAGTAGTATTGTCCGTGAGTACGGAGCAATGAGTCAACGTTAGCAAGGTAAATGTTGCAGGAGTTGATAACTGAATAATAGTCTGACGGGTGGTTGTAAACATTCTCGAGCGATACGTTATTGTTGGCGAGTTCCTGAATATCAGAAGAGGCATGTACCATATCAACGTCAACGAGATCGGCACGTACTTCACCCAGCAGGACTGTTCGGTCTGCAAGGGTACGCATGCGGTCTACAATTCCCATCACCTGATATACCGTATCCTGTGGAGCAAGGTCTGTGGTGACAAGGTTGTTGTCAGCCGTAAACATATCTTCACAAGATGTGGTGGCTGCTCCTACTCCAGTAAGGAGCAACATTGAAAGTATGAAGGATTTTGTTTTCATCATAATTATATTTGAAGGTACTTGGGATCCTTAAGGACTTTTTCAAGTCCTCAAGGCAACCCAAATATGATTAGAGATTGATTTTAACTCCTAAATGGAAACTGCGTCCACTGGTGAGGTAACCTGCATCGATTCCCTGCATGAGAACAGAGTTTCCTGCAGATACTTCAGGATCAGCACCGAGGTATTTAGTGATAGTGAAGAGGTTGTTAGCTGCTGCCCAGACAGTAATACCCTGAATATACATGTTCTGTACAGGTACCTTGTAGCTAACTGTGATGTTCTTGAACTTAAAGTAAGAACCATTCTCTATCCAGCGGTCGGAGAAACGGCTGTTGCCCATTGGGTCACCATATACCGCACGTGGGATGTCTGTTACCTGTCCTTCAGCAAACCAGCGGCGGTTTACAGCCGTTGTCTGGTTGATGAACATTGAACCGCTTTCGAGCAGAGCTCGTTGGTAGTTGTAAATATCATTTCCGAGCGTATAGCTGAAAGTGGTGTTAACTGCCCAATTCTTTCCGAAATGGAAATTAGCATGAATGTTTCCAAAGATGTCTGGAGTTGGATCGCCAATAATAACGCGGTCAAGTTTGTTGATTTCGCCATCGTTGTTGGTGTCAACGAATTTCATATCACCAGCACCGAACTGAATGTGTGCGCCTGTGTTGTCAACGATGTATTTGCCATCTGCATCAGCTTCAGCTTTAGTGCTATAAACTCCATCAGTCTTGTAGCCATAGAATACTCCTGCAGATTCGCCAACTCTTGAAAGGATTGTTCCGCCGAACATATCAGTTTCGAACTCTTTCATTCCCTGAGGAAGTTTTGTAAGCTCTGTCTTGAAGTGACCTACACTTGCACCAAGTTCGAACTTGAAGTTGCGAGAATTGATAAGTTTTGCGTTGAATGCAATATCATACCCGTTGTTCTTCATTTCGCCGTCATTGGTATAGTAGTCATTAAGACCTGCTACATAAGAGAGGGTTCCAAGAGTAACGAGGTTTGTAGTATTTGCTGTGTAGTAGTTGGCACGAAGATTCAATCTGTTGTTGAAGAAGTTACCTTCAATACCGAAATTGAAACGGTTTGTGGTTTCCCAACGAAGTGACTCATTACCGATATTTCCAAGTCCGATAGAAGTAACGGTATTGTTGAGAAGAGCCTTAGAAGAGAGGTATGTCAATGTAGCTGAGTTGTCAATAGCGTCGTTACCAACTGATTCAAAGCCTACATTGAACTTGAGCATGTTGATAGCCTTGGTAGGACGGAACCACTTCTCATTACTGATTACCCAAGAACCCTGGATAGATGGGAAAATACCCCAAGACACGCCACCAAGTTTCAAGCCGCCCTCAACATCGCGTCCGAAGCGAGAAGAAGTTTCCATTGAGAGCTGACCTTGCAGGTAGTACTTCTCCATGTAGTTATAGTCTACATTAGCATAGTATGCTAAAGAGCGCCATGAAGTATCAGATCCTTCACGTTTCTTTGTATTCTGACTAGTACTGTTGTTTGGTGTCTTGTCATTACCGGTGTTGTCACCACGGAGAGAAGAAGCTGTGTAAGTATCGTTCATGAAGCGGATACCTCCAAAGATGTCCAGGCGATGAGAACCGAGTGGTAAAGTCCAATCTGCTCGTGTGTCAGAGAATACTGCATTGTGAGTAGTGTAGAGTGAGTACTTAGAGTTCTGAGTAGCAGCCTCCTTGGATGGGTCACGATATGTAGGCATACCTTCAATTGGAGTGAAGTAAGACTCGTCGAAACTCTGCATTGTATATGCGAATCTTTCAGTGAGTGCAAAACGATCATTTGGACGCCAAGTAGGAGCGATTGCCAAGTTAATCATTGTACAGTCAGTGTGGTTCTTGTTCTTTGCCTCACCATTTTCAAGGATAGCCTTTGGGTTAGCTACAGAAGCCTTGGTTCCAAGAACTTCATAGAGATAATCGTCTGCATCGGAGATGAAACGAGATTCCTTTCCGTCGGTAGAGAAGCTGTATGGACTGAGGAACGGAGCCTTGGCAAGAGCAAGGAATGATGTTGATGCCAGAGAACTCAGGTTGAAATCAGACTCCAGACCATCGTCACGCAGGTCGCGAGTGATATTGGTGTATGATGCATCGAAACGTGTGGAAATCCACTTGTTGAGTTTGATGTCAGCATTGAATCGGATATTGAAACGAGTATAGTCGTTCATCTTGAGTGTTGACTGGATATCAGCATAACCTACAGAGAGGTTATAAGCTGCGATATCATCACCACCCTGGATATTGATTCCGTAGTCCTGTGTCCATGCTTCACGATACACAACATCTTTCCAATCAGTATTATTATGATACATATTATAATAATAGTAGTTTGGATCGGTATTGAGGAACTTGAAGTCAGTGAGTTTAGTGTCAGTAGTTCCCAGCATCTGAGCTGCATAAGAACGATAGTCACTTGCGTTCATCATATCAATGGTGTTAGGCTGGAGTTCAACACCGCCACTGATATTTACATCAATACGAGTAGCCATTGAACGGCAACGCTTTGTATTGATAAGAATAACACCATTGGCAGCCTTTGCACCATAAATAGCAGTTCCGTTCTTCAGAACTTCAACACTTTCAATATCCATCATTGCAATCGACTGCAACAGGTTGTTGAAATAACCTGTATGATACATCGTTGCATTGTACATTTGGTCGTAAACCACACCATCAAGGATGATAAGTGGCATAGCATTGGAGTTGAGAGAGTTGAAACCATTGATAAACATTGCCATACCCTGACCAGGATTAGCAGAACGCTGGATGCTACGTACGTCAGAACCAAGTCGGTTACCAATCTCCTGGTCAATAGTCTGAAGCGAAGAAGATTCAAAATCCTTGGTCATTACCGAATGGCTACCAGTTGTGCGTAACACATAATCTTCGGCAAACTGATTTGAATAGAGCTTAATCTCAATTCCGGCAGTTTGTCCGTTGAGAGAAGTGCGAATAAGATTATAACCTTCAAGCTTTGTTGAGAGGGATGTTACAAATGTAGGGACCTTAATAGTGAAAGAACCGTCTTCACCAGCCATAGCAGTGTACTTGTTACTGTTATATGCGTGAATCTGAGCACCAGGCAATGGTTCACCTGTAGCTGCATCAATCACCTTACCCTGTATTTCTACAGTTTCATATTCCTTAACAACCTTCTTCTTGCTTATGGAATTATCCGTGGTTTCTTCTGTGGCAGACTCGGCTTCATCCGTCACATCTTGAGCAACAATTGAAACCTGGCTTCCCATGAAAAGCATAATTGTTGCGAATCCGTATTTGCAGATACGCTGCTTATATGTACTATTAAATATCTTCATAATTCTGATAGGTATTAGCGACGTTTAGATTCAGTAGCAGCTTCTTCTGCTTCAAACTTAGGTTTGAGCAAAAGTCCGCTAACAAGCATTTCACGAGAGAACTCACCTGTCTTGGAAGAAGAAATCTGGACATCAAACTGGATAAGTACTCCTTCGTCATTGCGGTTGTAATATGCGTTCTTGAAGGAGTAGTCACCAAGATAGAGTGTGTCGATTTTGTTCTCAACATTAGTGACGAAGTAGTTTCCGGAGCCGTCAGGGTTAGGAATACGTTTTCCTGATGATGGGTAACGTCCCATCTTGCTTCCAGAGTTTTCGCGTTCCCAGATATAAGTAAAGAAGCGGTATGGACGAGGATCGTCTGCTGATGTCTCACCATTACTGTAACCTGTCTTTGCCCAGATTGGACATGTAATAAGGTAGAGTTCATAAGTACCAGAAAGAGTGTTAGGAACTTTGAACGCAAATTTCGGGTTAGCAGTAGATGAAGCAGGCTTAATGTCCATATAACGATAAGTGCGAGTACCAAGATATCCTATTGTATCGCCGTTTTCGTCTGTTTCATAATCATAGATAGTTCCTGATGCTGTTGAGAATGACGTGTCAACACTCTTGGTGTAGATCGGGTTATCACTAGCATCAGTAGTCAAATCAAGATTATACGAGGATGCAGTGACTTCAATTTTCTTGAAGAACTGTTCAATAACGGTCATTGGATATTCGTCAACCACATAGGCTGTACCATTAGAGCAATTGATTTTCTCTGTATATTTCGAAGGACTTAAGATACCGCCTTCTGCATAAGGAGCATAGTAGCGGTGCTCTTGCCACTTACGGGGAATATAGAGAGTTGACTTCAGAGAGTCTATATCGTGCTCATTAGCATTACGGTTGAAGAAAAGGTCACTCATTGAGAACATGTTACCATAATAGTACTGCAATGAATCGCAAGCTCCTTCAGCAACTACATCCTCAGAAGGATTGAAGATAAGAAGTTTCTTTGCCAGTTCAAAGCGCGCTGTATAAGCTTCGGGGCTAGGAATAATGGCTATGAAGGATGAGTCTTCATCGTACACCTGTGCATCTATGGAATTGAGAATGGTGTTATTACGAATAGTAACTGAATCCACCCAGATTTTATCTCCATTATCGTCAACGCCACGACTTACTGACTTATTCTCATCGAGAGAGTCTGCATCATAAGCTTTCAGGAATGAATACATAGAGAGAAGTTCTGATTCAGGATCGAAACGAGACTGAATTTCCTCAAAGATATTATTCTGATAAGGGACGTTCTTGTTAATAACATGGATTACACCGTTATCGCATGAGAGATTCGACTTCAAGATTGTGGCAGAGCCGAATTGTCCGTCACCTGTCATATTTAAGAGTTTAGCACTCATAAGTGAGATTTCTCTGTCTGTGCCGTCAAGCGAAACAGCATAACGTGAGATGTGGTTCTTGATAAACTTCTCAATAACTGCTTTCGGATCCTTGGCGGCTACAGCATTAACGCTGTCCACATTAAACTCTGTAGGTGCCCATATTGTATAAATATTCTCCGAATTCAGTTCACGATCATACCCGACTTTCTTTATTACTGCCGCAAAGTCGGGAGCCTCTTGTTCTATGGCCTGCAATGTGGTACCATTGAAGGTAGTGGTAGGACGTGCGTCATAGTGGTCGTCCCAAGTGTCGGAACAAGCAGCAATGCCCATGACACCCATAGCGAGGAGTCCTAAACGGAACGTATATTTTATATTTTTGTTCATATTCTTGTACATGTTTTAGTCTGAATAATACAATATCAGATTATTACCACTTGTCCTCTGCATAATACTCATCTGCATAGACAGAACTTGGGCAGATTTCGATGAAGTCGAAGTTCAACTCACCACCTTCCTTTCGTCTCTGCTGCAGACGCAGATAGTGATCGCTCTTTCCGTCGGTATAGAATGTACCAAGCACTTTGCGGATAGTGTTAGGCAAGTTACGCATAGGTGTTCCACCGAAAGATGTCTTGTATCCTGGATAATAGCAACCAGGTCCCTTCATCCAACCGAGGTTATGAATAGACTTGTCGAATGCTGCAATAGCCTCGTCGTCACCAAGAGCCTCGTCAGTTTTGAATCCGAAGAGAGCCACACCGCCCGGACGCATATCAAACGGAATACCTTGAGCTATGCCGTCGATATAACACTGAACGATACCACGTGAAGCGAAGTCCACACAAGTCATCAGACGTACTTCGTAAGTTCCTTCTGGTACTGATGGTAATTTGACAGAAACGTCAAACGGGCCTTTGATTGTGACCTCATCACCCTGGTATGACCAGTAGTTCAAAACTCGTACACGACAGTGGAGGTGAGTCTTGTTGTCAAAGTCAAAGTTACGGGCATAGCCTGGCTTAAAGCCTACACAGTGGTCAGTATTTGTTGCGGCATTTTGTCCCTGTCCGCCATTACCATACATATTCTTCTGTCCAGGGTTGTCAGAAGAGTGTCCACGTGCAGTTTCACCATCGGTAAGCTTGGTCATGAAGTCAGGAGAAAGAGTTGTACAGTCTAATCGAATACGTTCGTTAAGAACTACCTTCTGAGTTTTTTCATTATAAGCAACATAATCTGAGATATAGTGGTAAACACCGTTTACTGCATTAGGCTGTAAAGGACCATTGGCAACATCGGCAATCTTCACACCTGGTACAAATACACCACGTTCGTCAGCTCGGCTCTGGACGCCGCGACGGTTGATATAAAGACCTGCCTGAGATCCTGATGGGAACGAGAACTTCATAATTGAGTGAGGCATAAGTGTCTCATACCAGTCAGCTACGTCCCATTTACGACGGTTGAAGTTATTTACCAAGAGGTAGTTGTCAATCGCAGTTAAAGTATAGTATGTTCCAAGACGGTCCAGCACATGATATGACATGAATCGGTTTAGAGCGTTTTTACGGTCTGTGTAGTCATCATTGTCTGCATCTTCAGGATACATAGGGTCATACTCATAGTGTGCCCAGTATTCCAGTGATGTCGGATCATCCTTTCCAAGAACCTTTGTAATACCATGCTTTTCCTTCAATACTTTATCCTGAACAACAAATGCAGTGAAATTGAAATAGCGTTTCTCAGGATAAGCAACATTATCGTATTCAACAGCTGTATGAATACACAGTGCATTGTTAGTCCAAGTACAAGAGTCAATACGATCCTGATTAGTCTTGAAGCCGTATGTTTCATCGACTGCAAGTTCCATCAGTTCGTTAACCTTGGTGATATTGAAAGCCTCATTGTAGATTGAAATCGTAGAGTCCTCTTCCATTACTGTAGGAAGGAGGTTATTAGAAGTGCTTACCACCTCTTTCATAGTGTGTACAACACCATTGCAGACAGAGTCGTCGGCATGTATAATTTCAGAGGTCTTATTCACAATAAGCTTGAGAAGAGTTTCTCCGTCTTTCTGAAGGGTGTCGCACGAGATACTCATGATATGCTCCAGCATGTTTGCCTTTGGATACTGAGCATTACTATAGTCGGTTGTAAAGAAAGACTGCTCAATAATAGAGTTGAGAGCAATAGTGTCACAGTCTTCTTTAGTAAGATCATCGATAGAGGTCTTACCTCTCTGACGAAGCATCTGATTAACAGCATCGTTAGTTGGAGCAAAGACAGTGTAAGAACCGTATGTACCCAGCATATCAATGAGTCGGAGGTCACCGCGTTCACCAGTTGCACGTCTGAGAATTTCAACGAATTGCGAGAATTGCTCACGATTCATCAAGTAGTCAGAAGCGTACTCTTTGGTAGTGGTGTAGTAGTTGTTGAGTCCTGGGTCATCAGAACAGCTGACCACACTCAACTGCATGGTTGTGATGCAAGCCACAACACCTGCCAATAATTTAAAATTCTTTCTTCTCATAAGGCGTTAGTTATTTACGATTTGTTCCTCATCAGCGTATGCTGAATTCTGTACGAGGTTTGGATTAACCTGTATCTGCCTTTTCAGGATTGGCATATACATAAAGTCCATCTTAAGCATCTTGATAGCAACAGCTGCACCACCTTCTCCGAACTTAGTCTGGAGTGTAGCTGCAAATTTTGAAGTGTCACCAATACGACGTGCTTCACGTACAAGGTCAAAATAACGTTTACCTTCGAAAAGGAACTCACGCTGACGCTCATACATCAACAAAGTTTCGAAATCCTGAACTGTAGTGAAGTCTGTGCGTTTAGGCTTTGCGTTGGCTGCACTTCTTGCTGCTGGATTTGAACGAAGATAAACAGCAGAAATCAAATTGAAGGCATCGTCAAAGAGTTCGTCCGGAGTAGAAAGACTTGCACCGTCAATAGCTACAGAAGCAGCACGACGAGATTTAGCCTCATCTCCTTCTTCTCCTTCATCGTTATCTTCGCCACCTTCATCTTCCTGCGCAGCAGCAGCGTTAAGATTAGCTGCGAGTTCTATTTCTGCCTCTGCTCGGAACAGCATGATTTCTGTCATACGATATACAATCCAGTTCTCGTACATCTGAGTATTAGAACGTGTAGAGTTTCTACTCAAATTAGAATAGCTAATTGTTCCAGTACCATTGTACTCTACATTAACACTACTACAAGCATATTTGTTGATATCAAATGCTCCGTCTTCAGTGTATCGGAATGGGGCAATTGATCGGAAATCGGTTGCTGTAGAGAAGAGAGAACGATTGTCAAAAGTACTTCCTGTCGGAGCTGTTGGCATCAATTTGTCATTGGCGCAAACATATTGAATACTATTTCCCTTATCATTATGTCCTCCATACATATAACCTACCGCTTCATTAGTGGTTATATTAGTTCCATCATAGAACGTAATCTCAAAGATAGATTCATAAGAGTTACCCCTTCCAAAGATTGCGTTGAAACCAGCTGCGCTTGAAGAGCTACCAGACAGGTTGGCTTCCGCAAGGAGAGGATATCCATAGGTAGACCAAACCTCGCTGTCTATTTTCTTAGGAAGGTCTTCACCCTCAATTTCATTATTAACATATTGTTGAATCTTGAAGTTCAACACCCAATCGCAACATTCGATACACTTGCGGTAGTACACATTCTGCTCATCTGGAGAAAGCTGCTTGTCGGAAGCACGCCAAAGATAAAGCTCTGCAAGAAGTGAATACATAGCCGCACGGGTAATCTTTGCTGTATTGTAGATCTTCTGAGAGTAGCGACGTGGTGCAAAGTCCTTGCATGACTCAATATCCTCAATAAGCGAATCGAGGATTACCTCAAACTTGGTTGCAGGCAGGCGATAGTCAACATTGTCATCGATTGATGGTGTAAGGGAGAAAGGAACATCCTTGAATGTCTTAATCAATGTGAGATAAGACATAGCGCGAAGTGCCTTTACCTCTGCGGTATTAACCATCAGGTCTGATTCTGTGTAGTTAGGGTCTCTTTCCGCGACCATTGGTGCATAATAAAGAACTGTGTTGCAACGGTTGATAACCGAGTACATAGAACTCCAGTCGCAGTAGCTGTTGGTAGTCTTCAAACTTCCCTTCATCAGAAGGTTCAAGTTTGCTGGAACGTTAGGACCTGCGACGATATTATCAGAGCGGTCTTCTCCCCAAACGATGAGAGAAGAAACATAATCCGAAGCCTGTACTGCTTTATAGCATGATGTAACGACACTCTCAACATCAGACTTGTTCGTCCAATAGTTTTCAAGTACCACATCATTAAGCGGAAGCATATCAAGAGAACAACCGTTCATTGCCATTCCCGTGATTGCAATTGCTGCTATGGATTTTATTTTGTTTATTATATTTTTCATATTCATACAAATAAAATGTGTGACAACTATTAGAACGTAACTGAAGCACCAAGTGTGAACGAACGAGAACGTGGTGTACGAGAGCCGTCGGATGCTGGAGAGTAACCAGCCTGAACGATTTCAGGATCAGCTCCTGAATACTTAGTCAGGACGAACACGTTGTTTGCAGTGAAGTTAAGACGAAGAGCCTTAATTCCCCATGGTTTCAGTTTCTTTGAATCGAATGTGTAAGAGAGCTGTGCGTAGTTCAGACGGAGGAACGATGCATCTTCAACGAAGCGGTCGCTACCAAGATAGTTGTGAGTAGTAGCTTCAACTGCACCACCTGTAATAACTGAACTTGTTGAAGCTGCACGTGGGAGTTGAGCAATATCTCCCTCGTTGTGCCAACGCCAGTTGATTGCACGGCTCTGGTTTGAGTTATTCGACATATTTTCAATATCCATACGAGCATGGTTGATTACCTTGTTACCGTAACGGTAGTTGAACTGGAGGTTGAGTGACCAGCCTGTGTAGTTGAATTTAACACCGAATCCACCGGTAAGTTTCGGGAGAGAAGAACCGAGGTAAACAACGTCAAGTGCGTTGATCTGTCCGTCATGGTTGATATCTTCATAGATTGCATCACCACCGACAAATGGATACTTGACATTCTCATAGTCGTAATACATTCTCTTTGCAGCACCCTTAGCATCATAGATGATATCGCCATCGGCATTGCGGGCAACTGGAGCAATGTTCACTGAGTTCAGTTCACTCAGAGTGATGTCGCCTGCGTTGTAAGCTGCAAGTGCGTCGTTGTATTCAGAATAGCGATACACACCTTTGTAGCGGTAGCCATAGATAGATCCAAGAGGATTATGAAGGCGTACCATAGAGAGGTAAGAACCATTATCAGGAGTAG
Source organism: uncultured Bacteroidales bacterium (assembly GCA_902776985.1). Taxonomy (GTDB): domain Bacteria; phylum Bacteroidota; class Bacteroidia; order Bacteroidales; family Bacteroidaceae; genus UBA3839. The sequence goes on from CACYSD010000019.1 coordinate 12,615, forward strand.
TTCCGTCACCATTCATTCCTTCAAGCACTGTCTCATCCATAGAGAGGATCTCATTGCGGTTGTTTGCGAATGTTACGTTGAAATCCATAGAGAACTTGCCCTTCTTAACGAATTGACGTCCGTTAATGTTGAATTCCCAACCATTATTGCGCATAGAACCAACATTCTGCCAAGACAGAGAAGTGTAACCTGAAGAAGAAGGTATTGCTACACCACCCATGAGGAGGTTTGTAGTCTTCTGTGTATAGAGTGAGAGGTCACCACTGATTACATCGTCAAAGAGTCCGAAGTCGAAACCGAGGTTCCAGGTTTCTTTCTCTTCCCATTGCAGAGCTGCAAGACGGATGTTATTCGGAGCTACGGAGTTTTCACCCAGGTAAGCACCTGAAGAAGTATATCTTGAATAGTAAAGATATTCAGAATCCGGCTGACGACCTACGATACCCCAACCTGGACGGATAGAGAGCATTGAGATCCACTTCAGTTTCTTCATGAATGGTTCATCAGAGATGTTCCAACGAGCAGACAAGCCTGGGAAGTTACCCCAACGCTTTGCTGGGCCGAACTTAGTTGATCCGTCTCGTCTCAAAGTTGCATCAAGGATATACTTGCCTTTGTAAGCATAGTGGAGAGAGAAGAGGAAGAATTGAGATTTCCATTCACCAGCAGTTGTTCCAAAGCCGGTATTAACACCACCTGCGAGCGGAGATACGATTCCGTCAGCAGTTGGCAACCACTTTTCACCGACATTCTGACGTGAAGAAGAACCTTCGTTATACTGGAAACGAGCCATGAACAGAAGTGAATGATCTTCGTTGTTGAAGTGTGGTGTAAAAGTGAAAGTGTGACGAGTTGACAATGCATGGCTCTTATATGTACTTGAAGATGCTGCATTGTATGAATCAGAAGCCCAGTTACTTGCTATAAGAGAACCCGGGAAGTATGAATCTTCATTATTGTGATAGATGTCGAAGATAACCTGTCCCTCGTAACGAAGACGATGCTGGTCAGCCTCTGTGCCGAGAAGATCATACTGGAAGATGAATTCAGGAGACAATTTAATTGTCTTTTCATTATTCATTGCCTGATAAGCAATTGCCACTGGGTTTGGCAAATTATACTGGTCTTTCAGAAGTTCTGCAGAAGCAGCATAACCACCGGTAGACTTAGTGATATAAGGATTCATTGTGTAGAATCTGCCTGTATCACGGCCGTTCTCCTCTTCGTAGATTGAAAGGTTAGGCATTTTTACCAGGGCAATTGCGAGAAGATCCTTACCATCGTAACGATAGTTCTTCTGGTTCTTTGTGTAAGTAAGGTCGAAGTTAGTACTGAACTTGATACGGTCACTTACAAAATAGTCAAGAGCTACACGTGTGGTAAAGCGGTCGAGCTGCTGCTTAATAACTGTACCTGTCTGATGGTCATAACCTCCTGAGATACGGAAGTTTGCCTTTTCACCACCACCAGAGAGAGCAACATAGTGCTGATGGCTCTGTCCAAACGAGCGGATAGCTTTGCGCCAGTCTGTGTTGTCGTTGTACATGTCGTACTCTGAGAAGCTCTGGTTGTAACCGATTTCAGGTACATAGTTCGAAGAGTTATTGTTAGAATAACCGTCAGTCTGCTTAGGATTGAAGTAAGCTTCCTTCAAATACATGGTGTAATCGTCACCATTCAGAAGCTTATATCCTTCGGGCTGCCATGAACCTGTGAAACGATAAGAGTACTGCACTGTGGTCTTGCCTTGCGCACCACGCTTGGTCTTGATTTCAATCACACCATTTGCACCTTGAGAACCCCAGATTGCCGTAGCAGCGGCATCCTTGAGGACTGTGATGCTTTCGATGTCTTCAGGGTTCACGTTCAGCAGTTCTGCGAATTTCTCCTCGTTGGCATTAGTATAGTCAAAGTCTGCATTTGCGTCGTTTGTCCATACGTTACCATTTACAACGATGAGAGGGTCTGCATTACCGTTGATGGTGCTGACACCACGCAGACGCATTGTTGTTCCTGCACCAAGGTTACCTGAATTGGCAACGATGTCAAGACCTGAGATACGTCCCTGCAATGCTTCGTCCACGGTTGTCATTCCGATACCTTCAAATTCCTTCATATCGATTGTCTGTGAAGCAACAGAGATTTCTGTTACTGGAATCTGAAGACCTGAGGTCTGGGTTTTCTTTACTCCCTTGACAACGACTTCCGTAATCTGGTTTGTACTCTTAAGATGAATATTGAAACGCTTACGGTCGATCGGCAAAGTAACTGTCTGGCAACCGATGTAGGAAACTCTCAGCTTGTCCTTAGGATTCTTAATCGCGAACGAGAAGTTACCATTGATATCAGTAACTCCGTGAGCTACGATACGGTTGCTGTTATCTATTTCGAGGACATTCACCATCATCAGAGGTTCATAGTCGTCTGATACCGTACCTGAGATGATGTCGCCCGCTTTAGGTGCTTGCGCCATAGTCATGGTGCAGCAACACAATAATAAAACGAGAATTGATAATGTTCTTTTCATGACTATGAGTATTAACGGCGTTTAACTTCTTGGTTAAGAGGTCTAAGCTTGTAAACAAACTGATCTTTAGAATAAACAAGCGGAGCATCTATTCCATGAACGGCAACAGATGAAGAGTTGTCAATCATAAACTGATAAGGATTAGCTGTAGGGCCAAATGAACCTTTTATCCAATATTCGTCTGCCTGAAGGTTCTTCAATCCTGCGGTTGAAACCACATGGCTTGTATTTCCTAATTTGTCAGTCAAAGTGATACCGCTTGAAGAGACATTTACCTTAATAGGATATGGACGTCCAGAAGTATATGTTCCATCACGATAGATGATAGTATAAGTTCCGTCGCCATTAGGAGTTGGATCTCCAACAATGTCATAGTTAACTAAATCAGCCTCTGTAACAGATTCGTTTGATTTTGTAGAAGCAATAAGTTCAGTCTTGCCTGATTCGTAGGAACCTGAAGCAAATCCGCCGTCAACATAAACGGAGTTGGTTTGGATGTGGTATTTAACGAAGTCAAGCATTACTTCCATCACACGCGCAGCAGAGTCAGACTTCATCATTCCCAGGTCTTCAACCTGTTCACGGTCATATTCTTCAGCTAAAGCCAAGTCTGCGAGGGTAGGAAGACCCATAGCATAAGCTTTCTCCATTGCATCATTAGTAGGGATGTACATTGTGTAGTGGAAGTTGTTGAGCAGATATGTTGCCTTCTGTGTTCCACTTGCAGTCTTTGGCTTGTTCTCTGCACCTATATCTCCCCAGTTCTTGAGGTTGAAGAGGTTACCAAGACCGTCACCGGATGCTACTGCTGTCCATGAATCCTTACCGTTAGAATTTGAGAGGGCACCGCAATTCTTAAGTATTCCGTAGAATTCAGAGAACTCTTCAATCTCAGAAATTGTCATTGCCACAGATTTACGTGTTCCCATTACAGGTCCATCCATCACAAGGGTATAACCGTTTCTCATGTTGTAAACATCCAAAACAGTGAGAGGAGTGTTTCGCTCTGTCTGGAAAGCTCCCCAAACTTTGCTTCCTTTATCAATACCATCTATACGTACAAATGTATTACCCTTTGTACGATAATAGTGTTGAGAAGGATTATACTTAGTTGTAACGATAATGTTATCGAGAAGGGCTTTCAGGCGGTTGGTAAGAACATTTTCTGAAATAGCGCTAAGGTTATCGTCGAATGTACCAACCTTCATATCCTTAACTGTGTAAATCTTATCACCATCCTTTTCCCATGCGCCAGTAGTTTCATTGAGGTTGCACTTATACACATCTGCATAAATACGCATACGCTTAGTCTTGGAAGGATCAAAGTGGAACTCCCAAAGCTGAGAAGTAGTCTGTCCGTATGAAACAGGGTCAACGTATGAAAGAAGACCATCGTTTGTTGGAATCAGGAATATATAGCCTGCTCCTGTACTTTCGTCGAGTGTTGCATTGAGGTACTTATCGTAGTCAAGGCAACTAACTGCATTTTCAATAATCTTGAAGTTTGTAGTATCGACAATTGCAGGGAATAGGACTGAAGAGTATTCTCCAGGCTCAAACACCTGATTAGTCTTGTAAACAACACCATTACATCCGAGTGTAACGTCCTTAACATCAGAAGTAGTGACGTTGAGAGGTTCGTTGTTCTCATTGAGGATCTCACTGAAGTGTGATGGTACTGCCTTTGTCAAAGCAATAAGCTGGTTGACGTTAACAAGGTTGTCGAGCACAGAGTTTGGAACGGCATCGATTTCAGACTGAACGTCACCAGGAATTTTTGCATACTTGCCATAGAAATCCTTAATAACCTTACCGCCACCGTTGTTCCACCAATCAATAACAGCGTCATTGGTCGGAACAAGCATAACAGCCATATCCTCCATCATTGCATTACGTTCCTTACCAGACTGGAAGTAACCATTCCATCCTGGATCGAACTTAAGTGATGCATCAAATGTGATTCCGTCCTTGTCTTTATCTACAGCTAAGTCTTTTGCATCATCTGATCCTGCAGAACGATCTGAATAATAGCGCTTGATGTAAACACCCTTCTGATAGAGATCTATGTTGTCACCATATCGTGCACGGTTATATGCATCAAGCATAGTCAGAGTAGAGTCTGGAATAGCAAAACGCTCGATGATACTGCTGTAAATGGATGTTTCAGGATCCTTGCGAATAATTTCTGCCATGTTATCGAGAGGCAGAATTACACGGTCCACTTTATGTATAAATCCGTTCTTACAGAAAATGTTGGGTTCTGTAATGTGTGCGTTGTTCACATACACATCTTCATTTCCACGAGTTCCTGCAGGCTGATTGTAGAGGAAGTCAACGTCTGAACTTACCAGTTTATTGCCATCGAGATACTTGTAGTTGAAATGGATGAGTGGAGGAGCTGTAGAAGCATCCGTGAAGAGAACCACACTGTCGTTATAGGCGCGGATTGCGTCGAAACGGCTGTTGTGAGGAAGGATTGCCTCTGCCTCCGGAGAGTTCGATGCCACAATCATCACAGAATCGTAAATGGTAAGTGATGATGCACGTCGGCAAACAACTCCCTTGGTTGGTCCCTCTGCCGTTGACAACATTGAAGTTGAGAACGGGTTGTCAATCATTGCAGAATTGAGCAACAACTTCTTCTGAGTGTAGGACAGTTCTTCATACGATCCAACACCCCAGGGATTAGACTTGTAGAAATCCGCAAAAGCGTCATCATCAGCCGCAAACATAGTTTTACTACCTGTCTTGGCCAAGATATCACTTAAGCCGAGATCGTCAATCAGTCGCAGGCAGTTCTTATAATTGCCTTGATGCGACAGATAGCCGTAGATGTTGTTCAGATTTGATGGCTGTTCTGAGTCCAGGTCATACGTGTCTGAACAAGAAAATCCGGCAAATCCCGCTAAAATCAGCGCGCCTCCCACCAGGAGGTGTCTGCATAGTTTTTTTCTTGTCGATTTATACAACATACTATTAGATTGATGAATTAGATATTTTATTATATATTGTACGCGAAAAATAATGTATCTCTCTGAAATTTCTTTCTACGTTAGGTTTTATAGTGCCTTGAGTGTTATTTATTAGTTTTACGCAGTAAACATATCAGCATAGTACAGGCGTATGCAGACTATACCGCATAATCTGTGCAAAGAAACGAAAATTTGCATTACAAAACAAATTTTCACAAACAAGATTGTATCTTTGTATCATTTTTAACATTTTGTGTGCTATGCTCTAAAGAAACAACAAACAAAAAAAAGGTGCAGAGAAACCTATTTCTCTGCACCTTTCAATTATAAAAATGGCATTTTGCACAGTTTAATCTCTTATGCGTTTTGCCCAGTATGTCTGTGTAGCGGACTTGTATCCCGCCATAACAATAGTTGACTTCCGAGGGGATGATTCCCAGTCAAGTTCACGAGCCACATTAAAATAGAATGTAGTTCCAGAAACATTCAGCTGAAGAATATTGGTTTCAGAATTGAACTGAGCATTACCCTTGAATGCACCTTGAATTGAAACACGGTTGCTGACTCCCGGAACAAGAGAAATCGTAGTCTCAACCGGCATCTTCTGCTTTCCATAGGAATAGGTCATATCTATAAACTCCCATGTTCCAACAAGGTCATTGATACTTATCGGTGCGTCTTCAACACCTGCATATCGTTCAGGAGACACAACAGGCCAGCCGTCGCTGGTCCAATAGATGCGACGAACATGTCCCATCATAATGGCATTTGGCACCCAATCTGTATTGACAGAATAATCTGTAGGTTTGCGTCCCTGACTGCCGAAGAACCAATTACCCTTTTCATCGTTCCACACAGCGCAGTGGCTGATACCCACCCAGCCGTCATGTTCAAGATTGCTGCTGAACTGGTAGGGATGAGTCAATACAGGGAAAGCATCACCTCCGTTTGTGGTGACATTAGTGCCATTCTTACCTGAATAAGGACCGTTAACATTCTTTGAACGCACCACACGAGTATTGTATGGCACATCAAGACCGTCGTATGCCAGGAAAAGGTAATAATATCCTGTTTCTGGATTGTAAACCACCTCCGCTCCTTCACTTGCCTGCCAACGGCTGGATTTATTGCGAGAATAGATGAGTTTACCGTAAGTCGTGGTCTGACCCGTTCCAATGTTCCAGGGATTACCAATCGGATTAAGAGTCTTTCCTGTCACTGGATCGAGCTGGATTGCTGCAATTCCACTGTGCCATGAGCCGTATATAAGCCAGTGCTCTCCTTCTGGAGTGATTATAAACGAAGGGTCAATGGCATTGAAACGCGCGTAGGCATTATAGTCACTTTCGCTGCTTCGAGCATAGGCATCCTTTCCTTTGTCGGAAGCAGAGCAGAGCACACCGCCTTTGTCCACCCAAATGCCAGAAGCGGGATCTGTGGTTTCCGCCATACCAATCCAGGCAGATTCATTCCATGAACCATCAAAGTCAGCAGAACCTGTCTTTATGCAATTACCAACAACAATGCTATAGTAACAACGATAAAGGTTGTCGTTTACTTTACGCATACATGGCGCCCAGTAACCGAGACCGCTCAGGGATGTGAGCTTAGCCACACCACGGCGTTCACGTACTGCATTAACAGAGTCAAGAAGCCAAGTAGGTGTCTCTTCCGGCAAAATGCAAGAGTTGTTGTATGTGGTCACTGGCTCCCATTTTACCAAGTCCTTGGAACGGCGCACGTAGAAATGACCTTTGCCAGCCTGTGGATTGCCGAATCCAGCATCTGTCTGCGACATATAGTAATAGCCGTCAGACGCAAGCATCACTGTCGGGTCATGCACATTGGCAAGCTGCCAGTTGCTGCGCTGACTCCAACTACTTATATTACGATAGTCGTCACTATATGTAGGATAGAAAGTGGTAGGACGTGCGTCCTGATAAGCGAGATTGGCACGCATCAGCGAATCGGGCGCATAATACGTAATACTATCCACAGAAGCAAGATAGTAATCAACGAATTTCCCGTTAGTAAGTGTCATGCGGATGGAATCATTTCGTCCTTTAAGCACCTCTGACGCCACAGGTCTGTGGAAAATTCCAATCTGATCCACATACTGACTATTATATATTGCGGTGGAATGTTGATTCTTCTGATGGATATAAACCTTCTTCGGCAAATCTGAAACCTGAGCTGAGGCCGAAATAGGCAACAGCATCGCTATGATATATGAGAAAATGTGTTTCATAGTTACTTAACAAGTATTTTTGAGGTTTGTCCACCAAGATTAATAATATATGCACCTGAAGTCAGATGGTGAATATCCACTGCTTTACCTGCTTCCGCACGGAATGAGCCGACCAATCTGCCATCAAGCTGATAGACGGTCATTCGCCCGTTGCGCAAAGGAGTGATAATTGAGCCATCGAACTTCAACGGTGCAGTTGCTACACCGTCCAAACTGATATCTTCTATTGCTACAGCATAGTCATCAAACTTAATAGCAGAGTAGTCCTTGAGGTCAAAGACTTTATTAGAGCCGTCCTTATAGTTTGCTGACATACGGTTAACATACACCTTAGTGCCAGCGCCATTGTCTTCACGGCTTTGGCTGAAGGTGAGGCTACGAAGATTTGCATAGTTGAGTGATGTGTAGGTCGTACCATCCAAAGCAATGATGTAAAGGTCATAACCATCAGCTTTCGCATGCTGTGTTGCCAGTAGCGACAGCATTACTGAGATTGTTAGGTAAAGAAGTTTTTTCATAAATGATATTATTTAATTATATCGTTATAGCGTCATTAAGTTATTTCGTAATTACGTCATAGCGAGAATTTGACGGCTTACCACCACCATCCCTCGATTGTGAATGTAACCGCAACGTTCACGGCTTTCCCGTTGAGAGCAGCATTTGTGCCCGAAAAGCGGTATTGCATTGTCAGAGGAGAGGCTGTACAAGCATAGGCATTATTTGGATGGCAGCCACAGTTCCATGTGTAAAGATCGTTGCTCTCAAGATATATGAATGGGAAGCCAGCTTGGAATGAAGTAGTGTTTCCGTCGCTGTCGAACCAGGCACCATAAGCTCCTGCAGCAGTATTGTCTCCTTCAGACCCGTCTGCATTGAGCGGAACAAGTGTAATCTGATTATCGTTTATTTCACTTTCCTGCACATTGAGAATAGACGCGATCTCGCTTTTCTTCACTTTCACCTGCACGTTTTGATGATAGCCGCCGCTTAGAGAGAGTGTGTATGATTTGTCTATTGTCCCTGCAATGCTATAATTGCCAGAATGGCTTTCCGGAATACCTGCAATGAGAGGATTAAGATAATCCATACGTTCATTAAGCCATTTCTTCATTTTGGCAACCTCTGTGGTGTGGTCGAATCCGGGCAAAGGCCAGCGGTCTGTCTCACGAATCATTGGCGAAGTGCTCTTGCTGTGTCCTTTGGCATCAGTATATGTGGTTTCAGCGTTTATGGCAGCAAGGTATTTATCTGTTATCTCCCAACTCTTGGTGACAAGTGTGTCACAATATGTATTCCACTGCGCTTTATACTGATTCACAAAACGGCTGCTACCAAACATGTCCGTGAAGAAATGCGGGACTTTATAGTTACCATTACGCTTATATGGGTCGCTCCCGAGAAGTGATTTGCGCGGATTTCCGAAATAGGTATGTCCTGTGTACATATCACCCCATGAGAAATCGAAACCCGCATCCCAGTCCCAGGCAGGTCCGAATGTCCATTTGCCACCCTTGTCACGGAAGAAGAACACACTGCGAGGAGCAGAAAGCTCAACATTGTAAACCAGTTCCTGCAACTGAATCATGGCAATATATGAAGGGATATCCATTAGCGAATCCACAACGTCATAATTAGACTCCTTTATGGCATTCTCCAACACCGCGAATTCATTTCGCACAGAATCCACTTGGTCTTTGGTGAGATCTTTTGGCGATTTGATTGCCACAGGCATACGGAACACATTTGACCAGAAATTCTGGGTACCTGTAGGATCAAGGTCTGGTCCGTCATCCAAGTCAAGAGTCATAAGAAGACCTTCTTCCTCGTCAATATTTACCCGGTTGCCACCGACCTCAACCTGTTCGGCTATCTGGTAGAGTCCTCGATATTCACCGTTAATGAACAACTCGGCATAACGTACAGGGGTTGTGAAAGGTAGCCCCATGATTTCCGCTGCCTGGAAACAGAATGTATTCATACACTTAGTAACATCACGCCAGTTGGCGAGAAGCACCCAGTCCTTGTTCTTCTTGATGCCAAGCACCTTGCTTGAGGAGTCAAACTTTATTCGGTAAGGTTTCTTGTCATACCATAAGAGTGTGCTATTTCCCCTACCCCTGATTCTACCACTCATGGAAAGGTCGGGGTACTGACCTCTTCCGTCGACGGAAATGTAGCAGTTTACCCATTCCTTCGCTTCTACTTTGTCATCGGTCCATTCCGATGGATTATCAATAGTAATGTATATTCCAAATACCTGGTATTTGTCCTTTCCCCACTCTGTCAGGTCATCACTAAAGGTAATACTGTCGAGGACGGAGCGATAATCTCCTTCTGCTACCGTTGCAAAGGGATATACTTTGCTGGCATCTGCCACACTATGCAGACGCACATTTCCTGATTCATCAAAGTCAAGATGACTTACATCACCGAAATTATATGGGAAAGACCATGAAGCGCCACCGTATCCTACGTGCATCTGATACCATTGCTGAGCCTTGGTCTCTATTGAGAACAGAACACATGAAACCAACATAAGGCATAATACCGCCTTATGGATTGCACACAACAAAGCTGAGTTTGCTGATTTTCTGTCAAGCGAAAAACCTGACTTCATATTTCAGAATGTAATTTAGTTAGATCTGTATGTTATAATTATGCTGCAAAATTAAGAAAAAAAAATAACATAGGAAGTAAAACAGAAAAACTTCAATAGTTTTTTACGAAAAAGGGTATAAAAAAACCACACAGCCACGAAAAATGGCTATGTGGTTCAAAGTATTTTAGAATAAAAAAGTATTTCTTATTCTGCGGCTGCTTCTGCTGCTGGAGCCTCTTCAGCTGGAGCTGCAGGAACTTCTTCTGCTGGTGCTGCCTCTGCCTTTGGAGCTTCTGCAACTGGAGCTTCTGCCTTAGGAGCTGCAGACTTGCGTGAACGGCGTGTACGACCTTTCTTAGCTTCAGTCTTAGCCATGTTCTCATCGTAGTCTACGAGTTCGATGAATGCCATATCAGCACCGTCGTTAGCACGAGTACCAAGTTTAATGATACGAGTGTAACCACCTGGACGGTCAGCAACCTTCTTAGCGATTTCTCCGAAGAGTTCTGTAACGGCATATTTGTTTTGCAGATAGCTGAACACAACACGACGTGATGCAGTTGTGTCTTCCTTTGCCTTTGAGATCAGAGGCTCAACATACATACGCAATGCTTTAGCCTTCTGAAGGGTCGTAGTAATGCGCTTGTGCATAATCAGAGAGGTAGACATGTTAGCAAGCATTGCAGCGCGGTGTGACGCTGTACGACCGAGATGATTGAATTTCTTATTGTGTCTCATCGTCTTTAATCTTTGTCTAATTTATACTTGGAAATATCAGTTCCGAACTGAAGATTGAGGCTCTCTAACAAGTCGTCAAGCTCTGTAAGTGACTTCTTTCCGAAGTTACGGAACTTAAGCAGGTCTGTTTTGTTGAATTGTACCAAATCACCAAGCGTCTCTACGTCGGCAGCCTTCAAACAGTTGAGGGCACGAACGGAGAGGTCCATATCAACAAGCTTGGTTTTAAGCAACTGGCGCATACGCAGTACTTCCTCATCGAATTCCTCATTACTTTCAATGTCGTTGGTTTCCAACGTAATCTTCTCGTCTGAGAAGAGCATGAAGTGGTAAATGAGAATCTTGGCTGCCTCTTTGAGGGCATCCTTAGGATGGATAGAACCATCTGTGCTGATTTCGAGCACGAGTTTCTCGTAGTCGGTTTTCTGCTGCACACGATAGTTTTCCACTGCGAACTTGACGTTACGAATAGGAGTATAGATAGAATCAATAGCCAACTGGTTAATAACCTTGCAGTACTCACGATTTTCGTCTGCAGGTACATAACCACGACCTTTGTTAATTGTCAACTCTATCTCCAAAGTTGCTTTTGGATCTAAATTACAAATAACCAAATCAGGATTTAACACTCCAAATCCATTGAGATGCTTATTGATATCTCCTGCTTTGAATTCGGTGGAATTCTCGATGGTCAACGAAACCTTTTCAGAATCGAAGCCATCAACTAACTGCTTGAATCTTACTTGCTTCAGATTCAAGATAATGTTGGTAACATCTTCTTTTACACCTGGGATAGTAGCAAACTCGTGTTCCACACCTTGGATGCGGACAGTGTTGATTGCATAACCTTCGAGTGAAGAAAGAAGGATGCGGCGAAGGGCATTGCCAACAGTGATACCAAAGCCTGGTTCCAAAGGACGGAACTCGAACTTGCCAAACGTATCGTTGGCTTCCAACATTATGACTTTTTCTGGTTTTTGAAATGCTAATACCGCCATTGTTAATTATTATTTAGAGTACAACTCGACTATCATCTGCTCCTTGATATTCTCTGGGATGTCTGCTCTCTCTGGCAAGTGAAGCAACTTGCCACCCATTACATTAGCGTCCCACTCAATCCATGGATACTTGCTATGGTTGAATCCAGCCAATGCATCTGCGATAACCTCGAGAGACTTAGCCTTCTCACGTACAGCAACGATCTGACCTGGTTTTACTGAATAGGAAGGAATGTTTACTACCTGTCCGTCAACGGTGATGTGCTTATGGCTTACCAACTGGCGTGCAGCTGCACGAGTAGGAGCAATACCAAGACGGTAAACTACGTTGTCGAGACGAGCTTCCAACAATTGAAGGAGGATTTCACCTGTAACACCAGTCTTTGAAGAAGCCTTCTCAAACAGGTTACGGAACTGGCGCTCCAATACACCGTAAGTGTACTTGGCCTTCTGCTTTTCTGCAAGCATCTGTCCGTATTCAGATGATTTTTTGCGACGATTGTTACCATGCTGACCAGCAGGATAATTACGCTTTGAAAGAACCTTGTCCGGTCCGAAAATTGCCTCACCGAAACGGCGTGAAATTCTCGACTTTGGTCCAATATATCTTGCCATTTTCTTTTAATTTACTTTTTACGCATATTCAAGGCGTTGCAGCCGCGACTGTAGAAAGGAAAGATACAGTCAAAATAAATAACACCCGAATGTGCTGATAATAATTATACTCTTCTTCTCTTTGGTGGGCGACAGCCATTGTGTGGCAATGGAGTTACGTCGATAATTTCAGTCACTTCGATGCCAGCACCGTGTACACCACGGATAGCTGATTCACGTCCGTTACCTGGGCCTTTTACATACGCAGTTACCTTACGCAGACCAAGGTCGTACGCTACCTTTGCACAGTCCTGTGCTGCCATCTGTGCAGCATAAGGAGTGTTCTTCTTTGAACCGCGGAATCCCATCTTACCGGCAGAAGACCAGGAGATGGCTTGACCTTCACTGTTTGCCAAAGTAACAATAATATTGTTGAACGACGAGTGAACATGGAGCTGTCCCTGTGCGCTAACCTTGACATTTCTCTTCTTTGCAGAAGTTGTTTTCTTTGCCATATACAATTATTATTATTTAGTAGCCTTTTTCTTGTTTGCAACTGTCTTCTTCTTACCCTTACGAGTACGAGCGTTGTTCTTAGTGCTCTGTCCGCGAACAGGTAAACCCAAACGGTGACGGATGCCACGATAGCAACCGATATCCATAAGGCGCTTGATGTTCAGCTGAATTTCAGAACGGAGGTCACCTTCTACCTTGTATTCAGCGCCAATCACCTCACGGATCTTACCTGCTTGCTCGTCAGTCCAGTCCTTAACTTTAATGTCTTTATCTACGCCGGCCTTAGCTAAAATCTTGCCAGCACTGCTACGACCTATACCGAAGATATAAGTCAGCGCAATTTCACCTCGCTTGTTCTGTGGGAGGTCTACACCTACAATTCTTATTGCCATATCTTAATGTATATTTATTCTAACAAAAGAATTAACCCTGACGAGTCTTAAACTTAGGATTCTTCTTATTAATTACAAACAGACGTCCTTTACGTCTTACGATAACGCAATCTGGTGTACGTTTCTTCAATGATGCTCTTGTTTTCATATATGAGAATCTTTTTTAATTTAACGTTTTAGTTAGAAATTGAAGTATCACGAAATTATTAACTTACTGATTATTTATAGCGGAAAACGATGCGACCTTTTGATAAGTCATACGGTGACATTTCCACTTTGATTTTATCTCCAGGAAGAATTTTTATGTAGTGCATACGCATCTTTCCGGAGATGTGAGCAATGATCTCGTGACCATTCTCCAATTCTACTCGGAACATAGCATTAGACAATGCCTCTACTATTGTTCCGTCTTGTTCTATTGCTGACTGTTTAGACATGATTAAATAAATTTATCTCCTAATACTTTTTCTATTTCATCGAACGACGACAAGATGTCTGCTTTTCCGCGGCGTACGCAAATAGAATGTTCGTAATGTGCAGCTATTTTGCGGTCGCGAGTAATAATACCCCATCTGTCTTCTTGCATATATATTTCATGTGTTCCCAATGTTATCATTGGCTCAATGGCTATGCAGAGTCCGTCTTTCAACATCCTGCCGCTGCCACGTTTGCCATAATTGGGTACTTGAGGCTCTTCATGCATTTCCCGTCCTACTCCGTGTCCCACAAATTCACGAACGATGCCGTAGCCTTGTGCCTGGCAATACTGCTGCACGGCATCTGAAATATCACCAATACGATGACCTACAACAGCTTGTTCGATTCCTTTGTAAAGAGCTTCTTTTGTTGTTTTGAGCAGTTTGCGAGTTTCCTCTGAAATCTCGCCCACAGCGAATGTGTAACAACTGTCTCCACAAAATCCGTTTAGACGGGTACCGCAGTCAATTGAAACAATGTCTCCCTCCTTGAGGGGCTTGTCGTTTGGTATACCATGTACTACCTGTTCATTGACTGAAGTACAAATGCTTGCGGGGAAAGGACCGCCTTTAGGGTTTGGGAAACCCTTAAAGGTCGGTTCTGCTCCATTATCGCGGATAAATTCTTCTGCCACCTTGTCCAACTGCAGTGTTGTCACACCTGGTTGAATGATTTTTGCAAGTTCTGCCAGGGTTCTACCTATGAGCAGATTGGCTTGCCGCAGAAGTTCTACCTCGTCGTCGGTCTTTAGATAAATCATTATCTGTCTGTCAAATCAAATTCAATGCGCACCGCGGATACGACCTGTTTCCAACAAACCGTCGTAGTGACGCATAAGGAGATGACTCTCTATCTGCTGCAATGTGTCGAGCACAACGCCTACAAGGATCAACAAAGAAGTACCTCCATAGAATTGTGCAAATTCACGTGCTACGCCGAAGAGGTCAGCAAACGCAGGCATGATGGCAATGAATGCGAGGAAGAGAGATCCAGGGAGAGTAATACGCGACATGATTTTGTCGAGGAACTCTGCTGTGCTCTTACCTGGCTTCACACCTGGTATAAATCCATTGTTACGCTTCATATCCTCTGCCATCTGGGTTGGATTGATTGTGATGGCTGTATAAAGATACGTAAAGAGAATAATAAGAGCTGCAAAAATGAAGTTGTACACCCAGCTTGTGTTGTCAACCAACTGACTCATGAACGCTCCGCTCTTGCCTCCTGCAACATATCCAGCCAAAGTGATTGGGATGAACATGATAGCCTGAGCAAAGATGATAGGCATTACATTAGCTGCGTATGGTTTGAGAGGAATGTATTGTCGTGCACCGCTTCCATACTGACGATTGCCAACTACGCGTTTAGCGTATTGTACTGGTACGCGACGTACACCTTGAACGAGAAGGATTGCAGCTGCGATAATAGCAAGCCAAACAACAAT
The DNA here is from genome assembly GCA_902776985.1 of uncultured Bacteroidales bacterium. Classification (GTDB taxonomy): domain Bacteria; phylum Bacteroidota; class Bacteroidia; order Bacteroidales; family Bacteroidaceae; genus UBA3839. The sequence goes on from CACYSD010000019.1 coordinate 28,123, forward strand.
CTCAACAAGGAATACAACCAAACCTCCTTGTCCTGGAGAAGAGAAACGTGTGGTAAACTCCTGGAAGAATGCCTCTGGGAGACGAGCGATGATACCAACCATGATGATCAAAGACACACCGTTGCCGATACCCTTGTCGGTAATTCTCTCACCGAGCCACAGGATGAACATACTACCAGCTGACAGGATTATAGTTGCAGGCACCCAGAACTTCCATCCTTCAAGACCGGCGAACACAGCTGTATTGCCTGTAGTCATATTGAAGTTGATGAGATATGAAGGAGCCTGAAGCAACAGGATAGCTACTGTCAGGTAACGAGTATACTGGTTCATCTTGCGACGTCCACTCTCACCCTCTCTTTGCATCTTCTGGAAATATGGTACTGCGATACCCAGCAACTGCATCACGATGGATGCGGAGATGTAGGGCATGATACCCAATGCAAAGATAGAAGCTTTTGAGAAAGCACCACCTGAGAACATATCAAGCAGGGACATAAGACCATCCTTTGTCTGGTTGCGCAGTCCTTCCAACGCATTGGTGTCAACACCTGGCAATGCAATATGTGCACCTAAACGATAGACTGTAACGAACATTATTGTTATTAACAGACGATTTCGCAAATCATCTATCTTCCAAATGTTAGTCAGAGTCTTAACCAACTTGATATTCTTAAGTTTATCAACTGCTTTTCCCATTGTTTTAGAGTTTTACAACGTTTCCGCCCTTTTCTGTAATGATTTCTTCGGCTTTCTTAGAGAATGCGTGAGCTTCTACAACAACCTTAGCAGTAAGTTCACCATTAGCAAGGATCTTAACCAACTGATGCTTGTTGATGAAACCAGCCTCAATGAGTTCAGCTATGCCGACCTTCTCCAGCTTCTTGTCATCAACAAGCTTCTGGATGATGTTGAGGTTGATTGCTTTGTATTCAACACGGTTGATGTTTTGAAAACCGAACTTAGGAACACGGCGCTGAAGTGGCATCTGACCACCTTCAAAACCAATTTTCTTCTTGTAACCAGATCTTGCCTTAGCACCCTTGTGTCCACGAGTCGCTGTACGGCCCTTACCTGAACCATAACCACGACCAACACGCTTGCTATTGTGTGTTGAGCCAAATGCTGGTTTTAAATTATTTAATTCCATTTGTATCGTATTTTACTCTTTATTATACTGAATTGTCTAATCACTCTTGGTTGACGCTTAGTCCACAACCTCAACAAGGTGCTGAACTTTGCGAATCATTCCGCGCAAAGATGGAGTGTCCTCACGTTCAACAACATTGTTAATGCGATGCAGTCCGAGAGCATCGAGTGTACGCTTTTGATCGATAGGTCGATTATTGCGGCTTTTTACTTGTTTAATCTTGATTGTTGCCATGCTTAATCCTCCTTATCCATTAAAAACTTTAGTCAAACTTACTCCGCGGTTCTGAGCCACAGTCTTTGGGTCGCGCATACTTGCAAGAGCTGCAATAGTAGCCTTTACCAAGTTGTGTGGGTTAGAAGAGCCTTTTGATTTAGCAAGAACGTCTGTAATACCAACGCTCTCGAATACGGCACGCATAGCACCACCGGCAACAACTCCGGTACCGGCAGAAGCCGGCATAACCAGAACACGTGCACCGCCGAACTTAGCGTATGCTTCGTGAGGAACTGTTCCCTTGAGTATAGGTACCTTTACAAGATTCTTTTTGGCTGCTTCCACGCCCTTTGCGATAGCAGCAGTTACTTCACCTGCTTTTCCAAGACCATAGCCGATAACACCGTCACCATTACCTACAACAACAATTGCAGCAAAGGTAAACGTTCTACCACCCTTTGTAACCTTGGTAACTCGATTAATAGCAACCAATCGATCCTGAAGTTCGACGTCGTTTCCTATTTTTACTCTATTAACCATAATTTCTATTAAAATTTAAGTCCAGCGTTACGGGCAGCATCAGCTACCGCTTTAACTCTACCATGATACAAATAACCATTGCGGTCGAATACTACAGCTTCAATGCCAGCTTCCTTAGCCTTCTTTGCGATGAGTTCACCCACCTTGGTTGCCTGTTCTGTTTTATTGCACTTCTCAAGTCCAAGAGACGATGCTGCAGCCAAAGTCTTGTGCTGCTCGTCATCTATAACCTGAACGTAGATTTGCTTGTTGCTTCTGAACACCGACATACGTGGACGTTCAGCAGTACCTGAAATCTTATTACGTACTCTATATTTGATTTTAATACGTCTTTCGCTCTTTGTTATCATACTCGTACGATGTTTAATTATTTAGCACTTGCAGATTTACCAGACTTTCTTCTGATTTCTTCACCCTGGAAGCGGATACCCTTACCCTTGTAAGGTTCTGGCTTGCGGAATGAGCGAATCTTCGCACATACCAAACCGAGCAACTGCTTGTCGCAAGATTCGAGCATGATGAGAGGATCCTGGTTTCTCTCAGATTTTGTCTCTACTTTAATTTCCTTAGGCAATTCGAACACGATTGCGTGAGAGTAGCCTAATGCGAATTCAAGGACGTTACCAGTGTTAGAAACACGATAACCTACACCCACCAATTGGAGTGTTTTCTTGTATCCTTCAGAAACACCTACAACCATATTGTTCACCAGAGCGCGATAAAGTCCATGATAAGCATGACGCTGCTTTGGATTATCGTTCATCTGCTCAAGGTTCTCCTCCATTGTCAACGTTCCGTCCTCGATAGTAACCTTGATTGCAGGGTTTACATATTGTGAGAGTTCACCTTTGGGACCTTTAACGGTTACAATGTCATCCTTATGAGTAATAGTTACACCTGCAGGAATACTAATAGGTAATTTACCAATTCTAGACATTATATATCCTCCTAATTAATAAACATAGCAAAGTACCTCACCACCGATTTTCAGTTCAGAGGCCTCTTTGTCTGTCATAACACCTTTGGATGTAGATATAATAGCTATACCCAATCCGTTAATTACATGTGGCATGTCTTTGTAGCCAGTGTACTTACGAAGACCTGGACGAGACACGCGCTTCAAGCTTTGAATTGCGCTTGTTTTTGTACTTGGGTCGTACTTCAATGCGATTTTGATAGTTCCCTGAGGACCATCTTCAATGAACTTGTAGTTGAGTACATACCCTTTGTCGAAAAGGATCTTAGTGATCTCTTTCTTCAAATTTGACGCAGGAATTTCGACAATTTTGTGCTTTGCCATAATTGCGTTTCTCAATCGCGTCAAATAATCTGCTATTGGATCTGTCATGATTTTAAATTAATCGGGACTTCCCGACAATATTTAAATTAATAATAAAAAATGATTTGTTTTACCAACTTGCTTTCTTTACCCCAGGAATAAGTCCTGCTGAAGCCATTTCGCGGAATTGAATACGTGAGATTCCGAACTGGCGGATGTAACCGCGTGGACGTCCTGTAATCTTGCAGCGATTGTGAAGGCGAATTGGGTTTGCATTTGCTGGGATAGACTGCAACTGGCGAGCTGCCTCATATGCTTCCTCTGGTTCACCAGTAGCAATGATTTTCTTCAGTGCAGCGCGCTTTGCAGCGTATTTTGCAGCCAATTTTGCACGTTTCACTTCGCGTGCTTTCATTGATTCTTTTGCCATATTCTAAAATTATTTGTTAGCGTTCTTAAATGGTAAACCGAAAGCCTTAAGAAGTGCATAACCTTCTTCGTCAGTGTTGGCTGAAGTCACGAAAGTGATGTTCATACCATTGATCTTATCAACCTGGTCGATATTGATTTCTGGGAAGATGATTTGCTCCTGGATACCCAAAGTGTAGTTTCCACGTCCATCGAATTTAGCTTCGATACCCTTGAAGTCGCGGATACGAGGCAATGACACGCGTACGAGTCTCTCGAGGAATTCATACATTTGTCTACGGCGGAGTGTTACCATAACACCGATAGGCATTTTCTTACGAAGGTGGAAGTTGGAAACGTCCTTCTTTGACAGTGTAGAAACTGGTTTCTGACCGGTGATTGCTGCAATTTCGTTCATTGCTACTTCAATGATCTTCTTGTCAGCTGTTGCGTCTCCAAGTCCTTGGTTCACTACTATTTTCTTCAATACAGGAATCTGCATGGGAGAAGAATAGTTGAACTGTTTCATCAATGCCGGAGCGATTTGCTCAGCATATACTTTTTGTAGATTTGCAGTATTAGCCATTATATTTCCTCTCCTGATTTTTTAGCGTAACGAACTAATTTACCATTGGCTCCGATTTTACGTCCAATACGAGTTGCCTCACCAGTCTTTGGGTCAACAACATTGAGGTTAGAGATGTGGATCGGTGCCTCCTGCTTGATAATACCTCCTTGTGGATGTTGAGCATTAGGCTTGGTGCTCTTTGACACCATATTGATGCCCTCGACAACGGCTCTTTGTTCTTTTACAAGCACCTTAAGGACTTTACCTTTCTGTCCTTTGTTGTTGCCGGCATTAACAATGACCGTGTCGCCTTTTTTGATATGTAATTTACTCATTACTGTGTGTGTCTTTAATGTTAAAGTACTTCAGTAGCCAAAGAAACTACTTTCATGTTTACGGCACGAAGTTCGCGGGCAACTGGACCGAAGATACGGCTTCCTCTCATTTCACCTGCATTGTTGAGCAATACACATGCATTGTCATCGAAACGGATATATGAGCCATCTGCGCGTCTTACTTCTTTCTTTGTGCGTACAATCAAAGCCTTTGATACTGTTCCCTTCTTTACTTCACTCGTTGGGATAGCGTTTTTTACTGCTACAACAATTACGTCTCCAACGGATGCGTAGCGACGGCGTGTACCTCCGAGAACTCGGATACACAGGACTTCGCGTGCACCGCTATTGTCAGCAACTGTGAGTCTTGATTCTGTCTGTATCATATTTTACTTAGCTCTTTCAACGATTTGTACTAATCTCCATCTTTTAGTTTTGCTCAATGGGCGAGTTTCCATAATCAGCACGGTATCACCGATGTTGCATTCGTTCTTCTCGTCATGGGCATGGTATTTCTTCGTCTTGCTAACGAACTTACCATAGATAGGGTGCTTTTCCTTGAACTTGGAAGCAACAACGATGGTTTTGTCCATTTTGTTGCTTGTAACAACACCCGTTCTTTGTTTTCTAAGATTTCTTGTTTCCATGTAGTTCAAGTTTTATTTGTTAAGTTCTCTCTGACGAAGTTCGCCTTTCATACGTGCTATGTCACGACGCAGTTTTTTGATTTGCGAATGATCTTCAAGTGGAGAAATATGGTGGTTGAACTTCATGTTCTCATAGTTTGCCACCTCTGTAGCAATGCGCTCTGCGAGTTCAGCAGTAGCGAGTTCTCTTATTTCTGCAATTTTCATAATGATCAAGCGTTTTGGTCGTAGTCACGTCTTACAATAAACTTAGTTGTAGTAGGAAGCTTCTGTGCTCCGAGTCTGAGTGCCTCTTTAGCAACTTCGAATGGAACTCCCTCAACTTCAAAGAGAATACGTCCTGGTTTTGCAGGGAATACATACTGGTATGGATCTCCCTTACCTTTACCCATTCGGACGTCTGCTGGTTTCTTAGTGATTGGTTTGTCTGGGAAGATGCGGATCCAAACCTGTCCCTGACGCTGCATGTAACGTGTGATTGCCACACGGGCAGCTTCAATCTGACGAGCAGTGATCCATCTTTCTTGCAGTGCTTTTATACCGAAACTTCCGAATGCGAGTTCAGTGCCACGGTGTGAAACACCTTGCCAGCGTCCACGACCTTTTTGCGGTCTTCTGTATTTTTGTCTTTTTGGCTGTAGCATAGTTCAATTGGATTAGCGATTGGTTTTTCTGTTTCTGAATCTCTTACCGCCAGCGTTGTTTCGACCGGTTTCGCGAGTCTGGTTGAATGCAGGTGCGAGGTCTTTCTTTCCGAATACTTCGCCACGGCAAATCCATACCTTGATACCGAGAAGTCCAACCTTTGTCAATGCTTCTGCCAGGCAGTAGTCTATGTCGGCGCGGAATGTGTGGAGTGGAGTACGTCCTTCCTTGTACATTTCTGAGCGAGACATTTCTGCTCCGTTCAGACGTCCGGAGATCTGTACCTTGATTCCTTCTGCACCAGAACGCATAGTGTTTGCGATTGCAGTTTTGATAGCACGACGATAGGCGATCTTGCCTTCAATTTGTCTTGCAATGTTGTTTGCAACGATTACAGCGTCGAGTTCAGGACGCTTAATCTCGTAGATGTTGATCTGGATGTCCTTGTCGGTGATCTTCTTGAGTTCTTCCTTGAGTTTGTCAACTTCCTGGCCTCCCTTACCGATGATTACACCTGGTCTTGCTGTGCAAACAGTGATTGTAACGACTTTGAGTGTGCGTTCAATTACAATTTTAGATACGCTGGCTTTAGCCAAACGTGCGTTGAGATATTTGCGGATTTTGCTATCTTCGAGAATGTTGTCACCGAAATTGTTTCCGCCGAACCAGTTTGAGTCCCAACCTCTAACGATGCCGAGACGGTTGCTTATTGGATTACATTTCTGTCCCATAATTACTTTTCCTCATTTGATTTAGCGTCCACAAATACTGTCACATGATTAGAACGCTTACGAATTCTGTATCCACGTCCCTGTGGTGCTGGGCGCATACGCTTGAGAGTTGCGCCTTCGTCTACAAAGATACTTGAGATGTAGAGTTCGCCGTTTTCAGCCTTACGTTCGTTCTTCTGTTCCCAGTTGGCGATTGCCGAACGGAGCACTTTCTCTACGTCTTTAGCAGCACTTTTGTTACTAAACTTGAGAGTGGCGAGTGCTTTGCTCACGTCCATACCGCGCACCAAGTCAACGACGTAGCGCATCTTCCGTGGTGAAGATGGAACATCGCGAAGTATTGCGAAGTAGCTTGTTTTCTTGGCCTCTTTATGTTTTTCGGCCATCAATCTTTTTCTTGCTCCCATTATTTATTTATCGTTTTTGCTTTTTGTGAGCCTATTTACTTTTTGCGGTTTCCGGCGTGACCTCTGAATGTGCGAGTGAGTGCAAATTCTCCGAGTTTGTGTCCCACCATGTTTTCCGTGATGTAAACAGGGATAAATTTATTACCGTTATGAACTGCGATTGTATGTCCAACGAAGTCCGGTGATATCATTGAAGCTCGTGCCCAAGTTTTTACGACATTCTTTTTGCCGCTTTCATTCATTGCAAGAACTTTACTTTCGAGCTTGACGTTGATATATGGACCTTTTTTTAATGAACGACTCATATATTTACTTAGTTAACTTGGTTTACTTTTTACGTCTTTCAATTATATACTTGCTTGAATGCTTCTTAGGTGCACGTGTCTTAAGACCCTTAGCATAGAGACCGTTGCGTGAGCGTGGGTGTCCACCAGTCTGGCGTCCTTCACCACCTCCCATTGGGTGGTCATGTGGGTTCATAACAACACCGCGGTTGTGAGGACGACGTCCCATCCAGCGGCTGCGTCCAGCCTTTCCTGAAGATTCGAGTGCGTGGTCGGAGTTGCTTACGCTTCCGATTGTAGCACGGCAAACAGAAAGGATCTTACGAATTTCACCTGAAGGGAGTTTGATTACGCAATAATCACCTTCGCGTGAAGTTAACTGAGCAAAATTACCTGCAGAGCGAACCATCTTAGCTCCTTGTCCTGGGCGCAGCTCGATATTGTGGATGACTGTACCTACAGGGATGTTCTGGAGTGGCAGTGTGTTGCCGAGGTCTGGTGTAGCTGTAGCACCTGACATGATGGTTGCGCCTACTTGCAGTCCGTTAGGAGCAACGATGTAACGTTTTTCACCATCAGCGTAGAACACGAGTGCGATGCGAGCCGAGCGGTTTGGATCGTACTCAATAGTCTTAACTACTGCTGGAATTCCATCTTTTTCTCTCTTGAAGTCGATGATACGGAATTTGCGCTTGTGGCCACCACCGCGGTAACGCACTGTCATGCGACCTTGGTTGTTACGTCCACCTGTGCTGATCTTACCATAGACGAGAGATTTCTCTGGTACCGATGTAGTAACATCATCGAAGGTACCAATAGCTTTGTGTCTTTGACCAGGTGTGATTGGTCTGAATTTACGAATTCCCATTTTTAATTATTAAATGTTACTATAGAAATCAATAGTTTCACCCTCTTTGAGTGTTACGATAGCTTTCTTGAAAGCGTTTGTTCTACCCTTGATAACACCTGCGCGAGTGTAACGCTGCTTTGACTTGCCGTTGTAGCGCATAGTGTTTACTGAAACTACGTTTACGTTATACTTTTCTTCTATTTCTTTCTGGATTTCGATCTTGTTGGCGTCAGGACGCACAATAAAGCCGAACTGGTTGTTCTGCTTTTCTGTGATAGCTGTCATCTTCTCTGTTACCAACGGTTTGATGATATATGCCATATTGTACTTCCTCCTTATTTGTTAAAGGTTTCGTCAACAAGTTTCAAAGCGTTTTCAGTGACAACAAGCACATTTGCGTTCATCACTTTGTAAGTGTTGAGCGCAGATGCAGTCATAACTTCAACTCTTTGAATGTTTCGAGCCGACAAATATACGTTTTTATTAACACTTGGCAAAGCGAACAAGCTCTTTTTACCCTCAATTTTAAGATTTTTTTGCAAATTTACAAATTCTTTAGTACTTGGGGCGTTGAATTCGAAGTCTTCTACAACTAAAATTGCGTCTTGTTTTGCTTTGTAGGAAAGTGCGCTCTTGCGTGCAAGATCCTTCACCTTCTTATTGAGTTTGAACCAATAGTCGCGTGGCTTTGGACCGAACACACGACCACCACCGCGCAGAACTGGAGACTTGATGTCACCACGGCGTGCACCGCCGCTACCCTTCTGACGGATGAGCTTACGTGTAGATCCAGCGATTTCGCTTCTTTCCTTTGATTTGTGAGTACCCTGGCGCTGAGCAGCAAGATACTGTTTTACGGCGAGATAGATGACGTGATCGTTAGGTTCAATTCCAAAGATGGCGTCGTTCAATTCTACCTTCTTTCCGGTATCTTCGCCTTTTATGTTATAAACTGCTACTTTCATTACATCTTAACTGTTACGATTGAACCTTTAGATCCTGGAACTGATCCCTTCAGGAGAAGCAGATTGTGTTCAGGAATTACTTTAATCACTTGTAGGTTGTGTGTAGTCACCTGCACGTTACCCATTTGTCCGCCCATCTTGAGGTTTTTGAATACTCGTGATGGAGTGGCGCAGGCACCAATTGAACCTGGCTTGCGCAGACGGTCATCCTGTCCGTGAGTAGCCTGTCCGACACCGCCGAATCCGTGACGCTTAACTACACCCTGGAAACCTTTACCCTTAGATGTACCTACAACGTCAACATAAGCTGCATCGTTGAAAAGCTCTACTGTGATAACATCGCCGAGGTTGTGTTCCTCGTCGAATGTGAACTCGGCCAAGTGTCTCTTTGGTGTTGTACCTGCCTTTGCGAAGTGTCCCTTCATAGGCTTGCTGGTGTTCTTTTCCTTAGCTTCCTGGAAGCCAACCTGAACAGCTGCATAGCCGTCTTTCTCGACAGTCTTCAATTGAGTAACAACACAAGGACCTACTTCGATAACAGTGCATGGAAGATTCTTTCCATCAGCACTGAAAACGGATGTCATTCCGATTTTTTTTCCTAATAATCCTGGCATTTCAAATTGATTTTAATTATTCTCGATTGTTTTAATTGTACTTACACTTTGATCTCTACTTCCACACCGCTGGGGAGTTCGAGTTTCATGAGAGAATCTACTGTCTTTGGAGTTGCGTTGTAGATATCAATCAGACGCTTGAATGTAGAGAGCTGGAATTGCTCACGTGACTTCTTGTTCACGAATGTGCTTCGGTTCACTGTGTAGATGCGCTTGTGTGTTGGAAGTGGAATTGGTCCGCTTACTACTGCATCTGTAGCCTTCACTGTCTTTACGATTTTCTCTGCAGACTTGTCTACGAGGTTGTGGTCGTAAGATTTGAGTTTGATACGAATTTTCTGACTCATCTTTTGATTTTGTTTAATGAATTAATAATTGTTTTGTATAGAGAGGAGAAGTGGAGCGGTTAAGAGTCATTTGCTAAGCGCTCCCTTCTTCCTTTGTTGCTATTAAGCGAGGTCTACGCGTCCGCCCTGCTCCTGAAGCACAGCCTTAGCGATGCTGCTACTTACTGCTTCGTGGTGGTCGTACTGCATTGAGCTTGTTGCACGTCCTGAAGTGATGGTACGCAGAGTTGTTACGTAACCGAACATTTCTGACAGTGGAACCATAGCCTTAACGATACGTGCACCTGAGCGTGCGTTGTCCATACCTTCAACCTGACCGCGGCGCTTGTTCAAGTCACCGATCACGTCACCCATGTTCTCTTCTGGAGTAACAACCTCGAGCTTCATGACTGGCTCCATAAGAACTGGTTTAGCCTGTGAGCAAGCGTTCTTGTAAGCCTGGAGAGCTGCGATTTCGAATGACAACTGGTCAGAGTCTACTGGGTGGAAAGAACCGTCGACGAGTTCTACCTTCAGGCTGTCCATTGGGTAACCGCCAAGTACACCGTTCTTCATTGCATTCTGGAAGCCCTTCTGTACTGAAGGAATAAATTCCTTAGGCACGTTACCGCCCTTAACGAGGTCAACGAACTGCAGACCGCCATTTTTCTGGATATCCCAGTCGTCGTCTACTGGACCGACGTTAACGATGATATCTGCGAACTTACCACGACCACCTGACTGCTTCTTGTAAACTTCGCGAAGGTTGACAGTCTTGGTAATTGCTTCCTTGTAGTTAACTTGTGGCTTACCCTGGTTACATTCTACCTTGAACTCGCGCTTCAGACGGTCGATGATGATGTCGAGGTGAAGCTCACCCATACCGCTGATGACTGTCTGACCGCTCTGCTCGTCTGTGTGAACAGTGAATGTTGGGTCTTCTTCTGCGAGCTTAGCGAGACCGTTAGAAAGTTTGTCGAGGTCTTTCTGAGTCTTTGGCTCAACTGCGATACCAATCACTGGATCTGGGAAGTCCATAGACTCGAGTACGATTGGTGCATCTTCGTCGCAAAGTGTATCACCAGTGTGAATATCCTTCAGACCTACAACTGCACCGATATCGCCGGCTGCGATTTCCTCTACAGGGTTCTGGTGGTTTGAGTGCATCTGGAACAGACGGCTCACACGCTCCTTCTTGCCTGAACGGGTATTGTAAACATAAGATCCTGCAACTACCTTACCTGAGTAAACGCGGATGAAAGTAAGACGTCCTACGTATGGGTCAGTAGCAATCTTGAATGCAAGTGCACTTGTCTTGTCGTCTTCGCTTGGCTTGCGATCCTCTTCTTCCTTAGTGTTTGGGTTTGTACCAACTACGTTAGGAGTATCGAGTGGAGAAGGAAGGAATGCACATACATAGTCGAGAAGAGTCTGTACACCCTTGTTCTTGAATGACGAACCGCAGAGCATTGGAGTGATTGCCATTGCAACGGTTGCTGCACGGAGAGCGCGGAGGATTTCCTCTTCAGTGATTGTTGAAGGATCGTCGAAGAACTTCTCCATCAGCTCGTCATCGTATTCTGCTACAGTTTCGAGCATCTTTCCACGCCATTCCTCAGCTTCAGCCTGGAGGTCTGCAGGGATTGGTTCTACGCTGTATTCAGCACCCATTGTCTCATCGTGCCAGAGAATTGCCTGCATCTTGATGAGGTCAACAACTCCCTTGAACTTTTCCTCTGCACCGATAGGAATCACTACAGGCACAGCGTTGGCACCGAGCACGTCCTTCATCTGACGAACAACTTCGTAGAAGTCAGCACCGCTACGGTCCATCTTGTTCACGTAACCAATACGTGGTACGTTGTATTTGTCGGCCTGACGCCATACTGTTTCAGACTGTGGCTGTACACCACCTACTGCGCAGTATGTTGCAACGGCACCATCGAGTACGCGGAGTGAACGTTCTACTTCTGCTGTGAAGTCTACGTGTCCCGGAGTGTCAATGAGGTTGATCTGATACTGATCGTTATTGTACTTCCAGAAGCAGGTTGTTGCTGCAGAAGTGATAGTGATACCACGTTCTTGCTCTTGTGCCATCCAGTCCATGGTTGCTGCTCCATCGTGCACCTCACCGATTTTGTGTGTTTTACCTGTGTAGAACAGGATACGCTCGGAAGTAGTAGTCTTACCAGCGTCGATGTGCGCCATGATACCGATGTTGCGCGTCAAATGCAAATCACGTTTTGCCATAAATTTTCTTTTCCTTTGTTATCGCTGTTTGCGAAAATCTTTAACCTTTTATCTTTTACCTTAAATAATAATTAGAAGCGGAAGTGTGCGAATGCGCGGTTAGCCTCAGCCATACGGTGCATATCTTCCTTGCGCTTGAACGCACCACCCTGAGAGTTAAATGCATCCATGATTTCAGCGCTGAGCTTTTCTGCCATGCTCTTACCTGAACGCTTACGAGCGAACATGATCATGTTCTTCATAGAGATGGCTTCCTTGCGGTCTGCACGGATTTCTGTTGGTACCTGGAAAGTAGCACCACCGATACGGCGGCTCTTTACCTCTACCTGAGGAGTAACGTTTTCAAGTGCTTTCTTCCAAATCTCAAGAGAAGACTTCTCTTCGCTCTTCATCTTGTTCTCAACGATACCGAGTGCATTGTAGAAGATAGAGTATGCAACACTCTTCTTTCCATCATACATGAGGTTGTTCACGAACTTGGTAACTCTCACGTCGCCATAAACGGGATCTGGAAGGATCACACGCTTCTTTGGTTTAGCTTTTCTCATTTGTTTGTCTTTTTTACTGTTTCAGTCTGTGTGGTTGCTTATCTTGTGGCATCCGCAGTCCCATACTCTTTATATATTATATATATGTATGCTGCTTTGCTGCAAAATGGTCTGCGAACACTTGTCTTCAACGTCCACCGTGGGAACATTTACTCAACCATTGTCATTAGCTTGCCAACAAACCAAATGTTTTGTTTAATTACTTGTACTTAATGTGTACTTTGTACTTATTATTACTTCTTTGCTTTTGGACGTTTAGCTCCGTACTTTGAGCGGCGCTGTGTGCGGCTTGCAACACCTGCGGTATCGAGAGCACCGCGAATGATGTGGTAGCGTACACCTGGAAGGTCCTTTACACGACCACCGCGAACGAGCACGATGCTGTGCTCCTGCAGGTTGTGACCTTCTCCCGGAATGTAGGAGTTAACTTCCTTTTTGTTTGTCAGGCGGACACGAGCCACCTTACGCATAGCCGAATTAGGCTTTTTAGGAGTAGTGGTGTAAACACGAACGCAAACTCCGCGGCGCTGTGGGCATGAGTCCAAAGCAGGAGATTTGCTCTTGTCTACCAGCACATTACGTCCTTTTCTTACTAATTGCTGAATAGTAGGCATTTTTCTTTTTTGTTTTTGTTATTATTTATTGTTTATTTATTATAGCGCACAAAAAGGGACAGACCTCGCTTTCTTGCCATTAGCAAGAGTAGGTCGTCACCATCTGGACGAAAACTTCAGGCTTACTGCACCTATATATGCTTAGCGCGTCTAAGTCGCTCATCTTCAGCCTTACTCGCAGTCTTCTAATTATGTCTCTAACCCTTCAAAATCAGCTTTTTCTTGTTTCGACCGCATTCGTCTCCAACCTCTGTTTGCAGTCCCGAACTGCTCACAAACAGGTGTTATAGTCCAAAAAGCGGGTGCAAAGTTACGACTTTTCTGCTTAATAACATAAAATTCTTGCTCTTTTTTCCCGTTTTAGATCCAAAAACCGGAATATTCAATAAATTTTAAGATTATTTAACTATTATGTCTCCCCATTTACTCTCTCAAGTACTATCACTTCACCCTCAGGTACTATCACTTCACCCTTCACTCTTCACCCTTCACTCTTCACCCTTCACTCTTCACCCTTCACTAATATCTTCCTGCCAATCACCAGAATATGTTGATTTGCCGGTTGCAGGGTGGTGGCAAATATATAGTCATCACCGCCTTCGGCAAGTCGCAGACGGGCACGCAACTGCGAAACAGTCAGCGGGAAGTTGCGCACAGTGATATTCGCACGACTCATTCCCTGCAATGCCTGACGCAGCATCCGCTTATTGAACGTCGCTACGTCCTTAACCTCGAACATGCGTCCCGGGAAATCCGGCACCAAATCATCCGAAGTGTACAAGTGGCTGTCGGGGTGAAGTTTCTGCATACCGTAGTGCACAGACAATCCCGCAAAAGGAGCAACCTTCATAAGCGAGGCATTAGGTTCATAGATATAGCGTAGCACCTGAGTTGCATACACACAGGTCGTGCTGCGCTCGTCACTTCTTAAAAATGTATATTCGCTGATACCGTCTGCAGTTATATTCGCAGCATGAATCCTCACCTCCCCCTCCGCTTCTCTGTGCATGAACGCGAGCAGTTCCTTACATTCCCCATCCACACTGACTACATGGATGTCACTCACATTCGGCAGGCTTGCCTCAACATCCGCCAGGTTGAGCATAGGCGAAAGTTTCACCATCACATAGTCTGCCTTGTCAAGAAGCTGCGGTGCCAGCAACGCTACATTGGGAGTACAGTCCGCAATGGCATAGGTGCGACCGCCTTGACTGTCACGACGAGCAGGATCTATGAAAATCAGATTCTGGTGCTGCAATTCAGGCAGCACGTTCTCCGTTTCGTCACACACCACCCCTGCTTCGTTCAATCCAAGCAAAGGCAGGTTGTGTCTGGCAATATCGCATAGCAATGGAGAATGTTCCACCAAAGTCAGTTTTGGAGCGATAAACGCACGCGCAATGATTGTGGCATCCACACCAAATCCGGCAGTAAGGTCTGTTATAGAAGGGGACTTGTCTGTTATGATTGCCTTCACAATGCTCGCCTTGTATTCTGCCGTCTTCTGCGACGAGCACTGTTCCATTGACAGATGAGGAGGAAACACTACTCCGTCGGTCTCAGCCCACAGCGGTAGTTTGTCGCAAGCAGTCTGATAAGCGCTTATCTGAACAGCCGCCTCTCTCACATCCACATCTTTTCTGTCACCATACTTCAGCACCAACTGACGAACATCATCATTCCGATGTTCGTTCACGAAAGCAGCAAACGCCACATTATTATATATAATATTGTCTGTCAAGTTATACTAGTAATAATCAATATGACACCTGACATTTTAGTCCCAAGGCTCGGACCTGCTCGGCAATAGAGTCAAGTTGCTCCGGAGTCGCCTTCTCCAGATGCGGAGAAGGAGTATTTCGCTCAATAGTGTAAATCATGACCTCTTCCGGCTGGATATAAAGGAGAGTTTCAGTCCATGGTTTTATATACTTGTCACTTACATTGGACACATCCCTACCCTCGTGAGATCCTTGCAGGAACATCGTCTGAACAATGCAATGACCATTAAACTCACGCATCTTCTCCACCGCCTGCCTTACATCATACCGAGTGCCGACCGGACGGTCAAGCAATCGGATATAGTCCATGTCCACCGTGTCAAGCTTCACTATGTTGTTATCGCACATCTGCAGGGCACGGAACACCTTCTCGTTCGTCAGCTGAGCACCATTGGTAAGCACACTCACTTTGGCTTCAGGGAAGAACTCATCGCGCAGCCTTATGGTGTCCTCCATCACTCCCAGGAATTCGGGGTGCAGCGTCGGTTCTCCGTTTCCGGCAAAGGTAATCACATCAAGGGGGAGATTCTTTCTCACCATCTTGTCGAGTTGGGCACGAAGTTTCTGAGCCACCTCCTCACGAGTTGGCATCGCATCCTTGGTACGTCCGTCGCTGTTGAACCCGCACTCGCAGTAGATGCAGTCAAAAGAGCATATCTTACCCTCTGCAGGCAGCAGGTTAATCCCGAGCGATGTGCCAAGGCGGCGGCTGTGTACCGGTCCGAATATAGGAGATGGAAAGAGTATAGTTGAAGCCATATTATCAATACCTGTTTATTAAATTGCAAAAGACAACGGTCCATCACGAACCGTTGCCTCCCTATTTTAACCTAAACCTTAACTATGAAAAAATGATTTTCGATTGCAAAATTGCTAATAAATTTTTTAAAGTCAAAACTTTTATGGATTTTTTTTGCATAAAACTTGCAAAAAAATCATTTTCATCTTAGCTCTTAACCAAAGTACCGATTTTTTCACCCTTCATCACACGGAGGAGGTTGCCTTTAACGTCCATGTTGAAGACGTAAATAGGCAGTCCGTTTTCCTTGCACATAGTCGTCGCTGTGAGGTCCATCACCTTCAGGCCACGATTATAGATTTCATCGTAGGTGATTTCATCGAATTTTGTTGCTGTTGGGTCTTTCTCAGGATCGGCTGTGTACACACCGTCCACACGAGTTCCCTTAAGCATGACATCTGCTTCGATCTCGATGCCGCGCAGCGATGAGCCTGTATCGGTAGTGAAATAAGGATTTCCTGTTCCACCCGACATTATCACCACCTCACCGTTTTCCATGGCATCGATAGCCTTCCACTTGGTATAGAATTCACCTATTGGTTCCATACGGATGGCAGTAAGCACACGGCTGGGGCAACCGATTGCACCCAAAGCACTGCTCAAACCAAGAGAGTTGATGACTGTAGCACACATTCCCATCTGGTCGCCCTTCACACGGTCAAAACCCTTGCCTGCGCCTTGTAGACCACGGAATATATTTCCACCGCCAATAACTATACCGATTTGCACACCCATGTCATGCACTTCCTTAATCTGTTGGGCATATTCATTCAGGCGTTTCACGTCGATACCGTAACCTTGTTCACCCTGCAGGCTTTCCCCGCTGAGTTTCAATAATATTCTTTTAAATTGTGCCATATTGTGATATAAGTTTTTAAGTTCGTGAGTTTTTGGTAAGGGGGAGGGTCTGTTCACTTTTCAACCACTTCTCGTAGGTTGGAATGAAGTCGCGGTAGGGATGTTCCAGATCCAGGTAGAAGAACATGTGCTGATGACGCTTGTCCTCCGGCGGTAAGGTCATATAGTCACCATATTCCTCCAGCAGATACTCATGCGGTTTCTCCACTCCCATCAGCATGGCACCCTCATACTCAATCGGAGTCGGAGAACCAAACACCTCACGGGGGAAGAAACGACGCTGGCGGTTATAATGCTCGGAGATGAAAGGCGACTGGTCGTAGTCATGCTTCATCAGGATGTTGCGCATCCGGCGATGGATAAACCTGCGTTTCATGCATTTCTGCACCATCAGAGGTACCCAGCTGCTCATGCCGTGTCCGTGCTTATAAGGGTCACGCCAACTATAATACAGCATCTTGTACCAGAACAGGTAACGAGTGAAATGCCACCAGCGAGCCAGCGCCCCCGACGGAACTCCGTCAAGAGGGAACACATCCAAGTATGCACCGCCAATATACTTGCGGTAAGTCTTTTCAACGACCGTAGTCCGGGCATCCTGAATCTTACCGTAAGGCAAAGGATACTGCTCGTCCTGCTCGGCAGACACAAACTCCAGATATTCAGGCAACAGCTGTTTCCATTCTTTCAACAGACGCTCATAGTCAGCACGGGGCATGGCTATATCGACGTCATCGTCCCAAGGGATAAAGCCATTGTGGCGCACAGCACCCAACATCGTACCCGACACAAGGAAATAACGCAGTCCGTTAGCACGGAACACGCGGTCTATCTCCTCCAGATTGCGCTGCAGGTATAGTTGCAAGGGCCTTATGTCGTAATTAGTTGCCATATCTCGTCAGTATTTACATCTGTTTAATCAAAGCTTTCAGGTCGGAAGACGAAATACCTTCAGTCCGTTTCAGTGTCACCACCTCACGGCCGTTCTCCCTGCACCACTCCATCGCAGCCTGGAATCCAGCATGCTGCTGGTCCGGTCCTTTGGCGAAGACATCAAAGCCCACCTCCTTCACTATGTCTTTCACATCGCGGTAAACCACCACTTCGTCAACATAGCGGATAGAACGAACCATATAGCATCTTTCCTCTGTCGTATAGACCAGTTGAGCCTCAGGTTTGAAAGCCTTCACCACTTCGGAGTCCTGTACAGCCACAATCAGGTAATCGCCCAAGGCACGAGCCTTGCGAAACAATTCCACATGTCCTATATGTAGCAGGTCGAACACCCCGACTGTAAGTATTTTCTTCATACCAGATAGTTCTCTACCGTTTCTTGTCTGCAAAAATACTTTATTTCCACGAAACCTCCAAAAAATAGAAAAACAATCATCCTTGACAGAAGAAGATTAAGTCATGACACAGCACCCTTGTCTTTATTTAGACTCATTATAAATAACAAAAACCGCCATTTTTAACATTTCTAACTCCCCACCAGGGGAGAATAAGGCCATCCGGATGGTGATTCTTCTCTCTTCACTCTTCATTCTTCACTTAAAAACGTTTAGTTTATCATTTGCAAATTTTCTGCGCAATTTGTGAGCAAAACTCGCAAAAAAGGAGCAAACTGTCAAGAACTTAAAAACTCAAAAACTCAAAAACTTAAGTTTTTTAAAAACTCCGCTTAACTTCCGTTTCAAAAAAACTTAACTTTGACATTTTGCAAAGTTAACTTCCGTTGGAAAAAGACTTCGCCAGAGTTTAATATGCATCCTTTCCCTGCTAATGCAAATATACAATATTTTTCCTCAAAATGCAAATGTTAAATCCTAAATTAACAATTATCTACAAATCCCAATCGTCTGATTATCAATCAAATTGTATTTTGACTTTTGCTCGGCATTTTCATTTCACTTCTGATGTTGGCGAAAGAGCTTTTCTGATGGCATCCTCGATTTCTTTCAGCGTATCGTCTCCGCCAAAACCAGTATGCTCCCACACACGATTGCCCTTGCCGTCGTAGAGGTAGTATTGGGGAATGCCGTTAACATTGGGTATCTGACTGAAGACATCCGAAGAAACGCGATAATGTTCACCCGGGATATTGATAACCTGTTTGTTCCAGTCGTTCAATTGACTGCTCTCGTTAGTGAGATAGACGAACACCACTTCCTGACCTTCAAGCTTCTTCTTCAAAGGTTCCATAGCATGGATGCCGCGCATACAGGGGCCACACCAGGTTGCCCACAAATCAACGAACACCACCTTGCCGGGGTACTGGTTCACGATGGCCTGTACCAACTGGTTACCAGGCACGTTAGGTGCTATGCGCTTGCGTTTCTCACCCTCAATCCTCATGCGCTCAACTAACACACGGGTTGAGTCGTTGAAAGCATGGAGCATAGGTTGGAAGTAGGGATGAACATTGTTTATAATGCTATCGGGCTGCACCTGGCAGTCCACCATTCGTTTGGCGATAGCCTGCGACTCCGCCATTCCCTTCATCACCTCATAAACCTCACCGTGATTCAAACCGTTAGTTTCAAGATATGCCAGACGATCGGACACATTTGAATAACTAGTATAGAGGGGCAGATAGTAGCTGCGGCCGTCGCGATAGAGCTGCAAGTCCTTGGCATGAGGGTCAACAAGAGTATAAGTCTCGCCCAACTTTGCCCAAGTATCAGCTTGTGCGGGATGCATCCTATACAGGAGTGAACGGTTATAGTTCTCACGAACAAAGAGATAAATCCAGTCGATGTAAAGCTGAATGAAATCCTTCTGCCTGCGGGTATAGTCAGGATTGTCCAGCATATCTGTGCGCAGCTTGTTGAGGTTCAGCCACAGTTGCTCGCTCCATTGAGCGAATGTCTGTCCTGCCTCATACGTGGGAACCTCAGGACACCAGCCTAATGCCAAACCAGGATTGTCGAACAACACTTGATTGAGGTCGCCAATGCTGCCACCAATCTGTACGCATTGACGTGGATCGGGCTTTCCTGCTGCAAAGTCGTGCATATAAGCTAAGCTTGCGGCTTCGTCGAAACTAAGCGTCAGCGTCTCGCCTGCAACGAGTAAGCCCTTGAACTGATTCAAATCCCAATGGGGGATATAGGGTCCAAGGAATGTGGGGTGTGCTGCCGGATAAACTGATATAAGATAGTTGTCTTCTGTTGGAATTTCAGCATCATAGTTTCCCGTAACGGGATTCGCAGCGTAGGCAATGCCAAACATCGTGCTACTATCTTTATTGACAGTAAGATTACACTGACCATATTTCAGTGTAAGTGGTTTCAGGGGTTCACCATTGTCCGCCGGCTTCTTGTAGGCAGGAAGGCGGTAGGGATAAAGCTTATTGTCGAGGCGGATGCCGAAGATTTTCCAGGATGCAGGACTGTCGCCTTCCAGATAGTCGAACGTCTTGGCGTTTTTGGGCAGAGAGTCGAAGTAGAGAATAACAGAGTCCATCTGGGCGTTCTTCTCATATTCCTTTCCCAGTTCAAAGACGTCGTCTGCCAGCACCTTAGAACCTTCGTGTGTAAGGATGCGTCCACGCTGACAGGCATAGGTCTTTCCATCACATTCCAGTTTGGCTCCAGTCATACTCCAACTGCGCCCATGGGCACAATTCATATGGAAATGCACAATGGTAGCCGTCTTGGTCAATTCCACTTTCACAGGATATAAAGAGTCGGCAGATTTAGACCTGAACGCAGGTCTATCAATCACTTTGTCTTTTGCCTGCATCGAAAATGCCATGACAAAAGCCATTAAGATAGTTAGAATTGTTTTCTTCATCGGTTTATTAAGTGTTTGTTAGATAGGTTTGGCAAAGATAGTGGTTATTGCGGAAAAATAGGTATATTTGTAGCCTCTTTAATGATTTTTTATAGAAACGATTATACAACAGTAACAATTATAGGAGAGTTAAACTATGACTTACACCGGACGATTAGAACAATCAGAAGACTATAAGCGCGAAGAACTGATAAGGAAAATTGAGCATTCAATAAAGAATCTGACTCTTCAGGAGTTGGAGGCTCTGTACTACGATATGTCGACGAAGAACTACATCAACGATTAACGCTGTCCAAGTTCATCATCAGAGTCACTCTATTCTCAACCCTTAGCCAGACTTTTCTCTTTAGCCTTCCTTGCGAACTCGAATAGCGATTCTGGCAGATGGCAGTAGCCGTCAGGATTCTTGTCAAGATAATCCTGATGATACTCCTCTGCAGTGTAGAAGTTCTGCAACGGCAGTTTTTCTACTGCCAAAGGCTGCTGATATTTCTTCTGTTCCTCAGCAAACACCTTTTTGATGACTAACAGATCCTCGGCATTGGTATAGTAGATGCCCGTGCGGTAGCGGGTTCCTTCGTCATGCCCCTGCTTGTTGAGACTTGTGGGGTTGATGGCCTTGAAGAACATCTGCAATAGGAATTCGAGGCTCACTATATCGGGATTGTACTTCACATGTACCGTCTCAGCATAGCCAGTTTTATCGGTATATACTTCCTTATACGAAGGATTTGCAGTATGTCCGTTGGCAAATCCAACTTCTGTCTCCACAACCCCATCAATCTGCTTGAAATAATGCTCAGTTCCCCAGAAACAGCCGCCTGCAAGGTAGATATCCTTCAGGCGTGGTGACGGTGTTATTTCCTCCAATGCTCCTGTCTCAGAATCGATGATAAACCCACGAACTACAATATCCTTTGGAACAAGAGGATGAGTCTTGATAGTCTCAACAGTCTTGCGAACGGATTCCGGAGTGTCTTTGAATCCCTCTAGCCAATGATCCAGGTTGATGCCACATTTACGGATGGTATCAAGTGTCTCATCCGTTACACCACGGGCTATCATTTCATGATGGAAGTGGTCGTAGCTCATGTGGCAGGCTCCGCAATGCGAGTGAGCCACCACCATGATTTCCTCCACCCCCAACTCATAGATGGCCACTATGAGACTACGCATGGCAGAGTCGAAAGCGGAAATAACCAAGCCACCAGCGTTCTTGATGATCTTCGCATCACCGTTCTTCAAGCCAAGGGCTGCAGGGAGCAGCTCCGTGAGTCTGGTGTCCATACACGACAGTACAGCAAGTTTCTTGTCTGGGTATTTGCTGGTCAGGTATTTTTCGTAGCCCTTCTGTGCCACGAAAGTCTTGTTAAAATCAATGATTTGGTCTATCATAAGACTATTCTCTTAAACGATGTTGTAATAGTCTTGCAAATATATGGATTTTGCTACAATTATATATCTTTGCAACATTAATTAACTAAAGAATAATTTCCTAATTCTTGCGATAGTTGAAATCAAAACTATCACAACTGAAGAGTTGTCCCACAAGAGAAGGCATGAAGCTGATCACCCATCACAGCTTTCAGGGTTGTAAATACTTTGTCTCCTGTACAATGGCTTGTGTAAAACTGAAGACCCTCTCCCGACCTCTCTCGTATGGGCGAGGAGTTGTTATAGTTGATTAGCCGTTTACCTAAAGCTATGAGTTCCTCCGTTTCCTCATGGTCATCAAGCAGATGAAATCCACCCACGACAGTTCGTACAGGATAAGAGCATACTGCCAGAATATTCTCCAAGCCGCTATGAGCACACCCCGTAAAGAGCAGACCGTCTGTATATAGTGCCAGTTCGTGACGGAAATCATCATTCACATAGATGCCATCTTCGCTCTCGACAAACAGGTGCTGGTTGCCTTGTGGCATAGGATGACTTTGTGGTATATGAGCAATGACATGAATGTCATCAGATAGCTCACATGTCTTGTCGACCATCAGAAGCCTCTCCTGTACTTCCTCCGGCCAATTTGTCGTGATACTGTGCAAAAAGCGTCGCTTAGAAAAGAACTTACCGCTTAAAGCATTTGGAGAGACGATGACTTTTGCTTTATCATTAATACTCAGAAAGTACTTCAGACCTCCTGCATGGTCACTATGTCCATGAGATATAAACACATAATCCACTGTGCTGAGGTCAACGCCCAATGATTTTGCATTGCTTATAAAAACATCGCTTGCCCCAGTGTCAAGCAGGATGCGATGCTTATCTGTTTCTAACAGGATAGACAACCCATGCTCTGTCTGAAGCGATGGATTCTGTGTGCGATTATCTGATAATACTGTCCACTTCATATCTTTTATATTTTGCTTAGCAAAGGTACGAAAAATCCTCCATATCGAAGGCGACAAGGAGGATTCTTTTGTGATAAAATAGGAAAAACTAACCGAGCACTACATCCAGCACCATCATCAATACGAAGCCAATGGCAAAACCAATGGTACTGAGATTGGAGTGCTCTCCCTCGTTGGCTTCTGGAATGAGTTCCTCAACAACGACGTAGAACATGGCACCTGCAGCAAAGGCAAGCATGTAGGGCAGAACGGGTGTCATGAATGAGGCCAGCAGTATTACTGCCAACCCTCCGAGGGGTTCCACGGCTCCGCTCAATGAGCCGATGAGGAATGACTTCCACTTGGTATTGCCTGCAGCCCGCATAGGCATGGAGATGATAGCTCCCTCGGGCACGTTCTGAATGGCGATACCTAAAGAAACGGCAATTGCGCTGGCCAGTGAGATATTCGACATGCCACTTTCTGCACCTGCAAAGACCACACCCACCGCCATACCTTCCGGCAGGTTGTGGATAGTGACAGCCAAGGCCAGCATGGCAGTTCGCGACAAACGGGAACGAGGGCCCTCGGGCTTATCTGTTCCGATATGCAGGTGAGGCGTCAATTCGTCAATCATCAGCAGGAATCCCATACCCAACAGAAAACCGACGGCAGCGGGCAAAACCGACCACCGTCCGCTGTCTGCTACCATATCCATGGATGGAATCAACAGTGACCACACTGATGCCGCCACCATCACGCCCGAAGCGAAACCCAGCAATGTTTTTTGCAAACGGGGCGACATTTCGTCCTTCATCAGAAAGACGAAAGCCGCTCCGAGCATAGTTCCCAACAGGGGAATGATTAGACCGATAAGTAATGTCATAGGCTATTAAGCCGGCTGCCACTTGCAGCGGACGGGCGACACGATGGCACCCTCTTTCTTCAACACGGCGAAAGCCTTATCAACTTCCTTGCGGTCGATACCTGTGATTTCTGCAATCTTGCCAGCGTTGACGGGTGCACCGAACTCACGCATGGCCTGTAATACCTTTTCCTTCATTGTTATCGTATATTTGGAGGTGGCAAATTATTCACTATTCACTTTTTACAGCTGCAGCAACAGCCAGTTCTGCGTGCCAATCTTCTCGATGAGCTCCACTGCACCCTGGCTCCAGAAGAGGTCTTCCTCTTCGTCCTTCAGGTAGTCCTTCAGCAGGTCATAAGTTGTAGGATCGTCCTTCACGCCCTCCATGCACTTCATCAGCAGCTCAACGCCTGGTTCCTGAATAGCGAGGTCAGCCTTGACATACTCAACGGGGTCACAGATAAGATCGCGGCTCTTCATGCCTTCGAACTTGATTTCTCCGCCGAGGTCGAGGATGCGCTCAGTGAACTTCTCTACCCAGCCCATCTCCTCACCAAAGTGACCGATGTACTTTTCTCCAAGCTTGGTGAACCCCTGAGCCTTGAAAATCATACCCTGCTGCTTGTGTACGATGGCACCTTCTGCCAGATGAGTTACGAAAAACTGTAATGACTCAATTGATTTCTTCTTGTCCATAATACTTAAGTTTTAGTTGTTAAACGATTATGTTATATGTTTGCTATTTCGATTGCAAAAATACGACCTTTTTACTACGAATCCTAATCTGAAACAACACAAAAAATTGTCTGAAACGATACAACTATTAAAAATATTCGTATCTTTGTAGCCGATATGTACACGTTGAATGAATATCTGCCTATTTTTGTAGGCGACGACTTGCCCGAAAAAGGCTGGGACACAGGGATGTACTGCTTAGAAACAGATGCGGTGAAGGTCCTTCGTAGCAACTTGCAGCGCGGATTCGTGTCCTGCTTCGCCTTTATGTTGGTTGACAAAGGCTGGATGACGATTTACTACAGTGGCCGTAAACTGACGCTGCATCCCAACGACCTGTACACCTATTCGCCAGGCCTCCCCGTCGACGTCATCGCCACTTCCGACGATTTTCATGGCCTCTGCCTGATGGCCGATGAGCACGTCACCATCGAGGCACCATCCGTTCACGACCTCGTACATCTGGCCTACCTGCCCATCGTACAGTTGCATGAGCCCAAACAGACGCTGCCTCCGGATGCCGCACAGCACCTGTCCGTGAAGATGCGCGAAATCATCGGCTATCTGCATTCCGACCACATCTACAAAGGCGAGGTGCTACGCATGCTCTATTCCATCTTCCTGCTCGACCTGCAGAACGCCCAGCAGCGTGCCATCGTACACCGCCAGACACCCCAGCGCGTGGAGGAAATCTTCATCGGCTTTATCCGTCTGCTGCCCCGATACTTTCTGGAGCACCACGACATACCGTTCTATGCCGACCAGCTTCATATCTCTACAGTCTATCTCTCCCGCGTAGTCCGTCAGGTTACAGGCCGCACCGTTGTCGACTATATCAATCAGATGCTACTTATGGAGGCCTCTTTCCTGTTGCAAACCTCTGGGCTGAGCATCACACAGATAGCCGACCACCTTCACTTTGCCGACACCCCGTCCTTCAGCAAATTCTTCTCGCGCCTTAGCGGCATGAGCCCGAAGGAGTACCGGAAGGGGTGAAGCTTTGTTGAGTAAAGTCGATTGTGAATCTGCCCAGCGTGATGGCGCAGTCTGATGGAGTATGTCGGCAGCTAAGTTTTTAGACATCTTTACTTTATCCAGCCTGTAAATCTGGATATAGCCTCACGGATGATGGATTGAGGACAAGCCATGTTGATGCGGAGGAAACCCTCGCCAGGAGAACCGTAATGACTGCCTGCCGCAAAGAACACTTTTGCCTCGCTGATAAGGGCATCGGCTAGTTGCTCAGAATTGATGTTCATGAGATTGCACAAAGGAGTACAGTCCAACCAAGCGAGATAGGTGCCCTCGAGGGGGAGGAGGGTAACGGCATCGCTGTAGGGTGCGAGCATTTCCTTAATAGCAAGGTAGTTATTGTGTATGTATTGATTGAGACAGTCTATCCACTCTGCTCCTTCGTCGCTGTAAGCAGCTGTGGCTGCAAGTGGGGCAAAGGGATTGACATCGCACACCTCGTTGATGTTGATTACACGGTCTATGCGCTGACGTATCTGTGGATCTTCGCATCACCGTTCTTCAAGCCAAGAGCGGCAGGTAGCAATTCAGTCAGTCTGGTGTCCATACACGACAGTACAGCAAGTTTCTTGTCTGGGTATTTGCTGGTCAGGTATTTTTCGTAGCCCTTCTGTGCCACGAAAGTCTTGTTAACAGCCCCCTTAATTGTATTTCCGCCTGGGATTCTTGGGGAACCAGCCTCTTTCTACACGTTTCTTCTGCTCAAAGAGTTCACCGATGCCCCAAAGGGCTGAAGCTCCAAACACTCCAACAACGGCTGAGACAAGGGTATTCTCAATAAACAGTGCTGCCCCGATTGCCGCTAATCCTACTATCAGATATACAATCCAGGGGCGCGTACCCCAGTAGTACTCTGTCTTGATGACTATAGGATGCCAGATTCCTATTGTCACGAAGGTACATACTGCTATGATAATTCCGGTGAGATACATTATTTATGTCTGCTATTCAATCATTGGAATACTATAACTGCTCCTCTATTGGCTTTTCAAGGTCGGTTGGCTCTACTGTAGGTTCGAAGCGGCGTACCACCTCTCCCTTCCGATTGATGAGGAATTTGGTGAAATTCCACTTGATTTCCGGCTTTGAGGCATAGGCGGAATCAGCCTTTGAGAGCATTTCTTCGAGTATCTTGGTAAGGGGATGTCCGGGAGTGAATCCTGCAAAGCCAGCCTGGCTCTCCAGCCACTTGTAGATAGGGTGCGCATTCTCTCCGTTGACCTCAATCTTTGACATGAGAGGGAAGGTGACTCCATGGTTCACACGGCAGAACTCCTCTATCTGCTCGTTTGTGCCAGGCTCCTGATGGCCGAACTGATCGCAGGGGAAACCAATGACGACGAGTCCCTGGTTCTTGTACTTTTGGTAAAGGGCTTCCAGTCCGTCGTACTGGGGAGTGAAACCGCACTTTGATGCTGTATTGACAATGAGAAGGACTTTGCCCCTGTAGTCGGCGAAGTTCACTTCCTGACCTCTGTTTGAAAGGGCAGTGAAATCATAAATCGTACTCATATTGTTTGCATTATTATCTTTGTTATCATTTTGTCTGTTATTTTGCGAGCATACATTCAGGCTTATCGTCAAGAACGCTACCATTGCTAAAATAATCTTCTTCATATTATCATTTATTTTGTGGTTAGCTAATATTTCAGCGGTAAAGATACACATTATTTTTTTATAATTGCATCTGCAGTGCTATTTAGCGAAAAAAAATATTTCTTCATCCAACCTGTAAACCTAGTCAGGGCTTCACGGAGGATGGATTGAGGACAAGCCATATTGATTCGGAGGAAGTCCTCGCCCGGGGAACCATAGTGGCTGCCTGCCGTGAAGAACACTTTTGCCTCACTAACAAGGGCATCGGCAAGTTGCTCGGAATTGATGTTCATGCGACTGCACAAAGGAGTGCAGTCCAGCCATGCGAGATAGGTGCCTTCAAGGGGGAGAAGGGTAACTGCATCGCTATAGGGTGCAAGGATTTCCTTAATGGTAAGGTAGTTATTGTACATGTATTGGTTGAGACTGTCAATCCACTCTGCACCATCGTCACTATAGGCAGCTATGGTCGCAACAGGGGCAAAGGGGTTGACATCACACACCTCATTGATATTGATTACACGGTCTATGCGCTGACGCATCTGTGGATCTTCGCAGACGATATTCGCCATCTGGAGTCCAGCTATGTTGAAGGACTTGCTGGCAGATATGCAGACACAGTATCGCAAACCCTCAGTGTTGACGGTGGCAAAGGGTGTGTACTTATAACCTGGCATGACCAGTTCGTTGTGAATTTCGTCACTGATGACAAATACATGATGACGGGCACAGATATCAACTATGCGCTGCAACTCATCACGCCGCCAGACTCTGCCTACCGGATTATGTGGATTGCAGAGGACATAGGCTACAGTCTTCTCATCAGCGCACTGCCTCTCAAAGTCATCGAAGTCGAACTCATAATAGCCGTCAGAACGCCGTCTCAGAGGATTCTCCGCGATCTGGCATCCGCTATTGCATACGGAGGAGAAGAAGCAGTTATAGACAGGAGTGGATATGAGCACACGTTGTCCAGGAAGAGTTATCGCTTGCAGACAGCAGGAGATGGCAGGAACCACACCTATGGTATAGAGTATACTGTCACGTTTGATAGTCCAACCATGACGGTTGCCAAACCAGTTGATTACAGCATTGTAGTAGTCTTCGCTAACTTTCGTATAACCAAACACTGGGTGTTCGGCACGTTTCCGGATGGCATGCTGAATGCATGGCGCTACCGCGAAGTCCATATCTGCCACCCACAAGGGCAGGACTTCTGCATCGCTACATTCATCCCATTTCACGCAGCCTGTTCCTCGGCGAGGTATTATATCGTCAAAAGTATTCATATGGAAGATGTTATTTAGTTATTGTCATAAACAAAAAAAGCACGGTACAAACACGTTACGGTTTACGTGTTTGTATCGTGCAGTCTGCAGGTTGTTTGATGTTTTCGTCCAGGGTGATGGAGCCGATGGAGTCGGCTATGATGCATCCGCTGGTTGGGTTCTTGATATTCTCTATATGTCCGCGGATGTCGGCATTCACATCGGAGTATTCAAATACACGGTCACAGGCAGCATCGAAGGTACAGTTCTCTAGAACCAGATGCTTGGCGTAGCAAAGGAGTTGTTCGCCTGCCAGATGACAGTTTACAAGCCGTACATTGGTGCTGTGCCATGCAAGGTACTCACCATCGAGCAAGGAATCGTAAATAGTCACGTTCTCGCACTCCCAGAAGGAATCCTTAGTCACGATCTCGGCATTGAGGATTTCCACGTTCTTGCAGTACTGGAACACGTATTTGGAATCGCTCTTGAAGCCGTCTATACGCACATTGTCACAGAACATGAACGGATAAGTGCCGTCGTGGATTTCGAGGTTGCGGGCGGTGATGTTGCTGCAACGCCAGAATATCTCATCAGCATCGTTGATGCGGACGTTCTCCAACTCGATGTCGTGCATCTCTCGAAACATCTTAGGAGCATCAATCACCGTATTCGTCATCTTCAGACAGCTGCTGTACCACAAGGCAGAACGAGCACCTACAGCGAAACGGCAGTTGTTGATGCTGAAGCCATGGACATGCCAGAAAGGATACTTGCCTTCAAAATAGCAGTCTTCCGCCTCTATGTCAGTACACTCCTTTATAGCGCTCTCGCCCTCTCCTATCGTCACTTGCTCCAAACGCAAACCGTGGGATTCAAAGAGCGGACGCTCTCCTTCAAATTTCTGATTCTTAATTACTTTCATTGTATAGTATTACGTGTTAATACAAGACTAATTATTTCTGCGGGCAAACCGCAGAAGACATGGCGGTAAAATTAAGAATTCTTCAACCACCTCTTAGTTTTTAGCCGCCAAAGCATGAGGATGCCGCGGATATTGAGTTCGATACACATGGCAAGCCACACTCCGTTGAGTCCCATGACGGGGGCGAGGACTACTGCAAGAGTGATGCGGATTGCCCAAATAGCGCTGAGGTTGATGCCTGACGGAATGAGTGTGTCGCCTGCGCCGACGAAAACTCCATAGCAGACAATGCTGGCAGCAAACATAGGTTCGGCAAACGCCTCTATCCGCAGGGCACTGGCACCGAGACTGACGATTTCCTCAACCGGCGACATGATTTCCATCACCAACGGTGCACCTATGTACATAAGTAGCCCCATGAGTGACATGACTGCAACTCCCATCGTAACTGTGATGCTAGCAAAGCGCCAGGCAAGATCCTGGCGTTTGGCTCCTATGCTCTGCCCAACCAGTGTGGTTGCGGCATCTGCCACACCATAACCCGGCATATAGCAGAGGCTTTCGGCATTGACTCCAAAGGCATTGGCTGCAATGGCGAACTTGCCGAGAGGGGCAACGATACGAGTCGTGGTAATCTGTGCTCCACACATGATGACACGCTCACAGGCTATAGGCATTCCTATCTTGACTGCCCGCAACAATACCCTTCGCGTAGGTATGAAACTACTCCAAATGAATGGCTCTATACGGCGGCGTCCAAAGATGCGCAGATGCATGGATCTGTAGCAAAGGAAATAGAACAGCAATGATGCGGTAATGACTTCAGCGCAGAGAGTTCCAAGTGCTGCACCCATAACTCCGAGTCCTATACCTGGCATACTGATATCGAGTCCGAAAACGGAGATTTCCCGTGTAGGAAAAATGAAAAAGAAATTGAATACCACATCAAGTCCGCACATAAGCACATTGAGCAGACTCGGCACCTTGATATTGCCGCTGCATCGCAACATTCCGCTCATCATAAAAGTTAGTTCGGTGAACGGCATCATCAGTGCAAAGACAAGGAAATAGAGAGTGGCGTTGTGGCATATATCCTCTGTTCCACCCAGCCAATAGGGTAACTGCCAACTGATGGCGACTCCAATGACGCATAACAGCAATCCCCAGAAAAGACAGCTGGCAAAAGCCTGACGCAACACATTCCTGGCATCTGCAGAATCCCTTGCACCGATGCGGTGTGCAACCTGTACAGAGAAGCCCGTTGCTACTGCAGAGCCTAATCCCCAGAAGAGCCAAGTGGTAGTGGCAACAATTCCGATGCTTGCCGATTCGCTGGCACCGAGATGTCCCACCATCGATGCGTCGATATATTCCATTATAATAGTGGAAATCTGAGCAAGAATGGAAGGAATGGCAAGACGTGCCGTAAGTTCAATCTGTTCACGTCGCGTCATACCCACAGCCCCGCTGCGTACTTGTTCCAGCAGCAGGTCTGTCCGGCTCATCGTTTTGTTGTGGGTGGTCATTGATAGTTGTTTGTATAACCTTCCTTAAATAAAAAAAGGTGGAATTCTGTTGCAAAGGTAGGAATAATTGAAAAAATATCAATACATTTGCAAAAGTTAAAGAATTATCATCACAAATAATCATCATTAATATGGAAAAGAACAATAACGGACAATCTCAGTTGCAAATCAACCTCAACCCGGAAGTAGCTCAAGGTGTATATGCCAATCTCGCCCTTCTCACTCACTCTCAGTCAGAATTCATCATCGACATGGCATCAATGCTGCCGGGAATGCAGAAACCTGAGGTTCGCAGCCGCATCATCATGGTACCTGAACACGCCAAGCGTCTCCTGCTGGCTCTTCAGGATAACATCCGTAAATACGAGCAGCAGTTCGGCACCATCAACCTCAACGATCCTCACTCCGGACCACGTCCAGGCAGCACTATCGCTCCATTCAACATCAACCCTGGGGAAGCGTAGGGAAGAAGAAGACCCAAGACCAAGACCCACCCCCTAACCCCTCCCTGCGAGGGAGGGGAGTAGTTACCCCCATCCGGATGGTTTATAATTAATGATTTATAATTAGTAATGATTCGTCGCCTGAAATTCTTATTCTTCATTTTTCAGTTCTCATTGTGCATTCTTCATGCACAAGAGTTTGAACTGCGACTGCTTAACCATTGGGATAATCCCAACGGCACTGTAGAACGTGGCTATGCAGGAAAATCCATTTGGAAATGGGATCTGATTCCGACAGGACACAATGCCATGCCCGACTCCTTGCGGAAGCGTTATGAGGAATACGGGCGCATAAACAAAAGCTTTGGCATCAACGGCACTGTGCTCAATAATGTCAATGCCAAACCGGAAATGCTGACCACCAATATGCTGCGAAAGACTGCCAAGATCGCAGATGTATTGCGCCCCTACGGCATTCGTGTGTATCTGTCCGTGAATTTCGCCTCACCCAAAGCATTGGGAGAGCTGAAGACCGCTGACCCTCTGGATGCAGCAGTACGCCGCTGGTGGCAGCGTAAGGTCGATGAGATTTACCGGCTGATTCCAGACTTCGGCGGTTTCCTTGTGAAGGCAAACAGCGAGGGGGAACCAGGTCCGATGGACTACGGACGCACTCACGTGGATGGTGCGAACATGTTGGCAGAGGCATTGAAACCACACAAGGGAATCGTGATGTGGAGGGCTTTCGTTTACTCAGCCAAGGGTGGCGACCGCGCAAACCAGGCTTACGAGGAATTCATGCCTTTCGACGGACAGTTTGCCGACAACGTAATCATTCAGGTCAAGAACGGACCTATTGATTTCCAGCCACGCGAGGCAGTATCGCCACTGTTCTTCGCAATGAAGAAGACTAAGCTGATGGTAGAGTTCCAGATTACCCAGGAATATACCGGACACAGCATCCACACATGCTTCCTCGCTCCTATGTGGCGTGAGTTCTTCTCAGTCATCCATGACCATGGAGTAAAACTCGCCGGTGTGGCAGGAGTGGCGAACATAGGCGATGCACCCAACTGGACAGCCAACGACCTGGCAATGGCAAACTGGTATGCCTTCGGTCGTCTGGCAAACAACTCTCATTGTTCGTCGCGCGAGATTGCCGAGGACTTCCTCAAGGAATTCTATACCAAGGACGAGCGGTTTGTCAAGCCTGTCTCACAGATGTTGCTTAAGAGCCGTGAGACAGTGGTTGACTATATGATGCCGATGGGTCTGCACCACATCTTTGCCGGAGGCCATCACTATGGTCCTGAACCATGGTGTGCACCAAAGGGATGGCGCGAGGACTGGCTGCCCCGTTTCTACCATCGTGCCGACAGCTTAGGACTGGGATTCAACCGCACCGACCACCACGAGGCAGGCACTGACGGTTCGAACAACGTGGGGCAGTATCCCGAACCGCTACGCACTATATATAATAATGTGGAGACATGTCCGGAAAACCTGCTTCTGTGGTTCCACCATGTGGAATGGAATCGGGAACTGGGCAACGGACTCACCATGTGGGACAATCTCTGCTACCACTATGACAGAGGTTTAGCCCAGGCTAAAGACTTCGTGGAAACATGGAAATCCATACGTCCATATATAGACTCCGAACGCTATGAGAATCAACTCTGGCGGCTGGAACGCCAGGCAAAGGATGCACAGTGGTGGCGCGATGCCTGTGTGCTCTACTTCCAGAGCTTCTCCCGTCTGCCGCTACCTGCCGACAGTCCCGCACCGAAATACTCGCTGAAAGACCTGATGAACTATCATCTCGGCATCGACAACTACACGGCACCCGACCCTGCAGACCTGCCTGAATGGACAGGGCTGCAAGTACCCAATTTCTTCTCCGACGGGATGGTGCTGCAGCGTGATGATTCCATCCCAGTATGGGGAAAAAGCCATCCCAAAGCCACAGTACGCATAGTCTTTAACAAAAAAGTCTTCACTACAAAGGCTGACGCAGCAGGCAAATGGGAAGTGCTTCTGCCAAAGATGAGTGCAGGCGGTCCGTACACCATGGACATCACAGCCAATGGTCTGAGCAAGCATATAGAGAATATCCTTATAGGCGATGTGTTCCTGTGCAGCGGTCAGTCGAACATGGAACTGCCAATACGACGATGCATGGATGCCGTGGCAGCAGACGTGGCGGACTACAGCAACTCTCAGATACGCTATCTCAAGTTCCCTCATCAGTACAATTACGTCAAGCCAAACGACAATGTCCGTGCACTGCCCTGGCAGGACATTACTCCAGAAAACTGCAAGGAAGTCAGTGCTGTCTGCTACTTCATGGCGCGTGAGCTTCAGGCACGTCATAAAGTACCCGTCGGCATTATCAATTCTGCGGTAGGCGGCACACCCGTTCAGGCATGGATGCCTCAGCAGACACTTCGCACATTCAGTCAGTATGCAGGCGAGTTCGACAAGCCTAAATACAATCGGGTCAACTGGGTGGACTCCGTTGCACGCAGCGAAGCAATGGCTATACGCGACTGGGATCTCCGCACTACAGCCTCGGACACAATCCTGCACCAGTGGCGCAGCAACGACTACGATTTCAGCCGTTGGACAGAGACGGACATGTTCTCCGACTGGTCGAAAGGCAAGAACGGATCATACTGGTTCCATACCAGCGTTGACCTTCCTGCAGATGTCAGCGGAAGTAAAGCCTTACTGCGGTTCGGAGCCATGAAGGATGCCGACAGCATCTTCGTCAACGGACACTTCGTTGGCAACACCACCTACGAGTATCCTCCTCGCAACTACACCGTGCCTGAAGGAGTGCTCCGTGCAGGCAGGAACGACATTGTGGTTCACCTTATTTCCCAGCACGGCAGACCGAATTTCACCCGCGGCAAACAATACCAGCTGGAAGCAGGCGGCAAGGTCTTTCCACTGCCCGAAATCATGCACATGGCAATCGGATGCACCATGCCCCACCAACCTGCAAGCACCTATTTCGTGTCAGGATGGACAGGACTCTACAACGCCATGATTGCCCCGCTCGGTCGCATGCCGCTGAAGGGAGTGCTGTGGTATCAGGGAGAGACCAACATAGACTCGCCCGACAACTATGCCAATCTGCTTGCAGCCATGGCAGACAGCTGGCGCCAGCAGTTCGGCCGTCAGTTGCCGTTCGTCATCATGCAGCTGCCGGCATACATGGGTCATCACGACCAGCCGTTCGAAAGCGGATGGACCAAGATCCGCCATCAGCAGCTACTCGCATCGCAGCTCATTCCCAATTCCGCCCTCGTCCCTACACTCGACACAGGCGAGAGCAACGACATTCACCCTCAGGACAAACGCCCTGCAGGCTGGCGTGCAGCCATGCAGATGACCCGTCTGGCATACGGACAGAGCGCGGGCATCACCACCACGCCTGTGCCTCAGTCAGCCTCAATCAAGGGAGGAAAGCTTCTGCTCCGTTTCCCCAAATCGTGTGGAACTCTCTGCCTTCGCGGCGACCGTCTCAGCGAATTCTCCATTTTAGTAGGCGGCAAGTACCAGTGGGCAGAAGCCACTCTCACCGACGCCCACACCGTAGCTATCGACCTGCCAGCCGGAGTGACTAGCACCACCGTCCGCTACTGCTGGGACGATTTTCCTTCACCCACCCTCTTCAACACCGACTCCATCCCTGCTCCTCAGTTTGAATATAAGTTCTGAATTCTTTAGTACTATCACAAAGTTCTCCGGTGCTTTGCCCGGAGCGTCGGCAAGCCGAACGATAACACAACCAAGACTTCACACTCCACTTAATAAAATGAAAGGATTTCTGATATCGGCACCGATGAGCGGACACGGTAAGACCACTGTGTCTGCAGGATTGATGGCAGCACTGGTCAGGCGAGGACTGACAGTGCAGCCGTTCAAGTGCGGTCCCGACTACATAGACACCAAGTTCCATCGGCGTGTTACAGGTCGGGAGAGTGTGAACCTTGACCTGTTCTTTGCCGACGAGCAGCATTTGCAAGAATTGTACAGCAGTTATGGCAGCGATGCAGATGCATGTATTGTAGAGGGAATGATGGGGTTGTTCGACGGCTACAGCAAAGACCGAGGGTCAGCAGCACATATAGCCCATACACTTCACCTACCCGTTGTACTGGTAGTGGATGCCAGCCATGCGGCATACAGCATGGCAGCACTGTTGCAGGGCTATACACGGTTCAGTGCAGAAATAACAGTTTGTGGTGTGATTTTCAACAAAGTAGGCAGTGCCCGCCACGAGCAGATGCTCCGTGAGGTATGTGAGGACACAGGCGTGGAATGTCTGGGATGTATTCCCCGACGCGACACCCTTGCAGTAGGAACCCGCTATCTGGGGCTTGATTTCAGCGCGAACCTCTGCCACGAACAGATGGAGCAGTGGGTGGACATCGACAGACTACTCACACTCAGCAGTTCGAAGTCAGACAGCCGGGTCGAGACAGCAAACCGTTCCGTTAATCCATTTCGGGTGGTGATGGCATGCAGCGACGAGTCATTTTCGTTCTTCTACAAAGAAACCATTGATAGCTTCGCCTCAGTGATAAGGTTCAATCCCGAAACCGATGTTCCTCAGCTCGTCGATTGTGATTTGCTCTATCTGCCAGGGGGCTATCCTGAACGTCATGCCGCTGCGTTGACGCTTAACGAGGCAGCCCGTCGTGCCATTCGCGACTATGCCGAACGAGGAGGCAGAATCTGGGCAGAATGTGGCGGGATGATGTATCTGTGCCGTGAAATCCTTACCGACGAAGGGGCATGGGCAATGTGCGGAGTGCTGCCCTACACGGTTTCCGCCAGAGCAGCCGATCGCAGGCTGTCGTTAGGTTATCGCCAGTTCGAGATGGACGGCAGGCAATATCGTGGACATGAATTCCACTATTCTCAATTCGTTGGTGACACACCCAAGTCCGCTGTCCAGGTGTATGACGCATCGGGCAATCCTGTTGCCACACCAGTCATCCGCCACAAAAACATATTGGCAAGCTATACACACCTTTATAATGCATAATAAATAATTCATAATTATTTTATTTGTATATTAAATAACATTTCGTATATTTGCCAGCGAAATAGAAAAAGTAGAAAAAAGAGGTAATACATTTTCATCTTTGTATGCAAGGGAATGCGGTGAGAGTCCGCAACTGTACCTGCAACTGTAATCCTCATCTTTTAGATTTGTCAACAAAGCCACTGACTTAAGTTGGGAAGGCGACAAACCGGGGAAAGTCAGGAGACCTGCCTCCATTATTCACATCTAAAGCGCACGTTCAGGAATAGACGCAGCGAACAACCATGACAATCCGTAAGTGTATCTTGGGGCTGACCATGTGCAGTCTCACTGTTGCAACATTTGCACAAGAAGCCTTGCATACCGACACCCTCAGTGAGGTGGTAGTCACAGCTACCGGTACACAGCATCTGCTGAAGGACGCTCCCGTTCAAACGGAGGTCATCAGCAGCCGCCAGTTGCGGCAGTACGGCGGCAGCAGCATCGAAGACATCCTCGGTGCGCTCTCTGCTTCGTTTGCCTTTGCCGAAGGTGACATGGGCAGTCAGATGCAGATGAACGGACTGGGGAACGCGTACATTCTTGTGCTGGTCGACGGCAAACGTATGCACGGAGATGTGGGCGGTCAGAACGATCTGTCAATGATTGACCCTCACAACATCGAACGCATAGAAATTGTGAAAGGAGCTTCAAGTGCCCTCTACGGAAGCGACGCCATTGCAGGAGTGATAAATGTCATCACCAAGAAGCACAACGAAGGTCTAATGCTGGAAAACACCACACGATACGGCACTTACAACGACCTGCGTCAGCACAATGGCATTGCCATGTCGTGGGGACGCTGGAAAAGCTACACCAATTTCCAGTTGCAACACAGCGACGGATGGCAGAACACAGGCACGGAGTACACACCTTCCAGCACTGCCCCCATCACCGACTCTCGCAGCATGACTGTGAACAGCCACACCAGTTGGCAACTCTCGGAGCAACTCAACTACCAAGCCACCAAGAACCTGGAATTCTACGCCAGCGGTTCCGTTTACGGTAAAGGCATCTATCGTCCAGAGGGGAAATACCCAAAATACGACGTTAAGACCTTTGACCTCACCTACCGCAATGCTTCGGCTGCCGTTGGCGGTCAGTTGAAGACCACTGCCGGCGACATCATTACCCTTGACATCGACTTCAACCGTCATGCCTACTACCACTCGTTCACCTCTACCACACTGGCGGAGGGGTTTGACAGCAACGGTTTGTTGATTCTTGACTTCCCCTACTTCGCAGGACAACGGCTGCTACAGAGCGACCAGCGACGCACCATGGCTCACCTCAAAGGAGTGTTTTCCCTGCCAGCCGAACAACGTCTAAGTGCAGGCATTGAAGCCCGTTTCGACTATCTAAAAGCACCGACCAGCATAGAGCGCCAAACCGCCACCGACAACACCGAAGCCCTCTACATTCAGGACGAATGGAAGGCGACCCCTTGGCTGCAACTCACCGGAGGTCTGCGACTGAACCGCAACGAGGGATTCGGCTGGCGTCTTACTCCGAAAATCTCCTCAATGCTTTCCCTCGGGAACCTAAGACTGAGGGCAACTTGGAGCCAGGGATTCAAGACACCAACCCTTAAGGAAATGAACTACTGCTACATCCGTGAGATGAACAGTATAATAATGTATCTCGGCAACAAAGACCTGAAGCCACAGACCTCCAATTACTACTCCGTCAATGTAGAGTACACCCACCGAGGCTTCAACCTCACTGCCACCGCCTATCTCAACCGAGTGGACAATATGATTGCACTCGCCACCATCGACCAGAGCAGCGCTCCACTCCCCTATCGCCAGCAATACGGAGAGATGCTCAGCAAGGTGCGCCAGTACCAGAACATGGAGGATGCCCGCACCAGCGGTTTCGACGTCAGTCTGCGCTACACCCGTCGCCAGTGGACAGCAGGAGCGTCCTACAGCTATCTCGACACCGATGCCCATGTCTATGATGCCGACCACGACTGCCTTAGTCGGGTAGTTATCGATGGTTCAGCCTACCACAAAGGCAGCCTGTTCGCCACATGGGAGCACCGTTTCACTCCGCACTACCAGTTAGGACTCGGACTCTACGGACGATTCTCCTCCAAGCGCTACTATCAGATTGACGGCAACGGCAAAGCATTCCAGATCTGGCGACTCACCACCACCCACACCCTCGGCAACAGCCGTCATGCCAGCTATCGACTGGAGGCAGGCATTGACAACATATTCAACTATGTTGACCGCACGCCCCACGGACTTCACCTCGGCACTACAACCCCTGGCACCACCGTCTATGCCACCCTCTCCATCAGTTTCTCCCAAGGACAGATAATCAAACTTAACCATAAAACAAAGTCTAACTTAAAACAATCAAACAATGAAGAAGATTAAATTAATGCTTATTGCCCTCATGGCAATGATTACAGCCAGTGTATTTACCTCATGTAGCGATGACGAAGAAACATCATCCAACATGGAACGCTATCAGCGCGATGTAGAAAAAGTAGTTCGCAAACAGAAGAGTCACAACAAAGCCATCCTCCTTGTAGCCTTTGGTTCCACTTGGCAGCAGGCTTACGATGCCTTTGACCTCACTCAGAACGAATACGCCAAGAAGTTCCCCGACTACGACGTCTATCTGTCATTCTCATCAGCCATCTGCATCAACCGTGCTGCAGCAGGTGAGAACACCAAGGAACGCAATTTCTATGAACCGAAATACTGGCTCGAAGCCTTCGGACGTGTTCAGTATCAGGAGATAATCGTTCAGTCCATGCAGGTCATTCCGGGAGAAGAATTCAGCCGCGTAGTCAACGCCATGAAGGACTTCGGCAACAACGTCAACGGAGACCTTGACGACAAGTATCTGGCGAAATTCGCTTTCGACGAGGACGGCAACCCAGGCGAGAACATCCTCAAACTCGGTATGCCTCTGATGTACACCGAAGAAGACGCCTCAACGCTTGCAACAACCCTTGACGGTTATTTCAACAAATACGCTCAGCAGGGTGCAGTACTCTTCATGGGACATGGAAACCCAGATGAATACGACACATATAAGGCAAACGTTCGATACACTCAGCTCGAGGAGAAGCTTAAGGCTTTGCATAGCAACTACTTCGTAGGCACCGTTGATATGGCTGAAAACTTCAAGGTACAGGTACACAACCGTATGGTTGAAGAAGGTTTTACCAGCGGTAAGGTATTCTGCGCACCTCTGATGTCAATTGCCGGTGACCACGCTCACAACGACATGGCAG
The DNA here is from genome assembly GCA_902776985.1 of uncultured Bacteroidales bacterium. Taxonomy (GTDB): domain Bacteria; phylum Bacteroidota; class Bacteroidia; order Bacteroidales; family Bacteroidaceae; genus UBA3839. The sequence continues at coordinate 67,804 of CACYSD010000019.1, forward strand.
GTGACGACGACGAATGGGAAGAAGACATGGCTACTCAAACAGAGGACGAAGCTGAGGATGTAAGCTGGAAGAAATACTTCGGTCACCTCGGTTACACAATCATTGAAGACCCATACTACACAGACAACGGTGACGACGCCCTCGTTAAGGGTTTGCTTGAGTACAAGAAAATCCGCGACCTCTACATGAACCACACTGACAAGGCAGAAGCCGTTGACTACTATCACTCAATGTATCCAGAAGAATGATCTATGAACCAATATGTCATTTAAAAAAGTAAGTATTCTGATGGCAGCACTCTCATTGCAGAGTGCTGCTGTCGCTCAAATCCATAGGATGGAGCATCGCGACACATCAGCCGTTGTCCGCGAGTACGACCTCAACCCCGTTGTAGTAACAGGCAGCGGACACCACCAGCGTCTGAAAGCCACCACAACCCCTGTGCACATGCTTTCGGCTCAGGAAATCAGGGAGCAAGGCATCACCACGTTCGACGCCGCACTCACTCGCATGATGCCTCAAGTCAGCATGGCTCCATCATCCATGGGCACCTTTCTCCGTCTTAACGGTCTTGGCAACAAATATATCCTGATACTCATCAACGGTCAGAAACTCTCTGGCGACATATCCAACAATATAGACCTCAACCGCATCAATATGCTTCGTGTGAAGCGCATCGAGGTGCTCGACGGAGCAGCATCGTCTCTCTACGGCAGCGATGCCATAGCCGGAGTAATCAACATCATCACCGACCAACCCACACAGAACCTGATAAGCGTAACCAGCGACACGCGCATCTCCGGCAAAGGGCAACTTACCGAATCTGTAGCACTCGACATCTACACTGGCGGCTTCGGTTCCTACACATCGTATATGCACGATCGTGCGGATAGTTACCAGAATAACCATCTGGAATACAAGAAAGGCAGCACCACGGAGACCCAACCGACCATTGCTCCGCTCTTCACTGGTTACCGTTCCGACATTCTAAGTCAGAAATTCACATACACCCCCTCCCAGCAACTTGCTTTTAATGCAGGCATTGACTATTCCGCTAAAACCACCGACCGTCCCAACACGCAAGAGGACATAACCGGAGGCACAGACTATGAGATGCGTTATCGCGGACTGAGATGGAATGTTGGTGGAATCTACAAATTCACACCAAAGAATTCTCTTCAGGCTGATTTTACATCCGACCTCTTCAAATACGGTAAAGAGTACGACGTACAGACAGCCAGACAAAACATCGGCGACTACGTTCAGTCAAAGCGTCAGCACACCACCGAAGCACAAGTAAAGGCTATTCTCGACCTCCCCTCCCTTTGGGGCAATAAAATAGGTGTTTCCACCACAATCATCGGCGCCGACTGGCGACGCGACGCCCTGCAAGCCACATCGGGCAACATCGACAAGGACGCATACATCATTGCAGCCTATGCACAGCATGAGGTGAAGTTCCTGCGTCGCTGGCATGCCACCCTCGGTCTTCGCTACAACTATCACGAGACATTTGGCAGCCAATTCACGCCCAAGGCCACACTCATGTACTCACCGGGAGCGTTCAACCTTCGTGCCACTTATTCATCAGGATTCCGTGCCCCCGGACTCGACGAGATCTATTACCACTACTACTCCGTCAACCGAGGCAAACCACAAATTATTTTCGGCAACACCGACCTCTCACCAGAGCATAGCAACTACTTTGCCCTGAATGCTGAATACCGCACTACAGACCTCGCAGTCAGCGTCACAGGCTACATCAACCGCATCACCGACATGATTGTGCGTGAGAACATCGATGTCGACGCCTCCTCTTTGGCAATGCTGCAGGCTGAATTTCCAGAAATGACCGCTGCCGAGGCAGACAAACTCGAACGCTATTCGCTCTATCAGAACAGTGACCGAGGCGATGTCAAAGGTATACAGATAAATGTCTCCGCCAACCTCTTCCGTGGATTCAATCTCTCCGCCAACTATGCCTACACCTATGCACGCACAGAGACCGGCGGCAAATGGACTGACCTCGAGCGCAGCATCCGCCATAGCGCCACTATTGCAGCCAACTACCATCATGCTTGGGGCAAATATGCACTAAACATAAATCTCAACGGACGCTTGCAGTCGAAGACCTATTACACCGGTTCATACGAGAACGCACCAGGTTTCGGAGTGTGGAACCTACAGACGACTCACACGTTTGACCATGTGCAGTGGGCTGTATTACAACCAAGCATTGGTATTGACAACATCTTCGACAAGGTTGACCGCCGCATTGACTCTTCCGCACGCAAATATGCACTTTACAGTCCCGGTCGCATGTTAGTTGTAGGATTGAAAGTAAACTTTAAATAATTATTCCTATCTTTGCCGCATAACACGAAAAAGCATATGAAGAAAATCATAGTTGCAGGTATAGGTCCAGGTAGCAAAGAAGACATTACTCCCGCTGTGTTTCAGGCGGTACAGCAAGCCGACATCATTGTAGGCTACAAATACTACTTTCAGTTTATTCAGCCCTATATCAAGGACAGCTGCGAGTGTATTGACACTGGCATGAAGCACGAGAGAGAGAGGGCAAAGCAGGCTTTTGAACTGGCAGAGCAAGGTAAGACCGTCATTGTAATCAGTTCAGGAGATGCAGGCATATACGGCATGGCTCCGCTTATATATGAGATGAAGGAACAGCGAGGAAGCGATGTTGAGGTTTGTTCGCTGCCGGGAATCAGCGCCTTCCAGAAAGCAGCTTCGCTGCTGGGAGCGCCCATTGGTCACGATCTGTGCATTATTTCCCTGTCTGACCTCATGACTCCATGGGAGATGATAGAACGGCGCATCGAAGCTGCTGCCATAGGCGACTTCGTGACAGCCGTTTATAATCCCAAGTCACATGGCCGGTATTGGCAACTCTACCGTCTGCAGGAGGTTTTCCTTAAACATCGGGCGGCGGACACTCCAGTAGGTTGTGTGCGGCAGGCAGGCCGTGAAGACCAAGAAGTCAATATCACCACTCTTAGTCAGTTTGACCCAGAAGATGTAGATATGTTTACGGTCGTAATCATCGGTAATTCGCAGTCATATCTGACAGAAGACAAGTTTATTACCCCTCGCGGCTACTATCGTGAGGCACCAAGTGAGGACTTGAAGCCTGGTCAGCAAATTATGACAGATTCCTTCTGTACTATCCGAAGCGAACTTAGCCGTCAGGACTATCCGCTCGGACATCTCTGGGCTTTGCTCCACGCCATCCACACCACTGCCGACTTCGACATGGAGAGGATTCTCCACACCGACAAAGATGCTGTGGAGACTATATATAATAAGGTAAAGGGGAAAAAGCTAACCACTATCATAACCGACGTGACAATGGTTGCCAGTGGAATAAGAAAAGGTGCACTCCAACGGTTGGGAGTACAGGCAAAATGCTATCTCAGCGATTCTCGTGTAGCAGAAATGGCAAAGGAACAGTCTATTACACGAACTCAAGCGGGCATAAGGCTTGCAGTGGAAGAGCACCCGGATGCTCTCTTCGCTTTCGGCAACGCTCCTACTGCATTGATGGAACTATGCGACCTCATACGCAAGGGAAAAGCCCATCCTGCCGGCATCATTGCCGCTCCCGTGGGTTTCGTTCATGTACGTGAATCCAAGCACATGGTGAAACCATTTAAGGACATACCAAAAATCATAGTTGAAGGGCGGAAGGGAGGCAGCAACCTCGCTGCTACTCTCTGCAATGCCATATTAACCTTTGACGATGCAGCACAACTAAAGCCAGGTCGGGATCTTTAAAGTGAAGAGTGAAGAACTTTGAGTTAAGCTATGAAATTTGTTATAATAGGAATAACCGATAATCCACGCCCATGGTTTCCTCCAGAGGTGATGGATATAATCAAGAACGGCAGGGTATTCTCTGGCGGCAAGCGTCACCATGAAATAGTCACCCCATTGCTCCCCGAAGGTGCAGAGTGGATTGACATCACCGTTCCTCTCAACGCCGTCTTCAAGCAGTATTCTTCACTCTCTTCACTTCCCATCATAGTCTTCGCTTCGGGAGACCCATTGTTCTTCGGTTTTGCCAACACCGTGCTACGCGAGTTTAAGGGCGTGGAGGTGAAAGTGTATCCTTCTTTCAACTCTCTGCAAATGCTGGCTCACAGGATGTGTACTGCTTACCACGACATGCACGTGGTATCACTCACAGGACGCGACTGGGATAAATTCGATGAAGCTCTCATCAACGGCTACGCCATGATTGGATGCCTGACCGACAGGGCTAAGACTCCACACACTATACATCAGCGCATGAAGGAATACGGCTACACTAACTACCTGATGACCATTGGTGAGAATTTGGGCAACGATGCTAAGGAACGTGTCAGCCGATATGATGAACAGGCGGTTTATGACCATCCCAACTGCATCATCCTGCAAAGGACTGAGGTACGCAGCCGTCCTTTCGGCATAAGGGAAAGGGATTTCAGTCTGCTCAACGGACGTGAACTTATGATAACAAAAATGCCTATCCGCCTGCTGACTCTTCAGGCTCTCGAACTGAGGGAGAGAAAGGTGATGTGGGACATAGGCTTCTGCACCGGCAGCGTCAGCATTGAAGCGCGACTGCAATTTCCGCACCTTCGAATTGAAGCTTTCGAAATACGTACTGAATGTGAGGCATTAATCGATGAAAACGCACGCAAGTTCGGTGCTCCTGGCATCAACGTGCATATCGGTGATTTTCTGCAAGGGGACATAAGCAGGCTTCCTGCGCCCGATGCGGTGTTTATAGGTGGACATGGAGGCAAGCTTAAGGAGATTATGGCAAAAGTCAGGACTGTCATCACGAAAGGCGGGTGCATAGTAATGAACAGCGTAAAGGCTCCAAAGGTTCTCATAGACAGCCACCGACTATGGGACGAAGCCTGCCATGAACTCGAACTGACCCAGGAACCTCCCACAAGAATCATTTTCAATGACAATCACCCTATAGAAATTCTTAAAGCAACTGTATGAAAACTGCTATTGTTGTAATCTCCGGAGCTGGAACCCGCACTGCTCAGATCATCCGGCAGGAAACTGGCGGAAGCTTCATTCCCCGCAGCGAGGTGGCAATGACTTGGAAGGACTTCGACGCCTTCGTCTTCATTGGTGCTATGGGCATCTGTGTCCGCACCATAGCTCCGTTGCTGGAAGACAAACACTCCGACCCTGCCGTGGTATGTGTAGATACTACAGGACAGCACGTCATTCCTGTGGTTTCTGGACATATCGGCGGAGCAAACGAACTTGCCGCACGTCTGGCTTCTGCATTGGGAACAACGCCTGTGATAACCACACAAAGCGATGTGACAGGTCTGTGGGCACTCGACACACTTGAGAAGCGTTTCGACTGGCCTATTGCAAGTGAAAAAGATGATTTGAACGACTGCATCTTCACTTTCGTCAACCGCAAGCCTACTGCCTTGCTCATGGATGTGCGCGATGAAGGAACAGATTATCTGGAACGCACTTTGCCTGACCACGTAACAATAATTAATGACATTCGCGAGGCTGATCCAAGTAAATACAAACTGCTGATAATCGTTTCGCCTTTCATGTACCATGCACCACAAGGTGTGTTGGAACTGCACTTTGTGCCAATGGTAGGAACAATAGGGTTTGGTCTGGCTAATCACCCCGATGATTATAAGTCAATTTATGACCAGATGGACGAAGCTTTTGCCCGACGTGGTATTCTGCCATGTGCCCACCGCTATTGCACCATCGACGTTAAAGCTGATGAGGAATTCGTAACCGAACTGAAAGAAGAGTATGACGAGAAAGTGGTATTCTACTCCGCAGAACAACTGGCGGCTGTGAATGTTCCAAATCCCAGCAATGTGGTTGCCAAACATGTAGGCACGCCAAGTGTTTGCGAAGCTGCTGCAATTCTGGGTTCCAACCACGGTAAACTGCTTATTCCCAAGATAAAAGGAAAAAACTGGACTGCTGCACTTGCCATCGATTATAAAAACCTAAAGACCCACCCCCTTATCCCTGAGGGAGGGTTCATAGAAATTGTCGGTGCAGGCCCTGGTGACCCAGACCTTATATCCGTCCGCGGACGGAAAATGCTGGAGCAGGCAGACCTGATACTATATGCAGGATCATTAGTGCCGAAAGCTCTCACCCAATGCCACAAACCAGGGGCTGTGGTCCGCTCTTCTGCGTCCATGAATCTCGAAGAGCAGTGTGCATTGATGAAGGAACACTACGACAAGGGACATTTCATCGTTCGCCTCCATACTGGTGACCCGTGTATATTCGGAGCAATACAGGAACAGATGGCTTTTTTCGACGAACACAATATGCGCTACCACATCACTCCGGGCATATCCTCATTCCTCGCTGCCGCTGCGGAGTTGCGCTCGCAATTCACCATTCCCGAACGGTGCCAGACTATAATACTGACTCGGGGCGAAGGACGTACGCCTATGCCTGAACGCGAACGACTGCATCTGCTGGCTCGAAGCCGCAGCACTATGTGCATTTTCCTCAGTGCTGCCATTGTGGATGACGTGCAGCGCGAACTGCTCACTGAATATCCTCCTGAAACTCCCATTGCTGCCTGCTACCACCTCACTTGGCCTGACCAACATATCTACAGAGGGACTCTGAATGAGCTGGCGAACATCGTTCACGACAACAACCTCACTCTCACAACCATGATAGTAGTTGGAGAGGCTATCGACAACCGCAAAGGACTTTCTGAACTCTATTCCAAAAACTTCACCCACCTTTTCAGAAATAGCTGATTACTGATGATACTACTCTTCGGAGGCACAACAGAAGGACGTAGTGCCGTAGATACTCTGGAAGCTGCTGGCTCGCCTTTCTTCTACAGCACTAAGACTGGAGAACAGAGGGTGCAGCTCACCCATGGCTTATCGGTCGAAGGTGCCATGGACGAGGAAAGCATGCTGCGCTTTTGCAGGCAGCGCAACATCCGCCTGATGGTGGACGCAGCACACCCTTTTGCCTCACAGCTCCACCTTACAGTAGTACGGACTGCTAAGACTTTGGGAATTCCTGCAGTCAGATATGAACGCATATACCCTCAGCGTGATCCTGAAATCACATGGATCGATGACTACAGTCAGATTCCCCGCAACATCAACAGCCTGCTGGCTACAACGGGAGTGCAGAGCATTTCCCGGCTGAAACCGCTGGAAGCGGAAGGCATCAAAGTGTATTACCGGATTCTCAACAGGGAATCATCTATATCACTGGCTCTGAGGCAGGGAGCAACTATGGAGCAGCTCTGTTTCTACGACTCCCCGACGGAGATGGATGTGGAAGCGGAGGCTGTAGTGACGAAGGAAAGCGGATTGTCGGGCGGTTTTGCGGAGAAGGTGGATGCCGCTAAAGCCAGGGGCATGAGGATTATAGCTCTGAAGCGACCGAAGACGGCGGGCTTCAGCGAAACAGTCAACGGACCACATGGGTTGCGAAGGGCTGTGGAGAAGTTCCTGCCTGAATTCTACCCTCTGCACAGCGGACTCACCACAGGAACATGCGCTACTGCCGCAGCCATTGCCGCAACCCTCCAACTACACGAAAGGGAAGTGCCAGACGAAGTGCCCGTGTTGCTGCCCAATGGTGAAACCATAAGTGTTGCAGTCGGCTATGGCGAAGGGTATGCCTATTGCATCAAGGATGCAGGCGACGACCCCGACGCTACAAACGGATTGGAAATCAGAGCAACGGTAAAGGAATCTGAACGGTTTGAAATCAAAGGCGGAGAAGGCGTAGGACGGTTCACCCTGCCCGGATTCGACTTCCCTCCTGGAGAACCTGCCATCAACCAAGGTCCACGACAGATGATGCGCAACAACATCAGGGAAGACGTAAGCGTCACCATCAGCGTACCCGAAGGCAGACAGGCTGCCCTTAAGACTTTTAACCCACGGCTCGGAATTGAGGGAGGAATAAGCATTATCGGGGTGAGCGGCATCACTCTGCCCTACTCCGAAGAAGCATTTATAGAAAGCATCCATAAATGCCTGGAAGTGGCGAAGGCAAGCGGCTCTGACCATATAGTAATCAATAGCGGAGCAAAGAGCGAAAACGCCCTCAAGGCTAAGTTTCCACAGCTACCCATGCAGTGCTTCGTACAATACGGCAACTACATAGGCAGAACACTACAAATGGCTGGCGACTTGGGCTTCCACCACGTCACACTGGGGATGATGCTGGGCAAGGCTGTGAAACTCGCTGAAGGACATCTCGACACTCACAGCCGCAACACAGTGATGAACAAGGGCTTCATAGCCTCTCTGCTCAAGGAATCGGGGATAAGTATCACTGAAAACTATACTCTGGCTCGAGAACTCTGGACTTTGATTCCGGATGATAGGGTTCAGGTATTTGCCAGCACCGTCATCCGCCACTGCCTACACCACCTCGCAGCGGTGTTTCCTCCCGACCGCCTGTCAATTCTGCTGATAAGCGACGAAGGGGGAATCTATCGGGTGTAGCGACGCATGAGTATCCACGCCACAACCGGTGCACCCACCAGGGCTGTGACACTGCTGACGGGAAGCTGTCCCTGGAACACTGGCAGACGTGCCACAAGATTGCACATCAACGCCAGCAAGGCTCCAGTAAGCATGGTGGCTGGCATGAGCACAGCATGGTTGCTGGTGCGGAACAGCCCTCGGGCAAGATGGGGCACAGCCATGCCTATGAACATGATTGGTCCGCAATAAGCTGTGACAATAGCAACCAACAGTCCGGAACTGAGAATGATGAGCATCTGGGTGCGATGGAGGTTAAGTCCGAGGTTGGCTGCATAATCATCGCCAAGCATAAGGATGTTCATCGGTTTGATGAGCAGCATGCTGAGCGGCAAAAGCACACACATCGACGACACAAACATGGTCAGCTCGTCGCCCGACACTCCCGAAAAACTGCCAAGTCCCCATACCACGTATGCCTTGACATCCTCCTCGGCGGCAAAGAATTTCAGCAGACCGACCACGGAAGTCACCAGATAGCCTATCATCACACCAATGATGAGCAGAGTGACATTGCCACGAACGTGACGGGCAACAACCATAATTAGTGCAAGAACGAGCAAGGCACCCACGATGGCGGCAACAGTGATGGTGGCATGACCTGCATAGCCCATGCGGCGAAGGGCTACTCCTCCCACACTGCTCGAAAGCAGTACCACACACGCTACGCCGAGACTGGCACCGTTGCTGATGCCAAGCACCGACGGACCTGCAAGTGGATTGTGGAAAACTGTCTGCATCTGCAAACCGCTAACCGCCAATCCTGCCCCGGCAACGAGCGCTGTCATGGTGGCTGGTACACGGGAATGAACCACTATGTTCTGCCATATCTCAGTTTCGCTTTCCTCACCAAAGACTATGCTCAGGATGTCGGCAACAGGTATCTGCACCGTACCTATAAGCAGGTTCAGCACAAACGCCACAACGATGAGGACAACGACAACTATGAAGAGGGGAAGGCTGCGCATCATTTCAGAAGAGTGTAGTAGGTGGGGGTATAGTCGGGCTCTACGAGCTCGGGGTGGAAGATTGCCAGAAGGTCTTTGAGAACGACATCGGGCTGCACGGGGGCAGATTCGTAGTAAGGAGTCTGCTTCATGTTGCAATAGATAACCTTGCGGTCGCGAAACGCCTTGAAGAGTCGATTGCGAGGTTCGCTGGCAAGCAGGGCTTCGTAGGAAAAGCGATCGGGATAGCTGTTGAGGATGCGCCAGTAGTCGGCATCTGCTGCCAGTTCGTACATCTTCTCAAATTCGATGTTCGTTCCGCCTGTATTGTCATCGTGAACAACATAGTCAGCTCCCGCATCGCGGAAGAGCTGGGCAAGCGAGTTCCTGCCTCCCACGGCATACCAGTTGCCGCCATGCATCTCACCACTCATAACTGTGGGCAAGGCTTTGAACTTTGAACCTTGAACCTTGGACTTCAAGTCATTGTAGCGGTGCTCAATCCCGCTGAAGATGGAGTCTGCCTCTCGCTCCATGCCTATGAACATGGCTACGAACTTGATCCACTCTGCCTGACCAAGAGGATGGAGTTCCTTGTAGCCAAGATGGGGAATGAGGGTGATGCCTGTCTCCTCTATGGCGGTGTAGCCGCCACGCTTGAAGGGAGATATGAAAATGACTTCGGGGTTGGCTGCAAGGATGAGTTCGGAGTCGAAGTTCCCCTCCATGCCTATCTTGACGATGCGTCCGTCGTCCACTCTCTGACGTATTTCCTTGTTGAAGAGGTTCTTGGTGCCGGTGATGCCCTTGATGACATCGTAGGCATCGAGAGCCATGAAATCTGCCAACTGCAGCATAGTCATGACTATGGTGCGCTGCACTGGCACATACACACGTGTATAGCCTTCGGGCACCATGGCTTTGCAGCCTCGGGGCACGAGCGCAAAATGATAGCTTGCAGGCATCCGTTCATCGTCGGTCTGAGGATCTGCCACATCAACAAGACGAATCACCTTGTCGTAGGCGGTGACGGTAAATCCCTTGGCATAGCGAGGAGACGAGGTGGTGTCGGAAGGCTGCGAGGCAGTTGTGCCAGTCACGTCGCTGTCAGCCGTTTCCCCACCATGATTATTCTGCCCGCCCTTGCATGAAATCATCAACGCGGCAAGAGCTGCACATGCGAGTATTAATGCTTTATTCTTCATAGGATTGACTCTTAATTTTTTTTAAAACAAATGGACACTACAAATTTAGTAATAAAAAAGACATTGCACTCAATTATTTTGTATAAATTTGCATAAATAAAGCTATACAAGACGCATGACTGACAATTTTGACATACGCGAGGAGCAGTACCTGTCGGCGAAAGAGAAGGATTTCGAACAGGCTCTGCGACCGCTCCGGTTCGACGATTTCAGCGGACAGACGAAGGTGGTGGAGAACCTCAGCATATTCGTGGAGGCAGCCAAGTTCCGTGGCGAGCCGCTCGACCACACCCTGCTGCACGGTCCTCCGGGACTGGGCAAGACTACGCTGTCGAACATCATTGCCAACGAACTGGGCGTGGGATTCAAGGTTACCAGCGGACCTGTGCTCGACAAGCCGGGAGACCTGGCTGGAATCCTGACAAGCCTGGAGGAGAACGATGTGCTGTTCATAGACGAGATTCACCGTCTCTCTCCAGTAGTGGAGGAGTATCTCTACTCCGCGATGGAGGATTACCGAATCGACATCATGATAGACAAGGGTCCGTCGGCACGAAGCATACAGATAGACCTCAACCCCTTCACCCTCGTAGGGGCAACAACTCGCAGCGGACTGCTCACGGCACCTCTGAGGGCACGATTCGGCATCAACATGCATTTGGAATACTACGATGCTCCGGTGCTGAAGAAAATCATAATGCGATCGGCATCGCTGCTGGGAGTGCCATGCGACGAAAACGCTGCAGCCGAGATTGCCGGACGTAGCCGCGGCACACCACGTATTGCCAACGCCCTGCTGCGCAGAGTGCGCGACTTTGCACAGGTGCGAGGCACTGGACGCATTGACGTGAAGATTGCCCATATTGCCCTCGAAGCGCTCAACATAGACAAGTTCGGTTTGGACGAAATCGACAACAAGATCCTGACCACGATTATCGACAAGTTCAAGGGCGGACCTGTAGGTGTAGGAACTATCGCCACAGCTGTAGGCGAAGACCCGGGCACTCTGGAGGAGGTGTACGAGCCGTTCCTCATTAAGGAAGGATTCATCAAGCGTACACCTCGTGGTCGTGAAGTAACCGAACTGGCATACAAACATCTGGGCAGAACTCCCCTCAACCAGTCACAAATGGGAGATTTATTTAGTTAAACATTAAACGCTAAAACCTGCCTATATATGGCTAATCTCAAATCTCTTGCAAAAGAAACCGCAATCTACGGACTGAGCAGCATTGTGGGACGATTCCTCAACTATCTGCTCGTACCCCTTTATACAGTGAAGATAGCGGCAAGTAGCGGCGGCTACGGAGTTGTGACCAACATCTACGCCTACACCGCTCTGCTGCTGGTAATCCTCACCTTCGGCATGGAAACCACCTTCTTCCGCTTTGCCAACAAGGAAGGTGAGAATCCGAAGACGGTCTTCACCAACGCCCTGTTGGTGGTAGGCTCGTTAAGTGTGCTGCTTATGGCGGCAGTCATGGTTTTCCTGCCGCAGATATGCAGTGGACTAGGCTATGATGACCATCCCGAATGGGTGTGGATGATGGCTCTCACTGTCTCTATCGACGCTGTTCAGGCAATCTTCTATTCGCTGCTGCGATTCCAGAAGAAAGCGCTGAAGTTCGCTATACTCAAACTCACTTTTATCGCCCTGAACATAGGTGCGAACCTCGTGTATTTCCTCTTCATAGGTCACGATGTGACTTATGTGTTCAGCCTCAACCTTGCCTGCACAGCGGTGATGACGCTCTTCTTCATACCCGAGATGCTGCACAACCACTGGAAGACCGACAAGGCACAGCTACGACGTATGTTCAGCTACTCATGGCCAATACTGGTGCTCGGAATCGCCGGCATACTCAACCAGACTGTGGACAAGATTATCTTTCCGCTCATCTATCCCGACGCAGAACAGGCACAGGTGCAGCTCGGCATCTACGGAGCATGTGTGAAAATCGCCATGATTATGGCAATGATCACACAGGCCTTCCGCTACGCCTACGAACCCTACGTCTTTGCCAAGAGCAAGGACAAGGACTCCAAGGAGACCTATGCACAGGCCATGAAATACTTCATCATCTTCACCCTGCTGGCTTTCCTCGTAGTGATGGGTTATATGGACATCCTCAAGCACATCATCGGTGCAGGCTACCGCGACGGACTCCGTGTGGTGCCAATCGTCATGGCTGCGGAAATCATGATGGGCATCTACTTCAACCTGTCGTTCTGGTACAAGCTCATCGACAAGACCATCTGGGGCGCGTGGTTCTCACTTGCAGGCTGTACGGCACTCATCCTCGTCAACGTGCTGCTAATCCCAAGCATAGGCTATATGGCTTGTGCATGGGGAGGTGTGGCAGGCTACGGAGTGGCAATGCTGCTGAGCTACTTTGTGGGTCAGAAGAAAATGCCAATCAACTATCCGCTCCTGCAAATAGGCAAATACGTGCTGATAGCTGCTGTTCTCTACACCGCCATGGCTCTGCTGCCCGACTCCTTCCCCGCAATCCTGAGAATCGGCATCAACACCCTGCTCATCGCCATCTTCGTTGCCTATATCATCAAGGCTGACATGCCACTCCACTCCCTACCGGTAATAGGAAAATATTTTAAATAACGACGATATACCGTAATAACTATAAAACGTAATAACGACATAACAACAACTAAAAAAATGAAAAAGATTCTGACTATCATTGCTGCTTCACTGACTCTCGGCACAGCTCATGCTGACGAGGGAATGTGGATGATCAGCAATCTCTCAGCCCACACAGACTCCATCATGCACAGTCTGGGGCTGGAACTGACACACGACGAGATTTACAACACCGAGTCACCATGCCTCAACAATGCCATAGTGCAGTTTGGCGGATTCTGCTCAGGTGTTGTGGTAAGCCAGGACGGACTGGTTTTCACCAACCACCACTGCGGTTACGGCTCTATCCAGGAGCACTCGACAACCTCACACGACTACCTGCGCGACGGATTCTTCGCAAAACGATTCAAGGACGAGCTGCCCAACGAAGGTCTTTATGTGGATTTCCACGTCAAGACCTACGAAGTGACAGACCTGATCAACGCAGCCTTGAAGCCGGAGATGGACAGCCGCGAACGCTCCGAGGCTATTGACTCCGTTAGCACTTCTCTCACCGACGCAATCGACGATGAGGCAAACGGAATCCACGCCGTCATTGTGCCTTACTACAAAGGCAGCAAATACTATCTCAGCGTTTACCTGCGCTATAGCGACGTACGCCTCGTGTTTGCTCCACCACAGTGTCTTGGAAAGCACGGAGGAGACACCGACAACTGGATGTGGCCGCGACAGACTTGCGACTTCTCAGTGTTCCGCATCTATGCAGGCAAGGACAACAAACCGGCTGAATACAGCAAAGACAACGTGCCTTTCCACCCTGTACGCTATGCCCACGTAAGCACTCAAGGCTATCAGCCTGGTACTTTCTGCATGACTCTGGGCTATCCAGGCTCTACTGACCGCTACCTCTCTTCATACGGCATAATCGACGTGATGAATTCAACCAACGACCCGCGTCAGCAGGTACGTGGAGTGAAGCAGGAAGTGATGAAGGCTGCCATGAACTGCAGCGATGCCCTGCGCATCATGTACTCTTCCAAATATGCCCAGAGCAGCAACTACTGGAAGTTCTCCATCGGTCAGAACAAGGCTTTACGTGAACTGAATGTAGTTGCAGAAAAGCAGGCTTTGGAGCGCGAAATCAACGAATGGGTGATGCAACGTCCTGACGAGCGTGGTAAGTACATCGGAATACTCGACTCGCTCAAGGTGCTCTACGAGAACAATGCGGAGTTGAACCGAGTTCAGACCATTTGGGAAGAATCGTTCTGGAACGGCAGCGACATCATACAGTTTGTTATCCGCCAGCTCATCGGAGTGATGCGTGAAAAGCCATCCAACTTTGCCGAGGATGTGGCTAAGGAATACAAGGACATTGACATAAAGACCGACCAGCGCATCTTTGCTGCCATGGTGGACAACTACCGTAAACAGGTTAAGCCGGAATATCTGCCAGACTTCTACAAGGTTGTAGACAGTATATATGTCGGCAATCCAAATACTTTTGCCGATGCCCTTTATGCAAATTCAGTCTTTGCCAATCCGGAAGCTCTCGCCAAGGTTAAGGAATTCTCCGAGGTTATGAACGACCCTATGGTTGAAGTTACCTTCTCGCTTATCCAGTCGATTTACTCCATCAGCGTGGACAACAGCAACGTTCAGGAATACGAGAGACTGCTGGGCGAGGCATTGCGTGAGATGAGAGCAGAAAAAGAATTCTATCCAGACGCCAATTTCACTCTGCGCCTGAGCTACGGAATCATTGAAGGCTATACCACCAACGAAGGTGTTCGCTACAATTGCTACACTCCTTCACAGAGCATTGTGGACAAGTTCGAGAAGCAGGGATCTAACCCAGACTACGAACTCACAGAACCTGTTTATCGCTGGTTGAAGAAAGGCGACTGGGGCAAACGCTATATCGATCCTAAGTCAGGCGATCTGCAACTTTGCTTCCTCACCAACAACGACATTACTGGAGGAAACTCCGGCTCTGGTATGTTCGACGGCAAGGGACGCCTCATCGGTCTTGCCTTCGACGGCAACTGGGAAGCAATGTCAGGTGATATAAAGTTCGACAACAACCTGCAACGAACCATCGGCGTTGATATCCGCTACGTCCTCTCCGTGATTGAGACTTACGGAAAAGGCAAGCGTCTTATCAAGGAACTGACGCTGGAATAAAAGGATTAATGCCAGAAAATAGTAAATGCGGCTGACCGTCATGGTTAGCCGCATTTACTATATATTATTGTATTAATGTGCCTAAAGTGTAATCACTGTTCCACTTTCAGTATTGCTGATATTGTCGGCATGAGTGATAACCACGCACCCTACCCCATTGCGACATGCATCAAGTGCATTCTCAATCTTTGGAATCATGCCGCCTTGTATCACTCCCTCAGCTACAAGTGTCTGGAATGACTTGGCATTGATATGCGGAATAACGCTTGACTCGTCATCTGCATCCATCAACACTCCGTTATGCTCAAAACAGTACATCAGGGAAACGTCAAACATGTCTGCCATACCCTTTGCTGTCTCTGCGGCAATGGTGTCGGCATTGGTATTCAAAAGCGTTCCCTGACCATCGTGAGTAAGAGGAGCCATAACCGGTGTGATTCCGCTTTCAATCAGATTGGCAAGTACTCGTCCATTAGTGCTGTACACATCACCTACAAACCCATAGTCTACGCTTTGTCCGTCTGCCGTTGTTACAACAGGACGGCGATGGCTGAGGATAACCCCTGCATCTGCACCTGTCAGCCCAAGGGCATTGATTGAACGAGCCTGCAACTGTGCAACGATATTCTTGTTGACCAGACCACCATAGACCATTGTCACGATGCGCAACATCTCTGCATCTGTCACACGACGGCCGTTGACCATCTTAGTCTCAATACCCATCTGAGCAGCAAGCGCGGTAGCACTGCGTCCACCTCCATGCACTAGGATTTTTGCTCCGTCGATTTGCTGGAAATGATCGAGCAATTTCTGGAGTGAATCGTGATTCTCAACGATTGCACCACCAACCTTTACTATAGTTAACTTCTCTTTCAAGGTATGTGCTATTAAGAGTTTTTGCGGAACTGTTCAAGAATCTGGGCAGCCACAGACTGCATTTCTTCCTGGCTAACTTCAGCCTTTGGCTTGCCGAAACGCATATCACCTTCCGACTGCATTGGCACCAAGTGGATATGAGCATGAGGAACTTCAAGACCGAGAACAGCCTCACCTACCTTCACACATGGAATCACAGCCTTGATTGCCTGAGCCACATGCTTGGCAAACACTTGGAAGCGAGCAATCTCATCGTCATCCATATCGAAGATATAGTCCACCTCACGACGAGGAATACAGAGAGTGTGTCCCTTTACCAACGGATTGATGTCAAGGAATGCATAAAACTCATCTGTTTCTGCACATTTGTAACTGGGAATTTCTCCAGCAGCTATTTTTGAAAAAATATCCATTATTAAAAAAATAATGAGCTTATAAACTCAATTATACTGAAATATCTACAATTTCGAGTTCGATAATACCCTGAGGAATCTGAATGTTAGCGATATCGCCAACCTTCTTTCCGAGCAAACCCTGAGCAATAGGAGTACCCACACTGATCTTACCCTCACGCAGATTAGCTTCGCTTTCACTTACGAGAGTATAAGTCATCAGAGCACCAGTCTTCACATTCTTCATCTGAACTTTGGACAGTATCTGAACGACATCGGTCTGAACCTTGGAAGTGTCAAGTATCTTTGCGTTTGCAAGTTCAGCCTTGAGCTGGGCAATCTTTGATTCGAGTTTACCCTGAGCTTCCTTTGCAGCATCATATTCAGCATTTTCGGAGAGGTCACCTTTCTCACGCGCCTCCTGTATCTGGCGAATCACCTCTGGGCGTTCCACCTCTTCAAGTTGTTTGATTTCGGCTCTGAGTTTTTCATAGCCATCTTTAGACATGTATGCCATAATCGTTTGATTTTTAGATAATTCTTAATTATACAATCGGTGTTATCGTTTGTTTTAGGGCAGAAAAGAAAAGAATCCCGACGCTTTACAGCATCGGAACCCTTCTTTTTACCTTTGTGGCTGCAAAGGTACACTTTATTTCAATGTAAGCCAAATTTTTATGTTGTTTTTTTAATTCTCAGACCTCTAAGCGTTTCTTATTCACGCATCATACGTGTATTCTGAATTATTAGTATTAACTTTGCACCCACATAACAATTCATGTATTAATACACAGTTCAATAATATGCTTACACAACAAGAATGTGATATTGTTCACGCACGTATGCACGGTACAATGGTAGAGGCGATGGGAATGCGCTTTATCCCCTCCGACGACGATGCGGCATGGTGCGAAATGCCTATCACCCCCGCAGTGCGTCAATACTTCGGTGTACTCCATGGCGGAGCATCCCTGGCTTTGGCAGAAACACTGGCAGGCGTAGGTTCCCTTCATATTATCGGTTTCACAGAAGAAGCACTCGTTTGCGGAACCCAAGTGAGTGGTAACCACCTAAACATGTCAGCTACCGAAGGTGTAGTTCGCGGACGTGCTACCCTGCTCCATGCCGGACACTCCACACACATCTGGAATGTTGATGTCCTCGGTGCCGACGACACCCTCATCTCCACCTCTCGAGTAACAAACCGCATTCTGTGGAAGTAAATAAGAAATAACAGATATGGAATATATGTCTCAGGAGGGCTACGACAAATTAGTAGCCGAACTGCATCAGCTGATAAATGTAGAGTACCCCAAAGTCAAGGAAGCACTTGTCGAAGCTCGTGAAAAGGGCGACCTCAGCGAGAACTTCGAGTATCATGCTGCACGGCGTGAACAGGCACGTCTTATGAGCCGTATACGTTTCAAGCAAAAGGTGCTCGAATATACTAGAGTGATAGACACCAACAAACTTGCTTCGGATGTTGTAGGACTGCTTACAAGGGTGGATCTGACTAATATGCAGAACAACATGCAGATGACATATACCATTGTCAGTCCTCACGAAGCAAATCTGCAGGAAAAGAAGATTTCCATCCAGTCACCCATAGCCCAGGCTCTCTTGGGCAAGAAAGTCGGTGAAATAGTGGAAGTCCACATCCCTGCGGGCATCCAGAAGTTGAGAATTGACAATATACAACTATAGTCTGGCTTAATAATCGGAGGCGCCTATAGTCTTGACATGAATTTCTCCCGTTCTACGATGTATCTGATGTGAGAACCTTCGCCAAGTAGTGTATCGCCGGAATAGGCTGCAACCTTGAATTCAATTTTCTTTCCTTCAACATTTACCACCTCGGCTATCACTCTCACCTCATCTCCTATCTTTGAAGGTTTCAAGTGGGTGGACTGAATGTAACCTCCAACAGTTGTACTGCCTTCTGGTAATTCATTGCTTACGGCGAGCATTGCCGCATTCTCCATCAGCGCCATCATCATAGGAGTCGCTAGGACAGGCAAATCGCCCGAACCTACTACACGAGCTGTAACACTTTCAGTGACAGTCAATTCACTTGCATGCTTAATTCCTATTGTTATCATTTAAATTGCAATTCGTTATTCTTATTTATATTTGTTTCGATCATTTCTACTGATTAATCCTTCTTGCAGTGCGAAAGCACCATACGGATTTCATCATATGTAACATCGGGCGGACATAGGTTTTTGATAGGAGTAGAGCCATTGTCTGCCCCTATTGTGTTCACAACAGACAGAATGGCTTTCTGATGTTCAGGAGACACGAGGTCATCAAAGGAGACTTCTCCAGAATCCACATAGCGTATGAGATGGCTGTTGATGGTGGCGATTGTAAGACCACGTTCGTGAGCAATCAAGTCTGGTTTCATTCCCTGACTATAAAGTTGTAAACTCTCCTCCCAGCTTTTTGGTTTTTTTTCTTTCTTGGGCTTCTCCTTCTTGGCAGCTCTTTGCCGTTTGGGTTTCAGTTCATCCGCTTCTATAGCATCAAGCATGGAATGTTGTTTTTCTTTCAGATAGATGCTGACCGTAAATCCCCGTTCGGCAATTTTCGTAAGCAGATAACAGTGTGAAAGCCATGTCTGGCGTTCATCAGGCAGAGCATTGCTCAGTCGGCGGGAAGCCTGCTTATTGTTAGTCTCCACTTTAGCGGTCAGTTCCAGAGGCTTTGCAAGGATATTGTTAAGCATGTCTGCAAAGTACTCAGCACTGCGTTTTACACGGTCGAGGAAATCTTTGTCGCGCAAGTCTTCATAAGGCATTGTCTGAATCTTCTGCTGCCACTTTGCTGCCACGTCCACCACTTGTTGACTCAAATCCACAAGAGACTGGTCATGGAGCTGTTTGAGATTCGCATGACTATGATAGAAGAATTCCGTAAAGATTCGTACCATTGATTCCTGCTGGGAAAGCAGAGAGCGGAAATCAAAGAGTCTAAGCAACAGATGGCGCTCATATTCTTGTTTCAGAAGCGACAGCTGTTCTATACTACGCCGTGCGTCGTTCTCTTGCTGCGCTATGTATTTATCCACACGGTCATCATTGATGATAGCACGCTGGTTGAGCGGTGTGGCAAGCACCAATCCCTCTAATGTGCGACAGCGGCTCAGGGCTACATACACCTGTCCCGGAGCAAAAGACTGATTTGCGTCAATAATAGCGCGATCGAATGTGAGTCCCTGACTCTTGTGGATGGTGATTGCCCATGCCAGTCTCAGGGGCAGTTGCTTGAATGTTCCCTGCACCTCCGATTCTATCTCCCTCGTCTTCTCATTCAGCGTATATCGCATATTCTCCCACACCAAAGGCTCAACCTCTATCGCCTCATCGTCATCTTCGCAATAGACAGTGAGACTGTTCTCTGTAGCCTCCATCACACGTCCTATGCGTCCGTTATAGTAGCGGTGTTCGGGCGAGGGATCATTCTTCACAAACATCACCTGTGCTCCGACTTTCAGTTCCAATGTCTCAGCTGTAGGAAACGAGTATTCGGGGAATGTACCTTTTACTTCCGCATGATACCTGAACAGCGAGCCTAACAGTTTCTGTAGCTCTGACTCATTATAGTAGTTTGCGAGCTGATTGTGAGTGGTTAGTCGGATATATGGCTCTTCAGGGCTTGGAATGAAGTTGGGATTACAATGCAGGTTTAGTTGCTCCAGAGCTTTAGCACTGGGGTGTCCGCTACGAATCTGGTTCAGAAGCTCTATGAAAGATGAGTCTTGCTGGCGATACACATAATCCAGTTGGATAGTCACATAGTCAATCTGCTGCAACGCCTTGGAACCGAAAAAGTAAGGAGTATCGTAGTAGGGTCTCAACATCTGTTCGTCTTCAGGAGTAACTACAGGTGTCAGCTGAGCAAGGTCGCCTATCATCAGCAACTGCACACCCCCAAAAGGCAGTGAGTGGTCACGGAAACGGCGCAGCACACTGTCAATCGCATCGAGCAAGTCCGCACGAACCATTGATATTTCATCAATTATCAGGAGGTCTATGGAAGCGATGATCTTGCGTTTATCACGTCCGAAGTCAAACCTGCTCTCTACCTTCGCTCCAGGCACGTAAGGAGAAAAAGGCAGCTGGAAGAAAGAATGGATGGTCATTCCGTTTGCGTTTATCGCCGCAACTCCAGTGGGCGCAACGACAATAGGACGTTTGCGCGACTTCTCAACTACGGTTTTCAAAAACGTAGTCTTTCCTGTTCCTGCCTTGCCGGTCAGGAATATGCTTCGTCCGGTATTTTCAACAAAGTCCCAAGCTATTCGCAATTCATGGTTTTCTTCCATTGTCATCTTTCAATTAATTGGTTGTTTGGCCACAATTATGCCACAAAGATATGAATAACC
Organism: uncultured Bacteroidales bacterium; assembly: GCA_902776985.1. GTDB lineage: Bacteria > Bacteroidota > Bacteroidia > Bacteroidales > Bacteroidaceae > UBA3839. Next base: position 88,946 of record CACYSD010000019.1, read on the forward strand.
TGATGAAAAAACAAATGATTTGGACCTACATCATAATTTATAATTTATTATTTTGTAGTTTATTACTATAATATTCGTACCTTTGCAGAGCGAATACATTTAAACAGAAATAATTATGGCAAAGAAAGCACTCTTGATGATTCTCGACGGATGGGGAATCGGCAACCAAGGCGCAGGCGACGTAATTTTCCGCACTCCAACGCCTTATCTCGACTATCTCACAGCAGTAAGTCCACACTCTCAGCTTCAGACCAGCGGTGAAGACGTAGGTCTGCCCGACGGACAGATGGGTAACAGCGAAGTAGGTCACCTCAATATCGGTGCCGGACGCATCGTTTATCAGGACCTCGTAAAGATAAACCGTGCTTGCAAGGACGGCAGCATTCTGAAGAATCCTGAAATTGTAAGCGCATACAGCTATGCAAAGCAGAATGGCAAGAGCATCCACCTCATGGGTCTCACCTCTACCGGTGGTGTTCACTCTTCACTCGATCACCTCTTCAAGCTTATCGACATCTCTAAGGAATATGGCATTGAAAACACCTTCGTTCACTGTTTCATGGACGGACGCGACACCGACCCTAAGAGCGGAAAGAGCTTCATCAAGATGCTCCAGGATCATATCGACGAAGTAGGCACCGGACATATCGCAAGCATTATCGGTCGTTTCTATGCCATGGACCGCGACAAGCGCTGGGAACGTATCAAGGTTGCCTACGACCAGCTTGTTGAAGGCAAGGGACGTACAGTCAGCGACATGGTGGAAGGTGTTCAGAGCTGCTACGACACAGACTCCGAAGAGCACAAAAACACCGATGAATTCATGGAACCTATCGTCAATTCCAACTGCGACGGACGCATCAAGGAAGGCGACGTGGTTATCTTCTTCAACTACCGCAACGACCGTGCCAAGGAACTCACCATCGTACTTACTCAGCAGGATATGCCTGAACAGGGCATGAACACCATCCCTGGCCTCCAATACTACTGCATGACTCCTTACGATGCATCGTTCAAGGGCGTTCACATCCTCTTCCCTAAAGAAAATGTTGACAACACCCTCGGTGAATACCTCTCTGCACAGGGCAAGCGTCAACTCCACACTGCAGAGACAGAGAAGTACGCACACGTAACCTTCTTCTTCAACGGCGGACGTGAAGCACCATACGCTGGCGAGGATCGCATCCTCGTTGCTTCACCAAAGGTTCCAACCTACGACCTCAAGCCAGAGATGTCTGCACCCGAGGTTAAGGACAAGTTGGTTGCAGCTATCAAGACTCAACAGTACGATTTCATCGTGGTAAACTTCGCCAACGGTGACATGATTGGCCACACAGGTGTTTACAACGCAATCGCCAAGGCTGTGGTTACAATTGATAACTGCGTACGCGACGTTGTTGAGACTGCCAAGGCTAACGACTACGAGGTAATCATAATTGCCGACCACGGAAATGCTGACAACGCCATCAATCCCGACGGCACACCAAACACAGCACACTCGCTCAATCCTGTACCATTTATCTACGTTACAGACAACAACAGCGCACGTGTTAAGGACGGTCGTCTTGCTGACGTTGCTCCATCAATCCTCCACATCATGGGTCTGGAACAGCCAGCTGATATGACAGGTGAAAACCTCATCGAAGGTTAAAGTTTAATAAGCATTAAAGCAAACAGGGTTGTGATCCCATCGGATTGCAACCCTGTTTTTTTGTATCTATATTTACGAGTAAATCGTTATTAGCGTTTGAGCAGATATTGCTGTGCCAGATGCCAGATAACGATTCCAGCGGTTGTGCTTACGTTGAGAGAATGTTTTGTTCCGAACTGTGGAAGCTCGATGCAACCGTCGCAGGCATCAACGACTTCCTGATGCACTCCCTTCACCTCATTACCCAGGACAACTGCAATTTTGACGAATTCATCGGGGTTTTTAGCATTATTTTTACCCTCCTTGTCAAAATTCCCGACCTGCCAGTCCTGCAATGCAGTGGTGCCTTCAGCCTGTTCTATGGCAAAAACCTTGTAGCCTTCGTCGTGCAGAAACTTCACCGCATCCATTGCAGTGTCGAAATGCTGCCAATCCACGGAGTCTTCTGCTCCAAGAGCCGTCTTGTGTATTTCAGGATGCGGAGGACAGGCAGTGATGCCGCAGAGCGCAATTCCGTTGATACGGTATGCGTCGCTGGTACGGAATACACTGCCTACGTTGTACATCGACCGCACATCGTCAAGCACTACAACGACTGGCATTTTAACGCAGTCCTTGAACTGCTCGACCGTCAGACGATGCATCTCCGTTATCTTCAACTTGCGCATCATATCTTCCTGTCGATTTTCTCAGCACGCTTCTTTCCCGGCATGCGAATCATGCAGAAAAGCCCGATGACCACGAACGGAATGCTAAGCATCTGCCCCATGTCAAGCGTGGAAGTGCCGTCATCCACACCACCCTGCACTTCCTTGAGAAACTCCACGAAGAAACGGAACAGGAAAATAGTGGTAAGGCAGTAGCCGAAGAAGAATCCGGTTCCCATTTTGGTTGTGGAGGCATATTCTTCTGACGAAGGCACACTGAGTTTTTCCACAGTGTCGCGACGCACCTGTTTCTGATAGAGGAATACAGCCGAAAGAAAAACGATGAGGTAGAACAAAGCCTCATAGAGTTGTGCGGGATGCCTCGGCACAAGCTGTCCGTCTACCAGAGCCTCATTAGTATGGAAATAAAAGCCCCAGGGCATATCGGTTTGTCGTCCGATGATTTCACTGTTCATCAGGTTTCCCATACGGATAGCAAACGAAGTAAAAGGTGCGACTATACCCATCATGTCAAGCAGAAGCCATGTACGTATTTTGTTGAACTTCAGGTAAGCCATCATGGCAAGGAAGAGACCAATGGCACCGCCATGACTTGCGAGACCCGAATAGCCTGTCATTTTCCAGTCCCAGGAGTCGGGAGCGAACTTAATCGGCAGCAGCATCTCTATTATATGTTTGCCCGAAGAAAGGAAATAGTCAGGTTCATAGAAGAGGCAGTGTCCAAGTCGTGCACCCAGCAGCACACCGAAGAAGCAATAGAACACCAGCGGATCGAACTTACCGGTAGGCTTCAGCACACCTTTCTTGTCAGGTGCAGGATCAATGCCTTCCTGTTTGTACAGACGGCGCATTGTGAGATACGCACCCACCAACCCTAAAATCCAGCACAGGGCATACCAACGAACGGAGAACGATCCCAATTTGAACGCTTCCACCGATGGATTCCAGTCGATATACAAGGGTAATGATGAATAATGAATGATGAATGATGAATTCATTTTACCTTTCTATTCTATATCCGTTAAACGCTAAACGTTAAACAACACTATACGTTAAATCTGAAATGCATGATGTCGCCGTCCTGAACCACGTAGTCCTTGCCTTCGACACCCATCTTTCCTGCTTCACGAACAGCGGCCTCGCTGCCATATTTGATGTAGTCATCGTACTTTATCACCTCTGCACGGATAAATCCCTTCTCGAAATCGGTATGGATGACACCGGCACACTGAGGAGCCTTCCATCCGCGGCGGTAAGTCCATGCCTTCACTTCCATCGGTCCTGCGGTGATGAATGTCTGCAGGTTGAGAAGTGAGTATATTGCCTTGATAAGTCGGTTGCAGCCGCTTTCTGAAAGTCCGAGGTCTTCGAGGAACATCTGCTTCTCCTCGTAAGTTTCAAGTTCGGCGATATCAGCCTCCGTCTGTGCGGAAATCACGATGAGTTCAGCATCTTCGCCCTTTATTGCCTCACGAACCTGCTCCACGTAGTCGTTACCGTTGGCTGCCGAAGCATCATCCACGTTGCAGACATACAGCACAGGTTTTGTGGTCAGCAGGAACATCTGTTTTGCAGCGGTAACCTCCTCGTCGTTCTCGAGTTCCACGGTACGTGCGCTGCGTCCCTGTTCCAACGCTTCCTTGTAACGCAGCAGCAAGGCGTATTCCACCTTTGCCTGCTTGTCACCGCCGACCATAGCCTGTTTCTCCACACGCTTAATACGGCTTTCAACTGTTTCAAGGTCTTTGAGCTGCAGTTCAGTGTCGATGATTTCCTTGTCGCGGACAGGATTCACGCTGCCGTCCACATGCACTATATTACCGTTGTCAAAGCAACGCAACACATGGATGATAGCGTCACACTCACGGATATTCCCGAGGAATTGGTTACCCAAGCCCTCGCCCTTGCTGGCTCCCTTCACCAGTCCGGCAATATCAACAATGTCGCACACTGCGGGAACAATACGTCCCGGATGAACCAGTTCCGCAAGTTTGGTCAGACGCTCATCGGGCACAGACACCTGTCCCATCTGAGCATCAATAGTACAAAAAGGAAAGTTTGCCGCCTGCGCCTTCGCACTCGACAAACAATTAAAAAGTGTAGACTTACCCACGTTAGGAAGTCCTACAATACCAGCTTTCAATGCCATATCTATACAATATTATTATATTTCCGCTGCAAAGTTACGATTAAGCGAGAGAAAAGGCAAATTTATTTGCAATTTTCCGAGCGTGAGTAACTTCGACGTAGTCAACGTTACGATTAAGCGAGAGAAAAGGCAAATTTATTTGCAATTTTCCGAAAGGCTACGGGTAGGCGAACGAAGTTCGGGAATGCGTGAGTAACTTCGACGTAGTCAACGTTACGATTAAGCGAGCGCAATACAAAATAATACGTAGTTTTATTTTTATTCATTCTTCATTTTCTTTTGCAGTTGTTTAAGAAACTGGCGGTTGGCTCTTGACAAGATATTGCATTGAACGTCATCCGGAGAAATACGTTCGAGATACTTTTCCACAACAACACGGTCCCCACATACAGCTTCCCGTAGTTTGAAGTTCGGTTCCAGCTTCACTATATCGAACAAACAGATGGCATTTCCCTGGATAAGTTCATGCAAGACCACCGTTCTGAGAGAGTTGACAAACAAATCCATGGTTCTGCGGTCAAACTGGCAATAAGCCTGTAGTGAATGCCGTAGCATGTCGTTTGTCACTATCTCTCCGCTTTGGCAAACAATTGCACGCCACTGGTTGTTGAAGTTCAGTTTTTCACAACTGAATTTCCATGCATTTTTCTTTTCTGAATTGCTCATGACATTTTCCAATTTAATTAGGTTAGTAAAATTGCTTTATTTATTTGCTGCAAAGTTACTGACCCGTTGTGCCAACATACGACACTTCTATTAAAAATAAAAACCCTCCCACCACCCTTTTAGTTAAAATGTGCAAAATGTCAAAGAGCGAATATGCTTAAGAAAGCATTATTGTATTTCTATCACAACACGTTCGTGGTATGCATCTGCCATCACGATATGCCTGTAAAGTTCACGGAAAGTGACTGTTGAGTACAGCAGTTTGCCACGCTCCACATTTCTGCCTACGAGTATACAGCCGTGAGTGTCAGAGGGGAAGTTCCCAATATGGATCAGTATTCCCTTGTAGCCCTTAACATTTATCAGTCTGGGCAATTTGCCTTGGCAGAATGTATATTGCTTCTTTTTGGCGTTGGCAGGGCTAACCACATCAAGGGTCAGATTATATGTACCTGTAGGGATGGCTGTATAGCCCTTCTTTTTCACTTCTCTTATTTCCGCCTCGCTCATTCCTGAATGGAGACCTCTGCATGCAGGTTCCATCGTATCGCAGAAGTAAGTGCCGTTCACCATCATCTGACCAATGGTGTACTTTTCTTTCATGTATTTTCTAACAACTGTAATTTTCATGGTATAATTTAGTGGTTCAAGAGTTTAAGAGTTCAAATGGTTCAAGAGTTCAAGAGTTCAAAGGTTCAGGCTTTCTTTTCTTTCTTTTTACATTCTACGAGCATGTGCAGAAACATGATGAGAGTTTCCCGATGTTCAGCTATGAACTTAAGTATGTTTTCAATATCTTGCTTTTTCATGGTAATAAGTTTTTGAGTTTCCGTCCGGATGGTCCCCTCCTTGACGGGAGGGGTGCCCATCGGGCGGGGTTGGTCTTTACTCACCGTCACCTGCAGGAGTGTCGGTGTTGCTTTCAACTACGTTGCTGGTAAGTTCCACAGCTTTGAGGATTGCCTTGATCTCGGTAGTTGGAGTGTAGATGATGCGGCGGCGGTAAACCTTGCCTGCACCAGCTTCCTCTGCGGTTGCAGCTGCCTTTGCCTTTACTCCGAAGCGGAAGGTGCCGATACCTGGAACTTCCACAGAGTGACCTTCACAGAGGAGGTTCTTGAACTCCTTGCCAATGGCGTCGGAAGCGATATAGAGCTGTCCCTTGTCGATGTGGCTGTTACGAAGAACGTGTTCGTAGAACGACTTTGCGTCGATGCGGCTGAAGATAACTGAACGAGTTACGTACGCGCTTTCTTTCTTGAATGCAAGATTCTGGAGATTGGATTTCAAAACTACTTTTCCCATAATAATAAATTTGTTTTAAGGTTAATACTCGTTCGCACTTAGGCGAATTAATAATAATGTGTGTTAAGTGTCGGAAGGATTGTCGTGAGAGTGTTTTTCATTTCAGGCAGTTTGTGTTTTCCGTTGGCGCCTTGTGGAAGACTGTGTGTCTGCCGTCGTTTTTCCTTTCGACGATGCAAAGGTAACATCATCCGCAAGCTTTTTCCAAATCTATTTCCATCTTTCGAAACATACGTGCCACGTATCCCCTCTTCTGTGCCACGTAAGACGAAGTATTACTATTAAGCTTTTTTGCCATTTCCTCCAATAAAATTTCATTGTTTATCAAACTTTTCCATAGGGGAGGAATGGTGGTAAATGCGTAAATAGCTCATTATATGCAGGTTTAGTGATAATGCAGATGCGAAAATTTTCCATGGGTAAGTTGAACAACGTATTATAAAGAATTGTAACTTTGCCAGCGAAACCTTACTAATATCAACCGTTTATGAAAAAGCTAAGTCCTTTCGCATTGTTTCTGATGCTCTGTATGCTATTCGCCTGCACAGGCGAGAAGAGAACCGAGCAGATGGATGCCAAGGCTTGTCTGGAAGCAGGTAAAGCTGCTTTGGCAAGCGACAGCATACGTCAGGGAGAGACTTTGTTGCGAAAGGCAATCAGTAAAGCCGAGGAGAACGGTGACTGGCACACCTGTTATCTGGCATATCAACAATTGGCTCAGTCGCTTTCATGGAGCAATTCCGAAAAAGCTTTTTCACTTGCAAAGAAAGCGGTTGCTGTTTACGAGCGGCATCCTGACGACGAGCGCAATCACATTATCCTCCTGGACTTTGCAGGCACGTATGCGGCTCAGTTGGCATACAACACCGAAGGGAATATGGACGAAGCCCTCGCGCTCACGCGTCGCGCATATAATATAGCGGTAAAGGAGAAGCAGGACGATCTGATCTGTCAGACTCTGACCAGTCTGGCAAATATCTACTGGGCAGACGGAGACAATAAGCAGGCACTTGCTTTAGCCAAAGAAGCGGAGACCTTTGCCACTCCTGAACTCTTACAAGGAACCCTGCAGGTTCTTGCCCGTTGTTACATGGACTGCGACTCGTTGCCACAAGCAGAAGCCACCTATCGCCGCATGAAACCTGGTGATGACATCCATGCAGCCTATATCGTTCAAAGCAGTCTTGCAAAGATAGCCGTTCGACGCCAGTCTTCGGAAGAAGCGGAACTCGCTATCGATTCCGCCTTCGATGAGGCAGAGTCGCTCTATTTCAAAGCTTTGGAACAGAAGGACGACTACTATCAGGCGACATTGAAGCAGGAGCAGGAAAACGAACGGCTGACTTATTCTTCAGCCTTGCATCGTCGTACATTCATTTTAGTTATTATCGGCATCGTTTTACTCTCTGTTACAGTTATCCTCTTGCTTCGCTATCGCATGAAGCTCCTAAAGCAGCAACGTGCCCATGAGAGCATCAAACGGCAACAGGAATCACTACTCCACGCACAGGAGAAGAAACTATTGCAGCAGCAGGCGGATTCGCAACGTGAGCAACTTCGCCAGTCGGCAGAGGTAGTAGCTTTCCTCCGGCAGTTCATCCTCCAGCGTTCGGAAGTGATTCAGAAACTCAATGCAAGCAACGACTCACATGTTAATCTCTCTCTGCGCGAATGGGCAGATGTGGAACGTACGCTCAATGCCATCGAAGGCAACCTCTTTGCCAATCTCAGGAAAAACCATCCTGCTTTGAAGGAAGAGGACTTACAGCTCTGCATCCTTACCCGTCTGCAACTCAGCAACCGTGCCATCGGCAACATCTACGGTCTCACCGTCTCTGCGGCTCAGCACCGCAAACTGAAACTGAAAAAAGACTTATTGGGCGAATCAGATCCAGACACAACACTGGAACAGGTGCTTGAACGCCTAAAGCAGGTTTATCAGGAGTCCACTATTTCCGAAACCACAAATTGATGTTTAACTATTAAATATATATCAACCATGAACCGAGTTATTTTATTTCTGATAGTTTGTCTGTTTTCCCTCTCAGGACAAGCACAAGAGAATGACACATACCTTCCCTTTGTACAAAAAGGGAAAACATGGAATATGGTTCGTGCACCTCAAATCGGACCAACCGCAACTAAAGTGCGTTTTTATTTCTCTAACGAAGAGGTTCAGATTGGGGACCAGACTTATCTGACAATGTATTCAGAAGAGGAAAGTGCTGATTCTACAATAATCAAGAAGATAGGTCTTTACAGAGAGGAAGGAAAGACAGTATATCGCTACAACGAAGAGACGCAATCGGACGAGATGTACTACGATTTCTCTCTGAAAGTCGGCGACACATTCACTCACAAGCTGCATGTTGGTTATACTCAGAATTGTAAAGTTGTGGAAGAAGACGAACTAATTGTCAACGGACATCATTTGCGACTGCTGTCGATAGAGGCAACAAGTGCGTTCGGCACTCTTAGAATAGCTTGGGTTGAAGGTGTAGGCAGCACCAATGGGTTTTACTGTAGGGATGACTACGTAAGTAAATACGGAGACCCTTTCGGTCCTCATGAAGCCTTTGTCGACAATTCCACTATTACAAATGTTTCTTATGTGCTATACGGAGCCGAAAGCAACTATGCGTTTCTCCCGTTTAACTTTGTAAACATGGAGTGCGGCTTTCAAGGGCAGCAACTGGTTTGCGGTGACGAGAGTGAAGACGGTGAGAACAACCAACTCTACTGTGAACTTATAGGTGAAGAACGACCAGGAGCAGTCTCTCTGCATGTGAAAGGTTATATGTACTGTCAGTGTGGTCCTAATAATTATATATATTGCAAGGAAAAAGATTCTGGGAACAGGAATTTTTATGTTTCTTTGGAAATAGAGGAAGCAGAACCGACAACGGACTGTAAAGGACTGTATTTTGTGGATTTGTATTTTCCAATTTTTTATCTCGGCCGTCCTAAATACGTGGAATTCCAAGGTGAACGATTCCCAATTTTCAACCATATAGGGAACTATAGGCATCTGATAAGCGACCAGAAAGTTTGGAAAGTAGGATGGTTTCCCGATGGAGGAAATGTGGCTCAGCGGTTGGCATATTATTATTTCGATGGAGACACAATCATTGGAGAGCAGAAGGCAAAGCGATTGATGTGTAGATGGGAGGCTGCTCCCGACTATGCCTTTGCGGACGACAGCCAGACTTATACCGAATATGTGGCTGCACTCTATGAGACGGACTATTGTGTCTTATTTGCACTTCCTAACCAGAAAGAATTCTCGCTGTTATATGATTATGCAGCATATACAGGTATGTCTTTTTATGTTGGTGATGCTATCACATGGAATGAACCTTCCGAACAATCATCAAATTGCACAGTAATAGATAAAGGGGTAATCGATGAATCTTGTTTCAAAGGAAATTACATGAAGGTCGGTTTCGGCAAAAGATTAAAAAACGAAGGTGGTTACTCCGATGGTGAAGCCATTTGGTATGAAGGAGTTGGCGGACTTCCTATGCCACTAAATAATTATCCTTATATCATACCGCCATGTTTGTGTGATTATTATCATCTGTTTTCATGTGTAGATGGTGAAGAAATAATCTATATGGATAATGAAGGTAAAATTGACGGAGTGACTCCAGATGATGAAGAAGCAAAGCGTCGTATTGACTTCACACATACCATCAAGACCCAGCCTAAAGCACCTCGACGCAATGCAACTCAGGAGACAGAAGAACTTATCTTCGGAGAATACAGCCAAAACCAGCTTGTCGTTAATCTTGGGCAACTCAAAGACGACTATACGGTTAGTATTGTCAACCCTTCTGGACGCATTGTTTACAAGAAGAAAGTGAAAGCAGGCTCTGTGCTTGCCCTGAACATCGATATATCAGAATACACCAACTCCGACTACACCATTACTCTGGAGAACGACCAGGAATGTTTCACTGGTGTTTTCAATCCCTACGATGTTGTTGGAATAGAAAGCCTCTCTTCCAACCACTCCATTAAGGGCGACGGGAAAATCTTCGATCTCACCGGTCGCTGCCTGAATACTGTCCCAGAAAAAGGAATGTACATCAAGGATGGCAGGAAATATTCTGTACGCTAATTAGTAAAATTTTTTGCTTCACAGTATAAACATTAGTTAGACAATTATTAACCCTCAAACTTTAGAAACATGAAAACAACATCTAAAACCTTACTAAGCATCTTTGCATTATTCTTCATGATAGCATTGCCAAGCAATGCACAGCTAAAAGTTCAGTCCAATGGTTATGTAATGACAAACTAATGAATATTATACTCATGAGGCAAAAATTGGCACAAATGTTACTAACACACAACCTACTGGTGATGTTGTAATTAATCTGTCAAACATTGTGATTCATGCCGACACAGTAGAAATACATCCAAATACGACAATAAAAAAATCCAATTTTACAATTATTACAAACCAATAATAGACATAAGAATGAAAAAAACATTGTTCAACACTAAAAACACTATGATTATGAAAAAGTTATTCTGTTATTTTTTGTTATTCGCTGCATTATTTACACTGACAACAGCTTGCAGCGACGATAAGGATGAAGAACCAACGAAAGAACAACCAGAACAGCCGGAAAACGGAGGTGGTAACGTGAATAACGCTAAACTAACTCCTACAGAATTTTCAGCAGCTGTCAAGGGAAGTAACGCGTTTACTCTTTCTCTTATACGTGAGTTGCAGGAATCTAACACACAAGGAAAGAGTTTTTTATGTTCTCCACTAAGTGCTTCCTATGCTCTTGGCATTGCAGCTCAAGGCGCAGACCAACAAACCGTTGACGAAATCACGAACGTTCTTAACCTTCCTAAGGGAGACATTTATAAAATGAACGAATTCCTTACATTGTTAATGGGTAAAGCTGAAAACACCACAGATAAGGATGTAATAGTCAACATGGCTAATGCCTTCTTCCTTGACAAGAGTCTTGGGGACGAATTTAATGAGGATTTTGACAAGACCCTGAAAGATAACTATAAAGCAAAGGTTGAATTCCTTGATTTCAGAAGCAACAGCACTCTTGGATATATCAACAACTGGTGCAAGGAACAAACAAATGGTATGATTCCAACCATTCTTGATAAGATTGGAGAGCAGGATTATTGTTATCTTTTCAATGCACTCTATTTCAAAGGTAATTGGACTTCACCGTTTGTTCCACAATTAACAAAAACAGGAATGTTTAAAAGGGAAAATGAAGAACTTGTGGAATGTATGTTTATGAATCAGGATAATAAGTTTCCTTATACAGAATCTATATCGTACCAAGCTGTTCAACTACCCTATGGGAACGGTGATTATAGCATGACCATTCTCCTGCCTGGCAATATGGGTATTAAAGGACTTCTTGGAGACCTATCCTCATCTGTGTTAAATAACGTAATGGAGGATTTGAAAAAAGAAGCAAACAGGAAACAAGTTAAACTTTTTCTTCCAAAATTCAAAACGGAATGCAGTATTGAGCTTAATAGTATATTAGAAGCATCAGGAGTACCTTCACTCTTTACACACACATTGCCAAATGTAATTAAAACACCAATACAGATTAGCAGGATGTTCCAAAAAACCGCAATTATTGTAAATGAAGAAGGAACTGAAGCCTCTGCCGTAACAAGTGGTTCTGGTACATTTGGAGGGCACAACGATATTATATTCAAAGCCGACCATCCTTTCCTCTACTTAATATCCGAGAAAGAAACAGGGGCAATCTTCTTTGCAGGCATATACTGTGGTGACTGATAAAGAAAATATAATTAGTAAATTAAGTTAAATGGGTATGGTTCTCTGTCTTAACTTATGTAGACAGAGAACCATATCTTGATATATCAGAAGCATTTCCCCTATAGCTTTCATTCATCTTGTAACTTGGATAATAGGTAATTATGTTGAGTATCCAACAACAGCAGACAGTGTTATAATAAGTTTGGATAAACATAATTATATTCCAGACATCAGAACATACTATAAAAATTACTATATTCAAAATGAAACTATAAGTGAACAACATTCATATTATGGTAAAAGCATTTACATAGGTAATCATGTAACATCAGAAAAACCAGCAGGAGATGTAATTATTCAAAATGCAAATGTAACCATCGAGGGTGAAAATGTCATTCTTAAACCAGGAACAACTATAAAACACTCAAATGTAATAATCAATAAAAGAGAATGAATTGTGTAATTATGAAAATAAGAATAATATTGATTGGTATAGCTGCTTGTTCAACTATTGTAACAGTTAAAGCAAAAGAGACAGATACGGATCCTGATATTCTTTACAATCAGGCTCAATTCTATAATGTTGGTGATTGGTGGATAGAAGGAGAAGTCGAATGGGATTGGTCTGATAGGACAGATAAAAACTGGGATTATTCTTTACATAAATATGTAGTAGAGAACGATACTGTTATAAAAGGAATACAATATGTATCTATAAGCAAACAAGTATTCAGAAGGTATGAACAACAAAATACTACTTCTACAAAACAAAGAAACGTTTTTTTTCTAAGAGAAGACTATTCTGGTAAACAATATATCAGGATTCCGTCTACTGAAGAAGATTATTTGATATGGGACTTCGGTACAAATCTAAAAGACGAGGCATATATCACATGTGGTACTATAAACATAAATGATGACAGCCCCTCATATCAACAGAAACAAATAGAGATTAATAATATTGAATTCTATGAACTTAAAAATGGATGCCAGACAGAGATCCGACATGATGGGAAGTGATTTTATAAATCAATTGACAGAAACTCCATCTATTATCGCTTCTATATACTTTCTAAATCCATATTCCACAATCTTCGACCTCACTGGTCGCCGACTCAACTCTGTTCCGGAGAAGGGAATATACATCAAGAATGGCAGGAAATGGTTGAGGAAGTGATTTTAAATTTATTAATTACAAATTAATTCTCCTGTGACATTCTATAAATATGTAACAATGTTGCTTAGAGGTTCTGGTAATTTATGCCTAAACGGAGGTGTTTTGTATAATGCAGATGTCAAAATAATAGAAAACAGCCCTTCTAATATTAGGATTTTAAATAATGGCAATATAAATATGCGTGAAGTAACTAATTTTTATATACCTTTGGGAGGAAATTTTCAATTCGATTATGGAACCCTAAAATAGGAGAATGTTTATGAAAAAAATTACATTATTTCTTCTTTTAGCCATGACTGGTTGTAAGTGTTTTGCACAAGAGCATGAATATCTTCCACTGCTAGAGGAAGGCAAGTGCTGGAACTATATATTTGATTTTGCCTGGGCAGGCGCTCCGAAAGAGTATAATTACTACTATAGCTATTTTGTCAACGGCGATACTGTTATAAACAACATAACTTGCAAGAAAATATACATGGAGAAAGACGGAAGTGTTACATACAAGGCTGCCATGTATGAAGACGGGCAGAAAGTGTATTGTTGTAACAATAACAGCACAGATAGTGAATTGCTGTATGATTTTGGTTTGTGCCGTTATGATAAAATGCCTGTAGAAAAAGAAAATGTAGAAGTGCTATGCAAATACACCAAGCAGTCCGAATATGAAGGTGTTAACCGTAAGGAAATCTATTGGATTATGATAGATTCATACATGTCTGAAGATTATGTTGAACGAATGATGAGTTTGGACAATGATATTTATCTGTCTGAATGGATTGAAGGAATAGGCAGCACTCAAGACTTGTTTTTCACACTACCGTATGATGGTAACTACAGCCACATGATATCTTGTGAGCAAAACGGCAAAACACTATACCAAGACTCATACTATACAGGAATCATTGATATAAGAACAAACTCCAACGTTTCTTCCCAGATTTTCGACTTCTCCGGTCGCCGCCTCAACTCAGTTCCAGAGAAGGGAATGTACATCAAGGGTGGCAGGAAATGGCTGAGGAAGTGATTTTAAATTTATTAATTACAAATTAATTCTCCTGTGACATTCTATAAAGATGTAACAATGTTGCTTAGAGGTTCTGGTAATTTATGCCTAAACGAAGGTGTTTTGTATAATGCAGATGTAACAATTGAAGGTGAGAATATTTATTTGATGCCTGGTACAACAATAATAAATTCTGATGTCAATATTAATACGGGGCAATAATTTGGATTATTTCAAAATGTATTTGTTATAACAATGGGATTAAAACATAATCAATTTGCTTATGAGGTATATAATCTTTTTATTATTAATAAGCTTTACAGATGATACGCTGGCTCAGACAGATATGGGAATCACTATTTCCAGTGATAATAGGGAGTCTTACACGGAGGAATACATAGATCCTGCCACCAATGTTATTTATACATATGATACCCAAAATGGGAGAGCGAAAGTAAAACAAGGCGATTCGTGGGAGCCAACAGATGATGGAAGCAATAATGGTATTGTTGGTATACCAGGCTCTCCTGATGCAAAAGACAACATTGTTATCCTTGAAAGATTCACTATCAATAGCAAGGAATTCATAGTAGACAAAATAGGCGACTATGCATTTGTGGATATGGCTAACATTAAATCTGTAGTTATTCCACCATCTATAAAGAGTATTGGCAATTTTGCTTTCCATGGTTGTATTTCATTGTCAGATTTAGTTTTATCTGAAGGTCTAACATCTATAGGAAATAATACTTTTGTTGGATGTGGATTTACATCATTATCTTTGCCAAGCGACCTTGAGGTAATCGGGAACATGGCTTTTGGCTTTTGCGACAACCTTAAATCTGTATTTCTTCCAGCAAGCATTGCAAAAATAGGACAAACACCATTTAAAGGTTGCAAGACCCTTAAAAATATTTCTATAGAGGAAGGGAATACAGTTTATGATTCAAGGGATAATTGCAATGCCATCATAGAAACAGAAAGTAATAAATTGATAACAGGTTGTAAAGGAACCATTATACCTCCAACGGTCTCTTCTATAGGTGAATGCGCCTTCCAACAATGTTACGGATTAGAGGAAATATTTTTGCCAAAATCAATTACGGAGATAAAAGGTGGGGCGTTTTATTATTGTACGGATTTAGAGCAAATCTCGTTGCCCGAAGGAGTTGAAATTATTAGGGCAAATGCATTTTGTAAAACAGGTCTGAAATCCGTCACTATTCCTTCTACTGTTCATATCATTGAAACGGCAGCATTCTATGATTCGCCACTTAAAGATGTAACATCTCTTATAGAGGAACCATTTAATGTGAATTATCCCTTTAGTGATTCTACTTATAGTCAAGCAACTCTGCGTGTCCCATACGGTACAAAAGCAAAGTATGAGGCGACTGCTGGCTGGAATCAATTTAAGAATATAGAGGAATTTATTCCTACATCTTTCAATCCTATAGTTTCGGAGGCTAAGTTCTGGCAACTATACGAGTCAGGTGAAAGTACATTTTCCTCTACGACAACATGGAGAACTGTTTCCATTGACGGGAAGGACTATCAGCAGATTCTTCATTTCAATGGTAAAACAGTACCCGACACACTTTATTTCCGAGGCGATAACACACGTATTTACCGTTATGATGCCAATTCCCAAACAGAATACACGGCGTATGACTTCGGTTTAAGCTTTGGAGATAAATTCACAGGAAATGACGGTGTAAAAATGACCGTTGACAAAACATGGTATGAGAATGTCAACGGAAGAAGCCTGAAACATCTGCATCTTGTCAATATGGATAATCCGCAGATGCAGGATACATGGGTAGAAGGCTACGGATCTATTTACACAGGACTTCTCAATCCAACAGATTGGCAAGACGGAGTAGTACAGCAGCATTTGCTGTTCGACAGTAGCGGATACATAAACATCATCAACACGGATAACCTGAAGACCTGTCTTTTGGAAAAGGAGAAAATCGGAGGTCAGATATTTGAAGGAAATATACCGGAGAAAGTCATCAGTTATTCTTTCGATGGTAATAATCTGTGTCTGGATGGTGAGATGTACCTTCCTGCATCACCATGCTATGCTGTATGCGAAGTGATTGGTAATACTATAGACATAAACCTGATTACGATAGATGATGGAGCGGAATCATCCTTCACATACAAAGTACATGCCGTATTCCCAGAATTTGAAGCTGGAACATACACGCTTACCCAAAACGGTGAAGACCCGCAAACAATAATCTGTCAACCAACATCGGTAGAATCCATAAAAGCAGGCTCAGATAATACATCCATCTTCGACCTCACTGGTCGCCGCCTGAATTCTATACCTGAGAAAGGAATGTACATCAAGGGTGGCAGGAAATGGTTGAGGAAGTGATTTTAAACAATTATCATTTGGTTGATAATAACATAGCAGTCAATTATATTTGGCTGCAAAATTACAAATTCAAATCGTCGCGCACTTAAAACTGCTCGTAAAAGACTTTATTTCAGCGATTTCAAAGAACGATTAGTCCACTTTAACGGGACAGTAGTGATATAATTAGTAAATTAAGTTAAATGGGTATGGTTCTCTGTCTTAACTTATGTAGACAGAGAACCATATCTTAACGTGAATTCTTATACCGTATTCACGTTAAAAAATAAACATGTTGCGGTGCAACAATTTAACGTTATCGTTGCGATACCTATTAAAGAAAGCACTCAAAAGAGCACGCTCACGAAGTGAGAATTGAACGAATAACATCATCGCACTGAAGCGCTGGATTAAAAGGATTAAATTATAATCTTATGAATCATATTAATCTTAGCACGAAGTGCGATGTTGTAAAAAAACAGCGTGCTGCGCACTATGATTAAAAGGATTAAAATGATTGTGAGGGTTCGCTTACGCGAAGAAATTAACCTAAATTCAGCAGCACTTTAGTTTAACTTTCTTTATAAGTTCCTGAGCAACAAAAAGTTGCTCAGGATTTTACCATATCAGATTTTTCACTTACCTTAGTGTTGCAAA
>CACYSD010000020.1:0-47181 GCA_902776985.1 uncultured Bacteroidales bacterium
GGCCGATAAAACTCAAATACATTGGGTAGGGAAACTAAAAACAGAATTTTTAGAACCTACCTTAAATAATTCTCTTAATCCTAGCGCAGCAGCGCGATGATGGATGTTTTAGAAAGTTGAGCGGGCTTTGCTCAGACTGAGGGGGATGATAACCTTGAATACGATGTTGCGACCCATGTTGAAGACTCCTTGACGTCCTGTGGCATTGTTGATGTCGCAGTATTTGAGGCGGCTCAGGTGGCTCTGATAGGCTGTGTTAAGAAGATTGTCCGCAGTTATATACAGTTCGGCAACTTTCTTCTTGTTTATATTCAGGTCTGTACCTGCCGAAATGCTCAGGAGTGTGTAGCCGGGGGTACGTGTCTCTGTGTCGTCCACCTTGTAGAAATGATTTTGTGCCAGATTGCACTCCAGCCCAACTGCCACGAATGCGTTGTTAAGAGCTTTGTGACCATGGTGCGAAAGCTCGTATTTCAGTTCTGAAGTCCATCGTGGAGCTGGAGTCATAGGCAGGTATTTGGCATCCTTGTCGGCGTGGAGCTGACGGGCATCGACAAAGGAGAAGGTGTTCTGGAAGTGGAGGCTGTGGATGGGATGGAAATCCACTCCTGCCTCGAATCCCAGCAGACGGGCGTTGCCCTGTGTGTATTCATAGGTTTGGAATCCTTCTTCCATCACCATGTCAATGCGCTTGGAGAAGATGTAGTTCTCGATGCGGTTGGCAAAGAGTGCGAGTTGTGCGGAAACGTATTTGGATGTTAAGTCGCATCCGAGGTCAGCCTGCCAGCTGTATTCTGATTTCAGGTCGGCATTACCTATCTCGTAGCGCAGAGTACCTTCGTGGATGCCGTCGCTGCCCAGTTCACTCATGTTTGGCGCGCGGAATCCGCGTGCCAGATTCAGACGTATGTTGAAGTGGTCGCTTGCATTCCAAACTGCTCCGAGGCTGCTCGTCAGGCTGCTGAAGTTGCGGGAGTGGTAGTCCAGATGACGGTTGTCGAAGCGCAGGCCTCCGTTGAGGGTGAAATTGCGGAGTGATTTGTTGACTGTGGCGTATGCTCCGAAATCGAAGAGACGGTATTCGGGAATGAGTGATTCCTCGCCCAGGTTGAGTGAGCGCTGCCACATTCCGTTGATTCCGCTTGCCACTTTCCAGCCGTCAAACTCATCGGTGATGTAGCGAAGGTCGTAGGTCAGGGTATGGAGCTTGAAGAAGAGTTCGTATTCGTCGGCATCGTCCTCAAATTCCTGACGACGGTTCTGCTGATAGCCTACGATGGCTTTGAGTGTGCCTTTCGGCAGATAGAAGGCATTGTCCCACACTGCCTTGTAGTGCTTGATTTGCTGGAAGGGCAGGGACTTGGCATAACTCTTGGGATTGGAAAGTGAAGACTCCAGTTCGCCTGTCTCTTCGTCGCGCTCACCCTCTATGATGCTCGGAGTCTGGTGGAATGCTGTCCAGGTGAGATGAGAATAACCCCATTTCTTGTTAATTCCCAGCATCAGTCGTCCCGCTCTTTCAGAGAACTGAGAACCCGGAACGTATCCGTCGTATTTGTTCTTATAGGCATGTGCCCGCTTGTCGGTGTATCGGGCATCCCAAACAAAACCGCCCTTGTTGCCTGTGAAGTCCAGTGAGTAGTTGAACAGACCGTTGTTGGTCTGGTACTCGCTCATGACGTTTGCACGCATCTCTCCTTCTTCCAACACTGGGCTGCCGTGCAGAATCACCACTCCTGCCATGGCGTCGCTGCCGTACATCAGAGAGGCTGGTCCTTTGAGAATCTCCACTGAGTTGACGTTCTGTGCGTCTATCTCAATGCCATGTTCGTCGCCCCACTGCTGACCTTCCTGACGCACACCTTCGTTCATTACGATGATGCGGTTGTAGCCCAGTCCGCGGATGATGGGTTTGGAGATGCCGCTACCAGTGGTTATCTGAGCAACACCAGGCTGGTGAGCAATTGCGTCAATGATGTTGGTTGATGATGTTTGTCTGAGATCTTTGCTTGATATGAGTGAGATTGGAGCTGTGGAGTTCTTGAGTTTTGTTTCTCCGATAGCAGCCGTTACCACCACCTCGTTGAGTTTCAGGTGGCGGAAAAATACATCTGATGAATCGTTCGGATGTTCGTGATTATAATGATGGTGATGATCCTGTGCCGTAGCAGTCAAGCATATACACAGCAACGCCAGGATGAAATATATCTTTTTCATGTTTTTGAGTTTTTAAGAGGATATTAATGTATAATGAGCATATAATTGACTACGAACCTTTAGTTCGATGTAGCCAATTATAATGATGAATAACAAGAATGACCACGAATCTCCCATAAAATTATTTATGGGTAATTATATGGTAATTATTTGTTTGAATAATTTTTTAAAAGGAGGGAGGGCCACGGGAATTCAGAACAACTGGTTCTCCTTGCAAAATACTGCTGTTCTGAAGAAAACGACGGTTGCGGGCTAATGCAACCAATGGCACCAACACGGTTACTGCTGCTGCCGTATATACAAAACTGATAAACTGGCAGAGAAGACAGTCATCCATGTGGTCGGTAACTGTAGAGAAATGGCCGGAGTGATGAATGTGGTGCGCACATTCCGCACAGTCTGCAGATGCACTATCCACTTCTTCGTGACAGTGCAATCCCGACAGCATCATTATCGATACGAAAATCGATAACAACAACCATGCTATGCCCGTTCTTTTACTCTGTTGTTCCATTTCCGCTGCAAAGTTACAATTTTTAATTATTCTTTTTCACCTTTATTCAATTTGTTGAAGAAAATTTGTATTTTTGCGAATCAAAGCACCAGCCCTGATATACTTATTGAGGTGCATATATGGAAATAATAACAAAAATAGATAGAGAATAATGAAAACGAAACATGTAATGTTCAGACCCACAGGGGTATGCTCGCAGGTCATCGACGTGACGGCAGACGAGAACGATGTGATACAGCAGGTGTTCTTCATCGGTGGTTGCAACGGAAACCTGCAAGGAATCAGTTCGCTGGTGAGAGGACAGAAAATCGGTGACGTCATCAGCAAACTGCAGGGCATCCGTTGCGGCACAAAGCGCACGTCCTGCCCCGACCAGCTCTGCGAAGCCCTTAAGGAATTGGAGAGTGCACCATTGGAATAATAAATGATATTACTTTGAAAGGAAAGAGAAAAACCATTGCAATGGATAAACGGGCAATTGTGATTGGTGCCTCCTCGGGCATAGGAAGAGAAGTGGCAAAGGCACTGCTTGCTGACGGCTGGAAACTGGGTGTTGCAGCACGTCGTACAGAACTGCTTCAGACTATTGGAGCTGCTGAAACCGCTCGGATAGATGTCAATTCGGAGGATGCTGCGGACAATCTTCGTAATCTGATTGAGAGGATGGGAGGCATGGATCTGTTCTTCTACGCTTCGGGCATAGGCAAACAGAACCGCGAGTTGCAGCCTGATGTAGAATTAGCGACCATGACCACGAACGGACTTGGTTTTACCCGTATGATAGGTGAGGCTTACCGCTATTTCGCTGAACAGGGGAAAGGTCATATTGCAGCCATCACATCGATTGCGGGAACCAAGGGACTTGGTCCTGCACCGGCATACTCAGCTACCAAAGCCATGCAGAATGTGTATTTGCAAGCACTGGAACAGCAGGCTCATAGCCGTGGGCTGGATATCCGGTTTACCGATATCCGTCCTGGATTCGTGGATACAGCTCTGTTGAGCGGAGATTTCCATTATCCTATGATGCTCAAACCCGAGAATGTGGCAAAGCAGATTGTCCGTGCCATCAGGCATAAGAAACATATTTGTGTCATCGACTGGCGTTACCGTGTGTTGACAGCCTTGTGGCGCCGAATTCCCCGTTGGCTGTGGCGCCGAATTAAACTTTGATTTTGATAATGCCGCAAATTTTGCGGCGTTATATCAATAAAAATGCCGCATGAGCAAATATTTAAACAAAAAAATCCCTTGCAAGCAGATGCTTACAAGGGATTTCATTGAATTTTGAAGTACCCAGAGCCGGGATCGAACCGGCACGCCTTGCGGCATTGGTGTTTGAGACCAACGCGTCTACCAATTCCGCCATCTGGGCATTAGCGGGTGCAAAGTTATGAATAAATGTTGAAATACAAAGCATAAGAGTCGATTTTTTTGCATTTTCCCGATTATTTTGAAAGAAAGTGCTAACTTTGCAGCGCAAAACGAAAACGTTTATTGTTTAACGTTTAACGAAGAAACTTAAAAACTCAAGAACTCAAAAACTTAAGAACTAAATATGGCACAAGAAGATGTATTCAAGAAGGTAGTTTCCCATTGCAAAGAATATGGGTTCGTATTTCCTTCAAGTGAAATTTATGACGGTCTGGGCGCAGTTTATGACTACGGACAGAACGGTGTGGAACTGAAAAACAACATTAAGCAATACTGGTGGCAGTCAATGGTGCTGATGCATGAGAATATCGTGGGTATCGACTCATGTGTGTTCATGCACCCGACCATCTGGAAGGCCAGCGGACACGTGGATGCGTTTAACGATCCACTTATCGACAACCGCGACTCCAAGAAGCGTTATCGTGCAGATGTGCTGATTGAGGAGCAGATTGCCAAGTATGAAGACAAGATTGAGAAGGAAGTAGCTAAGGCACGCAAGCGTTTCGGTGACGCTTTCGACGAGGCTAAATACCGCGAGACTTCTCCTCGTGTGCTTGAGGAGCAGGCTAAGCGCGACGCCCTGCACGAGCGTTACAGCAAGGCAATGAACGCTATGGACCTCGAGGAACTCCGTCAGATTATCATTGACGAGGGAATCGTTTGTCCTATAAGCGGAACACGCAACTGGACCGACGTGCGTCAGTTCAACCTCATGTTCAAGACTGAGATGGGTAGCACTGCCGACGGCTCAATGACTATCTACCTGCGTCCTGAGACTGCTCAGGGAATTTTCGTGAATTACCTGAACGTACAGAAGACCGGTCGCATGAAGATCCCATTCGGTATCGCTCAGATCGGTAAGGCTTTCCGCAACGAGATTGTGGCTCGTCAGTTCATCTTCCGTATGCGTGAGTTTGAGCAGATGGAGATGCAGTTCTTCATCAAACCTGGTACGGAACTCGACTGGTTCAAGCATTGGAAGCAGACTCGTATGGCTTGGCACCAGAACCTCGGTTTCGGTGCGGAGAACTACCGTTTCCACGACCACGAGAAACTGGCTCACTACGCCAATGCCGCTACCGACATCGAATTCAAGATGCCGTTCGGATTCAAGGAAGTGGAAGGAATCCACAGCCGTACAGACTTCGACCTCTCTCAGCACGAGAAGTTCTCTGGAAAGAGCATCAAGTACTTCGACCCGGAAATCAACGACTCATATACTCCGTATGTAATTGAAACTTCTATCGGCGTTGACCGTATGTTCCTCTCAATCATGTGTCACAGCTACTGTGAGGAGAAACTGGAGAACGGCGAAACCCGCGTGGTTCTGCGTCTGCCTGCAGCTCTTGCTCCTGTGAAACTCGCTGTGCTTCCTCTCGTTAAGAAGGACGGTATGCCGGAGAAGGCTCGTGAGATTATCGACGACCTGAAGTTCCACTTCAACTGCCAGTATGAGGAGAAGGATTCCATCGGTAAGCGTTATCGCCGTCAGGATGCCATCGGTACTCCTTACTGCGTGACTGTTGACGGTGACACACTGAAAGACGACACTGTAACCCTCCGTTTCCGCGACACTATGGAGCAGAAGCGTGTGAAGATCAGCGAGCTTCGCGGTATTATCGAGGACAACGTGACTATAACAAGTCTGCTGAAAAGGCTTGTCCCTTCTAACTCTCCCGAATAGGTGAGGACTGCCATACGGATGGCATAGATTTTTTAATTTATAATTTGAAACATAATTTTGATTCAAATGATTAACAAAACCCTCGGTTCTTTGTACTTTGTACTATGTACATTGTGCCTGGCATTCTGTACATCCTGTTCAGAGAAGGAAGAGGCTGGCGAGTATGACAACTGGAAGGAACGCAATGAGCACTATCTCGACTCTATCGCTTCCGTTGCCAAAACCGATGATTCGTGGACTAAGATAAAAGCCTATACTCTCGGTGATTCTCTCGATCTCAACGGCCCGAACATATACTATATCTATGTGCAGAAGCTTGAGGCCGGTACTGGAGATTATTCTCCGCAGCAGAACGACACAGTACGTGTGCACTACAGCGTACGCTATATCCCAACGGAGAAATACCCATCGGGATATGTGTTTAACAAGAGCTTCCGCGGCACAACCCTCAACGAGAGTGTGGATGTGCCTATGAGAACGGGACTGACCTCCGTGGTTGTAGGCTTTGCGACAGCGCTGATGCACATGGTTGAAGGTGACAGCTGGCGAGTGGTTGTGCCTTATTACCTCGGCTATGGAGATCAGAACAGCACAGCTACCGGTGTACCTGCGTATTCTACTCTGATTTTCGAAATGAAACTTGCCCGTGTGTATCGCTATAAGATAGATACCGATTCCGAATGGCGATAACCAATGGGTTTTAATCAATAAAAAAAGTCAGCTCCCACAATTTGCGGAAGCTGACTTTTTGTTTGAGTGTAGGGGAGGAAAGCCCCCTGTGATGCTATACGTAGGAGAAGTATAGGTAGTTGGTTTGTGCGGGATATTCCGCAGCCATGGTGTCAATCTGGCTTACGGTTGGTACTACACCTAATTCCTTGCGCCACTCTCTTATGAGCAATCCTGCATCGGTCATGCTCATAGACTCTTCCAATCCCAGTGCTCGGGCAATCTGGAAGTCGGAGAACCCATAGACTTTGGCATCGGTGAGCAGATTGATGAACTCTGGCACTTCGAGGTATTCCAGCATTTCGGAATAATCAGCGAATTCGGAGAAATCAGAAAATTCGGAGAAACGATGCAGCTGTTGGTCTATGTCGACGATATGCTTCAGCTTGTACAGGAACCACAGGTCGATTTTAGTCAGTTCATGTATCTGCTCTGGGGTATAACCAACCTTCATGGCTTTGGAAACAACAAATATACGCATGTCGGTCGGCTCGTGCAGAGACTTGACAATATCCTTAATCTTTATTTCGTGATTCTCAACAAAACCGTGCATGCCTTGGCCAATCATTCTAAGACCTTTTTGCAGGGCTTCCTCGAAAGTGCGGCCAATAGCCATAACCTCTCCGACGCTCTTCATCGCCGAGCCCAGTTCACGTTTTACACCATGGAATTTGGTAAGGTCCCAACGCGGAATCTTGCAAACTGTATAGTCGAGAGCCGGTTCGAAGAATGCACTCGTTGTCTTGGTCACGGAGTTCTTCAGTTCGAAGAGTCCGTAGCCGAGTCCGAGTTTGGCAGCAACGAATGCCAGAGGATATCCGGTGGCTTTGGATGCCAGGGCTGATGAACGGCTAAGACGTGCGTTCACTTCGATGACACGATAGTCTTCTGAATTGGGGTCAAGGGCATATTGCACATTACATTCACCCACAATTCCGATGTGGCGGATAATTTTAATGGCGATAGCGCGAAGCTTGTGATATTCTGCATTGCTTAGAGTCTGACTTGGTGCTACTACAATACTTTCACCAGTGTGTATGCCGAGTGGGTCAAAGTTCTCCATGTTGCACACGGTGATGCAGTTGTTGTAACGGTCACGTACCACTTCGTATTCTATCTCCTTCCATCCTTTGAGAGATTTCTCAACCAATACCTGTGGCGAGAATGAGAATGTTTCCTCTGCCTGTGTGAGAAGTTCCTCTTCGTTGTCGCAGAAGCCTGAGCCGAGACCGCCCAGTGCGTATGCCGCACGAAGGATAACAGGAAAGCCCAGCTCTCGTGCTGCCTTCTGTACCTCTTCCACAGTGCTGCATGCCTCGCTTTTGATGGTTTTCACGTTTATTTCATCGAGCTTGCGAACAAAGAGGTCGCGGTCTTCGGTATCGATGATAGCCTGAACAGGAGTTCCAAGTACTTTCACTCCGTATTTTTCCAACACCCCATTTTCGTACAGTGCTACACCGCAATTCAATGCCGTCTGTCCACCAAACGACAGAAGGATGCCGTCGGGTCTTTCCTTGGCTATGATGCTTTCCACTATGTCCGGTTGTACGGGCTGGAAATATACTCTGTCTGCCACACCCTCTGATGTCTGCACAGTGGCGATATTAGGGTTGATGAGTATGGTTTCTATACCTTCTTCCTTCAATGCTTTCAAAGCCTGAGATCCTGAATAGTCAAACTCGCCAGCCTGACCAATCTTCAAGGCTCCAGAACCGAGAAGGAGGACTTTCAGACCCCCTCTGGCTCCCCCAAGGGGGAGAACTTTAACCATCCGGATGGCTTTATCCTCCCCCTTGGGGGAGACAGAGGGGGTCTGTTGGGGGGTCTGGAGGGTCTTGACGAACTCGTCAAACATCCACTCTGTGTCGGTTGGACCTGAGCAGGCTTCGGGATGGAACTGAGCTGAGAACCAAGGGTTGGTCTTGTGACGAATACCTTCGTTTGAACCATCGTTAAGGTTTACAAACAGCTCCTCCCAGTCGCTGGGTAGGGTAGAGGCATCGACTGCATAGCCATGGTTCTGAGAAGTGATGAAGCATGTGTTTGTTCCCACCTGTTGCACTGGCTGATTATGGCTGCGATGTCCGTATTTCAGTTTGTAAGTCTTAGCTCCTGCAGCTCTTGCCAGCAATTGGTTGCCGAGGCAGATTCCCATGAGAGGACGGACCTCCTTGTTCTCCAAGAATGTCTTGATGTGCTTCACTGTCTTGCCACATTGCTCTGGGTTTCCAGGGCCATTGGCGAGGAACAGCCCGTCAAACTCCAACTGATTGAAATCGTAATCCCATGGCACACGGATGACTTCCACACCTCTATTCAGCAGACAGCGAATGATGTTTGCCTTTACGCCGCAATCTACGAGTACGACTTTCTTGCCTGCACCCTGGTTATAGGTAATCACCTCTTTGCAACTCACCTTCTCTACCCAGTTCACACTTCCGTAGTCTTCAGCGTCTTCCTTACATCTTACTTCTGACATCTGACTTTCCACTTCTATTTTTCCTCTCATAACACCATGTTCACGAAGAAGCTGTGTCAGACGTCGGGTGTCGATGCCTGTGATTGCAGGGATGTGCTCACGTTTCAACCAGTCGGCCAACGACTCCTTTGCGTTCCAGTGTGAATACTGTTCTGAGTAGTCGGCAACGACGAGGCCCTTTACGTGTATCTTGTCACTTTCCATAAATGCAGGCAACGGATCCCCTCCTGTCTCGGGTACTCCGTAGTTGCCAATCAGTGGATAGGTTGTCACCAGTATCTGTCCTGCATAGCTTGGGTCTGTCAAGCTTTCCGGATAACCGGTCATAGCAGTGTTGAACACTACTTCACCTTCGGTGTCGGCTGGGTAGCCGAACGACTTTCCAGTGAATTCACTACCATCTTCTAATATAAGCTTTGCGTCCATAATATTTTAGTTCTTGAGTTTTTAAGATTCTTAATTTTATTAGTACGCTTGTTCATGCACACCTTTGACGGCACGTCCGCTGGGGTCGTTCATATTCTTGAACGCCTCGTCCCATTCCAGTGCGATGGCGGTGCTGCATGCTACGGATGCTTCCTGGTTTACACTTCTTGCAGCAGAGTCGCTGGGGAAATGTTCTGCGAAGATGCTGCGGTAGTAATACTCTTCCTTGTTGAGAGGAGGATTGATAGGGAAACGTTCGGCAGCATGTGCCATCTGCTCGTCAGTAACCTCCTCCGAAGTGATTTTCTTGAGTGTGTCAATCCATGAGTAGCCCACTCCGTCGCTGAACTGCTCTTTCTGTCGCCATGCCACGCTTTCGGGAAGCATGTCTGCGAATCCTTCACGAACAATCTTCTTCTCAATGATAAAACTCCCCTCGCCCTTAGGAGAGGGGCTGGGGGTGAGGCCACACATTTTCAGTTCAGGGTTTATTCTCATGGCGATGTCGAGGAATTCCTTGTCGAGGAAAGGCACACGTCCCTCTATACCCCATGCCATAAGAGACTTGTTGGCACGCAGGCAGTCGTAGAAATGCAGTTTGCTAAGTTTGCGAACGGTCTCCTCATGGAACGCCTTGGCGTCGGGAGCTTTGTGGAAGTAGAGGTAACCTCCGAAGATTTCGTCTGCACCCTCACCGCTGAGCACCATCTTGATACCCATGCTTCGAATGACACGTGCGAGAAGGTACATAGGTGTAGAGGCACGGATTGTTGTCACGTCGTAGGTCTCAATATGATAGATTACGTCGCGGATTGCATCCAGTCCTTCCTGAATAGTGTAGTTGACTTCGTGGTGTACGGTGCCGATATAGTCAGCCACTTCACGAGCCTTAGCCAGATCGGGCGCACCTTTGAGTCCCACTGCGAAAGAGTGGAGTCGTGGCCACCAAGCATCGTGCTGATCATTGGTCTCAATACGTTTGGCTGCATAGAGCTTGGCAATGGCGGATACCACCGAACTGTCCAAACCTCCGGAGAGCAGTACACCGTAAGGCACGTCGCTCATCAACTGACGTTTTACGGAAGCCATAAGTCCGTCCTTCACCATCTGCACAGCTTCACTGCGGTCGCTGGTTGACCACTTCATACCTTCGTACTGCATCCAGTCGCGTGTGTACCAGCGCTCCAGCTTTCCTCCATGCTTGCTTGTGCAGAAATGTCCTGGAGGGAAAGGCTCATAGCTCTCGCACTGACCTTCAAGGGCTTTCAGTTCACTTGCCACATACACTGTGCCGTCGCTGTCGTGTCCTATATACAAAGGTATAACGCCTATAGGGTCGCGGGCAATCAGGTAATCGTCGGTTGCGGAGTCATAGAGAACGAATGCGAAGATGCCATTGAGTTTGTCAATGAAATCACAGCCGTATTTCTCGTACAAAGCCAGAATCACTTCGCAGTCGCTGCCAGTCTGGAACTCGTACTGACCGGCAAACCACCTACGTATGTCCTGATGGTTGTATATCTCTCCGTTTACTGCCAGCACTTTGGTTCCGTCGGCAGAATACAAGGGCTGACCTCCAGACAGAGGGTCAACGATTGCCAATCGTTCATGAGCCAATATGGCCTTGTCGTTGCTGTAAACACCGCTCCAGTCTGGTCCGCGATGACGTATCTTGGCTGACATCTTCAGACATTGTTCACGTTTATGTCTTACATCACCTTTTGTTTTGAGTATTGCTACAAATCCACACATATATCTTTTTAATTACAAATTATTAATTATAAACCATCCGTATGGTAATTCTTTCATTCTTCATTTAAATTCTCCACATAATCTACGAACGCTTGGTTGCAGAGGCGAGTGCCGCCAGGTGTTGGATAATGACCGGTGAAGTACCAGTCTCCACGATGGTTGGGGCAGGCCTTGTGTAATCCCTCGATACTTTGGAAAACAAGTTCGATGGGTGCTTGCATGCCCTTGGGACGAAGCATTTCGACAATCTTGTTGTTGATTTCCTCTACAGTAAATGGTTCGTAAATGGCACGAACATGATTTTCAGTATCAGGCATTTCTTTGCACTTTCGATATACTTCGGCAATCAGCGGATGTAGCTGAGGGTAATCACTCCCCTCGCCCTTAGGAGAGGGGCTGGGGGTGAGGCTCTCTTCCTCTATCAACGCCATTGTGGCACGGAAAGCACAGAATTCTTCAAGGTGTGGCATGTCAATGCCGTAATAATCAGGATAACGAATCTGTGGAGAACTGCTTACCATAACAATCTTCTTCGGGTGCAGCCGGTCGAGGATTTTGAAGATGCTCTCCTTCAGCGTAGTGCCGCGAACGATAGAGTCGTCGATAATCACGAGGTTGTCCTCGTATGGTCGCAACGAACCATAACTGATGTCGTAGACGTGGGCAGCGAGGTCGTTGCGCTCGGTATTCGCCGAGATAAACGTGCGCAGCTTGATATCTTTCCACACCACTTTCTCTGTGCGCACAGCCCCCTCCAACCTCCCCCCATAGGGGAGGCTTTTGCGAATGCCGTCAGTCATGCCATAGTAAGCCACCTCTGCTGTGTTGGGAATATATGAGAATACGGTGTTGTCTACGTCACCGTCGATGGCTTTCAGAATGGCAGGAGTTAGCTGCTCACCCAGACGTTTTCTTTCCTGATATATGTCACGGTCAGAGCCACGACTGAAGTAAATGCGCTCAAACGAGCAGGCGCTTGCGGCTGCTGTCCCTTGACCCATAATCTGCTCCAACTTCATGTCGCCGTTACGACGCACAATAAGAGCCTGCCCGGGCTGCAGTTCGTGGATGTCTTCGTATTGTAAATCGAAGGTGGTCTGTAGCACAGGGCGTTCGCTGGCCAGAACAACCATTTCGTCGTTGTGATAATAGAAAGCCGGACGTATTCCCCATGGGTCGCGCACACTGAACATCTCGCCGCTGCCTGTCAGGCCGCACATCACGTAGCCTCCGTCATAGTGTTCCATCGTCTTCTTCAGCACATTCGCCATCTCCACGTTGTCGTCGATATATCGTGTTATGCCGAGACCCTCCAGACCTTTGGACTTTGCTTCCTCGAACAGTCTTTCCACCTCACGATCCAGACGGTGTCCCATCAGTTCCAGAGTGATGTACGAGTCGCCATAGATACGCGGTGACTGTCCCTGAGCTTTAAGGAACTCAAACACCTCGTCGATGTTGGTCATGTTGAAGTTGCCGCACAGACAGAGGTTTTTGGCGCGCCAGTTGTTACGACGAAGGAAAGGATGGACGAATGTCAGTCCGCTCTTGCCGGTAGTCGAGTAGCGCAAGTGTCCCATGTAAAGCTCACCAGCCATTTCTTCCTTAATACGTGAAAAGACCTCAGTGATGGCATCCTTGCCCTCAGCTTTCTCACGGAACATATACTCCGTCCCGACCTCCTTGTTCATGCAGACTGTGGCAATACCTGCACCCTCCTGTCCACGGTTGTGCTGCTTCTCCATCATCAGATAGAGTTTGTTGAAACCGTATGCCCAAGAGCCGTATTTCTGAGCGTAATAGTCAAGAGGCTTCAGCAATCTTATCATTGCCACGCCACATTCGTGCTTCAACTGTTCCATATATTATTTGCAGGCTTGAATAAAACTCATAAACAATGGGTGAGGATTGAGTACCGTCGATGAGTACTCAGGGTGGAACTGTGTTCCGATGTACCATTTCTTCTCTGGTATCTCAACAATCTCTACGAGGTTGGCAGCAGGGTTGATACCCACGCATTTCATACCGTTTTTCTCAAACTCCTCCTGATATTTATTGTTGAACTCATAACGATGGCGATGGCGTTCCCTTATAATAAGAGGCCAGACCCCCTCTGGCTCCCCCAAGGGGGAGAACTTTAACCATCCGGATGGCTTTATCCTCCCCGTTCTTCGGAGCGTTGCCCGAAGCGCTAAGCGATGAGGGGGAGACAGAGGGGGTCTGTTAGAGGGGGTCTTGGTCGGTCTATATGCTTTTGCTGCTCTGCTGCCTTCTACCAATTGACAGTCGTAGGCTCCCAGTCGCATGGTTCCGCCCATCTGCGTAATGTTTTTCTGGTCCTCCATCATGTCTATCACGTTGTGTGGAGTCTTCTCGTCCATTTCACTGCTGTTGGCGTCTTTATAGCCCATTACATTGCGGGCAAACTC
Organism: uncultured Bacteroidales bacterium; assembly: GCA_902776985.1. Taxonomy (GTDB): domain Bacteria; phylum Bacteroidota; class Bacteroidia; order Bacteroidales; family Bacteroidaceae; genus UBA3839. The sequence goes on from CACYSD010000020.1 coordinate 13,668, forward strand.
TATCACCATCATCTGCATACCCAGACAGATGCCGAAGGTAGGTATATCGTGTGTGCGAGTGTATTCAGCGGCTATGATCTTGCCTTCGATGCCACGCGATCCAAAGCCTGGACAAACCACGATGCCCTGCAGTCCGTCGAGCTTCTCGGCAACGTTCTGTTTCGTTATCTCCTCGCTGTTCACGAAGTGCAGCTTGGCTTTCACATCATTATATATACCAGCCAGGTTCAGGCTCTCGCGGATGCTTTTGTAAGCATCTTGCAAGTCATACTTGCCAACAAGTCCGATATGTACTTCCTGTTTTGCATTATGCTGCTTTTCAAGAAAAATGTGCCAAGGTTTCATGGCAGGTGTCTCTCCTACGGGTATACCTATCTTGCGCATGATGGCAGCGTCGAGTCCCTGACGCTGCATGCTCACTGGTACCTCGTAGATGCTGGGCATATCCTCGCTCTGCACCACGCATTCCAGATCAACGTTGCAGAAAGAAGCCACCTTCATACGGATGTGGTCGTCCAGATGGCGTTCTGTGCGCAGTACCAGTATGTCGGGCTGAATACCCATACCCTGCAGTTCTTTCACGCTGTGCTGTGTGGGCTTGGTCTTCAGTTCGTCGGCTGCTTTTAAGTAAGGTACGTACGTAAGGTGTACGCATACCGCATTGCGACCCAGCTGCCAGCGCAACTGTCGGATGGCTTCCATAAACGGGGCACTCTCAATATCGCCGATAGTACCGCCCACCTCTGTAATGACGAAGTCAAAAGAGGAGTCATCACCTTCCCTCAGCATCCTTCTTTTTATCTCATCCGTGATATGTGGCACTACCTGTATGGTCTTACCCAAGTAGTCGCCGTGACGTTCGCGATCTATCACCGTCTTATAGATGCGACCGGTTGTTATTGAGTTATTTCGTGTTGTGTGTATACCTGTGAATCGCTCGTAGTGACCCAGGTCCAAGTCTGTTTCAAAACCATCTTCAGTCACATAGCACTCACCGTGCTCATAGGGGTTCAGTGTACCTGGGTCAATGTTAATGTATGGGTCAAACTTCTGAATTGTGACTTTATAACCACGTGCCTGCAGAAGTTTTCCGATACTTGATGAGATGATGCCTTTTCCTAATGAGGATACTACACCGCCTGTGACAAAGATGTATTTTGTTTCCATATAAACAGGTTATGGGAAAGGCCTGTGATGGCCTTTCCCTGATTAATTAAAGAGAAAATGAGAGTCCGAAGATAAGGAATAGTTTCTCGGAGCGAGGGTTTGTTGCCAGCTCTGCAAAAACAGGCAGGTGATATTTGTCCTTGATGACAATATCTTTAGTTGCTCGTAGTGAAACGTGTGTAACAGCAAAACCGCTTGTGTCATAGAAAGAAGTTTCCCATGGAACCATTCCAACGGTTCCTGTCCAGTCGAGGCCGCCGAGACTGAATGGCGCTGACAACTCGAAATAGCTGGAGTATGCTCGCTTGCCATCACCGTTCAAGCCGTCGTCGCCTGCAAAGTTTGTATTCCAAGCTGCGGAAAGTATTCCGAAGTCGTAGCTTGCGGTAGCTTCAAAAACGTGAGTGGTTTTGTGGGCTGCATATTGGTAGTATTTGCCCTGAGAGAACCAGTAGTCTGTGATTCCAACACTGAATCCCTTGTACTCATATCCTACTGCCAAATCTACTTCTTTTGTGTCTGCTGGATCTGTGATGCCCACGCTTCCCCAAGATGACAGGCTCAGCCCTTTGTAACTGATGCCCAGTGTTGGTTGCAAACTGGCAGAACCTAAATCCTGGCCACGCCAGATGTAACGGCTTACGATGTCTGCACCTATGGTTGCTGATACTTTGTTTTCGTCCTGTGCCTTTGCTGTAGTTAAACTAATTACTGCAAGGAGTGATATAATGATCTTTTTCATTTTTTTTGAGTTTTTGAGTTTTTGAGTTTTTGAGTTTTTTAGTTGTAGCAAGTTTCTCCGTGTTCGTAAATGTCAAGACCTTCGTCTTCGATACGAGGTGCTACTCTGAGTCCGTGCAACTTCTTGATGCCATAGAACAGAGCGAAACCGCAGGCTGCAGCCCAGAGGTCGATTGTCAGTACACCGAAACATTCAGCACCGAAGAATCCCCATCCATGACCGTAGAGGGCACCGTTTGAAGTTGAAAGCAAACCGGTTAGAATTGTTCCGAGGATACCGCATACACCATGTACGCTTGACGCACCAACAGGGTCGTCAATGTGAAGCTTGTGATCGATGAATTCAATAGCGAATACAAGTACGACGCCACAGACAAAACCAATGATTACTGCTCCAACTGGTGAAACGAGGTCGCATCCAGCTGTGATACCTACAAGTCCTGCCAACACACCGTTGAGGGTGAGAGAGAACGAAGGTTTGCCGTATTTCAGCCAAGTAATGAGCATTGTTGCCACACCACCTGCAGCGGCTGCTAGGTTGGTTGTCAGGAATACGTGACTGATGGCAACGCGGTCGGTCTCACCTGAAGCTGCAAGCTGAGAACCTGGGTTGAAGCCGAACCATCCAAACCAAAGGATGAATACACCGAGTGCTGCAAGTGTGAGTGAATGACCAGGAATAGCACGGCTGCTACCATCTTTTGCGTATTTACCGCGGCGTGCACCGAGTGCCATTGCACCGATGAGTGCGAGAACACCACCCACGCTGTGAACAATTGCAGAACCTGCAAAGTCGTGGAATACATCACCGAAAGTGCTCATCATGAAACTGTCTGCAGCGTCGTTGCAAAGCCAACCACCACCCCAAGTCCAGTGACCTTCAATAGGATAGATGAAGAGAGAAATGACTGCGCTGTATATTACATACATTGAGAACTTAGTTCGTTCTGCCATAGCACCGCTGACGATTGTGGCACTTGTTGCGCAGAATACGGTCTCGAAAATCAGGAATCCTTCTACTGGAAGACCTCCGTTGTAGAAACTCAGGTCGCCCCAGTTGGGTGCACCTATAAAACCAGCCCCGTCTGATCCGAACATGAACCCAAATCCAATAAACCAGAACAGAAGTGAGCCGAACATAAAATCAACAAAATTCTTGAAAAGGATGTTTGCAGTGTTCTTACCACGTGTAAAACCAGCTTCGCAAAGGGCAAAACCAGGTTGCATAAAGAATACCAACATTGCTGCCAATAACATCCAAACGGTATCGAGTGATAAAGATATGTCGTTCATAATAATGTCCTCCTATTATTTTTTGTCTCTTAATACTGTGTCACCATGTTCGCCAGTTCGAATGCTCCATGTGTCAATCATGTCACTGACGAAGATTCTGCCGTCGCCGACTTCGCCTGTCTGGGCGGTTTCTATAATAACCTTAATGGTAGGTTGGACAAATTGGTCACGACAAACAATTGTAAGTGCCACGCGCTCTATGACATCTGTTGAGTACTGAACGCCACGATAGATACGCTCCTGACGGCTCTGCCCAATACCATGCACATCATGGTACTCGAACCAGTCAATGTCTGAATTCAGTAAAGCTTCCTTTACGTCTTCAAACTTAGTTTTACGAATAATTGCCTCAATCTTTTTCATACCTTAAAAATGTTTTGAAATGAGCGTCCTTTGTATCACATTGCAATGTTTTCGCTGCAAAGGTAGTACAAAATGATATAAAATCAACAAAAGATAGCGCAAAATGATACTTAATACTATTCTTTTCTTGACATATATCAATAATTCTTTGGTTTATTGCAACTTTTTGTGTATAAAATACTAAATAGTTTATCAAAAAGATTTAACTTTGCAGTGTTGTTAAGCAAAATGACAAAATTTCAGAAAAAACAGAAACAAAATGACAAAACCGATTCGCTTTACAAAAATGCATGGTGCGGGCAACGACTATATTTATATTAATACAATATTATATAATATAGACAATCCGATGGCTCTTGCATGCGTGATGAGTGATCGTCACAAGGGTGTAGGTAGCGATGGACTTGTGCTTATTGGTGCATCTACAGTACCAGAGGCGGATTATTCCATGCGTATATTCAATGCGGACGGATCGGAAGCTATGATGTGCGGTAATGCCAGCCGATGTGTGGGAAAGTATTTATACGAAAAGGGATTGACGGACAAGACCGCGATACGTCTGCAAACCCTCTCTGGCATCAAGACGCTTCAACTCCATATAGTTAATGAGATTGTTGAGAGTGTAACCGTGGATATGGGTGAACCTGTATTTGAGAACGACAAGCAGTATCTTTCTGATGCAGGAAATCTTCCCCGGGGATGTTTTGTTTCAATGGGTAATCCTCACTATGTTATCTTTGTGGATGATATTGACGTGGCTGATGTGGAACATGAAGGAAGCAGGTTAGAGTATAATGCCGCTTTTCCCGAACGCTGTAACATCGAATTTGCCGAAATGCGTCCTGACGGCATTCGAGTTCGCGTTTGGGAACGCGGCAGTGGTATAACGATGGCTTGTGGAACGGGCGCATGTGCCACAGCTGTAGCTGCAGCACATCTTGGCAAAACAGGACGTTCGTCCATGATCATGATGGATGGCGGTACATTGGCGATAGAATGGCGTGAGGACGACAACCATGTCTATATGACCGGCCCAGCAGAGTTTGTGTTTGAAGGAAAAATCGAAATATCGTAATAACGGTATAACGTAATAACGAAAATGAAGATAAACGAACATTATACAGCGCTGCCGGGCAACTATCTGTTCGCCGACATAGCAAAGAAAGTTCAGGCGTTCAAGGCCGATAATCCTGATGCGAAGATTATAAGTCTTGGAATCGGTGATGTGACACAGCCGCTTGCTCCTGCTGTAGTCAAGGCTTTGCATACGGCCGCAGATGAAATGGCTGCGGCTGCATCATTCCGCGGATATGGACCGGAACGAGGATATGATTTTCTTCGTAACGCCATTGTTGAGAATGATTTCCGACAGCGTGGCATTGAGATAGATGCCGACGAGGTGTTTGTCAGCGACGGTGCCAAAAGCGATACTGGCAACTTTCAGGAGTTGCTAAGTGCCGACTGTGTGGTTGCTGTCACTGATCCTGTTTACCCCGTCTATGTGGATTCCAATGTGATGGCTGGTCGCCATATCGTTAAGCTGCCCTGTACGGCAGAAAACGGTTTTGTGCCCGAACTGCCAAAGGAGCACGTGGATGTTATCTATCTGTGCTATCCCAACAACCCTACAGGCACGACACTCACCAGGGAACAGCTGAAGGTATGGGTGGATTACGCTCTCCAACATGATGCTCTTATCCTTTACGATGCAGCCTACGAGGCATTCATCCAGAGCAGTGATGTGCCTCACAGCATATATGAGGTTGAGGGTGCCAAGGAGTGTGCCGTAGAGTTCCACAGCTTCTCTAAGACAGCTGGTTTTACTGGTGTACGATGCGGCTACACGGTCGTTCCTAAGACTTTACCTGTGCCTCTGAACCAGATGTGGAGCCGTCGCCAATGCACAAAGTTTAATGGCACCAGCTATCTCAGCCAGAGAGCAGCAGAGGCAATTTACTCTGAAGAGGGAAAGACTCAGATCAGACAAACTATAGGTTACTACATGGATAATGCCCGACACATGCGTAGCGCTCTTCAAAGCCTTGGCTTCACAGTCTATGGCGGAGAGGATGCGCCTTATTTGTGGGTTAAGACACCGGATGGTGTGTCGTCATGGGATTTTTTCGACAAGATGCTGCGCTCAGCCCATGTGGTTTGTACTCCAGGCGCAGGTTTCGGCCTTAGCGGAGAGGGATATGTCAGATTAACCGCATTCGGTACTCACGAGAATACAGAAAAGGCTCTTCGCCGAATAGAGAAGACCCTCCCCTCACCCTCCCTTGCAGGTAGGGAGTAATTACCTTTCAAGAATCAAATCAATAAATGATATGAAACAGAATACAACAAAACAAATACATACCACCCCCTCCATACAAGGGAGGGCTGGGGAAGGGTCCGATAAAGGACTCTATCAGAGTGACTATGAACATGATGCCTGTGGTGTGGGCATGGTGGTTAATATCCATGGAGGAAAGAGCCATGAATTGGTTGACAACGCATTGAAGGTGTTGGAGAATATGGAGCACCGTGGTGCGGAGACTCGCGACAAGACCGGTGACGGTGCTGGTATTCTGGTGCAGATTCCTCATGAGTTTATTCTGCTTCAGGGTATTCCTGTTCCCGAGAAGGGAAAATACGGAACTGGACTGGTATTCCTTCCCAAGGACGAGGCTAAGCAGCAAGAGATTCTCAATGTGATTATTGAGGAGGTAGAGCGCGAGGGACTCACGCTGATGCACCTGCGCACTGTGCCTACTAACCCGGATGTGCTGGGTGCTGCTGCTCGCGAGGTGGAGCCAGATATCAAACAGATTTTTATTACGGGCAGCCTCACCCCCGTCCCCTCTCCCAGAGGCGAGGGGAGTGATTTCCATTACGACGAGGAGGAAGTCCTTAATAAGAAATTATATATTGTCAGGAAAAAAATTGAAAACAGGGTAGAGGCATTGCAAGGAGAAGGTTCCTTTGATGATTTCTATATCTGTTCTTTGAGCAACAAGGACATAGTCTACAAGGGAATGCTGACAAGCGGACAGCTGCGTCGCTATTTCCCTGATCTGTCGAACGATTACTTCACCAGTGGCTTGGCGCTGGTACACTCCCGATTCAGTACCAATACTTTCCCTAAATGGAAATTGGCTCAGCCGTTCCGCTTGCTGGCTCACAATGGTGAGATTAACACTATCCGTGGTAACCGTGGATGGATGAAGGCTCGCGAGAGTGTGTTGAGCAGTGAAGCTCTGGGCGATATTAAGGATATCCGCCCCATTGTACAGGAAGGGATGAGTGACAGCGCCAGTCTCGACAATGTGTTTGAGTTCCTGATGATGAGCGGACTGTCTCTGCCACAGGCAATGGCAATCCTCGTTCCGGAGTCGTTTAACGACAAAAACCCTATAAGTGAAGACCTGAAGGCATTTTATGAATACCACTCCATATTGATGGAGCCATGGGACGGCCCTGCTGCATTGCTTTTCTCCGACGGTCGCTATGCCGGTGGAATGCTTGACCGCAACGGACTGCGCCCAAGCCGTTACACTATCACCAAGGCAGGTATGATGGTTGTTGCAAGCGAGGTGGGAGTGATGGACTTTGAGCCAGGTGATGTGGTGAGCAAGGGACGTCTGCAACCAGGAAAGATTCTGCTTGTTGACACTCAGGAAGGAAAAATCTACTATGATGGTGAGATAAAAGAAAAACTCGCCAAGGCTCATCCTTATCGTGAGTGGCTGAACGAGAACCGCGTGCAGCTGGAGAATCTGAAGAGCGGACGTCATGTGGATAATTCGGTACCGAATTTCGAACGTAAACTGCTAAACTTCGGGTTTGGACAGGAGGATATTGACAAGACTGTGGTTCCGATGGCAATGACTGGCCAGGAACCTGTTGCTGCAATGGGTAACGATACTCCGTTGGCTGTAATCAGCGACCGCCCGCAGATTTTCTTCAATTATTTCCGTCAGCAGTTTGCTCAGGTCACCAACCCTGCCATCGACCCTATTCGTGAGGAACTGGTAATGAGTCTTACAGAGTATATCGGTGCGGTTGGTACAAACATTCTCACTCCCGACGCATCTAACTGCAAGATGGTGCGTCTGCCTCAGCCAGTGCTGACGAACACTCAGCTTGATATCCTCTGTAACATAAGATATAAGGGTTTCAAAACGATAAAACTTCCAATGACCAGCCCCCTCCCAACCTCCCCCAAGGGGGAGGAGCCTGATTGGCAAAAGGCTGGCGAGAACTTAAGAATGGCTCTTGACAAGCTCTGCAAGGATGCCGAACAGGCGGTTGATGATGGTTACAACTACATTATCCTTACTGATAAGATAGACGATGCAGAACTATCTACTCCCCTCGCCTCTGGGAGAGGGGCTGGGGGTGAGGCTGAGGAGGTTTACTTCATTCCCTCCCTGTTGGCAGTAAGTGCGGTCCATCATTACCTCATAAGTGTGCAGAAGCGTGTGCAGACTGCGCTTATTGTTGAGAGCGGAGAAATACGTGAGGTGATGCATGCGGCTCTGCTGCTTGGTTATGGTGCAAGTGCCATCTGTCCTTACATGACATTTGCAGTTCTTGATGATTTGGTAAAGAAACATAAGATTCAGGAGGAATATGCTACAGCTGAGAAAAACTATATCAAGGCTGTTGACAAGGGCTTGAAGAAGATTATGAGCAAGATGGGTATAAGCACCATCCGCTCGTATCGCGGTGCTAAAATTTTCGAGAGCATCGGACTGAGCGAGGATCTTCTTCGCAGATATTTCGGAACTGAAATCAGCTCAATCGGTGGTATAGGACTGAAGGAAATTGCACGCGACGCCATTCGCCTGCACGATGAAGCGTTCCGCCCGGAGGAAATCAATGAGTTCTTGCCCAATAACGGCCAGTTCTCTTACCGTAAAGACGGAATTCTCCATGCCTGGAATCCAGAGACGATTGCTAAGCTGCAACTGGCCTGCCGTCAAGGCTCGTACGAGAAGTTTAAGGACTGGGCGAAGACGGTTGATGAAAAGGAGAGTCCCATCTTCCTGCGCGATTTCCTCACCTTTAAGAAGGTATCTACTCCCCTCGCCTCTGGGAGAGGGGCCGGGGGTGAGGCTCCCATTCCTATGGAGGAAGTGGAACCTGTGGAAAGCATCGTCAAGCACTTTGTAACGGGTGCTATGTCGTTTGGCGCATTGAGCATAGAGGCACATGAGGCACTGGCGCTTGCAATGAACAAGTTGGGCACTCGCAGCAATACTGGTGAGGGGGGTGAGGACAACGTGCGCTACCACACAGAAGTGGAAGGAGTGAGCCTTTCGAGCAAGACCAAGCAGATTGCCAGCGGGCGATTTGGTGTCACCGCTGAATATCTGGTCAACGCAGAGGAAATACAGATTAAGGTGGCACAGGGAGCAAAACCTGGAGAAGGCGGTCAGTTGCCTGGTTTCAAGGTGAATGACATTATAGCAAAGACTCGTAATGCAATTCCTGGTATTTCACTCATTTCTCCTCCACCTCATCACGACATCTACTCCATTGAGGACTTGGCACAACTTATCTTCGACTTGAAGAATATCAATCCTACCGCTGCGGTCAGTGTGAAGCTCGTTGCCGAGAGTGGTGTTGGAACAGTTGCCGCCGGTGTGGCAAAAGCTAAAGCCGACCTCATCGTCATCAGTGGAGCCGAGGGTGGAACTGGTGCCAGTCCTGCGTCGAGTATGCGTTTTGCGGGTATAAGTCCGGAGATTGGTTTGGCAGAGACTCAGCAGACTCTCGTGGTTAACGGACTGCGTAACCAGGTTCGCCTGCAGACCGACGGTCAGCTGAAGACTGCAAAGGATGTAATCATCATGGCTCTGCTGGGTGCTGACGAATTCTCGTTCGGAACTCTTCCGCTGATTGTGCTTGGTTGCGTGATGATGCGAAAGTGCAACACCAACACCTGTCCTGTGGGAGTTGCTACTCAAGACGAGACTTTGCGCCAGAGATTCAGAGGACGTTCAGAATATGTTGTTAACTTCTTCACATTCCTTGCAGAGCAGGTGCGTGAATATCTCAGCGAGATGGGTGTGCATAACCTTAAGGATATTATCGGTCACACCGAACTTATTGAAAGCCTCACCCCCAATCCCTCTCCCAGAGGCGAAGGGAGTGCTGCCTCCGATAAGTGGAAGACAATAGATTTCGGTCGCCTCCTTCATAAGCCGAATACCGACAAACCTCTCTATTGGGATCGTGGCGATTTTACCAAGGTGAGCGGTGTGAAGGATGAAGAGATAATCAAAGCGGCTGCAAATGCCATCGACAAAAAAGAAGAGGTGAGCCTCGATTACACTATTCGTAATACCGACCGTGCCGTAGGAACCATGCTTTCAGGTGTGATTGCTAAACGATATGGCGAGGAAGGTCTGCCCGACGGCACTATCCGCATGAAGTTTAAAGGCTCTGCCGGTCAGTCTTTCGGTGCATTTGCCGTGCATGGCGTGGATTTGCGTCTCGAAGGTGAGACAAACGACTACTTCGGCAAGGGACTTTCGGGTGGACGAATCAGCATTCTGCCACCAGCCCGACGCAGTGCAGACTTCGTTGCAGAGGACAATATCATTGCCGGAAACACAGGATTGTACGGAGCCACCAGCGGTGAACTCTATGTCAACGGACGTGTGGGTGAACGTTTTGCTGTTCGCAACAGTGGTGCAATAGCTGTTGTCGAGGGCGCAGGCGACCACTGCTGCGAGTACATGACTGGCGGACGTGTCGTTGTTCTGGGCAAGACCGGCAGAAACTTTGCCGCAGGTATGAGTGGTGGTGTGGCATACGTCTACGACCGCGACCACTCTTTCGACTACTACTGCAATATGGATATGGTGGAATTGAGTCTGGTGGAGGATGCATCCAGTCGCAAGGAACTCCTCGAACTTATCCGCCAGCACTATCTGCACACTGGCTCAGCTCTTGCCGGACAGATGCTTGACGACTTCTCCAAGTATGTTGACGATTTCATTCAAGTCGTACCAATAGAGTACAAACGTGTGCTTGAGGAGGAGAAGATGAAGAAGCTCCAACGTAAGATTGCTGAAGTACAGAGAGACTATTAACATTTAATGTTTAATGATTAATGTTTAATATAAGATGGGAAATCCTAAAGCATTCCTAACTGTGCCTCGCAAGGAGGCTGGATATCGTCCTATTCACGACCGTATTCATGATTTCGGTGAAGTGGAGCAGACATTGAACACACGCGACCGGCAGGAACAGGCGAGTCGTTGCATGGACTGCGGCGTGCCTTTCTGCCACTGGGCTTGTCCGCTTGGCAATAAAGACCCGGAATGGAACGATGCTCTGTATCGTGGTGAATGGGAAACCGCATATAAGATCCTGAAGAAAACCAATCCTTTTCCGGAGTTCACAGGACGTATCTGCCCTGCGTTATGCGAGAAAGCATGCGTTCTCTATCTCACAACCGGCGATGCCGTCACGAACCGTGAGAATGAGTGTGCCATTGCTGAACGTGCATATCTGGAGGGGTATGTAACCATAGAACATCCAAAGCGTAACGGCAAGAAAGTAGCTGTCGTAGGTAGCGGTCCTGCAGGACTTGCTGCTGCCAACTCCCTAAACTATATGGGTTATGAAGTTACCGTCTTCGAGAAGAACGAGGCTGCGGGTGGATTACTACGCTACGGAATACCTAACTTCAAGCTCAATAAGAAAATCATTGACCGCCGCATCCGCGTTATGGAGCAGGAAGGCGTCAAGTTCAGATTTAATGAAGAATTAATAATGAAGAATGAAGAATCGCCTGCGGATGGTACTTCGGTAGCAAATTCTTCACTCTTAACTCTTAATTCTTCACTTAGAGATTACGATGCCGTCGTTATCGCCACAGGGACTCCAACGGCAAGGGATCTCAAAGCGCCTGGTCGTGAACTTAAAGGCATTCATCTTGCACTCGAGTTGCTTTCACAGCAGAACCGTGTACTTGCAGGAAAGGAATTCCCGAAAGAAGAACGTGTCACGGCCAAAGGCAAAAAAGTACTTGTTATCGGTGGTGGTGACACTGGTTCCGACTGTATTGGTACTGCACATCGTCAGGGCTGTAAGTCTGTTACGCAGATAGAGATTATGCCTAAACCTCCAGTAGGACACAACCCCAATACTCCTTGGCCTAACTGGCCGGTAATTCTCAAAACCACATCTTCTCACGAGGAAGGATGCGACCGCCGTTGGCTTCTCAACACCAACAAGTTTATCGGTGACGAGAATGGTAATGTGAAGGGTGTTGAGGTGGAAGGAGTTATTTGGGAGCCAAATCCAGATGGAGGTCGCCCCATAATGAAACTTGACGGCAAAAAGGAAGTTATTGAAGCAGATATTGTATTCCTTGCCATGGGATTCCTTAAACCCGAGCATCCTGATTATCCAGACAATGTCTTCGTATGTGGCGATGCAGCCAACGGTGCCAGCCTTGTGGTTCGTGCCATTGCTTCCGGACTCGATGTCGCACGCAAGGTGAATACATTTCTTAGCAAATAAAAAGGATACTCTAACCATACAAAAAGCCCCCTGAGCATTTCACTCAGAGGGCTTTTACTTTGTTGATGCTTACCTTCGCTGATCTCCCAGCGACCTTACTTCGTGTCACCGAGGCTGTCCGCACCCTCTTCGGATAGGCTTGACATAAGCAATCGCTTAACACTCAAAAACAAGAAGGCACGCCAATCAGCGTGCCTTTTTTGTGTTGAGGTTAGAAACGATTTACTTAATAAACCAACTGTCCGTTATTGCAATTAACTGTAATCGTCTTCACGGTCTTCTGCTTGTCGTTTTTAATATAGATTTCCACAGTGAAAGACTTGCCATAAAAAGTCTCGCTGACTCCACGCTCCTGCGCTTTAATCGAAGCTTTCACATCCTCAATAACTTCGTCAAGAGTAGCATCTTCCCACTCGCCATCACAGATGAGATTCTCCATGATATATTTCAGGTCTTCCTGATCACTACTGTCCAGGTTGCCATTGTTGGTCACCTTATAATCCAAGGTGTAGGTACCCTTCACGTTTCCACCTTTATCTACAACTTCGTCATCGTCGTCACTGCAAGAGGTCATTACAGCTGCACCAGCGAACATGCACAGGCAGAGGCTCATCAAATAAAAAAACTTTTTCATTGCTTGTTTGTTTGTTTGTTAAAATGTTAATATAAAAATAAATAAAAGATAAATAAGTCTTTATTCAGAAACTTCTATCTTTTCGTGGTGCAAAGATACTCCGAAATACCACAACCAGCAAGGTAAATATCGCCGTAACCAAAGATTTTGCATTAGCTGAGACTTTTTTTGCATTAGCTGAGAGTTGTTAATACTCAAAATTCAACTATTCACACATTTTTTATCTCAATTCAAGCATTTCCGACATCGGCAAACGCCGATGAATTGGGCAAAAAAACAATCCTTTTTTTTTGAATGCTTGCCCGATTCCAATTAAAAAGTAGTAATTTTGCATTCCGAAAGGAACAATAACACGAACGATATGCCCGAACAGATAACTCCATTGTCAGTACTGTATTTCCTGCTCCTCGGCGCAGGAACAGCCGTGTGCGTCGTGCTGTTCCTCTACCTGCAGCTATGCCGGGGCAAGGCTATCGCCCCCGACATCAAACCGCCCGCACGACTGCGCCGTTGGGCTGCGGCATTATTCTGCATTATGGCCCTGGTCCACGTCTGGTGGATACTGTTCTACACATACTCGGACGACACCCGCTCGGTGGTTTACGGGCTGCTCGTCGCTCTCGACTGCATGGCGCTGCCTCCCGTCTTCGTCGGCACACTGCTGAACATGTTGCAGGACCGCCGTCGGCCGTTGTGGCCCATTTTTATCGTCATGACGCCCTGCGCGGTGCTCGCAGTGCTGCAGACTGCTTTGCCATCCATCGACCTCACGACCCCGAACATGATCTATGGGCTGGTACTCGCCGTAGCCTTTATTATATATATGGTGGTGGCCGTGAGACAATACGGGCGGTGGCTGCGCGACAACTACGCCGACCTTGAGCACAAGGAGGTGTGGGTCAGCCTTACGCTGCTCATCGGCCTCATGCTAATGCTCATGAGCTATGAATATACCGACAACTACGTGATGTCCACCATAGCCCACCTCATCGGCTTTCCGCTGGCGGGCCTCCTGCTGTGGCGCTTGGAGACATTGCCGCAATTGGATGAAGCAGCAGCGCACGAGGACGACCTCCTGCCGGAGGCGGAGACTACCCCTGAGTCCATCCCTGTTAGTGATGCTTTATCCCATATCGGCCAACTGCTGATTAAACACTGCGAGGACACGCAACTCTACTTGCAGCCAGACCTGACCCTAACGCAACTCTCGGTAGCCATCGGTGTGAACCACTACTATCTCAGCCAGTATTTCGCTAGTCAGGATACAAGCTATTATGCATACATCCACGACCTTCGCGTCCGTCACTTTGTAGTCCGCTACCGCGAGCTTGCCGCTGCACATGAGCCTATCGTCGCCCAGAAGCTGGCCAAAGAGTGCGGCTACCAAAGCTACAGCACATTCAGTACCGCCTTCAAACAGCGCATGCGCAAGAGCGTCGCCGCCTGGATTCGCGAAGGCCTATGCCCTCAACCGTTTTAACCACGAGCCAACAACCGATCGTGAGGACGAGTGCACCATCACAGAGATGATCTTTACGATGGTTTTATTACTCCCGGACTTGACGCAGCACGCAAGGTGAATGCATTCTTGGAAAAGAAATAATCATGGTAAATAATATAATGAAACTGATGACCCTCTGAGTAAGCGCTTGGAGGGTTTTCTTTTGCAAAATGATATAAAAAAGCTGAATTTTATTGCTTTTTATCAAGAAAATAAAAATAATATGTACAAAATGTTGTAAAAAGTTTGCAAGTAATTACATTTTGTATTACCTTTGCGGCGAATTAATAACAATAGGTAATTATTTTTATTCAAAAGGACGCAAAAAGAAAATAATCATCACAAAAAAAACAACACGATTATGGCAAATGAATTAAGATTTCAGGTTGTTGGTGAGGCGTTCAAGAAGAAACCCCTCGAAGTTGAAGCTCCAGTTGCGAGACCATGTGAGTATTTTGGAAAGAAGGTTTTCAACCGTGAGAAAATGTACAAATATCTGCCTAAGAACGTCTATGAGAAGATGGTGGATGTCATTGACAACGGCGCACGTCTCGACAGGGAAGTGGCAGACGCAGTGGCAGAAGGCATGATGCGTTGGGCAAAAGAATTTGGAGTTACACACTATACTCACTGGTTCCAGCCCCTGACCGAAGGCACAGCTGAGAAGCACGATTCCTTCATAGAGCACGACGGTAAGGGTGGCATGATAGAGGAGTTCAGCGGCAAGTTGCTTGCTCAGCAGGAACCCGATGCCAGCAGTTTCCCAAGCGGTGGTATTCGCAGCACATTCGAGGCTCGCGGCTATTCTGCATGGGATCCTACATCACCAGTCTTCATCATCGACGACACACTTGTCATTCCAACCGTGTTCATATCTTATAGCGGTGAGGCGCTCGACTACAAGGCTCCTCTCCTCCGTGCCCTCAAGGCAGTCAGTGTTGCTGCTACAGAGGTGTGCCACTATTTCGACCCTGCAGTGAAGAAAGTTACCAGCAACCTTGGCTGGGAACAGGAATACTTCCTTGTGGACGAAGGTCTGTATGCAGCGCGTCCCGACTTGCTTCTAACCGGACGTACACTCATGGGTCACGACTCTGCAAAGAACCAGCAGATGGACGACCATTATTTCGGATCTATTCCGGAACGTGTTGCCGCATTCATGCGCGACCTGGAGATTCAGGCACTTGAACTCGGCATTCCTTGCAAGACCCGTCACAACGAGGTTGCGCCAAACCAGTTTGAGGTAGCACCAATTTTCGAAGAGACTAACCTTGCCGTTGACCACAACATGCTGCTTATGTCGCTGATGAAGAAAGTGGCTCGCAAACACGGATTCCGTGCTCTGCTCCACGAAAAGCCATTTGCAGGCATCAACGGTTCGGGTAAGCACAACAACTGGAGCCTCTCGTCAGACACAGGCGTGCTGCTCCATGCTCCAGGCAAGACTCCGGAACAGAACCTCCGTTTCGCAGTGTTCATTGTTGAGACTCTGATGGGTGTGTACAAGCACAACGGTCTGCTCAAGGCAAGTATCATGAGTGCCACCAATGCTCACCGACTCGGGGCAAACGAGGCTCCTCCAGCAATCATCTCCAGCTTCCTTGGAACTCAGCTCTCAGAACTGCTTGACCATATTGAGAAGGCAGACAAGGACGACCTCTTCCGTCTCGACGGCAAACAGGGACTGAAGCTTGATATTCCTGAAATTCCCGAACTGCTCATCGACAATACTGACCGCAACCGTACCTCTCCATTCGCCTTCACAGGAAACCGTTTCGAGTTCCGTGCCGTAGGTTCTGAGGCAAACTGTGCCAGCGCCATGATTACCCTCAACGCAGCAGTGGCAGAAGCCCTTGCATCGTTCAAGCAGCGTGTGGATGCCAAGATTGCCGAATACTCAGCAAAACCTGAATTCTCGGAAGGCTCTGGCCATTCAGTTAAATATCATGCCATCATTGATGTGCTCCGTGCCGACATCCAGACATGCAAGCCAATCCGCTTCGACGGCAACGGCTACAGCGACGAATGGAAGGCTGAGGCTGCAAAGCGCGGTCTTGATGTAGAGACATCCTGCCCGGTAATCTTCGAACGCTATCTCGACGACGACAGCATCGCCATGTTCGAGAGCCTTGGAGTCATGACACGTAAGGAACTCGAAGCTCGCAACGAAGTGAAGTGGGAGACCTACACCAAGAAGATACAGATTGAAGCACGTGTACTCGGCGACCTGTCAATGAACCACATCATCCCTGTGGCAACAAGCTATCAGAGTCAGCTTCTGCGCAATGTAGAAAGAATGAGCAGCGCCTTCACTGCCGACAAGGCTGCACAGCTCTCAGCCCGCAATCTCAAACTTATTGAGGAGATTGCACAGCGCACAGCCAGCATCGAGACTCAGGTTGAGGAACTCGTCTCAGCCCGTAAGGTGGCCAACAAGATAGAGGACGAACATGCCAAGGCAGTAGCATATCACGACACTGTTGCTCCTATGCTCGATACCATACGCCGTCAGATCGACAAGCTCGAACTCATTGTCGACGACAGCATCTGGCCGTTACCAAAATATCGTGAACTACTGTTTATCAGATAAGGACTCCACACCGTTTTTCTTTATACTTTGCATCCTGCGCTGCACCAACCGTATTCCGGGGAAGTGCAGCGTTTTTTATTTACTTAATTTCTTGAAATACTTAGGAGTGCCAAGTCCTAAAGACGGATGGGCTATGCTGATAAAGTCGCGCAGAAGAAGGTCGGGATGGAAGGGTGTGTCTTCATAGAATGTTGTTGTGGCTGTGTTGCAACCATAGACCTGTCCGTCGCGGAAAGCACGGAATTGGCTGTAACCGTTGTTCTCGGTGAGAAGGGAAGATAGTGTGGCATCCTGCGGAGAATTGTAGCGGAAAAACCAGAGATTGGCTTCGGAAGCGCTTTCAAGCACGCTTTCGAAAGGCAGGGACAGACTTCCGCTATGATTGTCCATACTCCATGGATAATTGATGTTGGCATCCTGAATAAGACGGCCGACTGTGCTCTGACCTCCTGGTACATACCACACACTGCCAGTCTGCTTGTCCATCATCGCCTGCAAATGGTTGACGTCCTTGCTTGCAAGTTGTTTCAGATGGATGTAATTGGATTCCACCTCATGGAAAATGCTGTCGGCCTGGGCTTCCGCTCCGAAAAGCATGCCGTAGAATCGCATCCACTCGGCTCGTCCGAGGGCACTGGTCTCCATGTAGTCGGCAGTCTCGATAATGGGAATGTTGAGTGTCTCCAGCCGTCCGTAACCGCCACTGTTCTGGAAAGGAGAGAGGAACATGGCATCGGGCTGAAGGTCGATGATGACTTCGAGTGTGGGCTGGAGTCCGCTTCCACAGTCGGCTATGCGTCCTGAGGCGCATCCCTGCTCGACGAAGGGAATGTTGATGTACTGCACATCACACACTCCGGCAATGCAATCGCCACGTGAGAATGAATGTACGAGACCGCAGTGAACACTTGTAGCGATGACGCTACGATGAAGCGGTGTACGTACTACTGTGCCCTGGGGAAGATTGGATGGAAGATCTGCCGGTGTGCCGTCAGCATTGGCTTTTGGCACGAGCAGGTATGTATGGAGAATCTTGCCTTCGTTCCAAGGATCGGCAAGATTTACTTCTGTGTAGTCTGTATGCCGTATAATTGAAAGATGCTCGGCATACTTCACCTTTAGGGTATCGCCATCCGTTCCTGCCGGGCGGTTCACACCGCCCGAACAGGAACATAGGATAACGAGTGAATATAATGTCAAACAGAGATATTTCATTTATTTCAAGAAGACAATCTTGCGTGGAGAGATACCGTTGGAAGAGTATTTGCCAACGAATTCACCTGACTTGCTGAAGTGGTAGATGATACCGTTGCTGGTATAAGAAGAAGTGAGGATGTAGATATCACCAGTGTAGCTGTTCACACTCATGCCGTAAACTGATGAAGTCGCAAGTTCTGCAGGAGCGTTAACAAGGAATGACTCCTCGTTCAACTCGTTCTTCTTGAGGTCATAAGAGAAGAAGGTTGCGTTTGTAGTGTATGTGCTCCAGTCAGTAACAGAGTTAACCATATAGATCTTGTCGTTGCCGATAACTGCGTTGGTCACGTTGTTTGGGAAGAGACGAGTGTAGGTCTTAGTGGTTGTGTCAAACTCACCAATCTGATAGTCATAGTTAGGATAAGCTGCACCATAACCCTGGATGAATACTCGTCCGTTCCAGGTCAGAACTCGTTCGCCGTTGTATGTGGTTTCATAGTTCTCTGCCTTGAATGTCTTTTTGTCGATAACAGAAAGACGGTTGTCATAGCCCCATCCGCCGTTGATACAGTAGATTTTGCCGTTTGCCTCTGCTATGCCTTCTGGGTTGGCACCGACCTTAACAGAGTCAACGTACTCCATGCTTGTAGCGTTGATCTTGCTTACATAGCCTCCATAAGAGCTTACATAGAGAAATCCGTCAGATTCAACAACGTAGCGGATTGAACCGAGGTTTGAATACTCGTTGAATGAGAAACGGGCTTTTTCCATACCGTAAGAGTTGAGTTTGGCGATGTAGTTAGATCCGTTAAGGGTGACATAGATGTTTCCGTTGGCTGCAATGATGTCCTGACCTACATCACCGAGCTGCTGCTGGTTTTGCATGAGGTAGATGTCTGCATTGTTGAGGGTGTCCTGTTTCCAGTCCATGTAGTAGAGTGAAGAGTTGTTTGCACCATAGCTGCCTTCATTAAGAATGAATGCGCGAGTCTGTGCAAATTCTACTACACCACCACCGGTGGCATCCCATTCGTCATCATCACAAGAGGTAAATGTGGCACTCAGTGCCAGAATGCTGAGCATTGACAGCAAAAGATTTTTGATTTTCATTGTTTTTGAGTTTTTAAGTTTTTAAGTTTTTAAGTTTTTAAGTTTGTGAGTTTCTTATATTTTTTCGCCTTTAGGCGAGTGAGTTTATAAGTTTATTAGTAGGGTCCTATATCTCCACCGTTGCACTGACCATCCAGGTGCGGCCTGGCATAGGGTAGTACTTGATTATCTCATATTGTTCGTTAGTGAGATTCTGAAGGGTGGCTTGAAGGCGCAAGAGGCAATGGCTTATGTGGAACTCACGGCTGGCTGTAATGGTGTGTTCCTGATAGCTGTGTATCTGATATTGCGGCAGGTTCAGCCCCATGCTGTAGCGTTGACCGCAGGCTACTATGCTATAGCCGAGATTAACCCACGGAGTGTGGAGCAACAGCGAGCCGTTTCCGAAATGGCGGGGAGTGTAGGGCAGTTGATTCTTGTAGTACTGAGAACCAGGCTCGGTGATGTCGATTGCTTTCTGAATGGTATAGGCTGCAGTCAGGTGCAATGACATATTTTGCGACAGAGGTGCTTCACCGGCAAGGGTGAAGTCTATGCCCTTGATGTTCACCTTTCCGAAATTTGCCATCTTCCATACATAGGTACTCGGAAATGCTACAATCTTATCGCGTACATTATTATAATATGCGTCTGCCGTGAGAGCCAGGAAGCCCTTTCTGCCGAACAGCGGCTGATTCCATGTCAGTCCCACATTCCATTCCTGCGCACGTTCGGGACGCAGTCCGGCGTTGCCGAAACGCAGATAATAGAGGTCGTTAAAGGTTGGCATTCGGAAGGTGCTCTTCATCATTGCCCTGACATAAAGCGCATGGTTTTCAAGCAACTGATAGGATGCGGAGATAGTGGGGGAGAGCCTGCGGCGGTCTTCAGGAGAATTGCCCGAAGCAAGATGTTCGGAGGAATATGTCCCCAACAATGTTCCAATCAATTTGAATCGCTCTGGATTGAAATATGCCGTGAGGGCAGTGAGCGATGTGAAACGCACGGGATTCGGTTCGATATTCACATTGGTTCGCAGGGTGTTGACCGACACGTCTTCTGCCAACGACACTTGAAAATGTTCCAACGGACTCCAGCCAACTGTTGCCGAAGCATAGTATTCGTTCTGACGGTTGGTGTCAACCTGACGTCCGTTCTGGTATTTCACGTCTGTGTCAACATAGCGGTTCCAGGAGTGTGAGTATTTCAGACGGGCTTCCAACTGCCAGCGTTCCGACAATTGGCGCTGGTAAAGGGTCTGGGCAAAGAAATCCTCGTCCCAAAGCCGTTCCCTGGAGATGGGATTGTAGAGAATCACCGCACCAGGCAAACCTCGGTTGGAATAGAACCAGCTGGCTTTAGCGCTTATCTTACTGTGGTCGGCAAAGGTGTGGTAAAGGTTTGCCTCTCCAGTCCATGCGTCTATATCGGAATTGATTCGTTTCTCATGAGTTTTATTGATTCCGTTGACCAATAGGAAGGGATAGTTCCCGTCGCCATGTTGATATGAGCCTTCAACGGATGCGCATGTGTTGCTGCCTAATCGCTGGCTATAGCGGAATGACGGCATTATCTGTCCGAAACTTCCGCCACGCACTCGGAGGCGTAACGCATAATCCTTCTCACCATCCATATTCGGACGCTCGGTTTCTATGTTCAGAATGCCAGCTGAAGCACGGTGGCGCGCACTCAGCATGATATTGTCGTCGCTGCCTATGGTAAAAGTGAGAGAGGCTACATTATCAAGCGAGAAACGGCCTATATCAATCTGTCCAGCCTGTGTGTTGCTGATGGTGATACCATCGTAGCTCACGGCGGTATGGTGTGCACCGAGGTTGCGCACCGACACGGTTTTCATGCCTCCGAGACCACCATAGTCACGCACGTTGGTTCCTGCGAACCGGCGCACGGCATCGGCAACGGAAGAATAGCCCAGATTCTCCATGTCTGAGCGCTCCAGTCGCTGCGAAGGCTGAGTGCCGGCAATGTTGGAAGGGGTACGGAATCCCTGTACCTCCACTTGCTGCAGAAGCCTGTTCGTGGTGTCTGTGCTCTCAACTCTGTCCTGAGCAAACGCCAATGAAAACCATGTGCACAATGCACACAGGAGCTTTAGTCTTGTCATTTAAACAGTTGAATAAACAGCCTTTCCTCGAGACTGAATTAAACTTCGCTCAGTGGTAGGTCTTCTGACTTGCTGTTGACCACGAATGCCTTCCCAACTATTTGTCAGTGGCTTTAGTTTCGCGTCTAAGGAAAAACAGCTTACAGCAGCGGGACTGTTCAGGATTTTCACCTGATTCCCTTTTAATCTTCACATGGAAGAACCACTTTGCGCTGCAAAGGTACAAAAAAATATTTCTAAATTATAAATTATAATGCACAATTCTTGCTTCGCAAGCGTGCTCTTTTGATTATCTATTATTATAGGTATCGCACGATAACTTGCTTCGCAAGCGTGCTCTTTTGAGTGCTTATTTTAGAGGTATCGCAACGATAACTCACTTCGTGACCGTGCTCTTTTGATTATCTATTATTATAGGTATCGCACGATAACACAATTCACAATTAATCCGGTACTATCACTTTACCCTTCACCCGCATCTTTGCGTCGTCGTCATCGTTCTTGCGACTATTAATCCGGTACTATCACTTCACCCTTCACCCTTCACACTTCACTATTAAATTCCGCAACTGATGCCGATTTGCCACTCGGTACTTTTGGCTCGTACGTCGTGCTGGTAGTGATGGTGGGTGTGGCGGTAGTAGAACAGGTAGGATGTGTGGAGAGAGAAGGTGGAATAGAATCTCCACTTCAGATATGTCTGATTGTAGAAAGTGCTGGAGCAGCCTTGGTCGCCCCAGTATTTTTCGTTACGCACCATGGGGTCTCTGCTTCCACTCGGCACAAACATTCGGGAGAAATAGAAGTCATTGCCTATGTGCAGACGACGGGCAATGCTGTAGGCGACTTCGTGGCGTAAGGAAAATCCGCTGGCATAGCTGTAGCGGCGCGGACGGAAATAGTCGGAGGGCACTCCTCCGAAGGCAATGGCACTAACAAGCAGTTCGTTGGAGAAAAGACTCCTGGAACTGCGGTACTGACTATACAGTCCACCGCCAAAACTGCAGGCTTCGTTGATAAGCGGAAAATTGCCTGCCCGCTCCGATTTCTTGCTTTCGTAGCTGTCCACGTAGCGATACACCTGATAGAGCGCAAGGTCGTGATCCCAGCCGTTGGAACTGAACTGATGGGTGGCAAGGCGTCCGCGTATGTCGAAATCGCTGACCGTAGGGTTGTGGGGAGCGAGATTGAGTGCCATGCGTACACGCATCTGGTCGTAGGGCTTGTGGTGGCGGATAGTGTCCTTATGACTTCCGTAGTCGAGCGAGAATTTTATGTACGGGAGATTGCGGGTGTTGTGGTGCCCTCGCCACTCATGAGCGAGACGTGTGCCCAAATCTACCGAAGCTGTGAATGGCAGCGATTCTGCTATGTGCCCAGCATCTCCAGGGGTGACTCTCCACATCTCTCCGGAGAAGAGACGGTGGACTCCTCGTGTGGGATTTAGCATAGAACCTGCAATTTCACGGAATACTCGTTTCGCACCTCTCTCCCTGTTGTCGAAGATAAGGTCAGAGGTGCGATGCATGGCTTCACCTATGGCTGAGCCTCCCACACCGGTAGAGAAGAAGTCGTTGTAGGACGGGCGGTTGCGCTCGCAGAAGTATTCCCACATCATGCTGCCGAAGAGCGGATAGAGCATGGATGTATAGTAGCCGTGATGGTGAAGACGGGCTCCACTGAAGAAGGCACTGCCGTGGAAGGGATGAGAGAACTGATTGCCGCTATAGCTGTCGTTGTCAAATACCCAATTGGTATGGAAATTCCTCTTGATGGTATGCCAGTCTACCTTAGCCCATTCGCGACCGGCCATAATGTCCCAGCCTACCACCAGTCCGTTGATGATTGTCACGTCCAAGAGGGCACGGAGTGGCTGCGGACGGCAATTCATCACCGAATCGAGTGATGGATAGGTTTTCTGCTGATGCCATAACTGTCCGGTGACGGAATCAGTCCATGTGGTATCGTTGGCAAGTGTAGTAAAGTGTGATTGTGCCTTTGCTGACGGCGCGGCACAGAGTAATCCTAATAATAAATAAATAATGTAGTGATGATTCATTGTTTTTTCCAGAAACTGCGAGTGCAGAGGAGTAAGATAGGGAAGATTTCAAGACGCCCTATGAGCATGAGTGTGGAACAAATAATTTTCGCGAATGGCGAGAGTATAGCCCAAGAGTGGACTGGTCCGTAATAACCCATTCCAGGACCTACATTCGACAGCGATGACATAGCGAGTCCGAGTGCATCGTAATAGTCGAAATTTTGGTTCTCCACAGTTGGTGACACTCCGAAGACAGCAAGAACAAACGCACCTAAGAGCAGTGAACCCGCAAAGAGTGCTACGAATGCCAGCATGGTTCTTACTATCGGTGTGGGAATGATGTTGCCGTTCATTCGCAGCGGCAATACGGCACGTGGATGGAGTATGTGCTGTATCTCATTGCGTGTCACCCTGAAGATGATAGACCATCTGATACACTTGAATCCACCGCTCGTGCTGCCTGAACATGCACCGGCAAACATTACAAACAGCAGAATTGGCATGAGCATGACCGGCCAAGTGGTGTAGTCGCATGTGGCTAATCCTGTGGTTGTTTGAAGCGAGATGACAGTGAACAGAGATTCTCGAAGCGCCAATTCCACTGAGCCAAAGAAGTTGCCCAGCGATGAGAAATCCAGTTCGGACGGTGCTATGCGGTGAAGGGCAAGGATTATGGTACAAGCCAATACCGCACCAATCACGATAATGCAGTAGCAGCGCAGTTCGGCATCGCGCCAGATACGGCTTATCCTGCCTTTGAGCAGAGAGTAGTAGATAAGGGTGTAGTTGATACCCGACACGAACATGAACACGATAAGCACATACTCGATGGCAGGGCTGTTGTACACCTCGTGCAGCAGTGCGCTATGGGTGCCGAATCCTCCTGTTCCTGTAGTTACGAAAGCATAGTTCACCGCGTCGAAGAAACTCATGCCGCAGATATAGAGCGAACCAATGCAGAGCACCGTGAGCAGGAGGTAGATGGTTCCAATCCACCTTGCTGTCATCGAGATGCGGGGATGAACCTTGTCGTGCATAGGACCTGTGGCTTCCACCGCGAAGAGTTTTACTTCTCCAACTCCGAATGCAGGCAGAATGGCAATAGTGAAGAACACAATTCCGATACCTCCAATCCATTGCGAGAGACTGCGCCACATAAGTATGCTGTGTGCCTGTGCATCGCAATTGTCAATTACCGTGGCACCAGTGGAGGTGAAGCCTGACATGGATTCGAAGAATGCTCCTGCCACATCGGGGATGGCTCCGCTGAAGATGAAGGGCAGCATACCTATCAACGCGAAGATGACCCATACGAACGAAACGACTACGTATCCGTCCTTACGGCTCATGTTGGCAGCGGCATTGCGCCCAATGAGTTGTCCCACCGTACCTAAGACAATGGAAATAACCACAGGCCATACGAATGGCAGGTAACATTCCTGGTAGCATAAACCAAGAATGAGACAAATAGCCAAAAGCCCTGCTTCAATGTAAAGCAGGTTGCCCAAGATTCTTATGATCAGTTTCCAGTTCACTCTTCTTCCTCTGTGTCTCCATAGAAGTCTTCAATACCTTCGGTTTCGTAGGAGACTTGTTTTAATTTGAATCCTTCCCACTTGTAAACCGCATGGACATACAAGTCGTATTCGGCGCGATAGTCAGCACGGATGGTCTTGGTGTCCGCTTCAAAACTTGGATCGGGTATTTGGGTGAAGTCTTCGACATATACGAATCTGTGATTCTCTTCATCCCATACATAGCAGGTGTGAATATCGCCTCCCTGACCTCCAAAGCCCCAGTATCCTGTATATATCAGCAAGTCGGGTATGCCGTCGAAGTTGACATCTGTCTCTTCAAACCATTTTCTGTCGGAGCTGGCTTCCTGCATGGTGATGAGTCGCACCCCTTCGTCAAAGGCAACCGTTCCGTCTTTCAGTTTCCCTACAACATGGATGCTGTCAACCAGATCTTCTTCTTTGTCAATGTGATATGTTGCGGTAAACTTGTAGTCTGAACGGCTCACAGGCTCTGTGTCTGCGGCGGTTGCTTCTTCTGAATCTGCTGCAGATTCGGTATCTGCAGCGTTGACATCCTCCTGTTGCTTAGCGTTGCTGCAATTGGCGAACAGTATTGTTGAAACAACTAAAGCGAAAAATAATAATCTGTTCATAGTGGTGTTATTTTGTGTTTAGTTAAAGAATCTGTCGAGTTTCTTGAGAGTGCCGCCGATGCAGAACACAACCACTCGGTCTCCTTCTTGCAGCACCGTCTTACCGCTTACCAACTGGCCTTTGCCCTGACGCACCATGCCTCCGATGTTGACACCACGGGGAATACCTAATTCCATGACGGGCTTGCGGGTTACCTTGGAATCGGCTTTGACAATAAACTCCGCAACATCTGCATCTGCCACTGTCAGCATCTTCATGTTGTTGACACTGCTCTTGAGCAGCATCTGGTAGATATAGCTTGCAGCAATGGTCTTTTTGTTGATTACTGTTCCCACATCGAGGTCCTCAGCCATGTCGAGATAGTCGAGGTTCTCCACCTGGGCAATGGTCTTGCGGATTCCCCTGCGGCGGGCGGCAACACAGGATAGGATGTTCTCTTCGTCGTTGTCGGTGAGGGCGATGAATGCTTCGAGGTTGCCGAATCCCTCGTCGTTGAGAAGTTCCATGTCATGACCCTCACCATGGATGATGAGTGTACGGTCTTTAGTGAGTTTGCCGAGTTTTTCACAACGTTCGAGATTGGATTCCACAATCTTCAGCGTCATATTGTCGGGAAGTGCCCAGTCGGCACGAACTGAGAGTTTACCGCCACCGATAATCATGGCGCGGCGCACTGCAGGATAATTGTCCTTGCCCGACAGACGACGGATTTCTGCGATGCCGTCACGGGTAGCCATAAAGAACACAAGGTCGCGAGGCAGAATCTTCTCCTCACCATAAGGCATTACGGTCTCACCGTTACGCTTGATGGCTACGACATGGAATTTATGTCCGTGCTGCATACCCAATTCCTTGAGGGTGTGCCCAATGAGCTGGTTGTTCTCATTGCTGATTTCCTTGTCATAGACAGGATGGTTGTCGTGCATCTTGACACTGAGCAGAAGGAGGTCGCCTCCAAATTCCCAGATCTGTCGTGCCCATGACTCCTGTGCGGAATCTGCAATGTCCTTTGCTGCAAGAAGCTCGGGATAGATGAGGGATTCGATGCCAAGTCCCTGGAATATATGAAGGTTCTCAGGTTTCATGTACTCGTAGTTGTCCACACGGGCAACCGTACGTTTGGCACCAAGCTGCTTGGCAAGCATCGCACAATGCAGGTTGGTGCTCTCTTGCGGTGTGACGGCAATGAACAGATCCGCATTTGCCACACCCACACTCTTCAGTCCGCTGATGCTTGTGGGGTCTACAGCGGATGTCATGATGTCGAGATCACTGTTGAGTTTCGCCAGCCTGTCTTCACCGGGGTCAATGAGTACGACATTGAGATTCTCTTGTGACAGCAGACGGGCAAGATGGGTTCCTACGGCGCCTGCACCTGCAATGATTATCTTCATTTTCCTCCTTCTATTATTGTTTTTATACTATCTGCATCCATTCGGCAAATCCTGCGTAGCTCGCTAACAGTTCCATGTTCTACGAAAGTATCTGGAATGCCTACACGCTCCACGGAGCATTTATAGCCGTGGTCGGACATGAACTCAAGAACAGCACTGCCCAGTCCGCCGCTTACCACACCGTCCTCAACGGTGATTACACGTGAGAACTTGCGTCCTACCTCATGAAGTATCTCCTCGTCAATAGGCTTAAGGAAACGCATGTCATAGTGGGCTACTTTTGAATCAGAATTTGAATCAGCAAGGTTTTCAGCATTCTTCATTCTTAATTCTTCATTCTTCATTTCAATCGCTTTCTCCACTTCCACTCCGATAGGACCAAGCGACAGCACTGCCACGTCTGTTCCTTCCCTGAGAAGGCGTCCCTTGCCTACAGGCACTTCCTCCAACGGACAGCGCCAGTCCACAAGGCTGCCTCTGCCACGTGGGTAGCGGATTACGAAGGTGCCGCGGTTCGGCATTTGCGCAGTGTACATGAGCTTGCGCAGTTCCTCTTCGTTGTATGGTGATGCGATTGTGAGATTCGGAATCGGTCGCAGGAATGCGAGGTCGAAGGCTCCATGATGCGTCGGTCCGTCTTCACCCACTAGTCCTGCGCGGTCAAGACACAGCACCATGTTCAGGTTCATGATTGCCGCATCGTGGATGATGTTGTCGTATGCCCGCTGCATAAACGAACTGTAGATGTTGCAGAACGGCAGCATGCCATCCTTTGCCATTCCTCCTGAGAATGTGACTGCATGTCCTTCTGCTATTCCTACGTCGAAGGTGCGCTCCGGCATTTCCGCCATCATAATGTTCATTGAACATCCAGTTGGCATGGCAGGAGTGACTCCCACAATGCGGTCGTTGTTTCGTGCCAGTTCCAGCAGGGTTTCTCCAAACACATCCTGGAACTTCGGTGGACATACTTTCTTGGGTTTGTCGTCCAATCGTTCACCAGTGTCCTCGTCGAACTTGCCTGGTGCATGCCAGATGGTTGCATCCTCTTCTGCAGGAGCATAGCCCTTACCCTTGATAGTGTGGATATGCAGTAGCTTTGGTCCGCTCATATCCTTGATGGCACGCAATACTCGCACCAGTTCCACTACATTGTGTCCGTCGGTTGGTCCGAAATAGCGGATGTCCAATCCTTCGAACATATTCTGACGACGGGAGATCAGTGACTTCAAACTGTTGCTGAAGCGAATAAGTCCGCGTCTGCGCTTGTCGGACAGGAATCCCCACAGGGTCAGCCTGCGAGCCACCTTCATACGCCAGCGGTTATAGGTGGAGTTGGTGTTAAGCTTCAACAGGTATTTTCTCATTCCTCCCACACTGTGGTCAATCGACATGTTGTTGTCGTTGAGGATGATAAGCATGTCGTTGGGAGTGGAAGAGGTGTTGTTAAGTCCTTCGTACGCCAGTCCGCCGCTCATGGCTCCGTCACCTATCACGGCAACTACCTTGCGGTTCTCCTCTTTCATGTGTGCTGCCACAGCCATGCCGAGCGCGGCACTGATGGAGTTTGAAGCGTGTCCGCAGCAGAAACTGTCGTATTCACTCTCAGTGGGGAAGGGGAACGGACGCAGTCCGCCCAACTTTCTGTTTGTAGAAAAAGAATCACGTCGGCCGGTAAGTATCTTGTGACCGTAAGCCTGATGCCCTACGTCCCACACAATGCGGTCGTTGGGGGTGTCGAACACATAGTGCAGTGCAACGGTCAGTTCCACCACACCAAGGCTCGAAGCCAGATGTCCCGGGTTCACAGACAGTTCACGTATGATGTCGTGACGGAGTTCGTCGCATACCTGCGTCAGCTCCTTCACGTCCAACTTACGCAAATCGGCTGGCGTGTTTATATTCGGTAAGTATTTAAATTCTTGTTGATTTTCTGTCATTTACATCCGTTTCAGCGTAGTGTTGCCTGCTCTGTGGCAACGTGAGTACGCTATCTTTTAAACTGCAAAGATATGTAAAAGAAAAATAACTATGAAACGAAAAGGGGAAAATCGTACGATTTCCCCCATGTAGACACAAGGTTATTGGTATTTTCGGAACTGTTTCAGCACATCGCACTTGGTAACATAAGGTGCCATACGACCTTTGTTCTTGGCTGCGAAGATACTGAGTTCGTCAAGAGCGGCATACTGCTCGGAATTGGGCAGTGGCACATAGGAATATGTGTAATCGTTGCCGTTCCAGTGCATTTCCTGTTCACACCATGCATCCATAGGCATGTATGCCAGAGCGAAGAGGCTGCGCTGACGCATGTCGAAGTCGGTGCTCAGCTTGCTGGTCTTCAGATAGTCTCTTGCGATTTCTGCAAAAGAGTATGCGGTTGACTCTGCATGGACATAGCTGGAATTTCCGTAGTCGGTAATATACCAGCAGTTGCCGTAAGGTGAAGCCTGGAAATACATTGTTGCCAACTTGTATGCTATTTCACAGCGTTTGTTGCCGTTCTTCTCTTTCTGATAACTCTCCTGAAGGGCAATCATCTCTTCGCAGAACTGCAGTTTCTGATTAACCGTCACCTTGCCCATAAATGGACCCTCCTTGTCTTCGTCATCGCGTTGGTTCTTCATCCATCGCTCTGTTCTGAAGTCACGGTGAGCCAGATAATAGCTGATATTCTGGGTACAGAGGAATTCCAGAGAAACCTGACGCAGGTATGGCACAGCCTTGTCGAACTTGTTCTCGTCAATGTATTTTGTTCCGATGAGATCGTTGTAATAGTTTGGATCGCTGTAGACTTGGGAGATGATGAATTTCTCCACAGGCGAAGTGTGAGGCTGCTTCAGGAAATTGAAGTATGCGACCAGCTCGTCAGCGGTGAAGTCCTGGATAAATGCAAAGTACTCACCGCAGTAGTCACTGTTCCATGCATATTCTTGTTTGGAGTCGAATTTCGGAGAACGTATGTTGTTGACTGCAGACTCAAGCGACATGTCGTTGTACATGCCCATCACTGCCGCACACATGTTCTTGTTGCCGTGATTGTAATAATAACCAGCAAGACCAATCAGAATGACGCGCTCCTCAGCGTGAATGAAATAGTCGTCGCTGCCTGTTTCGTCAAACTGAGTCGCAGCGGCACTGCGCAGCCACTTCAGCTCCGAAGCCAGTTTCTCTGGGTTGGCATCTGGGTTTCCGGTCATAACCAGCAGGTTAACACAGCGACGCACATCCTTGCTTCGCTTTGTTCCTTCATATCCATTTGCAATAGCCATGTCCGACTCTGCATCCTTCTGCATTCCAAGAAGATAGTGAACCATGCCGCAGGCTGTCATCCATACGCATGGATCCTGGGTCTTGCCGTCGGCAATCACCTGTGAGGCAAAAGTGATGAAACGCAGCGCCTCGTCCTTGTAGAGAGGAGAGCGACCTACTTCCTTTATCCAATCTTCGTTGCCTTCCGAGTCGATAGTCTCCTGCAGTCCATTGACAAATTCGTCAAGCAGATAGTAGAGGGAAGCGCTGTTTGGGTTGTCGTTGTAGATTTTCTGGATTCCTGCCAGATTGCGGTATTTGCGCAATGCCCACTGGATGCTTGCTGCATCGCCGTGACGTGCAAAGATGTCGGCAGCCTTCTCTCTTTCTCCGAGATGGAACAGTGCGCCTGCATAGATATTCTCCATCATGTCGCGATAGACGCTTGCAGGATATTTCGACGTCACCATCTCCCAAAGCTTCTTGTTTGCCTTATGGTTCTTCTGAATCATATTGACACGCATCTCAAGCAGTGAGTACTGTGCACGTAGGCGTGATCCCTTATACTGATAGACAAGACCCAGCAATGCTCTTTCCTTGGCAGCTCGCTGCTCAAGCTGCTCCTTGGTCGGGTAATCCCAGCGGTCGTTGTCAATTTCGTCACTAATCTCGATATAGCTGTCAAGAGCCTTCATGTAGGCGATAAGTTCGGTGTCACCCTTCTTCTTCGCAGCCTCCATGATTTCGTCGTGCTGATAGGTGTAGTTGCAGTCCGGGTCTTTCATGTAGTTACACCAGAACTGTTCCACTCTACTACTGATATTCAGCCGGTCTTCAGGAGCTGACCACGAATGAAACATGTAGTAATTATGGGTCCCTTCCCATGCACAAGCCTGACAAGTGATGTGGAATACAATTGTCAGCAAATTAGCGAGCAAAAATCTTTTCATAATCGTTCTGATTAAAACGAGTTATATTATAGTCGTTTAGTTCGTAGAGAATAGTCTCGTCGTTTGCGTCCGGACGCAAGGCTCCGATTCGTTTACGTGCCTCAAGCACCTCGTCAAGTGTGGGTTCGCGCACCACAATGCTGTCGCCGCTGAGTGTCGGCAAATCATCTTCACCGTGCATTATGCCTATGTAGTGCGAACCTCTGAAAACTATATTCCAGCGGTAAAGCGGATAGGCAGTGGCAAGCGGCAGCTTGTAGGCTTCCAGATAACGCAGATACGGCTCTGCCGTTTCTATGTCGAGGATCGGTTTCTCGCAGTTGATATCCGTGAAGTCACCGGTGTTGTACATCATCAGCACTCCTCTGTCCACAGGAGGCACATTGCCCGAAAGCTGGTGCAGGCGGATGGTCGCGCTGAGCTGAATGTCGTGTTCTGCGAGAATCTTGCGGATTTCCGTGAGGAATGAGAAGAAACGCTTTTCTGTCCGCAATGTCCAGTCGCAGTCAATCTGCACCTCCTTCACCCCGATTACATCGTGGGTTTCGTTCATCTGAAGCACTCGTTTCGCAATCTTCTCAGCCAACCCCTCTGTGCCTGCAGTCATACATTCGTTGAGGATATACACTACAGGGACAATCTCCACTCCTTCCGGCATCGAATCCCTGAAAATGATCGTAGCATTAGGTTTCGCACCCTCGGTTGCATCAGTCACCACATCGAAGTAGCGAACGTACAACCTCTGTATGCCGTGGTCACGGATGAAGTTCAGTTTGGTGCTGTCCATCCTGAACGTCGTGCTCCAGTAATACGCACTTCGCTTCACTTCCTCGCTACCTCCATCTCTTCCGCAACTTATAAGAAGCAGAATGGCGATTCCCCATGCTCCAAGTCGAAACATAATACCTTTCATTTCACTCTTCACCCTTCACTTATTTCCCCCTTGGGGGATAAAAGGGGGTCTTTTACTTTGCAATCACCAGGAAGTACTTCTTCTTTCCCTGCTGCACAAGCAGATACTTGCCGTCGAGCAGGTCTGCAGTAGTGATTACAGCGTTAGGATCAGTGAGCTTCTCCTTGTTGATGCTTACGCCGCCGCCTTGAGTCAGTTTGCGCATCTCTCCCTTTGACGGGAAGATGGCTGCGCAGTCGGTAGTCAGCTGAATAGCAGGAGTTCCTGCCTCGAATACGCTGCGGTCAACTTCGAAGTGAGGCACACCGTCGAATACGTCAAGCAGAGTCTGCTCGTCGAGCTTGAGCAATGCCTCCTTGGTTGACTTGCCGAAGAGGATCTGTGAAGCTTCGACAGCCAGTTCATAGTCTTCCTTAGAGTGTACCATGATGGTAACTTCCTTGGCAAGACACTTCTGGAGCACACGCTGACCTGGATCTTGGTCGTGCTCTGCAATGACAGCGTCAATCTCCTCTTTGGTGAGAGATGTGAAAATCTTGATGTATTTCTTGGCGTCGTCGTCAGCCACATTGAGCCAGAACTGGTAGAACTGGTATGGAGATGTGCGGTTGCGGTCGAGCCAGATATTTCCCTTCTCTGTCTTTCCGAACTTACGGCCGTCGCTCTTGGTAACAAGCGGACAGGTCAGTGCAAAACACTCCTTGCCGCTCATACGGCGGATAAGCTCAGAACCCGTGGTGATGTTTCCCCACTGATCCGCGCCACCGAGCTGCAAGCGACAGTTGTGGTGTTCGCAGAGATAATAGAAGTCGTAAGCCTGAAGCAGCTGATAAGTAAACTCGGTGAAAGAAAGACCGTCGCGAGCCTCACCGTTCAGACGCTTCTGCACTGATTCCTTTGCCATCATGTAGTTCACAGTAATGTGCTTACCCACGTCGCGGGCAAAGGCGAGGAAGGTAAAGTCTTTCATCCAGTCGTAGTTGTTCACGAGTTCGGCACGGTTAGGCTCGTTGCTCTCGAAATCGAGGAAGTGAGCCAGCTGAGCCTTGATGCATTTCACGTTGTGTGCCAGAGTCTCCTCGTCAAGCAGGTTACGCTCCTGGCTCTTGCCCGATGGGTCGCCAATCATACCTGTAGCACCTCCGACAAGGGCGAAAGGCTTGCCGCCGCAGCGCTGATAGTGACGAAGCATCATCACTCCGCACAAGTGACCAATATGCAGTGAGTCAGCAGTTGGGTCGATACCCAGGTACGCACTCACGTTCTTTTCTTCATTCAGCAATTCTTCTGTGCCCGGCATCATCTGATGTATCATGCCGCGCCAACGTAGTTCTTCTACAAAATTCATCGTATTATTCTTATAAGTTAAATATGTATTCAAAAATCTGATGCAAAATTACGACTTTTTAATTACATATTGCACCTTAGCATACAACTTATTTAAAAAACACAAAAAAAAGGCAGCCATTACAGAGGGCACTGAAAAACCCTTCAAGTTAGGAAGGCTTCTCGATTATTAACAAAAAGCAGATTGCGTCTAACCGTTAAAATGCGGATATGCAATCTGCTT
>CACYSD010000021.1:0-69650 GCA_902776985.1 uncultured Bacteroidales bacterium
AAATCACCGCAACTCAGGCCGCGGCAACTCTTATTTCCGAAAGCGAGTGCAAAGGTACGCACTTTATTTTTCATGACAAAATCTTTCAACAACTTTTTTTGAATAAATTGCGAATATTTTAAAAAAAAGCACTGTTTTCATGCCACAGAGTCACAGGTTAACTCTTGCCGGGAAAAATGTTCGCTCATTTCCAGAAACAGATCAACCTGAAAATCAAAAAAACTTCACCCATTTCCAAGCGACGTTTTTAAGTCTGGTTTTTACTATTATATATAATATGTACGCACGTACAGGTACCCACCCTCACTGTTTAGGGATGAAGATGATAGAATAATAGCTTCGGATTATGTTTCAGAGAATCCTTTTTTTCTGTCCAGGTTTTGTTTTAATGGTCCATTTCTGTTTGCCGAATCGGACATAAAGACGAGCCGTAGGAGAGTTGGCAGGACGGATATCCTGTATTGACACAGATGTAGGACGTCCATTTCTCCAGACCAAGTCGATGGAATAACCTCCACGTGTTCTCACACCATTCAGGCAGCCTCTTTCACTCCATTCCTTTGGCAATGCTGGCAAGAGCAGGACTTCCGCCTCATAATTTTCTTTCAGCGAACTCTGCACTAGCATCTCTACCACTCCAGCCGTTCCACCAAAATTGCCGTCTATTTGGAATGGAGAATGTGCATCGAGCAGGTTTGGATAGGTGCCTCCACCGGTACGGCGGTCAGGTCCCCTGTATTCATCAGGAGACACATAGCTCAGAAGAACGCGGTAAAAATGGTATGCTGTTTCAGCTTCACACAACCTGGCTTGCAAGTTCACTCTCCATCCAGTGCTCCATCCAGTGGTACGGTCACCCTTGATTTCCAGCGAACGCTTGCAGGCGGCAGCTAGTTCCGGGGTGGATTCCACATCTATATGGTGTCCCGGGAACAGTCCGAAGAGGTGTGACTGATGGCGGTGGTGCGGATCCTCATCATCCCAATCGTGATACCACTCTTGCAGATTTCCGCGTTTGCCTATGCGGTAAGGAAGAAGTTTGGATAGAGCCTTGTCAGCCTTATCCACAAAAACCTTCTGATTTCCCAAAGCAACGGCAGCCTGTCTGGCATCGGTCAGACACTCGCGAATCATTGCAATATCGGCAAAACCGCCGTAAACAGTGCGACCATGATAGCCATCCTCTGTCTTGTACGAGTTCTCTGGCGAGGTGGCAGGAGCGGTAATCAGATATCCATCGTGTTCAATCAGCCATTCCAGGCAAAATTCAGCAGCACCTTTGAGTGTAGGCCACACATGTCGCAAATAATCCTTGTCAAGCGTAAAAGTGTAGTGTTCCCACAAGTGAGTGCTAATCCATGCGCCTCCCATATTCCAGTTTGCCCATTGTGGATCACCACCGTGCTCTCCTACTGGACAGGTCATTGCCCAGATATCAGTATTGTGAGCCAGACACCATCCGTTGCCTACGCCGTAGTATGCGCTGGCTGTCGCTTTTCCCGTATTGGGAAGTTGTTGTATGAAACCGAGCAGGGAGGCATGCATCTCAGGCAGAGCCGTAATCTCGGCAGGCCAGTAGTTTTCCTCTACATTGATATTGCTGGTGTAGTTGCATGACCATGGCGGCAGCATCTTCTCGTTCCACAAGCCCTGCAGGTTAGCTGGCACAGCAGGAGTGCGGGAGCAGCTTATGAGCAGGTAGCGTCCGTAGTTGAAATACAGTTCCTCAAGGTCAGGATTCTTCTCGCCCTTCTCCGTATAGTCACGCAACTGCTTGTCAGTTGACTTCGCCGCGATAGTATCATCCGTAGTGCCGAGTTCCAGAGACATGCGGCCGTAGAACTGACTGTAGTCCTTCAAGTGTCTCAGCATCATGTCATCGTAGGAGCTAGCTGTAGCCTTCTCTATACGCGCACGAACAATATTTTTATAATCGCGACCCTCTTTCACAGGATCCTTGTCAGCTCCGTTGAAACTGGTCACATTTGAAATCAGAACCAGCAGTTCGTCGGCACCCGTCACCTCTAGCTCGTCATTGCCCACAGTCCTCAGCTTGCCTCCACGAGGCAACAATCTCACAATAGTGCGAAAGTGAATGCCTCTGTTGCTGTCGTATTGAAAAAGTCCCATACCTCCCACATACGAAGGCTTGCTTGTCCATGCCGCATAGCCGTCAGTTACCAATTCGCCTACACTGTCACGTTTTGCAGAAGCCGTTGTCTGATGTGGAAGCTGGCAGTGGTAGCTGAACCGCTTGTTAATGGAAGAACCGTCAGCAGCCGTCAGTCTTATCACTATCACCGAGTCGGGAGCGGAGGCAAAATATTCACGTCTGCCACCAGCCCACTCAATCGCAGCCACTGCACGAGACACGTCCAGCGAGCGAGAGTACGACTCATCAGCAGCGGTAGCCGTCATAGAGCGGAACTTAAGCATGCCCAGCGGCTGGTAGTTCTGGCTGTAATGTCCCTGCACAGACCTCTGCAAACGGTCAGCCTCACGATAATCCTCACGAAACAGAGCCTTGCGAATATCTTCGATGTTTTTATACGCCTCAGGAGCATACACATCCATGTCCGGTTCACCAGTCCACAACGTTATGTCATTAAGCGAGAGCTTTTCCTCGTCTACTCCGCCGTAGATCATAGCGCCCAGCGTTCCGTTTCCTATGGGCAGAGCCTCTTCGAAAAACGTAGCAGGTTGAGTATAATGAAGTCTGTTAGATTGAGCTGCCACAGGGCAGAACGACAGCCATGCCATCAGTGCAGCATTTGTAAGCACAAAAAGGATTTTGGATTTCATTTGCATGTATTATTCAGGTGTTACATAGAGCATTCTTCATGCTCAATTAATTATTCAAGACTTCAAAGATACAGTTTTTCTAGTAGAAAGCAAAAACTAAATCATTAATTGTGAATTATAAATTATGATTATTCAATTGTGCAATATCCAATTCTTTTTTGTATTTTTGCAGCAAGTAACATCTAATTACAATAAATAATGAGAAGAATTCTGATTCCGACATTGTTTGTATGGTTTGTGTGGTGTGCATGGATGCAGCTTTATGCTCAGGGACCGCGCCACCACTTTCAACGTGAGACATTCACCACAGAAACTCCTATGGTTCACGACCCCGTGATGGCAAAGGAAGGGGACACTTACTATATGTTTTCCACAGGAATGGGCATCCAGCAGATGACATCGAAAGACCGCAAGACATGGACAGTTTTCTCCTACCCTGTCATGACGGTCATTCCGGGATGGATAACGGACTCTGTGCCTGGTTTTCGCAATCATGTTTGGGCACCCGATATTATCCAATGGCATGGGCGCTGGTGGTTGGCCTATAGCTGTTCTACATTCGGCAAGAACGGTTCCGCAATCGGTCTGCTCAGCAGCCATTCCCTGCGAAGCAACATGTGGAAGGACGAAGGATGCATCGTCGCATCGCGTGAAAACCGAGACAACTGGAATGCCATCGACCCTAACTTCGTAATTGACGACAACGACAAACCCTGGCTGGTATGGGGATCGTTCTGGGACGGAATCCAACTGGCACCTCTCGATTCCTCCATGCATATCGCAAAGGGTGAAAAGCCTCGCACCATTGCCAGGCGCTACGGACCAAACAACAAACCATCGATGGAAAACCCCACTTCAAAATATGCAGGCACTAATGCCATTGAGGCTCCATTTATCTTCAAGCACGGCGGCTATTACTATCTGTTCGTGTCGTGGGACTATTGCTGCCGTGGTGCCAAGAGCAACTACCGTGTAGCCGTTGGTCGCAGTAAGAATGTTGAAGGCCCTTATCTGGATCAAGAAGGAAAAGACATGCTCGAAGGCGGCGGTACAATATTTCTGGAAGGCGACAAGAAGTTGTTTGAAGCTACAGGTCATTGTGCTGCTTACCACATCGACAATGAAGATGTCTTCATCTGCCACGGTTACAGCCTCCGTCATGACGGTGCTGCCATCCTCATCCAGCGTCCCATTGAATGGACTGAAGAAGGATGGATTAAATAAATTCTGTCGTTTCGCTTAACCAAACTAAAAGTTTCAATAAATCGCGTTGGCTTTATAAACTCATAATATGAAAGGAATAGTATTAGCTGGTGGTAGTGGAACTCGTCTGTACCCTATCACAAAGGGAGTAAGCAAACAATTGCTTCCGATTTTCGACAAACCCATGGTGTATTATCCTATATCCGTACTGATGCTGGCCGGGATTCGTGATATTCTTATTATCTCCACACCTCACGACTTGCCAGGGTTCCAGCGTCTGCTGGGTGATGGAAGTGACTACGGGGTAAGATTCGAATATGCCGAGCAGCCGTCTCCTGACGGGTTGGCACAGGCATTCATTATAGGAGAGAAGTTCGTAGGAAACGATTCTGTGTGCCTGGTATTAGGCGACAACATTTTCCACGGAAGAGGATTTACGGGAATGTTGCGTGAGGCTGTTAAAACAGCAGAGGCTGGCGGCAAGGCAACTGTTTTCGGTTATTGGGTAAATGATCCAGAGCGTTATGGTGTTGCGGAATTCGACAAAGAGGGGAACTGCCTAAGTATCGAGGAAAAACCTCAAAATCCGAAGAGCAACTACGCTGTTGTAGGTTTGTACTTCTACCCACACAAGGTTGTTGACGTGGCAAAGCATATCAAGCCTTCTGCACGTGGAGAATTGGAAATCACCACTGTGAATCAGGTTTTCCTACAAGAGGGGAATTTGAAGGTCCAGCAACTGGGGCGTGGCTTTGCATGGCTCGACACAGGAACTCATGATTCTCTAAGCGAAGCATCGAATTTCATTGAGGTGCTGGAGAAGCGTACAGGTTTGAAGATTGCCTGTCTTGAGGGTATAGCCTATCATCAAGGTTGGATATCTTCTTCAAAACTCAGGGAGCTTGCTGAGCCTATGAAGAAAAACAACTACGGCCAGTATCTACTTCAATTAGCAGAGACCCACTATTTTGGAGAATTATAAAGTTCCCTCCGTCATACGGGCAACGCCATAGTAAAGGGGAAGGGCAGCAGTCTAAATGGAAGCGCCCTTTCGAAATGTCAACATAACGACATATCGAAAGAGCGAAAATTATTATTGCGCTAACGCAAAAAGTAAAAAGTGAAGTGTTGATCGTAAAATGATTTTACCGGATAGAATAATCATGCCAGACGAGCCTGGACGACATTGACTACATAGTCGCCAAGTTTCTCGCATTCGCTTACGAGGTCTGAATACATTGTACCTTCGGCATAACCATACTGACGGTCATTGATTGCCTGGATATTCTCTTGCTTCAGGCGATCTCTCAAAGCATTGATTTCCTCTTCGATTCGATATGTCTCATTTAGGTCGAAGTCTTCACGATGTCCAGCAAGAATATGGTTCATCTGTTTCAAGCTCTCCTCGGTAAGCATCAACATCTGCTGCAGATTGTATTCTTGGGTATCTGTGAACTTCTTGTCGCTTTGCTTTTTACGATTGAGTGTTCTCGCAAGATTAGAACAAGAATCACCAATACTTTCTATCTCGCTGATTTCACGTAACATCTGACGGATCTTTGCCTTTGTATCATCAGAGAGGTGTGCATCACTCACTTGTTCAAGGTAGCGAGCTATCTCTATCTCCATGTTATCGCTAATACCTTCATATTTCTCGATACGTGCATAGAGCTTGGCAAACTCATCTTCATCAACTCCCTCACGGGTCATACGGTTGAGATCAAGCACCATGCCGTACATTCGCTGTATACGTATGCCAAAGAGGACAATTTCCTGTTGAGCCATATAAACAGAGATTTCTGGTGTCTTCATCAATCCACTGGCAATATAACGCAAGCGAGTATCCTCTTCTTCACCATCGGGTTTAGTAGCAATCACCTTGCATACGAGTTTCTCGATGCTCGGGATAAACCATATAAGGATTCCTGTATTGATAAGGTTGAAGCAGGTATGGAAAGCTGCAAGTACGAAACTCAGTTTAGCGGCATTAGCTGCAAACGCTACTTCTCCCACTACTTCCTTCTGCATGTCCACATCGTAGCCAGCAAAAGAGCATACCAAATTCACAAATGGGCGGAAGAAGATGAGCACCCAAACCACACCGAAGACATTAAAGAACATATGTGCAAAGGCTGCTCGACGCGCCTGGGTACCTGCCGACAGAGCAACGATATTTGAAGTGACGGTTGTACCGATATTCTCTCCCATGACGAGGGCAATACCCTGATAAATGGGAAGTACTCCGCTCGAACAAAGAATCATAGTAATTGCCATTACCGCTGCTGATGACTGGACGCACATAGTCAGCACTCCACCTATAAGCAGGAAGAGCAATGTAGTGAGGA
Organism: uncultured Bacteroidales bacterium; assembly: GCA_902776985.1. Classification (GTDB taxonomy): domain Bacteria; phylum Bacteroidota; class Bacteroidia; order Bacteroidales; family Bacteroidaceae; genus UBA3839. Next base: position 6,351 of record CACYSD010000021.1, read on the forward strand.
AGCTATGAGGATCGAAGCTTGAGAAGAACTGCAGCAAAACCTCATTCTCTCCGAGATTCATATCCACTCCCGTTTGACGCAAAGTACCCAATCCGAGAATCATGAATGCCACACCAAAGATAAAATCTCCAATGGTACGGCGTTTCTTATTATAAATTAGAATTATCGCGGCAACAAAAGCAGGATAGACCATCGTTGTGATATTGAAGGTGAATCCTGCAGACATAATCCATGCCGTAAGCGTGGTACCGATATTGGCACCCATGATAACGCTGATAGCCTGAGCCAATGTCAGAAGTCCTGCACTGACGAACGACACCGTCATTACCGTGGTGGCTGTAGAACTCTGAACGGCTGCAGTCACACCCATACCGGTCAGCATACCTGTGAAGCGGTTGGTGGTCATTGCACCCAAAACGTGTCGCAGTTGAGGTCCGGCCATTTTCTGCAGGGCATCACTCATGGTTTTCATACCGAACATCAACAGCGCCAGCGAACCAAGTAACTGAAAAACTGTTATCCAGATAGATTGAGTCTCCATAAATAACAAATAATGTATAGTTAGTAGATTTCTCTCTTTCTGCTCCAAAATTACAACAAATTCAACTAACACCAAAAAAAAACGGCGATTAAGATTGCATTGCCGCAAAAAAAACGCAAAAAAACGCTATCTTTGCACTCAAATGCACAATCTGTTTTATTTTTTTGTTTTATTATGATATGCTAATTATCACAACCATATTGATTTACTTCGGTGTACTCTACGGCATTTCGCTTCTTACTGGTCGCGGAGGCAACGATGCCTTCTTCCGCGGCAACAGGAAATCGCCCTGGCCTCTAGTATCATTCGGTATGATCGGAGCAAGCATATCAGGAGTAACCTTTGTCAGCGTTCCGGGTATGATATTAGATTCCGACATGACCTATCTGCAGATGTGCATGGGATTCTTTTTCGGTTATCTTATTGTGGCGTTTGTACTTCTGCCTCTCTACTACAAGCATAATGTCACCAGCATCTACGGATATCTCGACACAAGGATAGGGTCTGCAAGCCGCAAGACCGGTGCATGGTTTTTCATCATCAGTAAGTTGATGGGGTCGGCAGCAAAGCTCTATCTTGTCTGTACAATCCTGCATGAAGCACTCCACCTGCCGTTTGCAGTCACAGTAGTGGCCACTCTGCTCCTAATCTGGCTCTACACCCATCGCGGAGGCATACGCACAATTGTATGGACAGACGCACTACAGACGTTGTGCATGCTTGGCGCACTCATGATGATACTCATACATGTAGGAAGCAGCATGAATCTCGATTTAGGGGGGATGACCGAACTCATACAATTCGATAAGCACAGCCGCATATTCGAATTTTCCGATTGGAGCAGCCGTCAGCATTTCGTGAAGCAGTTTCTCAGCGGCATATTCATTGTGATAGTGATGACAGGACTGGACCAGGACATGATGCAGAAGAATCTCACCTGCAGCACTTTACGCAACGGGCAGAAGAACCTCTGTTGCTATGGCATTCTCTTCCTTCCGGTCAATTTCTTGTTTCTTGCCCTAGGTATTATTCTTACCCATTTCTACTCAGTCCAAGGATTGTCGTTGCCTGAACAAAGCGACAGTATTCTGCCACAAATCGTAACAACGGGACTTTTGGGTGAAGGCACCCTGATTCTTTTCACCATAGGCATCATAGCAGCCGCATTCTCCAGTGCCGATTCAGCATTGACGGCACTGACTACAAGTTATTGTATTGACATATTGGAAGACTCCGACAACGAAAAACGCCGTCGCAGGGTACATCTTTGCATGATGGCACTATTCGTGTTGTTTGTTATGCTCTTTCACCTGCTGAACAACCGCAGTGTGATTGACCTCATCTACACCCTTGTAAGCTACACCTATGGTCCGTTGCTCGGATTGTTTGCCTTTGCCATTTGCACTCACCGCAAACCTGATGCGCAAATTGTACCTTGGGTTGCAATAGCATCGCCGCTAATCTGCTACACCATAGACCTCGCCTCGCAGCATCTGTGGAACTACAACTTCGGCTACGAATTGCTTATCTTCAACGGCTTGCTTACGTATTTCGGGCTTCACATCAAATCCCGAAAAGTCACATACAAAACAAAAGCTCAAAAAAAATAAAAGATTTTTTTGCATATAGTTATAAAAAAATACTACATTTGTAGGTTAAACAAAAAAATCACAAAAAATATCAGCTATACACATACAAATATAACACTATGGAAATACATGAACTAAAACCTCAGATTGTCTGGCGTAACTTCTATGCTCTCACACAAATTCCCCGTCCTTCGGGTCACACAGAGCAGGTAGCAAACTATCTTGTTGACTTCGCAAAGAAGAATAGTGCTGAGGCACACATCGACGAGGCCGGCAACGTGGTGATGCGCAAAGCTGCCACTCCAGGCTATGAGAACCGTCCCATCGTAGTGCTGCAAGCCCACATGGACATGGTACCACAGAAAGTAAAAGAATCTGATCACAATTTCGAAACTGATCCTATCCTAACATACATCGATGGCGAATGGGTACGTGCCAAGGGCACTACTCTCGGAAGCGACGACGGAATGGGGGTTGCCGCAGCCATGGCTGTGATTGAAGACAAAGACGTTGTGCACGGTCCTCTTGAGGTATTGATTACCAAAGACGAGGAAACCGGCATGTATGGTGCCTTCGGTCTGAAAGCCGGTGAGCTTCAGGGGAAATACCTTCTCAACCTCGACAGTGAGACTGAGGGTGAAATCACAATCGGTTGTGCAGGCGGTATGGACGTGGTATGCACAATGGATTATCAGCCACTCAATATCGATGCTGAGAACATGACAGCAATGCGTATCCAAATGAAGGGATTGCGCGGAGGTCACTCAGGGCTGGAGATCAATGAAGGTCGTGCCAATGCAAACAAACTTATGGCACGCCTGCTTTTCGCCGCCATTGGCACAGAAAGCGCTTGGCTCTGCTCTTGGAACGGAGGCAACATGCGCAACGCTATTCCCCGTGAAGGCGAAGCAGTTGTTGTTGTACCCAACGGCAAAGTGGCGCAACTCGAAGAGCTTGTTGCCAAGTGCCGTGATTTATTCAACAAGGAATTTGAGGAAATCGAGCATGGCAACATTGAACTCACAGTAGAAGCTTGCGACGTACCCGCCACAGCAGTACCTGCAGAAATTCAGCAGAATCTCATCAACGCAGTTATGGCTGCCCATGACGGAGTACTTCGCTTCATTCCAACTATTCCAGAGATTGTGGAGACTTCTTCCAACCTCGCCATCATCCACATCGGTGACGGACATGCAGAGATTTCCATCCTTGCCCGTAGTGCTGTGGACAGCATGAAGCTCTGGCTTTGCAATTCGCTGCGCGCTTGCTTCTCCATGGCAGGCATGAAGGTTAAGTTCGAAGGCGGCTACAGCGGCTGGCAGCCAAATACCAAGTCTGCCCTTGTTGCAACAATGTCGGAGGTTTACAACAAAATGTACGGCAAAAAGCCACTTGTGCAAGTTTGCCATGCAGGACTTGAATGTGGTATAATCGGAGTCAACTATCCAGACATGGATATGGCTTCATTCGGTCCCACACTCCGTTCTCCTCACACTCCCGACGAGCGTTGTCATATCCCTTCTGTTGAAAAGTTCTACAACTATATCATAGAGCTTCTGAAAACTCTTTAAATCACAATCATCTCATGGCTCTAAACACTAATAAAGAACTGAAACTCTTCTACTCCATCAGTGAAGTAGCAAAGATGTTTAACGTGAGCGAAACCTTGCTGCGTTTTTGGGAGAAGGAATTTCCCAACATTAAACCTCGCAAGGCTGGTCGCGGCATCCGACAGTACTCGAAAGACGATATCGAGGAGGTTCGAAGTGTGTACCATCTTGTTAAGGAACGCGGAATGACTCTCGAGGGAGCACGTACTGCATTGAAGCACGACAAAGGCAGCACGAACAAACAAATCGAAGTCATTGAGCGCTTAAAAAGCATACGTGATGAACTACAATCAATAAATAAAGAACTTAACACCTTAGTTTGATCTCCATGAAATTTCATTTTGCAATAGAATACCACACACAGTGGGGTGAAGACCTTCGCCTTCACATTGGTGACAAAGTTTATGCTCTCACCACATACGACGGATGTCAATGGAGTACCGACCTGGAGTTTACAACAAAAGACTTCTGTACCACATTGAAGTATCAATACGCTCTGTACCGCAATGATAAGTTGGTATGGACAGAATGGGAACTGGCTCCGCACGAAGTCTGCCTGACCACCAAGCGCAACAACCGTACAGTGACTGACGACAACAGTTCTTTTGTGCTTACTGACACATGGCGTCCCATTCCTGATGACCTGCCGCTCTTCTCGGCAGCATTTACCGACGGAGTGGCTTATCACAAACGTGTAAGCACTTCTGAGATTCCTTCTTTCAACAAGACACTTCAGCTTCGCATCACAGAACCGCACCTTTTGCGCAACCAGCATCTTGCCATCTGTGGCAATGCCACACAAATCGGCAACTGGGAGAAACCTGTACGCCTCAATCTCACAGGATTGCAGGAATGGTCTATCAACATTGATGCCAATGAGATATTCCGTCCTCTTGAATACAAATATGTTATAGTTGACGATGCCGACAATATAGAAGTCTGGGAGGAAGGTCCCAACCGCATCATCACCTCGCTGACTCTGCAAAACGGACAGACATGGGTGAAGACCGACAATGCAGCACGTTTCAACCTTCGCGGATGGAAGTGTGCAGGTGTGGTCATCCCTGTATTCTCGCTCCGCACAGAGAAGAGCTACGGAATCGGAGATTTCGGTGACCTCAAGGATATGATTCACTGGGCTGCATCGGTAGGAATGCATGCGTTGCAGATTTTGCCTATCAACGACACCATGATGACCGGTTCCTGGCAGGATTCCTATCCCTACAACTCCATTTCCATCTATGCCTTCCACCCCATCTACTGCGACATCAATGTCCTTCCACAGCTTGAAGACCGTCTGCAGATGGAGAAATTCATGATGAAGCAGCAGAGTCTGAACGCACTCGACAAGGTGGACTATGAGAAAGTGCTCAAACTGAAAATGAAATATCTCAAACTTGCCTATGAGCAGGAAGGGAAGCAAGTGCTGGCTTCAGCAGACTATAAAGCCTATTTCGAGAACAATAAAGACTGGCTGGTGCCCTATGCTGCATTCTGTCATCTTCGCGACACCTTCGGGACTCCTGACTTTTCACAGTGGGGCAAGTATAGCACATTCGACCGCACTGCTGTTAACCGTCTGTGTTCGCCACGAGGAAAGAACCATCACGACATCGCCTTCCATTACTACATACAGTACAAGCTGCACCTTCAGCTCACCGATGTGCATGAGACAGCGAAAAAAGCTGGTATCATCATAAAGGGCGATATTCCAATTGGTATTTCCCGCACAAGTGTGGAAGCATGGGCAGAACCACAATACTTCAACCTCAACTCCCAGGCGGGTGCCCCACCCGATGACTTCTCAGTAAACGGACAGAACTGGGGATTCCCAACCTACAACTGGGATGTGATGCTTGCCGACGGCTGCAGCTGGTGGGTACGTCGTATGCGCAAGATGGCTGAGTATTTCGATGCATACCGCATTGACCATGTGCTCGGTTTCTTCCGCATCTGGGACATTCCACTTCACAGCGTACACGGTCTTTTGGGACAATTCTCACCATCCATGCCAATGAGCCAGAGCGAGATTGAGAGCTATGGATTGCAGTTTGATCGCGAACGCATGACCAAGCCCTACATTACCGACGACGTACTCTTCGGAATCTTCGGCTACAGGGCAGAACTGGTGAAGACTCTCTACCTGCAGCCATGCAACGGAGAAATGGGCAACCCTCAACTGGATTTGTTCAATGTCTTCGGAGGATCGAACTCGTTCTACAGCATGAAGCCAGAGTTCGACACTCAGCGCAAGATAGAGGCAGCCTTTGCATCAAAGACAGAAAAGGAAGACCTTGATCTTCGCGACGGTCTGTACGCATTGGTCAGCAACGTCCTCTTCGTTGTCGACCGTCACAACCAGCAGATGTATCACCCACGCATCTCTGCTCAGTTCGACTATTCTTACAAGTACCTGAGCGACCAGCAAAAGCAGGCATTCAACAATCTTTACAACGATTATTTCTATCGCCGTCACAACCAGTTCTGGTACAACGAAGCGATGAAGAAACTGCCTCGTCTTACTCAATCCACACGCATGCTTGTCTGTGCTGAAGACCTCGGCATGGTACCCGACTGCGTAGCATGGGTTATGGAGCAGTTGCGCATCCTCAGCCTTGAGATTCAGACCATGCCTAAGGCTGTTGGAATGCCGTTTGGCGACTTGTCGAAGAACCCATACCGTTCAGTTGCCACAATCTCCACCCATGACATGCCTACCATGCGTGGATGGTGGGACGAAGACGAAGAACGTGCACAGCAGTTCTACAACCATGCTCTTCAGATTGACGGCATCGCCCCTCATCCACTTCCAGGATGGCTTGCAGAAGAGATAGTCAATCGTCACCTATACAGTCCATCCATGCTCTGCCTACTGTCGATTCAAGACTGGTTGGCTATCGATGAGTCCCTGCGCAACAAGGATGCGGCAAGCGAACGTATCAACATCCCCGCCAATCCACGTCACTACTGGCGTTGGCGTATGCATCTGACTATTGAGAAGCTACAGGGATGCGACAATTTCAATGATCACGTACGTACAATGATTCAGCGTAGTGGAAGATAAGAAACAAAATCCATATAACCAAAAGAAGTTCCTGCTTGTATTTGCCATAATAGTGGCAATACTTGCAGGACTTAATGCATTGTGCAATTTTGATGTCGCACCCTACCCTGTTGAGATTCAGAATGCAAAAAAACCAGCCAAATTCATTCTTCACCGGCCCGCTCCTGCTGATACGCTCAAGGTTGCGGTTCAGGCTAAAGAACCAGAGCCTATAACAATGTCCGACACCATGCCAGAACCTTTAACGCAAGACACTGTCTCAGCCAATACCATGGATAATAAAGAAGTAGTGGAAAGGTCTCTGGTTAAAAGGGCAGGCAGCAAGATGTGGAGTTACAAGGATTGTTTCAACGACGTACAAGATACTCAGATTGTTGTAGCCGAGGCAAACGGCATCCGCCCTGTTACCTACCGCGAGGAACTTCAAACACTCGTAGAGAATAGCGAATTGGTTGACATCCGTTTCTTCCCGTTTTATGTGATAGACGAATTAACGAGTTCTGTGCCGCTTCTTGTGCCTAAGGCTCAAGATTTGCTCAACACCATTGCCATCAATTTCCTTGATTCGCTCCATTCCAAGGGCATGAAACCATATCTCCCTATCATCACGTCAGTGCTTCGCACCACAAATGATGTCCGCAAGTTGCAGCATGGGAACAAGAATGCAACAGAGAATTCATGTCACTGCTACGGCACCACAATTGACATCACCTACCGCCGCTTCATGCCACTAACGGGGTCATTCGATGCAAAGGCTGCAACTACCCTTCACAACGAAGATCTGAAATTTGTACTTGCTGAAGTTCTCTACGACCTGCGGCTTGCCGGTCGCTGCTATGTAAAATACGAATACAAACAAGCTTGCTTCCACCTAACGGTCAGGTAAAAGCAAATCTTCAAATTCACTTGAAGAACCGTTGAAGACATCAACATCAACATAACCGTTGATGCCGTCCACTTCGCCCACATCAGTATGCTGCCAGAAGGACCATTCGCCTTCATATTCGAGCTCCTTCACATAATAGTGGGCTATCCAGAATGGATATTTCTCAAACTCCTTACCGTCGAGGTATTTCTGTTTGTAAGCATAGGAAGCATAGATAATTGGAATCACACCATAGTGCTTCTCCACCATCCTAAGCCATGTAAGCACTTCGCTGCGCAGTTTCTGAGGACCGTAACTGCATTCTACATCCACTTCCACATCAAGCACTGGAGGCAGATCGCCTTCCTCCAGCCAAACCATTCGGCAGAAATACTCAGCCTGCCGTTTTGCCGAGCTTTTAGTTGAGAAGAAATGGTATGCACCACGCGCTATTCCGTGACGTTTAGCCTGGGCGAAATTGCTGTTGAAGAAATCATCGAATTTGTCTGCGCCCTCAGTAGCTTTGATAAACACAAAACCCACTCTTCTTCCTCCCAATGTGGCAGCACCCACCTTATCCCAGTCTATTTCCTGTTGATAATGAGAGATGTCAAGACCTCTCACTTCGCCTGGAGGGAAATTTCCGTTCTCTGCAATAGCCTTGAGCCGGAACGAATATGGGCTTATAAATGAGCGGTAAAGGAAGAAAGCAAATCCAATTAGGACAACAAACAAAAGCACCAACGACACCCTCTTCAAAGAGCGGTGCTGTTGGTGCCTTCGATAGTTTCTCATATAAAAATGTTTAAGCTCTTTATGCCTGTTCCAGTTTCAGAGTGCAAGTTGGCTGATCGCAAACTTCAGTAGGACCGAAGTACTGGATTGGACCTGGGTAAACATAGAGAGTCTTCTCAGCCCATTCATCACGGCGTGCAGCGAAGTACTTGAATGGTGCACCGTCGAGTTCAACGAGAGCCTTACGGATAACAGGCTTGTTCTTACCGTTACGACGCTCCATGTTCATCATCATTGTAATAGGCACACCACCTGCAATCCATTCAGCAGCTGGAGCAGTAGTATTCTTGATGATTGACATATAGCCAGTCTTTCCGTTTGCAATCAGGCGAGAAGCGTTGAAACCGAGGGAGTAGCAGTAGTCAGCGTCGTAGTTGCTTGGAGCAGCGCAACGGCCTTCATAGCCGAAGAAGTGGTGCTGGGCAGCGAACTTACCAACATACTTGCCTTCCTTCTTCCATTTGTCAAGCTTAGCGGCAACCATTGCAGAGAGCAGTTTCTCTGTCTCGATGAGCGATACCTGAACATTTCCGTGTGGGTCGCGATCGAGAGCCAGCTGACGAGCCACGCTTGTTGGCAGAGAGTTGAACACAGCCAGATTCTCGGCTGAGATATGCTGCTTAACAAAGTCAATCTGTTCGCTGCGACCGATGTTCTGAGCTTCTGGAGAAGCGAGCACGTCGTTCAGTTCAGCAATGAGCTTCTTGATTGCAGGAATGAACTCGATAAGACCTTCAGGGATAAGTACTGTACCATAGTTGTTACCCTGTTCAGCACGCTTGGCCACAGCCTTGGCGATGTAAGTAACAACGTCATCGAGCGACATAGCCTTAGCCTCTACTTCCTCGCTCACGAGGCAGATGTTTGGCTGGCATTGCAGAGCACATTCGAGAGCAATGTGGCTTGCAGAGCGACCCATCAGCTTGATGAAGTGCCAGTACTTGCGAGCAGAGTTGCAGTCGCGCTGGATGTTACCGATGAGTTCTGAGTAAGTCTTGCAGGCAGTATCGAAACCAAATGAAGTCTCAATCTGCTGATTCTTCAAGTCACCGTCGATAGTCTTAGGACAACCGATAACTTGAACCCCATACTTCTTAGCAGCATAGTACTCTGCGAGGACGCAAGCGTTGGTGTTGGAATCGTCACCACCGATAATAACGAGAGCCTTGATGTTCAGCTCACGGAGAATATCGATACCCTTCTCAAACTGGTCAACTTCTTCCAGTTTAGTACGGCCTGAACCGATGATGTCGAAACCGCCGGTGTTGCGATACTCATCGATGATGTCGCTTGTCAGTTCCATGTACTTGTGATCAACCAAACCGCCAGGACCGAGGATGAATCCGTAGAGCTTGCTGTCAGCATTGAGTGACTTGATACCGTCGAACAAACCGCTGATCACGTTGTGACCGCCAGGAGCCTGACCGCCGGAAAGGATAACGCCCACGTTGAATGGAGGAAGTTCCTGCTTCTCACCTTCAACGAACTCGATAACTGGCATGCCATAGGTATTAGGGAACAGAGCCTTAATTTCTTCCTGGTTGCCAACCGACTGAGTTGGAGCACCTTCCTTAGCCTTTACTGGTCCGAGGAGAGCTTTAGGCAATTTTGGCTGATAAGCAGCACGAGCAATCTGCAAATAACTTTTTTCCATGTTGTTAGTTTTTTAATTATTATATTATTTGAGTTTTAGATTTTTCTGACCGCAAAGTTACAGATTTTTTTGAAAGTAATTATTATAATCGCATGATAATTACATAGAAAAATCAGAATTCGCGGTTCATCAGCAGGTTGAAGGCATTAAGCAGCTCCTGAGAGAGGCGGTATGCATTCACCTCGTCTGTCAGGCACTCTCCCTTCACATCCTCTTTAACCAGCTCGTTATATCCCCAGTAGTATCGGGTTTCATCCTTGTCCGACTTCTCGAAATAGAAAATTAGGATTCCGTCCTCATCGAATAGAAATTCCTGATAGAACTCAGTCGCTCCGACATTATATTTGCGAACTATGAAATTGACAGCATATATCTGCCTGTTCAAATCCTCATCGTAGTCACCCAGATAGAAATAGGTGGTAACATCGTTCACAGGTCCTGCTCCAGCAGCCATATAGTTGCTCGTCACTACAGTTTGGTTTGGTGGCAGTTCTGCTTCTTTCCTTAGCTTCTGCATCTCCTTCACCTCAGCATAGCGCTTACGGATGGCTTCTATTATCTCCTTTGAGGAAGTATTCCCCAATCGTTCCGGTGCATACTTAGGACCAATTTTCCGTTCTTTAAGCTGAGCATCGTCACGAATGACCTTGGTTGCCTTGTCTGCAATGAAGTTTTCGCTGTCCACATTACCAATCTCCTGATCTTCAGCGTGGTATATTTCGCAGTTTTCGAACCTTGTAGCCGACTCCAGCATGAACAGTTCTCCCTGATTCTGGGCGAATCGGCAGTTACGGAACAAAGCATCCTCACTATCGGAAAGTGTAACAAGGTTGAACTCACGGCATCGGAAGAAGTCGCAGTCGATGAACTTACACTCGCTGCTGTTGCTGATCTGCATTATGCCGTAGGAGCAGTCACGGATGATGGACTTCTCCATCGTCACATTTCTACACGACGCTGTCTCCAGTCCATAAGTGCCGCAGCCGTAGAGGTCACAGTTGGCAATGCTCAGGTTCTCGCATCCCGAGGCGAGAATCACACCACCCTCGCAGTACCCTTCTTCGGTATGTCCGATAGTAAGGCGCTCCAACCTTATGTTCTTGCATCCGTAGAAACTGAAGATATACGCATAACGCGGTTCAACCACAATCTTGCAGTCCTTTCCACCACGAATAGTGAGGTTACGGATTCCAATCAGGTCAAGCATACGTCCATCAAAGCACTTGCAGCTGACCTTCAGTTCCTCAGTACCATTACGTTCGGGATAGTAATTGGGCAACCAGCCAAATCCGTCGCGGTCGAAGAAATCCTCATTGTTGAGAATGGGAGTAAGATTGAGTACGCATCCGTCCTGTATAACGATGATGCGATTGCTGCCGATAGCCTCAATGAGTTCACGAGCGCTGTTCACCTTAATTTCTTTCTGCGCTGCCACATTCATTGCCACGAGCAGCATAATAACTGTAAGAATTTTTTTCATAGTGATTCTTTTAATCTTTAATTAGGTGTTTAGTTTGTGTTTAGAAAATTCTCCTGCGAAGTTACAAACAATTTTTTTAATTATGAATTTTGATTTATATATTTTAAAATATGTGGAGAAATGTTTAATTTTGCATATTGTAGGCAAAGGATTAAAAAAGTATAAAACTAAAACTGTAGTATTAAACTTAAGAAAGAATCTGGCGTCAATCACTACGTACAATAAATTTTCACACAGATAATGATTAAAAAAATGTCAGGAGTTGTCGCTATTCTGTTCACGGCAACTTCGTTCAATCTTTCAGCACAAGAACAGAATTCCACTACAATCAGTAATCCATGGACTTTGGAGCAGTGCATCAACTATGCTATGGAACACAATATCCAGCTTCAGCAACGCAAACTTACTAAGGAGCAAAGCACTCAAGACGTGGCTCAGAACAAGGCCGGTCTCCTCCCCAGCCTCTCTTTCTCGTCGAACCACAATGTGGCTTGGCGTCCTTGGAGCGAATCGTTCACAAACCTTTCGGGAGGAACTATGACTCAGACAAGTTCTGAGGTGAACTACAACGGCAGCTATGGCCTCAACGCCAACTGGACGGTATGGAACGGTGGACGTAACTACAAGAACGTAAAGCGCAGCGAACTGGCTGAGGAGATGTCGGAATACGATATCGAAGAGACAGCCAACAGCATTCAGGAACAGATTCTGCAATACTATGTTCAGATTCTCTATCAGGCAGAGGCCGTGAATGTATGCAAGGAGGTGCTTGCAGCTTCGAAGATGCAGCGCGACCGCGGTCAGGTAATGGTTGACGTGGGTAGTCTTGCCCGTGTAGATCTTGCTCAACTGGAGTCTCAAGTTAGTCAGGACGAATATACTTTGGTCAACAACGAGACCCAGCTCGCCAACTATAAGCTTAAGTTGAAGCAATTGTTGGAATTAGTTAATACAGAGGATTTTGACATTGTGATTCCCACAATAGACGACAGCCGTATTATGGCCACTCTCCCCTCCAAATCAGAAGTTTGGTCAGCAGCCTACACCTCTCGTCCTGAGATCCGCAACAATCAGCTCAGCATCCAGTCGGCAGACCTCGACATAGACATTGCCCGCCGTGGTTATCTGCCAAGCATAAGCCTCAGCGCAGGTATAGGAACAAGCAGTTCGAGCGGTCAGAGCACATCGTTTCCTGAGCAGTGGAAAACAAACCTCAGCAACTCCATCGGTCTGACCTTGTCGATTCCAATCTTCGACAATCGTCAGAACAAAACCAACGTAGCTAAAGCTCGTCTGTCGAAGATGAGCAGCGAACTGACTCTGCTAAACACGGAGAAGGAGCTTTACAGTCAGATTGAGACTTACTGGCTCAATGCTCGCAACGCTCAGCAGCAGTATCAGTACGCTAAGAAGAATACAGACGCTATGCAGGCAAGCTACGACCTCGTAAGTGAGCAGTTCAAGGTTGGTCTTAAGAACATCGTAGAGCTGACCACCGGCAAGAATAACCTGCTTCAGGCTCAGCAACAACTTCTTCAAAGCAAATATACAGCTTTGCTCAACATTTCCATGCTCCGCTTCTATGCCGGAGAGAGGATACAGTTATAAAAGAACTTAAAAACTAAAAAACTCATATGAACAGAACCATTAAACTAGGAAGTATCGCGATGTTAGCAGTAGTGTTGGCTGCATCGTGTTCCGAAGAAAAGAAAGTGAGCTATGCCACAGCCGAGGCAAGCTATCAGGACGTAAACACAAGTATCACAGCCACGGGTACTATTGAACCTGTGACAAAGGTGGAAGTAGGTACTCAGGTATCAGGTATCATCGACAAAATCTATGTTGACTACAACAGCGTGGTACACAAGGGTGATATCATTGCCGAACTTGACAAGACGAACCTGACGTCAGAACTCACTTCGGCAGAGAGCAACCTGTCAAACGCCATGAGCAACCTCACTTATCAGGAATCAAACTACAAGCGCTATAAGACTCTCTACGAGAAAGGTCTTGTGAGTGCCAACGACTTTGAAAACGCTCGACTCACATGGGAGCAGGCAAAGCAGCAGGTAGTAGTGCAGCGTCAGAACGTGCAGAAAGCCAAGACTAATCTTGGTTACGCCACCATCACCGCACCAATCGACGGCGTGGTGCTGAGCAAGGAAGTTGAGGAAGGACAGACTGTGGCTTCAGCTATGACCACCCCTACCCTTTTCATCATCGCCCAGGACCTCACCGACATGAGAGTGATTGCAGACATCGACGAAGCTGACATAGGCGGAGTGAAAGAAGGACAGCGTGTGACATTCACCGTTGATGCATTCCCCGAAGACGTGTTCAGCGGTACAGTTACCCAGGTTCGCCAGGAAGCAACTACAGAAAGCAATGTGGTGACCTACGAAGTGGTTATCTCTGCTCCAAACGAAGATCTCAAGCTCAAGCCCGGACTTACAGCCAACGTCACCATCTTCACTTCTGAGAAGACCAATGTGCTCACTATTCCTACAAAGGCTCTGCGCTTCTCACCCAACGAGGCTCTGCTTGCCGAGGACGAGACCATCGAAGATGTGAAATCTCCAGTAAAGGTATGGACCCAGCAGGGTAAGACCTTCAAGGCCATCGCCGTGCAGACAGGCACAACCAACGGTACTCTCACCGAAATCACAAGCGGACTGAAGGCAGGCGACAAGGTGATTACAGAATTCATCATGGGTGCTTCGGAGGAAGAAGCCAACACCCAGCAAAGCAATCCGTTCATGCCTGGTCCACGAAACAGAAACAACCAGAAAAAGGAATCAAAATAATATAAGATAATATGACACAGAAAGTAGTCATAGAACTTCAGAATGTGAAGCGCGACTTCAAGGTGGGCGACGAAGTGGTTCACGCCCTTCGTGGTGTGAGCTTCAAAATCTTCGAAGGAGAATTCGTCACCATCATGGGTACGTCAGGATCAGGAAAATCCACCCTGCTCAACCAGCTCGGATGCCTCGACACTCCGACTTCGGGCGAGTACTTCCTCGACGGTACTCCTGTGAGGAAGATGTCGAAGTCACAGCGTGCAAAACTGCGTAACCGCAAGATTGGATTCGTCTTCCAGAACTACAACCTTCTGGCTAAGACCACAGCAGTGGAGAATGTAGAACTGCCGCTGATGTACAATCCCAAGTTCAATGCCAGTCAGCGTCGCAATGCAGCCATCAAAGCCTTGAAGGCTGTTGGTTTGGGCGACAGGCTTGAACATAAGTCAAACCAGATGTCGGGAGGACAGATGCAGCGTGTGGCAATCGCTCGTGCGCTGGTCAACAATCCTGCCGTGATTCTTGCCGACGAAGCTACTGGTAACCTCGACACCCGCACCTCCTTTGAGATGCTAGTACTTTTCCAGCAGCTCCATGCTCAGGGACGTACCATCATCTTCGTGACTCACAACCCTGAGATAGCACAATACTCCTCACGCAACATTATGCTGCGCGATGGAAAAATCCGCGAGGATACCATTAACAACAACATCCTCTCGGCAGCGGAAGCCCTTGCAGCCCTGCCTGTAAATAATGATGATTAAGACATGAATTTCATAAATCTATTCAAAGTGGCTTTCAGAGCCATTCTCAACAATAAGTTCCGATCATTCCTTTCAATGCTCGGTATCATCATTGGTGTAGCAGCCGTTATCATCATGATGGCAATCGGTCAGGGAAGTAAGGAAAGTGTGCGTCAGAACATCTCGCAGATGGGTACGAACGTCATCATGATTCGTCCAGGTGCCGACATGCGAGGAGGTGTACGCCAAGACCCTTCGGCCATGCAGACTCTTAAGCAAGCCGACTACGAATCCATTCTCCAAGAGAAGAAATTCGTGACCTACGTTTCACCAGAAGTGTCTTCCTCGGGTCAGGCTATCTACGGTGCTAATAACACCAACGCCAGCATCTATGGTGAGAGCCTTGACTACTTCGACATAAAGCAATGGGTGATCCAGAGTGGTGATGCATTCACAGAGGAAGACATCAAGAAAAGCGCTAAAGTGTGCGTTGTGGGAAAAACCATCGTCGACGAGCTTTTCCCCGACGGCAGCGACCCTGTAGGCAAGACCATCCGTTTCAAGTCCATTCCCTTCCGCATAGTCGGTGTGCTCAAGTCGAAGGGCTACAACAGCTGGGGCATGGACCAGGACAACGTTATCATCGCTCCCTACACTACGGTGATGAAGCGCATCATGGCTCAGACCTTCTTCTCATCGATCAACTGCTCAGCTATTACTGAGGAAATGACCGATCAGGCCATTGAGGAACTCACCACCATTTTGCGCAACAACCACAAGCTAAGGGGGGAGGCCGAGGATGACTTCACCATCCGTTCGCAGCAGGAGATGATGGAAACCATGTCGAGCACTATGGATACCATTACCATCATCCTTGTAGTGGCAGCAGCCTTCTCTCTGCTTGTTGCCGGAATCGGCATCATGAACATCATGCTTGTGTCGGTGACTGAGCGTACGAAGGAAATCGGTCTGCGAATGTCTGTAGGCGCACGAGGCATAGACATCAGTTCGCAGTTCCTCATCGAATCCATCCTCATCAGCATCACGGGCGGTGTTCTCGGAGTCCTTGTCGGCTGGGGCGGCACTTATATCTGCGGAGCCTTCGGACTGCCCACATCCATTCCCATGTGGTCAATCTTCCTCTCCTTCGCAGTATGTACCATCATCGGCATCGGTTTCGGCTACTTCCCTGCGCAGAAAGCAGCCAACATGGACCCTATCGAAGCGATAAGGTATGAATAAATTACAAATTATTAATTAAGGTAGGTTCTAAAAATTCTGTTTTTAGTTTCCCTACCCAATGTATTTGAGTTTTATCGGCCGCTTTTAGTTTTCTGTGGTGTCTTTTTGCCATCAAAATCGTCTCGACATAATTTATAGAACCTACCTTAAAAATTATAAGAATTATCAGCCATCCGGATGATTATTCGTGATGATATGGTTCGCCTTTGATGATGGTGAAGGCGCGGTAGATTTGTTCTACAAAGAAGAGACGAACCATCTGATGAGAAAAAGTCATACGCGAGAGCGACATCTGTTCGTTTGCTCTCGCGTATATTTCTTTGTCAAAACCGTAAGGTCCGCCAACAACGAACACAACTCGTTTGGAGCCTGTCTGCTGAATTTTGCGCATCCACTGGGCAAACTCCATGCTGCGACGTTCAGCACCACGTTCGTCGAGCAGAACAACATGATCACTCGGTTGAAGCTGCTTAAGTATTAACGCAGCCTCAGCCTTTCGCTGCTGGTCTTCTGTCAGCGATTTGGTATTCTTCAGTTCAGGAATTACTATAAGTTCGAAAGGATTATAATGTTTCACCCTTTCCACATAATCGTCAATCAGAACTGAAATATGTTTATCCGTGGTTTTTCCAACCACAAGTAATGATATCTTCATTATCTAGTTACATTCTTGACGCCTTTAACTCCTTTGATTTTCTTGATTAGGAGGTTGAGTTTGTTCTTGTCGTCAATCTGGATGACGAGGGTGCCGGCAAAGAGACCGTCCTCGCTCGACTTGATGTCTATGCTGCGAAGCATGACGTTCTGCTCCTTGGCGATGATACTGGTGATATTGGACACAATACCGATGTCGTCGTGACCCACAACTCGAAGGGTGATGGGATAGAGGCTATTGCCCTTGCCTGCCCACTCAGCCGGGATGATGCGATGGGCAAGATGCTCCTTGAGTCGCAGGGCGTTGGGACAGTCGCAGCGGTGAATCTTGATGCCGCGTCCAGCGGTAACGAATCCAAAAACCTTGTCGCCATAGATAGGATTGCAGCAACGGGCAAGCGAATACTCCACACCCTTTACATTCTTGTCGATGATGAGCACATCCTTGTTCGTTCCCTCATCCTGAACCACCTTGCTCTGCACAAACTCCTCCGCGCTGTGGATAGTAGCGCTGTCCTGGCCCTCGCTGTTCTCACGGTGCTGAGCCTCAACATACTGGTCAATGAACTTACCCATGTCGAGGGTTTCATTGCTTATGTCGCGGTAGAACTCAAACACGTGCTTATAGCCGAGACGCTTGACCAGCTTCATCATCACAGCCTCGTCGTATTCTATCTTGCGGTTCTTGAACTTGCGCTCGAGAGTCTCCTTTGCAAAGGTGGTAGTCTGCATAGCCTGCTCATTGAGCTGCTGACGAATCTTGCTGCGAGCTTTCGACGTGATGGCATAGCCCAGCCAGTCCTGCTTAGGAGTCTGGTTGCTGTTAGTGAGAATCTCCACCTGATCGCCGCTCTGCAGCTTTGTACGCATAGGCACATTCTTGCCGTTGACACGTCCGCCAGAGCAATGGCTTCCCACATTAGTATGGATGCGATAGGCAAAGTCGAGAATGGTAGCCCCTTTAGGCAGTTTGAAGAGGTCGCCCTTGGGAGTGAACACAAACACTTCGTCGCTATAGAGATCCACCTTGAACTGGTCTTCCAGTTCCTCATCGCTGCCCTGATTCTCAAGTGCCGCACGGATGTCGGTCAGCCAGTCCTCGAGTTTTGTGCCGCTGTCCTTCACACCCTTATAGCGCCAGTGTGCGGCGAGACCACGCTCAGCCACCTCATCCATGCGCTCGGTGCGAATCTGGATTTCCACCCATTTCCCTTCCGGTCCCATCACGGTGATGTGGAGGCTTTCGTAGCCATTTGTCTTAGGCACACTAAGCCAGTCGCGCAGACGTTTGGGATTGGGTTTGTACATATCCGTGACGATGGAGAATACCTGCCAGCAGTCCTGCTTCTCCTTATCCAGTTCTGAATCCAGGATTATGCGGATGGCAAACAGGTCATATATGCCCTCGAAGTTGCACTTCTGCTTCTTCATCTTCTGCCAGATAGAGTGAATGCTCTTGGTACGTCCCTTCATGTGGAACTTAAGACCGGTGGCTGTGAGTTTCTCTTCAATAGGCTGAAGGAACTTGGCAATATAGGCATCGCGAGAACGCTTCGTCTCGTTCAGCTTCTCCTTTATCATATAGTAAACCTCCGTCTCAAGATATTTCAGCGAGAGGTCTTCCAGTTCCGATTTTATCAGGTAAAGACCAAGTTTATGGGCGAGAGGAGCATAGAGACGGCTCGCCTCAGTAGCCACTCGCCGGCGCATATCGTCGTCGCCCTTGTCCTTGATCTGACGCATGAGGTTCACTCGGTCGGCAATGATTATGAAGATTACTCGCATATCCTCCGCAAACGACAGCAGGAGGTCGCGGAAGTTCTCTGTCTCTATAGACGGATTCTTAGCGTAGAGTTCATTGATTTTGATAAGACCTCGCAGGATCTTAGCCACATCGCTGCCGAAATCCTGCTCGCACTGTGCCAGAGAATACACCCCTGCCCTCACGCATCGCTGCAGCATTATGCCCACGATGCTGGCACGGCTAAGACCGATTTCCTCTGCACAAATCACAGCCGTCTGAAGGTCGAAGAGAATAGGATTGAGACCGAACGCGTCACGCTCAATCGCACCACCCTCAACAGCTTCGTGCACAATCTTCCTGATGAGCATGAAATCGTTTCCGCTCATCGTATCTACCACCAATTGGCTTAATCTTTTCTGAGTCTGAATAATCTGCAGGTGTTCGTCTTCTGTTATCATATAAAAAAGCCCCTCTCTTAAAAATTAAGAATCGCGAAAAAAATTTCACTCTTCACTTTTAATTTCGCCGCAAAGGTACGTTTTTTTCAAAGAAAAACAAATTTTTGCAAAGTCGAGTTTGCAATTTCAAGAAAAATCACTAATTTTGCAAAAAAATTGGAGAAAGAAATTATTTATGGATTCGTTTTTCCGTACACATCAGTATTTAACCGAGCACCTCAATGCTCCTGTCCGTCGTTCACTTATGGACGAAATCAACTGGAACGACAGGATGATTGGAATCAAAGGCGGACGAGGTGTGGGAAAAACCACATTCCTTCTCCAATACGCAAAAGAGAAATTCGCACCCAGCGACCATTCATGCCTCTACATCAACACCAATAACTTCTACGTTCAGAATGTAGGCATCGCAGCTTTTGCTGATGAATTCTACCACAACGGAGGCAAAGTGTTGCTCATCGACCAGGTGTTCAAACAACCCGACTGGAGCAGCCAGCTACGCGAATGTTACAACCGTTTTCCAGGCCTGAAGATAGTGTTTGCCGGTTCGTCGGTAATGCGTCTCAAGGAAGAGAACCCTGAACTCAACGGCATTGTCAAGTCGTACAATCTGCGAGGTTTTTCCTTCCGCGAATTCCTTGAAATCCAAACAGGTAAGAGACTGCCGCATTTCACTTTAGACAACATCATAGAGCACCATCGGGAGATAGCAAGCGAAATCATGAAAGTACTGCATCCTCGCAACTATTTCCAGGACTATCTGCACCACGGCTACTACCCGTTCTTCCTCAAGCAGCAGAACTACAGCGAGAATCTGCTCAAGACGATGAACATGATGATAGAGGTAGATATCCTCCTTGTCAAGCAGATAGAGCTGAAATATCTCTCACGTATCAAGAAGCTCTTCTACATGCTCACCATGAACGGCAACAGCATTCCCAACATCAGCCAACTGGCAAGCGAACTGGGCATGAGCCGCGCCACGGTGATGAACTACATCAAGTATCTGGAAGAGGCACGTCTGGTCAACATGATTTACGCCAAGGGAGAAGAGTTTCCCAAAAAGCCAGCTCGCGTACTGCTTCACAACTCAAACATGATGTACAGCTTCTACCCCAAGCTCTTCGACAGTCACGATGTACAGGAGACATTCTTCTGCAACGCCCTTTGGAAAGACCACAAGGTAAACAAAATATCAAATAAGGATGCATATCTGATTGATTCGCAACATGTGTTCCGCATAGGAGAACATTCCGACAAATTCAAGAGCAAGTCCGAATACCTCTACGCACTCAACCAGTGCGACGTAGGCGAAGGCAACCAGATACCACTCTGGCTCTTCGGATTTTTGTATTAAAGACCCTCCCCTGCCCATCCCGTAATGGAGGGGAATCATCCGGATGGAAACTGTGTTCTGCGGTTCATCCGCAGAAAAAAGTCAAGAACTCAAGAACTAACAAACTCATATAATTATACTATTTCTAAAAAGTATGGCTAAAGAAAAGAAATTTATCACATGTGATGGTAATACCGCTGCGGCTCATGTAGCATACATGTTCTCAGAAGTGGCTGCCATCTACCCCATCACCCCATCGTCTCCTATGGCTGAGCACGTGGATGAATGGGCAGTTGCAGGTCGCAAGAATCTCTTCGGCGACACAGTTCTCGTACAGGAAATGCAGTCAGAAGCCGGTGCAGCAGGTGCTGTTCACGGTTCTCTCCAGGCTGGTGCCCTGACTACTACTTTCACAGCATCACAGGGTCTCCTGCTGATGATTCCAAACATGTACAAGATTGCCGGTGAGCTGCTCCCATCAGTATTCCATGTTTCTGCGCGTACCGTTGCCAGCCACTCACTCTGTATCTTCGGTGACCACGGCGACGTGATGGCTTGCCGCCAGACAGGTTTCGCAATGCTTTGCGAAGGCTCTGTACAGGAAGTAATGGACCTCTCCGCTGTTGCACACCTTGCAGCACTTGAGACACGCGTTCCGTTCATCAACTTCTTCGACGGTTTCCGCACATCTCACGAGTATCACAAGATCGAGGAGATGGACATGGAAGACATCCGTCCACTCGTTCCTATGGACAAGGTTGCTGAGTTCCGCGCTCGCTGTCTCTCTCCAGAACACCCAGAAGCAAAGGGTATGGCTGAGAACCCAGAGACATTCTTCGCACACCGTGAGTCTTGCAACCCATTCTATGAGGAAGTACCTGCAGTAGTAGAGAAGTACATGGCAGAAATCTCCAAGATCACAGGTCGTGAGTACAAGCCATTCACCTACTACGGAGCCAAGGACGCTACCGATGTCATCATCCTGATGGGTTCTGCCACTGAGGCAGCCCGTGAGGCTATCGACTACGCTAACGCCAACGGCAAGAAGTACGGTATGGTATCTGTTCACCTCTATCGTCCATTCTCAGTAGAGCGTCTGCTTGCAGCAGTTCCTGAGACAGTTAAGCGCATCGCTGTGCTCGACCGTACCAAGGAGCCAGGAGCAAACGGCGAGCCACTCTACCTCGACGTTAAGGACGCATTCTACGGACAGAAGAACGCTCCTCTCATCGTAGGCGGTCGCTACGGTCTCGGTTCAGCCGACGTAACTCCGACTATGATTCTTACCGTTTACAAGAACCTTGAACTTCCAGAGCCAAAGAACCACTTCACAGTAGGTATCGTTGACGACGTTACCTTCCGTTCACTTCCTCTCGAAGAGGAAATGGCACTCGGTGGTGAGGGCATCTTCGAAGCTAAGTTCTTCGGACTTGGTGCCGACGGAACCGTAGGTGCAAACAAGAACTCAGTTAAGATTATCGGTGACAACACCAACAAGTACTGCCAGGCATACTTCTCCTACGACTCTAAGAAGTCTGGAGGTTTCACCTGCTCACACCTCCGTTTCGGTGACACACCAATCCGTTCTACATATCAGATCAAGACTCCTAATTTCGTAGCTTGCCACGTACAGGCATACCTCCGCATGTACGACGTGCTGCGCGGTCTTCGTCAGAACGGCCAGTTCCTCCTCAACACCATCTTCGAAGGCGAGGAACTCGTTAACTTCCTCCCGAACAACGTGAAGAAGTATTTCGCAGAGAAGAACATCACAGTTTACTATATCAACGCAACCAAGATTGCACAGGAGATTGGTCTCGGCAACCGTACCAACACCATTCTCCAGTCAGCATTCTTCCGCATCACAGAGGTAATTCCTGTTGAACTCGCAGTTGAGCAGATGAAGAAAGCCATCGTGAAGTCTTACGGCAAGAAGGGTGAAGACGTTGTCAACATGAACTACGCAGCCGTTGACCGCGGTGGTGAGTATCAGAAACTCGACGTTGATCCAGCATGGGCTAAGCTTCCTGCAGATCCAGAAGAGAAGAACGACGATCCAGACTTCATCAACAACCTCGTTCGTCCAATCAACGCACAGAACGGTGACCTCCTCCCAGTTTCAGCATACAAAGGCTACGAAGACGGTATGTGGGAACAAGGCACAGCAGCCTACGAGAAGCGCGGTGTGTCAGCATTCGTTCCAACATGGGATTCAGAGAACTGTATCCAGTGTAACAAGTGTGCATTCGTTTGTCCTCACGCAGCAATCCGTCCGTTCGTCATGGACGAAAAGGAATCAGCAGGACTCGACGCAGCACAGCTCGACATGGTGGCTCCAGCACAGCTCAAGGGCATGAAGTTCCGCATGCAGGTAAGCGTCATGGACTGTCTCGGTTGCGGCAACTGTGTGGATGTATGTCCAGGCAAGAAAGGCAACAAGGCACTCAAGATGGTACCTCTGCAGGACGAGCTCGACGAGGCAAAGAACTGGGAATACTGCGTAAAGAACGTAGCCAGCAAGCAAGACCTCATCGACTACAAGGCAAACCCACGCGTGAGCCAGTTCGCTACCCCACTCTTCGAGTTCTCAGGCGCATGCTCAGGTTGCGGTGAAACTCCATACGTGAAGCTCATCTCTCAGCTCTTCGGCGACCGTCAGATGGTAGCCAACGCTACAGGATGTTCTTCAATCTACTCAGGCTCAATCCCATCAACTCCTTACACCAAGAATGCCAAGGGTCAGGGACCAGCATGGTCTAACTCACTCTTCGAGGACTTCTGCGAATACGGTCTCGGTATGGCAATCGCAAACAAGAAGATGCGTGCACGCATCGTTGCCCTCCTCAACGAAATGATTGAGAGCGACAAGACATCTGAAGGCTACAAGGAAGCAGCAAAGGAATGGATTGCAGCAAAGGACGATGCCGACGCATCAAAGGCAGCAGCAGCAAAACTCGTTCCATTCATCAACGAAGGACGTCAGTCAGGTTGCCCAGTATGCAAGCAGCTCAGCGAACTCTCCCACTACCTCGTTAAGCGCAGCCAGTGGATTATCGGTGGTGACGGTGCATCATACGACATCGGTTACGGCGGTCTCGACCACGCACTCGCTTCAGGCGAAGACATCAACATCTTCGTTATCGACACCGAGGTTTACTCCAACACCGGAGGTCAGTCTTCAAAGGCTACCCCAATCGGAGCAATCGCACAGTTCGCAGCAGGCGGTAAGCGCATCACCAAGAAAGACCTTGGTCTCATGCAGTCAACCTACGGCTATGTTTACGTGGCTCAGGTGGCAATGGGCGCCGACAACGCACAGTGTCTCAAGGCACTCCGCGAGGCAGAAGCATACCCAGGTCCATCACTCGTTATCGCTTACGCACCATGTATCAACCACGGTCTCAAGGCTAAGGGCGGCATGGGCAAGAGCCAGGCAGAGGAAGCTAAGGCAGTAGAGTGCGGTTACTGGCACCTGTGGCGTTTCGACCCACGTCTTGCAGAGCAGGGCAAGAACCCATTCCAGCTCGACTCCAAGGCACCAAACTGGGACAACTTCCAGCCATTCCTCGACGGCGAGGTACGTTACCTCTCCCTCAAGAAGGTATGTCCAAACGAAGCACAGGAACTCTTCGACGCAGCCAAGAAGGCAGCACAGCACCGCTACGCTACCTACGTTCGCATGTCAAAGATCGACTACTCAGCAGAATAATGCAAATAAGCGAGTGCAGAGCCAAACTTGTTTGAGCTATGCCGAGCGAAAGCATTTTCGACGAAGTCAATAATAAAGCTTACATACATAAATCAAGGGGTGTCGCGAATTGCGACACCCCTTGTTGTTTCTATCCTCCCACTCCGATAGTCCCATCCATTTTCACGATGATGCCTCATGGTGTCAACTGGTCTATAATATCTCCTTCCGTTATCACTTGACTGTGCCATAAAATTTGCTTCTGAAATACGACAAAATGCAATTTAGGTGTTATTTCACCACAAAGATAAAACTTTTTTAATGAAAGAATAGTATTTCTATTGTGTTTCTATTATAAAAAAATCTCCGCCCTGGCAGTCAGCTCTTTGCCAAGGCGGTGTTTTTGAGATCTTTCACTCACTTTATTTGTGACGTATTACTTCTTTTTATTCTTGAACATCTTGAACCATTGAACATCTTGAACGCAAATTACCCTCTTACATCTTACATCTTACATCATACAACTTCCTTCTTAATTTCGAATCAGAGAACCTGTCCATTCTATCCGCAAATGTAGTGAATTATTAGATTCACCCTTACAATCTGTTCTATTTTTCACTCCATCGGCTTAATCATCGACTCTATGAATTGGATTTCTTCATCTGAAAGATTGTACTTCTTGTAGAGTTCCTCGTCTGTCCAAGGTTTTGAGAAGTCTTGGAGAGGAACGAATTGATAGACATCCCTTGCTGCATCTTGTGTTTTCTTTTTAATAAAAACCAGATAACGAAAGAATCTAGATTTTATATATGATATTACATTATAAGACTCTTCTCTTGATTTGAAGCCTCTCTCACTACGAATCACGATATATGTGTCTGTGCATACACTATTTGGCTCACCATAAAAAGGAATACCAAGTATTTGATGTGGAAATGCATCACCTGCACCATATGCTTTAGAAATATAAACTTTATGGAGTGGTATGGCACTATGGTTTTTAGGGATATCATTGATATTAACCCATCCATATCCACTTGACACTAATTGTTTGTTCAAATAACATTTTATATCATGAATACGATCTTGTTTCAAGAAATAGCCACGCCAACTTGTGCTAAGTTGAGTTCCTTGGTCAAAATGGTGTCTTGCACAAACTAAAGACGCGAAAGAATTCTCATTATAATAATGTAGACCTTCAATTGATGAAATTTTCCTCAATATATTCTCTGCTTTCCCATCTCGAATTACCATTCCCCAATCATTAAGAAAACTATTCTTGATAGAAATTTCTCCATTCTGAAGAAGAACATAATTACAGGTGCCATTATAATTAGTTTCATATAAGAAATAACATATTCCACCTTTTATTTCCACCCCAGGAAAACATTCGTTTGCATTAATAAAATCACGAATATATCTAAAATGATTGCTATTGAGTATTTCTTCTGCCCATTCTTCTGAGAGTCCCCTTCCTTGCTTAGTCATCCATCTTGACGGGGTAATTAATGAAACATATTTTGACTTCAATTTGCATGAAATATCTATAAACTGTGGATAGATGGCTGTTGATGACGTACACTCACCTTTGTCCATCACTTGATACGGCGGATTACCTACTATTGCGTCTAATTTCATGTTTTCGTTATTGTTGATTTTCCAGAAGTGTTTGCCATCTCTAAATGTATTGACAATTGCTTCAGGTTTTTCAGAAATGTTTTCTATTAAGTTTGGATAATATTGTGCATTGACTCTTGTGTTTCGGAAACCGGCAAGGGTCCGTTTGGTGATACTCTTTGCCATCGGAGTCTTGCATACTACAAGAATGTTTTCCTCAATTGTTGCATCCCATAGCTGCATTGCAAAGGCATGACCGATATTGCCGTATTTCTGCTTCGCAGCCTCCACTCTAGACCTGTATATGTTGTATGCTACATACAGCGGATAAAGACCGCTCTTGGAGTTTATCTCAAGGATATGCGCTTCGGGACGGAACACGTCTTTGGTTACCTGTCCCTGATTGACCCAACGGGGAATGCTGATGGGTTGCTTGAAATCCTCGTCATAGAAACACCAACCGCCCAAGCAGTCGCTCATGTGCATGTTTACAACTCGCCAAGGAGTCAAGACCGTTTCCTTGTCTGGATTACGGAACGTATTGAAGATGGCTGCGATACGTTCTATCCTTTCCTCTATGGTAAACTTATCCGCAGCACGAGCCATTTCTCTGATTCGTTTTCCCGCCTCACGGAAGATGTCAGGATCGTAGTATTTCTTGAACTTCTCAAACTTCTCCTTATCCACGCCCTTTGGCATGAACTCTTCCCAAGAAGTATCGTCTATAAGTGTGGCAAAGTTGTCAATCGTGATTTCTTCATTTTCGTTTTTCAGCTCTGCTCCATAAATCAGCAGTGGCATACGTATGGAGATTCCTCGCAGTATACTGATGGCATTGCGACGCTGGTTGCTCATTGCCTTCAGTTCCTCCAATCGGGCCTTTTCCTCAGGCGTCAGTTCTTTCTTCTTTTTCTTCTCCAGACGTTCCTTCTCTGCATACTGCTCGTTGGTGAATCCTTGCTGGTTAACATCTATGTTGCCAGTTTTCGCCATTGCCTTTGTGGTTCCGATTGTCTTTTTCAGGTCATCGAAGTCACGCAACTCCACATCTGTCAACTTCAGCAGTTCGTCGTTATAGAGTGCCCCATCCTCAAAACCACATTGAACAACCTTCTCAATCTGGGCTTTCTTCAACTGACTCATCATCTTGTTCACATCATAGGGTTTCATCTGTGAACCGTTGATGCTTATGATTGGGCAGAAGTTCAGGAAGTCGCCCAGGATTCTGCGATCTTCCTCTGTCTGCTTACCTGCCTTAGCGCTTACCTTTGCCGTTTCTGCCAATACTCTTAATGTCCTGTCGGGAGCGAAGTCGAAGGCATAGCATTGTTCCTTCATGCGTCCGTGACAGGTGAAAGGTGTCTGCACGCGGAATATGGTCTGCATGTACTGAGCTGCTGAGGTGCTGAACGAACCAGCCATCATAAATACTGCCGTCCAGGGTTTAATGCTCACACCTGTTGTAAGGCGTCCGCAAGAGAGTGTGATGGTATAGGTCTCGTCTGGGTCTTTACCTATGGCTTTCTCCACCATTGTCAAGGCTTCTGTGTTTTCCTCGTCTTCATCACCGTTTCCTGCCACATTGACAATCTGGAACATTCCGAAGACTGGATGTGCCTTTAGCTTTGCACTCAATGCCCTTGCTGATTTCACTCCGGGAACAAGCCACAGCGTATGGCGGAAGATGCTACGGAACGTATCGTTGGTGTAGGGATAGAGGCTTTCCTTGTCTTCCTTACAGAGCAGGGTAAGGAATCTGTCAACGTCCCTGTCGTGAACGAAGGTGTCATCATCCCGCGTTCGGAAGAACTCACGGAAGTTGAATGCCTTTTCGTCTCCTACATACTCGCTCATCAGGTTGCCGAGGTCGTAGGTATAGATATTGATTGCAGGAAGGGAGGCATAGGGATTAGGTTCGTATGGGTTGTCCACGTCCCATGCCTGCTTGGCTTTCTGCTCCATCACATAGTCCCAAGTAAATATCTCTTCCTCGCT
The DNA here is from genome assembly GCA_902776985.1 of uncultured Bacteroidales bacterium. Lineage (GTDB taxonomy): Bacteria > Bacteroidota > Bacteroidia > Bacteroidales > Bacteroidaceae > UBA3839. The sequence continues at coordinate 34,227 of CACYSD010000021.1, forward strand.
ATAGTCGTCGAAGAGGTTGAAAGGTGTACCTGAGAGTTGGAGAACCTTGGTATTCTCCTTTATCAGTTCCTTAAGCACATTCTGACCGAGTTCAGTCTTGGTGCCTTCATGTGCCTCGTCAACAATGACGAAGTCCCATGGTGTCTTGAATATCTCGTTGTTTTTGTCAAACTTGCCACCTACCTGCTCCGAACCTCGGAGATCCTGCATGGAAGCAAAATAGACATACTTATTCCCTTTTCCAGTTAGTTGTTCGAGCTTCCCGAACAACTCACCGTTTCCTCTTGAACCATAGTGGTAATCCTTCCTGTCGTAGAATATCTTGCCGAAATCATCGAACCATCCTTTATCAACAACAGGACGGTGGGTTAGTATAAGCGTCCTGACAAATCCCTCTTCCTTGACTACCTGCAAGGCAGAGAGCGTCTTACCGAAGCGCATCTTGGCATTCCACAGCATTTGGTTGCCTTTCTTGAATCGCTTGCGGGTCTTGTCGATTGCCTCCTGCTGTTCCGGACGAAATATGATGGGTGTCTGTCCCTGGGTGACATCAGACGGATGCAGGCTCGTCTCGCCATTCTTGACTGCTGCTATTGCCTTCTTCACGGTCTCAAGGTCGCAGCAGAACCATTCATCTGCTCCTTTCACACCGTCAAACTCCTTCTTCTTTACTCCGGAGCGTTCAAGCACCTTGTGTACCTGCTTGTCGTTGAACGTCATTATCATGCCGCTACGGACGAAGATGCTGATTTCAGTGTAAAGCAGCTGATAGGCTATGCCGGCTGTTCGAGTATACTCACGGATTCGCTTGTGGGCAGCCTTCTCCAATACGGAAGTGTTGTTGAAGAGGTTGGAGCCGTCGTCCTCGTCAAGTGTGGTGTCGCCTATCTTCAGGCAGTCCTTATGTCTGTCATCGCTGATTGCAAAGACATATATCAGCTTGGATTTAAGGGATGAGGAAAATGTTGCCATAGGTATTATTGGATAAGGTCGATAAAACGTATTTTCTTTTTATTGTTTGCCCAGTCACGGATTTGGCAGTAGGTGCCGTTGTGGTGGCGGATGTCGTCTTTCTCACAGCCCGTGCAGGGGATGATGCGCTCAGTCCTTTCATCGAACAGACCGCCTGATACTTCTGTGGTACTATGACAGCTGTCAGGAACAACTCCTTTCAGCCCGTCCATCTGAAACAGGTTCCAGGAAACAATGTAGGCGATATAGTTGATGGATTTAAGCATCGGCGCCTTGCCGAACTTTGCCTGATAGTTCTCGATGAATGTCCAGAGCAGAGCTTCACGGGCAAGAAGTAGGTTGTCGCCCTGCCATTCATAGCCGTAAGTGTTCTTATAGGCAGTCTGCGCCCAGTCGAGCCATTCACCGCTGACATCAACATTCTCGCTGATAACCCTCAGCTTACGGTCGAGTATTCCTATACGTTCAGACAAAGGGATTGCCTCGCCTGTCGTGGTGTCGTAACGGCTGACGAGATAAGGTGCCTCGCCGCAGGTTATCTCCATGCGAGTGGCACGAACATAGTCTTTCCAGGTCTTATCTTCAGGGAAGGTTATCTTTTCTTTCGTGGCTTTCCATGTATGGTTTGTAGTATCTTCCACATTGAAGACATCCTTGCGCTCGAACCACGCTTCATCAACAAGGTTGTTCTGGGCATTGCACACCCACGAAGGGGTGAAGACCTCAGCCATGTCCTTGGCTCGGTCAGTCTGTTGTTGTTTGGATTTAAGCACACGGGGCATTATTACCATTCCATGTTCACCAGTAATCAGGTGAGGAAGAATCTCGGAATGGTAATTATACTCTGGACCGAGCGCCTCATAGTCATGCGTCGCCCAGAAGATGTTATTTCCAGTGGTATGGTCTTTAAGGAGCGTCTTCAGCACTTCCTCCGACAATACCATAATATCATCCTCCCTGATGTCTATACAAGAAGGAGTGTTTTCGGTATTCTGCATACGCCATGCATTGACGCGTATTGCTTATCATCGGAGGTGTAGGCTTGGCCATAGAGCACAAAGAAAGCATGAACGATCTTCTCATCCATACTTCTCGGCTCTAGCACAAGCCTACCAATCCAGATAAGTCACGTCCATGCTTAGCGCACAGACGCTTGCAACTTATTCTTTCGGATTGGACTTTTAGAATGTGCTAGATTCAGAAGTATAACCGAATAACAGCAAACGCTTGTTATAATAATAAAATGTTCCACACCGCCGCTCCCGCTGAAGCACCTTTGCGGTGTTCATTGGCAAAGTTACGATTAAGCGAGCGGAATACAAAATGAAAGTCCAAAAAACTTTCATTTTTATTGCCGAGCGTGAGTAACTAAGAGCGCAGCTCAACGTAACGATTAACCGAGCGCAATACAAAACAAAAAGATATTTTTTTTGTTTTATTACCGAGGTGCAGCCTAACTAAGACTATAGTTAACATTATAAAATCGTTTGATAATACACAAAAACAAAAAATGAGAAAAACTACAATGGCACAAGATTTTGCATTTAAATGGAAATGTATTATCTTTGCAAAAAGATTGTTAAGGGTACATATCTGTTTCCCTCTATTTTAATTATTAACTAAAACTTTTTATACCATGTACAACGCAGAATTAAACTATGAAACTGTTCCGAATTGTTACAAGCACTGTAACATTAGTGAGTGTCCTCTGGCAGACAACTGCTTGAGATTCAAAGCCTATCAGATATTGCCAGAAACAATAGAAGAAGTGATTATGATAAACCCGAAGGCTTCGCCTGAATCATCGGGAAAGTGTAAATATCACCGACCTGTAGAAACTATTATCATGTCAAGAGGATTTAATCATATAAAAAGCCTCTTGACTGCTGATCAATACAAAAGATTCAAGGACATAGCCATTAGCACCTTTGGTAAAACGGGGTATTATCGCGATATGCACGGGAAAACGCCAATTCCTCCTAAGGAGCAGAAACAATATATGTCTATTCTGCTGAAAATCAGTGCAAAATTTAAGCCCGATGAGGTTTTTGAATCCTTCGAAACCCTCCCCGACTGGTAATTCCAAAAAAACAAACTATTATTCTAAAATAGTTTCACCGAAGTGAAACAAAAGTTTCACCGAAGAGAAACTTAAGTTTCAGCGCAGTGAAAATAAAGTTTCACTGCGCTGAAACTTTTTTCCCACTGTAGTTTAACGATTTTGGTTGACTACTTTCAGTCTTAATTGTAATATTGGTTGACTTTGTTTTATACTTATTTTTAATCTCGGTTGACTATGTATATATTTAACACGAATTGCAGAAGAACCAAATCTGTTGACTGAGTTCTTTTACAGTTTACTCGTTGTAAAGGTAGAGACGGGTAATTTCATTGAGGGGAGTGATGTTGTCGGGGACGCGTTCGAGAATCATCCAGTCGGTGTGGAAGTCGTTGCGCATTTCAACGGCGATGCGGTTTTTTGTGAGCCACTTTATCCGATAGGTTCCATTATCATCAATATAGGATTTCTTGCTTTCAAAGGTGATGACTGAGACATGGCCTCCACGGGGAGTGAGCGTGACCATTTTATTGGACATGAACACCAAGAAGCATTTGTAGTAACGGCTGCGGGAATAGTCCTTATGCATCTTGGGCAGGGCTTTCTTCACGTCTCGCAGTTCGTCAACATAGCCGAAGAAGCGCCAAGTGCCTACGGCAGGGTTCTTAGAATCTTTGTCGTAAGTTCCGGTAAGCGCATCGAAGAATGCCTTGCCGAAAAGGGAATACTTGTTTGACTCGTATTTCTCTATGCACCAGTCGTTGTTGGGGAAGTACTTGTGGTTCCGGTATGTACTCCACCACTTAAGCTTGAATCCGTCAGCATTGCTGTCGTAAACGAGAGGGGTCTTTATGCTATCGTTCTTGTGATGTGCACCAGTATAGTTGAAAACCCCGTGGTCGTTGTTGGAAAGACTGAAAGTTTTGTTGTTGCCTGCAACCATAAGTGTGATGCTGTCGGTGCAGATCTTGTACTGCTCAAAGGGTGCAGGGATTTCGCCCTGTGAGCCTGTGAGGGTTGTCATCTTGTAGATACCGCGCGGATTCTCTGTCTGCGCTGTTGCACTCATCGCTGCTGCAGCGAGAAGTGCTGTGAGAAGTGTTTTTGTGTTCATTTTGTGAGTTCTTAAGTTTTTAAGTTCTTGAGTTTTTAAGTTCTTAAGTTCTTAAGTTCTTAAGTTCTTAAGTTTCTGCGGGGAGATCCGAAGAACATGGGGTTAGAGTCTTACTCCGAAGGAGGCGTGAATGTACCAGTCATTGAGGTGACCGTGCATAGCGCGATGCTTGAAATTGTAGTTGTTGAACTGACCGTTGGCATTGATGAAATAGCGGTCCCAGTTATAGGTGATGGAGAGACGGGCAGCGGTGTTGAGTGCAACGCGGTTGTTGCGTGAGTGAGAACTCTGGCTCAGAACTTCGTACTCGTCGGCATAATCCAAATCATCCCAGTCGTCGGCATGGCGCTGGTCAACTTCCTTGGCATTGGTGGTGCAGAGATTGACCTTGGTTCGGTTGAGCAGGGAAATCGTCGGCATGAACATAGCGCTTATGAGCCATCCCTTGGCTGGCACGAAGTTGTAGGCGTATCCTGCTCCGATGCTTACCTGATACTGACGCAGACGTGAGATGTCATCCATCATCAAGATAAAGTCGGCATTGCGGCTGTTGCGGTAATTAAAGTCGGCATAGTAGGCTGTTAGTCCTGCTATAAACGAACCTGCGGAGCGTACCTGATATGTCTTCTGGTTGTAGGCAGCCGCATAGGAGAAACGCTTTGAGTTGAATATATAGAAGCCGTCGAACATAAGAGTGTTAATGCGCATAGCGGCATCGAGCGGTATATCTGCCGTGAAGCTCCAAGGCAAAGCCTCTTCAGGCCAAGGAGAGTCTTTGTCATCTCTCACGTACATCTGTCCAGCGAAGTGTGTAGTAGGTGTGTCCATCTTGAACTTGTGCCAGCGGAGATTCAGGCTATACCAGTTGCCCACACTTCTGAGGGTGAGGTTGCGTCCCTTAAGACCTGAGACATTGAATGAATAGCTGGCACTGATGCCTTTGTAGCCTACCTTCACACCCAAAGAGGTTGACACGTCTGTTCTGAAGCGAGGATCTGTGTCGAGATTTCCGGTTGCCTTGAACGTAGGGTCGAAGAATTCTCCATCGTAGATACTTTCTCCGTCAATGCTGGAGTGTATCTGGAGTTCTGTCTGTGTGACTTTTGTCCTGACACTTACCTGCCAGGGATACTCAGGCGCCTTGATGTAGTTGGTATCCACACCATGCACCACATTCTTGTCGACAAGTAACTTTGCCTTTGCAAAAAGGCTGTTGGTGTCAACTTCAACTTGTGCCATCACCGGGGCTGATACCATCAGCAGGCAGAAGCTGACAACTATTTGCTTAAATTTCATTATTGTTTTCTCCAATTATTTCTTGTGCTATCGGGGTTGTCTATTTATTCATCAGTTTTGAGTCGAAGAAATTCTCGATACGGCGGAAGAGGTGCTTACGGGTGTTGCCGCCATAGATGCTGTGATTGCGGTTGGTATAGACCTGCATCTCAAACTGGATGTCTGCCTGAACAAGACATTCTACCAGTTCGGCACAATTCTGATAATGTACATTGTCGTCGGTAAGACCGTGGCAGATGAGCAGATCACCGTGCAGGCGCTTGTAGCGATGGAGCGGTGAGATGTCGTAGCCATTGGGGTTCTCCTGCGGACGACGCATATAGCGTTCAGTGTAGGCTGTGTCGTAGAATCGCCAGTCGGTAACAGGTGCTACAGCTGCTCCGCAACGGAACACAGGACGTCCCTCACACATCGACATGATGGTGTTGAAACCTCCGAAGCTCCATCCCCAGATGGCAATGCGGTCTTTATCGACATAGGGCAGAGAACCGAGATAGAGGGCTGTCTCCACCTGATCCTTGGATTCCTTGTCACCCATAGTCATATAGGTGCATTTCTGGAACTTCTCCCCTCGCCCACCTGTGCCGCGTCCGTCAACGCAAACCACGATGTAGCCTTTCTGAGCAAGACGGTGTTCCCAGATGAGTCCGCCAAAGAATCCGTTGCTCCAGGAGTTGTGTACCTGCTGGTTGCCTGGACCACTGTACTGATACATGATGACAGGATATTTCTTAGAAGCATTGAAGCCTGCTGGCTTCACCATCCATCCGTTGAGCTGTATGCCCTCGCTGGTGGTGAAGGTAAAGATTTCGGGCTTTGATATATTCAAACTACCATATACAGACTTGAGGGCTGCATTATCCTCAAGAACACGAAGCTGTTTGCCGTCGGCTGTACACACGGCAGTAACAGGAGGTGTGTTGATGTCGGAATAGGTATCGACGAAGTATTTGCAGCCGTTGGAGAATTGTGCCGAATGGAAACCGTTGAAAGCTGTTAGGCGTGTACGCTTACCCTTCTGGTCAACCTTATAGATATACTGCTCCAGCGGACTTCCCTCGTTGCTGGAAAAGTAGAACTCCCTGCCTTCGCTGTCGCTTCCGTAGAAGTCATTAACTACGAACTCACCCTGTGTAAGCTGACGCACGAGCTGTCCCGTTGAGCTGTAGAGATACAGGTGGCGATAGCCGTCACGTTCGGAAAGCAGCACAAACTGAGTGCCTGAGAAATCGAGATGGCCGTAGAAGGTGGTCTCAATATATGTGTCGGAAGTCTCACGCACCGCGAGTTGAGCCACACACGAACGGGGATTGACCATATAGATGTCGCACTGGTTCTGACGGCGGTTGAGTGTAAGCACCGCAAGGCGGTCTGCATCGCGGGTGAACTGGATGCGGGGAATATAGGAATCGGAATCAAGCGGGACCTGCATGTTGCGAGTGACACGGCTCTTGATGTCATAGCTATGCACACTCACCTTGGAATTGCGTTCACCTGCCTTGGGATATTTATACTCGTAAACATTGGGATAGAGGATGTTGTCGGTCATCTCAGGTTCTGTTCCCTTGAAATACATAAGCGGGAAAGTAGGCACCTGGGATTCGTCGAAACGCACCCAAGCCAGCATCTGAGAGTCGCTGCTGAAGTCGTAGGCACAATTGTACTCAAACTCCTCCTCATAAACCCAGTCGGGCTTACCGTTGATGATCTGGTTGAACTTGCCGTCGGTGGTTATCTGACTCTCGGCATTGTTGTAGAGGAGCTTAACAAGGAAGATGTTGTTGTCGCGGACGAAAGCAATCATACTGCCGTCGGGCGAGAACTTCGGACATTCCTGCGGACCGCCGGCTGAGAGCGGAGTGAGAGTGTGGTTTCGCACATTATATATATAGTACTCCGCTGTGAACGAACGGCGATAGATTTCCTTACGGTTGGTCTCAATGAGGATGTTGGCTCCATCGGGCGAAATGATGTAGTTTAAGAAGGCTGTTGGCTTCTTTGAATCATCGCTACTTTTCAGCATACGAGCCTTAGTCAGGTTGATGACTGTATCGACTGGCGCACCGGTCTTGTAGGAATAGCGTACCAGCATACGTCTACGGTCGGTGAGAACACCATAGGTCTCGCCGTCGGGCATGGAATTGAGCGATGTGACGCGACTGGGATAATAGGCGTAATTAACCACGTCGTCCAGTTCAATAGTCTGGGCATTGAGAGAAGAAGCCCCCTCCAACTCCCCCAAGGGGGAGAGAAATGATGAGTGTAGAGTGATGAATAAAAGGAATAATTTTTTCATATCGTGAGTTTTTAGAGTTCTTAAGTTTTTAAGTTCTTAAGTTTTTAAGTTCTTAAGTTTTTAAGTTCTTAAGTTTTTAAGTTCTTAAGTTTTTAAGTTCTTAAGTTCTTAAGGATTTTTTCGCCCTTAGGCAAATGAGATTTTCTTAAGATTTTCTTGAAATTTTTTGCGAAGCAAGTAGTTTTTGTCGGAGTTTGGCGGTGAACTCGTGGTTCTTAAGTCCCCACCCCGGCACGGCGAGAAGGGACTGGGGCGACTGCGAGACAAAGCGTTCGAGGACAATGTCGGGACGCAGATGCGAGATAAACTCAATGACGAGGTCGATGTATTCATCAACGGTGTAGAGACGGAAGCGGTCGGGATGGCTCTCATATTCCTCAGCCATGCGAGTACCACGAATCAACTGCAACTGATGTATCTTGAGCGTAGTCAACGGCAGGGCAGAAAGGCGTTCAGCCTCTGTCTCTATGTAGTTAGGAATGGTGTGGGTTCGGGGCAGATTGAGGATAATGTGGCCGCCAACGGGTATGCCCCGTTGCGCTGTCTGCCGCACGGCCCACTGTGTCTGGGCAAAAGTATGCCCGCGGTTGATGTCGCGCAGGATGGAGTCGTCGGTTGACTCGATGCCATACTCCACGAGCACGAAACTTCGCTTATGCAGTTCAGCCAGATAATCGAGCAAGGGTTCCGACACACAATCGGGACGAGTTCCAATGACTATCCCCACCACGTCCTCCACTCTGAGTGCTTCCTCATACTTCTCACGCAATGTATCGAAACTTGAATAAGTGTTGGTATATGCCTGGAAATAGGCAAGATACTTCATAGTGGGATATTTACGCGCAAAGAACTGCTTCCCTTCCTCCAGCTGCTGAGTGATTGTCTTCTCCGTGGCACAATAGGATGGGTTGAACGTCTGGTTGTTGCAATAAGTGCATCCACCCGTCCCTACCGTTCCGTCGCGATTGGGGCAAGTGAAACCAGCGTTCACAGAAATCTTCTGTACTTTCTGTCCCAACTGGTTTGTGAGCCATTGTCCAAAGTCAGTGTACATCTAAATAGTGAAGAGTGAAGCTATCGTTGCGATGCCTGTAAATTTTTTTAGAGAGCACGCTCACAGAGCGGGAATCAGGATTTCTCTTTGCAAAAATAGTCAAAAAAATATCATTGTCAACTATAAATCCTTACTAATCTTTGTCTGTATAACGAAAAATCGTAAATTTGCAAGAAATATTTAAAGTCAGGAGTGACGAATTCTTTATACCCTGAACTTAAGAACTCACTCGCCTAACGGCTAAAAATTAAGAAATCATTCAAAAATCCTTCAAATCCAGCGCATTTAGCGCGATGATGGAACTTAAGAATAAAAAAAATGAAACGAATACTAACAGTTATAGTAATGGCATGCATTTTTGTGGCTGGAGTAACTGCTCAAACCACAGTCACACGCCACGAAGTACAAGGCGGTGAAACACTCTATTCGCTGAGCCGCCGTTACAATGTCACAGTTGAACAGATTGTTGACGCAAACCCTGGCATGGGTGAGAAAATCTATGCCGGACAGGTAATAAACATCCCTGCTGCAACAAATGGCGGGAACAACAACCAAGCCGCAAATAACAACAACCACGTCACAACGGTGAGCGTAGATGCCACTTTCGGTACTACGACAACAGCAAACACCAACATCGGTGAATGTAAGCTGATGTACCAGGTAGAGAAGAAAGAAACTGTCTATTCCATTTCCCGCAAGTTCAACATCACCGAAGAGGAACTGCTCAGAGCCAATCCACAGATAAAAAAGGAGAAAGTTAAGAAAGGCGAATATCTCTGCATCCCCTACTCCGCCAGCGAGATTGCAGCTCTGACCAAGGCCGAGGAAGAGGAAAAGAAAGAAGAAGTGGTTGAGACCGTAATCGTAACAGAGAAAAAGCCTTTCAACGTAGCTGTTATCCTGCCTTTCGGACTTGACAACAAACAGAAGACAAGCGAGGAAGTGAAGATGATTGACTTCTACGAAGGTTTCCTCGTTGGAGTTAATGACATGAAGCGTGAAGGCATCTCGGTCAATGTATATGCCTACGACGAAGGTGGTGTGAACAGCACTGCTACCGACAGCATCCTCAAACTTGAGAGCATGAAGAACATGGACTTCATCGTCGGTCCTCTGCACCTGGAGCATTACCCTGCCATCAGCGCCTTCGCCACAACGAACAATATCTGTCTGGCTTTGCCATTCTCCACACGCGACTATCTGACTACAGCCAAACCGACCGTTTTCCAGATAAACAACAACGTGGCAACACTCTACGCCGAGGTCTATGACCAGTTCACTACCCAGTTCCCCAACAGCGATGTCTGCTTCATCGACATCAACGACAAAGGCAGCAAGAGCGACTTCGTGGCAGGCATGAAACGTGTGCTGGAATCAAAAGGAATGAAGCACCGTACCATCACGGTTGACCAGATAGCAAACATCAAGGATATGTTCAGCGATGAACACCGCAACGTGATTATCCCAACTTCAGCATCAATGTCCGCATTCGAAAGCATCATAAAGAAGATGAACAACCTGCCTGCCAACATAGCTGATTCACTTCACGTGACCTTCTTCGGCTATCCTGAATGGCAGACCTTCACCGATGCCGACAAAGAGAAACTCGTGAAATACAAGTCATCGTTCTTCGCAACATTCTACGCCTACAAGAACGACAACAACATCAATGCGTTCAGAAGCAAATTCACACATTGGTTCAAGCGCGAGCCAGTCAAGGCACATCCAGACTTCAGCTTGCTCGGCTACGATATTGCCCGCTACTTCATCAACGGACTTTCAAACGAGGGAACAGAATTCTACAACAATCAGGCGAACCACAGCTGCAGGTCGCTTCAGAACCCCATGCAGTTCAGGCGCAAGGCTGAAGGCAGCGGATTCGTCAACACCCATGTAAAAATCATACATCTATAATCCATCATGCGGAGTAAGACCCTACTGACCATAGCAGCGTTCATCCTTACGCTTCACGCCACAGCCCAAGTGGGTGAGCGGCGCAGCGACTTTGCCATAGGCGCAGGAGCAGGATGGACTTTGAACCAAGTCAGTTTCAATCCTACCATCAAGCAGACCTACAAGACAGGACCTACTATCGGTTTCAGCGCAAGATACATCTGTGAGAAATACTTCACAGCTATCTGCGGAGTACAGATGGAAGTCAACTACTCACAGGCAGGCTGGAAGGAAGTGATTGAAGACGGTTCGCTCAATGAATACCAGCGCAACCTCAACTATATCCAGGTTCCGCTGCTCATGCAGATGGGTTGGGGACGAGAGAAGCGAGGAGCGAAATTCATCTTCGAAGCAGGTCCCCAGTTCGGCTACTGCCTCTCCACCAGCGAGAAGCGCGGAGGATCAGGCGCATGGGACACAAGCAACCGACCGGGCGGAGTGACCCACCAATACGACAACGACATCGACAATAAGTTCGACTACGGCATCACAGCAGGCGTGGGAATGGAACTCTCCACCGGCATCGGACACTTCCTGCTCCATGGACGCTATTACTTCGGACTTGCCGACTTCTACGACAACTCCAAGAAAGGCTATTTCTCACGCTCAGCCAATTCGTCCATCGTCATAAAGCTGAACTATCTGTTCGACCTCTGAAAGACATTTTGCATCAAATAACTAACTAACACATATTACTATCTATGAAGAAATTACTGCTAACTACCCTACTCGCAGGAACTCTCACAACAGGAGTTTCCGCGCAAGAGACTGAACCCAACGTAGCTTACCTCTTCACCTACTTCACAGGCAACGCTCCTGAGGAGGAACAGATTTGCTATGCGCTCAGCGAAGACGGCTACAACTACACACCGCTCAACCACGGAAATCCGATTGTGAAAAGCGACACCATTGCCTTTACCGGCTGCGTCCGCGACCCACACATCCTGCGCGGTGAAGACGGAAAGACCTTCTACATGGTTGTGACAGACATGAAATCCGCTCTCGGATGGAGCAGCAACCGGGGAATGGTGCTGATGAAATCAACCGACCTCATCAACTGGACACACTCAGTAGTGAATTTCCCCACAAAATACCCTAAAAAATGGGGCAACGTTATCCGTGTGTGGGCGCCAGAGACCATCTACGACCACAAGGCAAAGCGCTATATGGTGTTCTACTCTCTGCGCACCAGCGACCACGACAGCTTCGACCGCATCTACTACAGCTATGTAAACGATGACTTCACCGACCTCTTAGGCGAACCACAGTATTTGTTCGACAACGGTTCCGCAACCATCGACGGCGACATCGTGTTCAATCCAGCCGACCAGCTCTACCACCTCTTCTACAAGAGCGAAGGCGGACGAGGCATCTACCAGGCTACCGCAAAGAGCCTCACTCCAGAACCAGGACAGCGTCCGGGCAGCCAATGGACAAAGATTGACGGTCACGTGGATCAGACCAACAAAGCCGTTGAGGGAGTCGGAGTTTGCCAAAGCATCGACGGCAAGTCATGGATTGTGATGTACGACTGCTACGGAGCCGGACACTACCAGTTCTGCACCAGCACAGACCTCAAGACCTTCAAATGGGTGCAAGACACTCAGACACAAGGCAAGTTCACTCCTCGCCACGGAACCATCATTCCCATTACACAGAAGGAGAAAGACCGTCTGCTGCTCCACTTCGGCAACGGCAACAACGCTATACTGCCTAACTTCCATGCCGACCCAGAGATTCTCTATTCCAACAAGACAGGCAAATACTACATCTACTCCACTACCGACGGATTCAACGGATGGGGCGGATGGCAGTTCTCCGTATTCTCTTCCACAGATCTCATCAACTGGAAAGACGAAGGCGTGATGCTCGATGTCAAATCAGACCAGGTGAAATGGGCTTCAGGCAATGCCTGGGCACCAGCCATCATTGAGGTCAAGCAGAGCGACGGCACATATAAATATTACTTCTACTACTCTGCACACAATCCTAAGACCAACCGCAAGGAAATCGGCGTAGCAGTAAGCGATGACCCAGTAGGTCCGTTTGTTGACAGCGGTGCACCTATCGTCACCGACGCAGACCGTCCAGCAGCAGCTCGCGGCGGACAAGCCATCGATGTGGACGTATTCTACGATGCAAAGAGCAAGAAGCACTTCCTCTACTGGGGCAACGGCTTCATGGCTGGAGCAGAACTCAACAGCGACATGCTCTCAATCAAGAAGGAGACCATCACACTCATGACTCCTGAAGGCGGTTCGCTGGAAACTTGGGCATACAGAGAAGCCCCATACGTATTCTTCCGCAAGGGCACATACTACTTCATGTGGTCGGTCGACGATACCGGTTCAGCTAACTACCACGTTGCCTACGGTACATCCAAGTCACCATTGGGTAAAATCAACATGGTTAACGGCGAATACCCCACTATCCTCAAGCAAGTTCCCGAGAAGTTCATCTACGGCACAGCTCACAACTCTGTACTTCAGATTCCAGGCAAGGATAAATGGTACATCGTTTATCACCGCATCAACAAATACCACATCGAACGTGTGATGAGTCCCGGAATTCACCGTGAAGTTTGTATTGACGAACTCCGTTTCGACAAGAAAGGCCGCATCATTCCTGTTCAACCTACACAAGAAGGACCGGAGGGGTTGAAGTAAAAGGCCCCCTCCGACTCCCCCAAGGGGGAGAGATGAGTGAAGGGTGAAGTGTGAATTATTGGAGCAGCGAAGGCAGAGCTAAACTTGTTTAAGCTATGCTGAGTCGTGACAATTTATCGTTGCGATACCGCTAAAGAAAGCACTCAAAAGAGCACGCTTGCGAAGCAAGAATCACAGAACGAAGTGATGTAACAGTGAAGTGATAATGAAGAATACTCTTAAGCGATACGCTGAGACTTACGAAACAACTGACTTCCTGACTGACGACCCATCCAAGTTTATGCACTTGGTTGCTGGAGATCGCAATCAGGAAGTCATAGCTTTTATTGCGTCGAGCCTCAGCTATGGTAGCCGTAAGCAGTTTCTGCCGAAAATCCAGCAGATTCTGGATTGGAGCAACGGAGAAGTCTATGACTGGATTAAGTCGGGAGAGTTCAGCACCGAGCTACAATGCGACGACAAGCGTTGTTTCTACCGCCTCTACACCTGTGCCAAGATGCACCAGTTCTTCGAAGCGTTACAACGACTGCTAATACAATATGGAACCCTCAAAGACTATGTGCGGCTTAATGCCACAGACGGATTCACAGCTGTTGCCGCTATCTGCCGCTACTTTGCCGATGCAGGCATAGAGGGAATTATCCCGAAGAACACCGACTCCGCCTGCAAACGAGTCTGTATGTTCCTCCGCTGGATGGTTCGCAAGGATTCACCTGTGGACTTAGGACTCTGGGCAGACATCATTGACCGTCGTACGCTTATCATTCCTCTCGATACCCATGTGCTGCAACAATCACAGCGACTTGGACTTGTCACAAGCAAGGCTGCGTCGATGAATACCGCAGTCAAAATTACAAAGAAACTTCTTGAATTCTTCCCCGACGATCCGCTTAAAGGAGACTTTGCCCTATTCGGATATGGGGTGAATAGTAAGTGAAGAGTGAAGAATAAAAAAAAGGCTGACTTGAGAAAACTCAGGTCAGCCTTTTTTATAATCGCTATTTCTTAGTTGAACCACTTAACATAGCAGAAGTCCTGACGGTGTGGCAGTTCTTCGTTCTTAGGATACATGCGGTATGCAACCTTGAAAGAACCTGCATTAGGAAGAACCACGTCGCCTTCGAATGTGAAGAGGTTTCCGTCGCGTTTAACTACGCTGAACGGATACTTGCTTGCTACATGTGTCTTGCCTTCTTCGTCGTCGCAGAGAACTACGAGTTCGAATCCTACAACGTCATCAAGACCTTGTTCGTCGATTACGTACTGGATCTTGTACTTGTGTCCGCTTTCGAGGTTAGCACCGTCGCTTCCGTCTGCCTTATTGCAGCTTACAACGTTGATGTTGTCCCAACGCTCTGCAACTTGCTCCTTCCAGTTTGCGATATCCTTTGCCTTCTTGTAGTTGTCGGCGAAGAGAAGTTTTGCGCGCTCTGCAAGTGGACCATAGAACTTGGTATAGTAGTCGTCGAGCTGACGCTTCATAGTGTAGTGAGGAGCGACCTGAGCGATAGAATTCTTCAGAGTTCTGATCCATCCCTCGCTGTAACCCTTAGCGTTGCGAGCATAGTAGAGAGGAAGAATATCGTTCTCGAGCAGTGAGTAGATAGTTGCTGCGTCGAGTTGGTCTTGCTGTTCCTGGTTCTGGTATGTACGCTTCTCTGTGAGTGCCCATCCTGCGCCTTCACGATAGCCTTCGAGCCACCATCCGTCGAGGACAGAGAGGTTTACAACACCGTTCATCAGAGCCTTCTCACCTGATGTACCAGAAGCTTCGAGAGGACGAGTTGGAGTATTCATCCAGATATCAACACCTGTTACAAGGCGACGAGCCAGCTTCATGTCGTAGTTCTCAAGGAAGATGATCTTGCCGAGGAATTCAGGACGACGGCTGATTTCGTAGATTTTCTTGATGAGGCCCTGTCCTGCTCCATCGTGTGGGTGAGCCTTTCCTGCGAAGAGGAACTGTACAGGATAGTTAGGATTGTTCACAATCTTAGAGAGACGGTCGAGGTCGCTGAAGAGGAGGTGTGCACGCTTGTAAGTTGCGAAACGACGTGCGAAACCGATAATCAGGGCGTTCGGGTTAATCTTCTCAAGGATTGAAACGATGCGTGATGGGTCGCCCTGGTTCTTGAGCCAATCCTCACGGAATGCCTGCTTGATGTAGTCAACGAGCTTGTGCTTGAGAGTCTGACGAGTGTTCCAGATTTCTTCGTCTGGCACATTGTAGATTGATTCCCAAAGCTTTGCGTTTGACTGGTCGTTGTAGTATTTCTTGTCGAAGTACTTGCCGTAGAGTGTCTTCCACTCAGAAGCGCACCAAGTTGGGAAGTGTACACCATTGGTTACATAGCCTACGTTGTCGAGTTCCTCTGGGAAGTATCCCTTCCAGATTCCGCTGAACATATCCTTTGATACCTTTCCGTGGAGCCAGCTTACGCCGTTAACCCAAGAGCAGGTGTTGCATGCGAAGGTTGACATACAGAAGCGTTCGTTATGGTCTTCTGGATTGATACGGCCCATTCCAACGAATTCGTCCCAGCTGATGCCGAGCTGTGCAGGATACTGACCCATGTACTTGCCGAAGAGGCTTTCATCGAAGTAGTCGTGACCTGCTGGAACAGGAGTGTGAACTGTGTAGAGGGAAGAAGTACGAACGATTTCGAGTGCTTCGTTGAAAGAGAAGCCGTTCTGTACGTATTCCACGAGACGCTGAACGTTGCAGAGTGCTGCGTGTCCTTCGTTGCAGTGGTAGATTTCCTTCTTGATGCCGAGTTTCTTCAGAGTGAGGAAGCCGCCGATACCGAGGAGGATTTCCTGCTTCAGACGGTTTTCCCAGTCACCACCATAGAGTGAGTGAGTGATTGAGCGGTCGTACTCGCTGTTGAGTTCGTTGTCGGTGTCGAGGAGGTAGAGTTTGATACGTCCTACGTTCACGCGCCATACGTATGCGTGAACTGTATAATTGTTGTAAGGTACGTCAACAACCAGAGGTTGTCCATCCTTGTCAAGTTCACGTTCGATAGGGAGTTCTCCGAAGTTCTGTGCTTCGTACTTGGCAACCTGCTGACCGTCCATTGAGAGGGTCTGAGTGAAGTAGCCGAAACGATAGAGGAAACCTACAGCCACCATATCCACGTTTGAGTCGCTGGCTTCTTTCAGGTAGTCACCTGCGAGGATTCCGAGACCGCCGCTGTAGATTTTGAGTACGTGGCTAAGACCGTATTCCATGCAGAGGTATGCTACTGATGGACGCTTCTTGTCTGGTTTAACATCCATATATGCGCGGAAATCTGCATAGAGCTTGTTCACACGCTTCACGATTGCAGGGTCTTTTGCAAGTTCATCCAGTTTCTCATAGTTCATGCGCTGGAGGAAGAGTACTGGATTCTGCTGTACTTTCTTCCAGAGATCGCCGTCGAGATCGCGGAAAAGATGACCTGCGTCGTTGTTCCAGGACCACCACATGTTGTGTGCGATTTCGTCCAGTGGCTGCAATTCAGCAGGAATGTTGGTTCTTACACTGATTTCTTTCCAATTCGGAGTGTTTGAATTACTTGCTTTGATTCTCATATTTGTATGTTATTAAAATGATTCTGTTGTAATGTGACTATTATTTAGCCTTTCTTAATGCTATGTCGTAAGCTTTCTTATAGTAGACTATAAAGTGTTTCCAAAGTGCTTTTTCTGCCAGTTTCGCCGCATTCTTGCGCGCTGTTTCCAATCCGGCAGCATCGAGTTGAGTAAATTCAAGAACAGCCATTTTGATTTCGTCGGAAGCATGATCGAAGTTGTTGTCTGTGCGGTGCACGGTACGTACGCCGTCAACTATAGAATGTTGTCCGATACCCAGTGAGTTTGCCCACAATCCGAAACCAGCCAGGTCTGTTGTGATACATGGAACGTGGAAAGCGACACTTTCAAGCGGTGTGTAGCCCCAAGGTTCGTAGTACGAAGGATAAACGCCCAAGTCCATACCTATCAGCAGGTCGTAGTAGTGCATGTCGAAAATACCGTCTTTACCGTCAAGGTAGCAAGGTACGAAGATAAGTTTAACAGGGTCTTCAGGATGGTTGTACATGCCGAGCCAGTTCATCTGTCCGAGCACGTTGTCGGAATCCGGATTGTTGAGGTTGTGAGTGATGCGGGGATCACCGCAGGGAAGATTATCGCTCTGGAGGCTCAGCTGCAGTTTGCGCTGCAAATCGGCACGGGCATCCTTCATCCATGCTGGGACAAGTACGAAGGCAAGTACATTCTTGTTCAGACGAACATCGTGGCGCAGACGGTTCATAGCGTCAATAAACATATCAATGCCTTTGTTCTTGTACTCATATCGTCCACCGATACTTACCAGCACGGTATCATCGCTGAGATTAGTACCCATAAGGGCGTTAGCCACTTTGAGCAGTTTCTTGCGTGCTTTCTTGCGTGAGGTGTCGAATGGTTTGCCTGGCTTCGGCACGAAGTCGTTCTCAAATCCGTTCATCAGCACCACGTCTGCCGGTTTCTCCAGCAGCTGAGCACACTCGCGATTGGTGATGTCGCTCACGGTTGTGAAGCAGTCCACATGATGAGCAGCTTGCTTCTCAATGGAATGTTTCGACTGCATGTTGAGTTCGGCAGCCATCTGGTCACCATTGTAGCACTCAAGGTAATCGTAGAGAGGTTTGTTGTTGCCGGCAATCGAACGTCCGATGCTTGTGGCATGGGTTGTGAAGATTGTAGCCACGTGAGGCAGAGTCTTCTTCACGTACAAGGCTCCGAGGCATGTCATCCATTCATGTGCCTGATACACCACATTGTCGTTGCGTGTCAGCCCCATGAAGTTGTAGAAACTTTCCACCACCTTGCCGGCAGCCCAAGAAAACATAGAAGCCTCGTCATAGTCACCGTAGGCATGAAGTGAGTCCACCTGGAAGTTTTCCCATGCCCATGAATAAATTTCGTTCTTATCCTTATAGAAGGGTTCAAAATCCACGAGAATTGCAATAGGATTGCCTGGAATCTGCCAACGACCGATGCGAAGATTCAGTCCATTTTCCTTCTTTGCATACCTGCGCCACGCATTGAGCAGGCTTTTATTCTCCTTGAACAGGGGATTGCTTTTACCATTCCAGAAGTCAGGGCCTATAAACATCAGTCTGTCCGCTTCAGGCAAAATCTGCTGCAAAGTCTTCGCACGTGTTGAAAGAACTGTGTATATTCCTCCCACCTTGTTGCACACCTCCCACGAGGATTCAAAGACATAATCTGGTGACAAGAGTTTCTTAGCCATTCTCTTTCTATTCTATATTTTTCATTGTTTGGCAGTTATCCGTAAATCGCTGCTGACACATTTCCAACCATGCTGTTATCGTCCCTTACAACACCGTTGCCGTCGTTTTCAACACTAAGACACAACTGCCTTTCAAACTATTATCCTTTCTAAATCTGCTGCAAAGGTACGAATTTATTTTGAGGTATGGAAACGAATAAGAAAAAAAGTGAAGAAAACACCATAATTAATTTGCACACACACGCAAGAAGACCGAACCGCAACAAAACCATGCCCAGCCAGCAAGCATTACACACATTTGCGTTAAAACAAAACAGCCTGTCTAAAATCCTCTCAATCATCTAAAAAGCCCATCTCAAGCTGTGGTGCAGCAAAAAAGGCTTTAAAGCGAAGCAAATAATTTTTTCCAGCGCAGCGGAAAACTTTTTCAAAAAAACTTACCAATATATTTGTATGAAACGTGGATAATTTGTAACTTTGCTGACAGAGAGAATAACGCAGTGTTTTACTAAAACTTTTACCATTCATAACACCATGTTTACTTCGCAAGACTTAGAGCAGTTTAAGAAAAAAGGCATTTCACAAGAGCAGGTCGAAAACCAGCTGAACGCCTTCAAGACAGGTTTTCCATTCCTGAAGCTCGCCGGAGCCGCATCGCCACGCAAGGGAATCACAATCCCCACGGCACGAGAGCAGAAGAGCTATCTTTCAGCTTGGAACCGATACCTGCGCGAAGGAGGGAAAGTACTCAAATTCGTCCCTGCAAGTGGTGCAGCAAGCCGCATGTTCAAGGATCTCTTCGAATTCCTCAACGGGGCAGCAGACGCTCCTGAGACCGATTTCATCAAGAAATTCTTCGATCACATCCACAGCTTCGCATTTTTCAACGCACTCAATGACATATGCATCAAGAACGAAGGCAAGGACATCGACGCCCTCGTTGCTGCCGGCAACTACAAGGCTGTAGTAGGCAACCTGCTTGAGGAAAAGGGACTCAACTACGGCAAACTTCCAAAAGGTCTCCTACTCTTCCACAAATACGGCAACGATGCACGCACACCTATGGAAGAACATTTGGTAGAAGGTGCACTCTACGCCAAGGGCACGGACAATGTGGTTAACGTACATTTCACCGTAAGCCCTGAACACCGCAGCCTCTTCGAAGCGCTCGTCAAAGAGAAGGCAGCGCAGTACGAAGCAGAGTTCGGAGTGACTTATGACATCACTTTCTCCGAACAGAAATCAAGCACCGACACCGTTGCAGCTACAGCCGACAACGAACCGTTCCGCAACGACGACGGCTCAATCCTCTTCCGTCCGGGAGGCCATGGTGCACTCATTGAGAACCTCAACGACCTCGATGCCGACATCGTCTTCATCAAGAACATCGACAACGTAGTACCTGACCGTCTCAAAGAACCTACAGTAAATTACAAGCGACTCATAGCAGGAGTTCTCACCACCTTCCAGCGCAAGATATTCGAGTACATGGAACTGCTTGAAAGCGGTGAATACACTCACGCTCAGCTTGAAGGCATCATCCGATTCATGCGCGACGACCTCGGTATCCGCAATCCTCAGCTCAAGGTGCTGGAAGATGCAGACCTCGTTGTCTACATGAAGAAGAAACTCAGCCGTCCTATACGTGTCTGCGGCATGGTGAAGAACGTAGGAGAGCCTGGTGGCGGACCGTTCCTCGCATACAACGACGACAATACAATATCACTCCAGATTCTTGAAAGCTCACAGATTGACAAATCTAACGAAGAGTATGTCAAGATGTTCGAAAGCGGCACACACTTCAACCCAGTTGACCTCGTATGCGGACTGAAGAACTACAAGGGTGAAGCCTACGACCTTACACAGTTCGTTGACCCGAAGACAGGATTCATCTCTTCGAAGTCGAAGAACGGCAAGGAACTCAAAGCACTCGAACTTCCAGGTCTCTGGAATGGTGCCATGAGCAACTGGATTACAGTATTCGTAGAAGTTCCTCTGGAAACATTCAACCCAGTAAAGACCGTTAACGACCTCTTAAGACCAGAACATCAGGAATAAAGATAACAAAAAAACGCATAGCCGATTGGTTATGCGTTTTTTATGTTCTATCATGTAAAACCTAGTGAATCATACCACGTTCTGCGGAGAATTGCGCAGGAATGCAAGAACGTTATTTATGGCAACCGAGAGAAGGCGTGAACGCGCTTCACGCGTCGCCCATGCGATGTGAGGAGTGATGAAGGCATTGGGCTGACTCAGGAGAGGATTGTCCATGCAAGGCGGCTCCTCGGTAAGCACATCAGCACAATAAGCCGCCAACTGGTTGTTTTGAAGCGCCAAAGCCACGGCGTTGTCGTCAACCAGAGGACCACGGCCGGTATTTATGAGAACAGCAGAGGGCTTCATCAGCTGTAAAGTATCGCCATTGATAAAGTTCTTAGTATCAAACGTTAAGGGACAATGCAGGGAAAGAACATCGGATTCTTTCAGCAGCACTTCCTTGGTAACTTTTATAACTCCTTGCGACAGGGAATCCGCGCTTTTGCTTGTCAGGGCAATCACTTTCATGCCGAATGCCTGCGCTATCTGTGCCACACGGCTGCCGATATTTCCCAATCCCACAATTCCGAAGGTCTTACCTGAGAGTTCTACAAGCGATGTGTCCCAATAGCAGAAATCAGGATTACGGCTCCACCTGCCGTCGCGATTTGCGACGGCATAATGCTCCGTGCGGTTGGTCACAGTCAGGAGATGTGCAAACACCATCTGAGCCACACTCTCGGTGCTGTATGCCGGGACGTTTGTGACGATAATACCACGCCGGTGAGTTTCTTCAATGTCCACAACATTATAGCCTGTAGCCAGCACACCTATATATTTAAGTGTTGGCAAAGCAGCCATTTCCTCCTTACCGACACGGACCTTGTTCGTAAGGACAATCTCTGCCCCCTTGGCTCTTTCCACAGTATCCTTAGGAGCAGTACGGTCATAGACCGTCAGCTGCCCTACTCTCTCAAGCTCACCCCATGACAGATCACCCGGGTTTGCTCCATATCCGTCAAGAACTACAATTTTCATTGTTTATTTATAATGTGAACGTCGCGTTGAGGAAAAGGAATCTCAATATGGTTCTTGTTGAGCACATTATAGATTACCTCTCTTGACTTGGCAAGGAAGCCATTCTTTTGGTCAACCAGAACCCAGACAGCAACCAGCAAATCAACACTACTTTCTCCAAAACCGCCAAACACCACAGACACAGGCTGGTCAGGCTTAATCAGTTCCCTGCCGTCGGGCAAAGACGTACGAAGCTGCTCTATCTCCTTAGTGATGAGACCACGAACCTGCTCTACATCAGTTCCATAGGCAACGCCTACAGGAATTTTCTGCAATTCATAACTATGGTTGCGGGTAAGATTCTTGAAATTCTTGGTAAAGAGAGTAGCATTGAGGAACGCCATCACGCTTCCGTCGAGAGTAACGATGGAAGTACTCTGATAAGCAATGCTCTCTACACGTCCCTGGATTCCGTCACATTCGATGTAGTCGCCAACACGCAGGCGTCCTGTCATCAGCGAGATTCCATAGAAGAAATTCTCCAGAAGGTCTTTCATCGCGAAACCCATACCTGTAGCCAAACCCGCAGTAACGATGGATATTCCGCTCTTTGGAACTTGCAGCAGGGAGAGAGTGAAGAGGAAATATGCTCCCCAGACAATAATTGCTATGACGTTACGGCTAAGCGTCTCGTTGAAGTTACGAGTATCTTTCTTCGCTTTCTTGTACCAATGCAGATAGTAAGAACGGATAGCATAGTTGAAGAAGCGGAAGAGGAAGAAGCATGCAACAGCCAGGCAGAGTTTGAAGAGAGAGAGCTGAATTACGTCGGGCACATCAAGGAAGTTGTAGAAGAATACATATTCCACAATGCTCGACATCTCAAACATATTAACTGCAAGATAGATACTCAAGAGGACAGACAGAACTCCCATGACCGGAATCAAAGTCTTCTCAATAAAGTCGAACAGCCATGTTGTGGTGAAGAACTCGCCACGCTTCATCAGTCTTACTATCGCAGCCTCGTTGTGTGCATCATCAGTAGATACCAGTTTCAGTTTACGGATAAGGATTCGCTCCTCATACATATTCAGCAAGTCGTAGCAGCATGTTATGGTCTGGATGAAAGCCAGCTGGAATGTCCACCATATCATGATTTGTACCGCAAGCATGGTGAAGCCGAGCCACGACATCACACATCCTACCACCATCGCCAGCAGAGAAATGGCAGAGTAGACATTGTCGCTCAGAGGCAGTTTGTCGCGATGCTTGCGCTGCGCTGAGAGTTGCCAGAAAACAAATATCAGGAGAAGTGGCGGGTAAATCAGATTTACCAGCACGTTAGGAATGAGCACAATGCGGAAGACTATCACAATGAACGCCATCATGATGAACGGCATGTAGATAGAATAACCGCTCCTCAGCTGCTTGCCCTTAAGACGGATGATCAGCGACACGAGAATAGCCTCCATCAGCCAGGCAAGAGTAACCATGAGGTCGGCAGCCATGATGAAGAGGTTACGATACATAAACTGCTTGATGACCATAATCACCAGGGCAAACAAGGCTACACCCACAGCTATGGTGATGGCGCGACGCTTAAGTTTATACTCCCCTTCCGCCATTATATTATTTTTGAATTTCTCCTTCATGCGCTGTGCAAACTTAGGCACAAGACGCTTCATCAGCCACGGGAAGCCTCTCATCACCACATTACTCAGCAATGTAGCTATGATAATGTAGAACAGCATGAATATACTTACTCCAAGCACAATAGGTCCGCGCCATTCAGACGCAAAACCATCCCTACCCTCCAACGGCAGGTATTTGTCGGAGAAATCCCGCTGCGCCATCTGAAGGTACATAGGCAAATGGGCAAGTACCTGTATATAGTTCTCTCCACCATTCACGAATATGCTCTGACGCAGTCTCACATAACGGTCCTGGGCATAATTATTGAGTTTCTCCACCTGAGTCGCTACCTGGTCGTAGTACCTGCTGTCTTTGGTGATAGACACAATCAGTCGCTTGAGGTCGTTGCGCAAGGCTGTGGCAAAGAGGACGCATTTCTCCCTGTCTTCCAGTTCCTCTTCCGACAACTTATAAGGGTCTTCGTCAACAACCTCGACTTTGGCAATGGTTGAAGATATCAGAGAGTCTTGCAGTTCATTGAGTTCCTTAACCTCCTCATCCTTCACAATTGCAGGAGGCAAGGACTTAAGAGCCACGATAAGGCTGTCGTAGCGAGCCACTTCCAGTTCCAGCCTGTCCCTCATATCCTCGAAAGGCAGATAATGCTTGTGCAAGTCACGATAGAGGTTGGTAGCCTGCTGGCACGCATACGCCACATCAAACGTAAAGTCTGTACGCTGTGAATAGAGAATGAGCGAAATCTGCTCACTCTTCTTCATATACTCCACCAGTTGCAAGTGCTGTGTCTGGCTTCGTATTTCATAACGTTTAAGGAACGAACGTTGTTGTTTGAAATTTCGTTCCAGTTCAAGTCTCAGCACACCGAGCGTGTGCCCCAGATCGCGTTCTTTCAACACCGCATTCGATGGAATGCAGATGTACAGAAACACTACAAATATAGTAAGAATTCGTTTCATATCATTTTTATTTAATCCACTTCAACTATTCGTTTCATCGCATCATAAATACGCTTGCCAAATGAGCGGACTTTGGACTCTTCATTAAGTTCAGCTTCGAGCAGATCAGCATCTGTAACAATTTCCTGATTATCATCCGCTGAGTCAGGCTCATCTGTATTTTCATTTTCCTCATTCTGAGGCTCTTCCATATAGTTGTCTACAGTACGTTTCAAGCCATTTCCAACATCAATGAGAAGTCCCTTAAAGCCTTTGTTCTTACGAAATCTGCGGTAAGCATCACGTCTTGCCCTGAACCAATTGGCAATCCCGTGTACAAATGAAACCATAAGGTTGGCCAACCATTTCGCAGCAATGCATATTCCTTTCCATGCTTTTTTGATGGTAGGACGAAGATGAATACAAGCTTCAATGGTCTTTCTAACCAGCCATACAAAACCAATATACAGATGAATAGCCGTCCACTTTAGCGCACGACCTGTTGCTTTTAAGGCAATAATACTCCAGACACCACACTTCTTGGCAGCCCTACGCAGTTTTAAGCGAATGATGCGGACTTTAGCCTGAGTATCGTTGTCGTACCAGAAAGCCCTAAGTCTTACTATTCCCTCTTCCGTCTTGTCGATGATCCACAAGACAAACTTGCAGAACATCTTCAGCAGCCAACGCAGGAAAATCTTGAAATACTTCCACAGCCACTTGCCGAACTTGCCAAGCAGCACAAGCAGAAGTCTTGCTATCTCTGCCAACATCTGTCCGCCCGACCGATTGCCGTAGCCGTTGCTGTTATCGTCAGAGTTATTGGTATTATTGAAATTATTTTGAAATTCGTTGTCCATTTTAATCCTATAAGATTACGAGGTTGATGCAAATATACAAACAATTTATCGTTATACTCAATAAATTCACCCTACATTTTATTTTTTTTATACTAAAAAAACGCAAGATGCCACTTTCCACAACATTTTTTATCCTTTTTCAATGCAAAATAATGCATTAAAACACTATTTTCATATAAAATCTTTTGGAAAACATTTGTATATTATTAAATAATGTTAACTTTGCAACCATAACAACGACAAATCATAAACAATTAGCACATTCACTAAAAACACTAAATTTTTCTTCAACATGAAAAAGCTATTTATTATTCTGCTTGTGCTCTTGACATCAGGCACAACTTTTGCGCAGAAAGAAAATGCGCTTGTAGGAGTATGGCAACAAATCGTAGGTGGTCAGGCTAACACTCTGACAATCGGCCCTCAGGGAAAGGTATTCATGCCGGACGGTCGTGTGTTCGGATTCTTCCTCAACCCTTGTCAGATTGACCAATACGAGAATTTCAATTTCACTCCTTGGATGTTTGCCAACTACGAAGTGACTTCTGACAGCACATACACTGAGAAGGTATTTCTGCATAACGACACAGGATTTGAGACAACCATAAATTTCAATTACAGATTTATCAACAGCCGTACATTGATTGCTATCTTTGACCATGTTTATCCAGACGGCAAGACACAAACCATTGTAGACTTATGGATAAAGGCAGTTTACGATCCTGAAGAACTTAAGGCTATTCTCAAAAGAGTATCCGACAATTGGGACGGATATATTAAAGCTGCAAAGGAAGCATACGGAAGAGAATAGACTGTCCTATTTAGAAACACAAATACAAAAACATTATTTAGAAGCAAATGAAGAAATTTTTAATGGTCGCAGCAATGTTGACCACGATTGTTGCTCATGCCCAATGGAGAGTAGGAGTAACAGGAGGTACGGACTATAACGTATTCTCCATGGACAGACAATATCAGACAGACTTTAGAACTGACGGACGTTGGGGTATCACCATGGGGGTAACCAGTCAATATGATTTCAACAGTTGGTTCGGAGTACGCGCCGATTTGAACTGGAGTCAGAAAAACCACAGGGACTACAAAGATCTTACCAAAGACATTGCCTACAAGTATCGCAACGACTACATGCAGCTTCCCGTTATGGCGTCGTTCAGCTTTGGAAGTGACAACTTACGTGGTTTCTGCAACCTCGGTGTGTATGGCGCCTATTGGCTCAACAGCCACGTTTCAGGCTGCGAATATAACTATATCAACTACGTAACAGAAACATTCTCCGAGAATGTAGACTTTAACTCCAACCGTGACCAGCGTTGGGATTGCGGTTTCATTGGAGGCATTGGCCTGGAATATCGCTTCGCACCCCATTGGGCAGCTCAAGCTGAAGCACGCTACTATTACAGCACAACCAGCACCACCAAGCAATACATGAGAGTGAAGGACTACCGATACAACAACACTACATCTTTACAGATTGGAGTGTTTTACCTTTTTTAATCAACATAGACAGTTATGAGACATTATACAACTACCATAATTGGTGCAATTCTTCTGATAATGACATTCAGCAGTTGTCGTGAGGACAGTGATATTCTGGAAAACTATGGATACGACGACGAATTAGCGTGGGCTGCTGCCGACACTTCATTCGCTGCCAAATTCAAGATTATATGGAAAGGATTAAACCAGAACTATGCTATTTGGGACTATGAAGCTGAACATGGTGTAGACTGGGATGCAGTTTACGACGAGTACTATCCCCAGTTTGAAGCTCTCGACAAGCGTGGAAAAGACGAAACTGTTACAGATGCAGAACTATTGGATCTCTTAAAAAAAGTGCTTGACCCGCTTCACGACGGCCATTTCAGTTTGGGTATGGTAAACCACAAAACAGGCAACACTCTCAGAATCGTTCCAAGTGCGGACAGGAATAGTGGTCGCGATGACTACAATTACACCTATACATTTGCACCTCGTTTTGATTACTATGTCAATAACAATGAGGTGGAAACCGATGCAGATGGGAATCCTATTGTTATGGAATTCTCTACTGAACCGGATGAAATTATTGTAAAGTTCGTCACGACTCCTGGCCTTGGCTTCCAATGGATGATTAGCCGAGTTAATGAGTTGAGGGCTATGCCTTCACGTACAGAAATGCAAGAATTCGAGTTAACCAATCTGTTGAAACTTAATAACGCAATGGCTAGTGCTGGCCAGAATTTTTATGATGTAAATTTCTATAATTCACTTCAGGCGCAGTATAGTTTTCTTAATATTCCTGGTTTCGACAGTATCGACCCCATATTCTCAAGCAAGGGCATAAATATTAAATATGCACTATTGAAAGGCAATATTGCATATTTTCGGGTTAATAATTTCCGCTTGCAACCATATTTGAGCGAAACAGAATTCAACAAAACATTCGGTAAGTGTGATGCTCAAACTCAAAGTATGGCCAAGCAGATAAAGAATATATGGCAGAATTGGTTTGATACAATTCAGGCTCTCCATAAGAATGGCAACCTTGGAGGCGTTATCATTGACGTTCGCAGCAATGGAGGTGGAAATATTGACGATTACCCATACTGCTTAGGAGCCTTGTTACCAGAGGGTGGCATCCAGATCGGCTATTTGCGTTATAAACATGGCACTGGGCGCTTTGATTACTCTATGCTTACACCAGACATTGCAAAAACCATGAGCGACCCCCACGAAATCATCACCGAACCAATTGTCGTCCTTACAAACTGCCGTACAATCAGCATGGCAGAGATGACAACAATGGGTGCAAAGATAATATCTAACGGCACTGTTATTGGCACGCGTACATGGGGAGCAAGATGTCCTATTGCACCTAACAGTACATACTCTCAAAGATACGTTTGTAGTATCGGTGAAAATGGTATAACTCCCGTATTCGCAACTATACCAGCGGCTGCAACCATAACAAACGAAAAGAAGTTTGTTGAAGGTGTTGGCATCGCTCCTGACATTGAGGTGGCTTTTGACAATAATCTTTTTAATACCACAGGTCAGGACACCCAATTTGACCGTGCTCTGAAATTCATCCGCACAGGGGAATAAGCCTGCTAATTGAACTCGATAATCATTCATAATTTTAACAAATAGACTTTTAACAATCATTAAACAAAAACAATGAAAACCAAGAAATTAATTATTGCAACACTCACGCTGGTGTGCAGCATTGCTGCTACTACGTTGTTCACAGCTTGTGGGGATGACGACGAGAAAGGTGGTGTTTCAGCCGGTTATTCTTATTTTGTAGAATTCAACATCTTCAGTTCTATACAATACGATCAGACAGAGGTCTATCAGGTACAGACAGCTTTTGACAGAGCTGTTGGCTACGACGGCACAATGTACAAAGCCTACCAGAGCAGACAGGATGCCAGAATCAAAGCTTCCTGTGAGGCTGTAACAAAACGCTACACCAACCTCTCAAGTCTCTATCTCAATTATTCTCTCTATTGCAAGAACTTCGACAACGGCACCACAGAAGAAATAGCTACATACGAATTAGGCCGATGCACCGTTACTCCATACGCCAAATTATCTCTCAAGTATGAATATGACACCCATCGACTCAGAGAGATCAGAGACTCTCTCCTAAGCCTGCAGACCCATGACGACAGCGTAAAATGGGATAATCTCTTAGATGAGTCTAACTCTTCTGCACATTCTATCATCCTGGATTACAAGAATAGTTTCACTGGCGTTCTTGATGTTTACAAGAGTGAGGCAGAACTTGAGACATACAACGAGGACTTCTGTGAGTCCATCGCTGCCAAGCATGCCGAAGATCCGCTGCTCATGGACTTGTATATCGGTATAGAAAAGAGAATCATTCCTGGTACAACTACAGAAAAATTCTGGACAAAGGTTTTCAAGGCTAATATGCAGACAAACAATTAAGGTTAATCCACAAATCATAGTACTCGGAGCAGCAATGCCCCGAGTTTTTTTTATTCTTAAAGCTAATAATTCCGAGACATTGATTATACATTTTTTTCAGGAAAAAGGAGTGAGATAAATACAAATATAGTAAATTTGCAGTCATAAATTCAAGAAAAGAGATGAGAATTGGTATCGTTCAACAGACATGCAGCGATAATCTTGCTGCAAATATCGACAAATTAGTATGCAACATCCGTAAGGCTGCTGCCGATGGTGCAGAGCTTGTGGTGCTGCAGGAACTACACAACAGCCTGTACTTTTGCCAGGTAGAGTCAACCGTCAATTTCGACCTCGCTGAGACCATTCCTGGGAAGTCCACAGAGGTGTTCGGCAGCTTAGCCAAGGAACTGCAGATAGTGATTGTTCTCTCTCTCTTCGAACGCAGGGCTGCAGGATTGTACCACAACACGGCTGTGGTACTGGAAAAGGACGGCAGCATTGCTGGAACATACAGAAAGATGCATATTCCCGACGACCCTGCATACTACGAGAAATTCTACTTCACTCCTGGCGACCTCGGATTCCATCCCATCCAGACCTCTTTGGGTAAGTTAGGAGTACAGGTATGCTGGGACCAGTGGTATCCTGAAGGAGCACGTCTGATGGCGCTTCAGGGAGCCGACCTTCTCATCTACCCTACCGCCATAGGTTATGAATCAAGCGACACCAATGAGGAGCAGCAGCGTCAGCGCGAGGCATGGATGACTGTTCAGCGTGGGCATGCTGTAGCCAACGGCATCCCGGTTATAACAGTTAACCGTACCGGTCACGAACCCGACCCTTCGGGCATGACCAACGGCATTGACTTCTGGGGAAGCAGTTTTGTGGCAGGACCGCAAGGCGAGATTCTCTATTGTGCTCCAGTCAATGATGAAGCAGTAACTGTGGTGGATGTGGATATGCATCGCAGCGAACAAGTCCGCCGCTGGTGGCCATTCCTCCGTGACCGTAGAATAGAATGTTTCGGAGGTCTTCAAAAACGCTTTCTTGACTAATAATCCGGTACTATCTCTTCACACTTCACTCTTCACACTTCACTCTTCACACTTCACTCTTCACACTTCACTCTTCACACTTCACGTTATTACCTCGCTAAGCGGAAGATTGTTTTTATTCCCTTGATTTTCTGGTTTTCAAGTATTTGAAGGAGAGTGCGGACGCATTCTCTCTCTACTGCTGCATAGCAGTGGTGATCACGGATATCGATACGTCCTATCTGACTTGATTGTAATTGTCCTGTTTTGCAGAGGAAGCCAAGCACATCGGCTTTGCTCAGTTTATCCTTCTTTCCCTTACCTATATATATAGTAGCCATTCTCGGCTGCGGAAGTGATGGTAAACGGGAAGGAATATAGTATGGTTCAGCACAGGTAATATACTCTGGCAATCGTTCTTCTTCATGCAGAATCACGAACACACGCCCCTCTGACTTCCATCTGGCAGTACGGCCGTTTCTATGCACAAACGTCTGCTCGTTAAGGGGCAGATGGTAGTGGATGATAACATCGGTGTCAGGCATGTCAAGTCCTCTCGAAGCCAAATCTGTTGCCACGAGCACATTGCTTGTGCCGTTGCTGAACTTGAACAATGCACGTTCACGGTTATCCTGCTCCATGGCTCCATGATAGATATCGCAGGCACACTGGCGGCTGCGGAGAAACTGCCCCACCCTTTCCACTGCGTCACGATGATTGAGAAAGACTATGCTCTGCACATCGCCAAGGCTGCAAAGGAGGTCGTAGAGAGTGTCGAGTTTGTCTTTCTGAGGAGAATTGACTTCATAGACAGTGATGCGCTGGCTTGGATCATCCTCATCGGAAGACGAATCGGCAGCGAGGAAGTCGAGCTTTACGGCATTCTTTATCTGAACGAAATTGGGAATATGCAGAGAGTCCGTAGCACTTAATAATATACGTCTGGTGACATTGGGCAAGAGGGACAATGCATGCTGCATATCGTCGTGGAAGCCCTGTTCGAGGCATTTATCAAACTCATCAATGACAAAAGTATGTATATCCTGAACTCCAAAATTCTGCTTTCCCAGATGATCGACCAAACGACCTGGCGTAGCTACAATGATATGAGGGGTAAGGGTATTAAGCAACCGGTGCTCCTCCATCGCAGGACGACCGCCATAAAGTGGTTGGATACGCACAGGAGTCTTGAGTTTCTTCAGCACCTCGCTGGTCTGAATAGCCAGTTCTCTTGAAGGCACAATGATAACAGCCTGCACAGCATTGCTACTGACATCGATGCTTTGAATCATCGGCAGCAGATATGCAAGAGTTTTTCCTGTTCCCGTAGGTGAGAGCAAGATGATGTCGCGGTTGTCTCGATTATAGGCTTCATGGGCTGCCTGCTGCATCGGACTGAGTTCCTGCACACCGAGGTTTTGCAGATTTAGTACCATTGTATATTGCTTGAGTATGAACTACGCTTATCGTATTTGAGTGCGTCTGTGAGCGTACTTGCGTTAGCTCTCATGGTGACGTGATAACTTGTATAGACTCCGAATACCAAACCGCCTGAGATATTGAAGCAGTGCATATCTCGGGAGATATTTACAGTGGTCATTGTCAGCGCCTTGTTAGTAAAGTCGTAGCCGGACGAGAAGTTCACGTTCCAGTTTGACGAAAGTTTCATGTTGCCCGAGAAGTTAAGACTGTGTATGAACTTGAACGGGTAACGCATGTTCTTCACATTGATTTTTGCCGAACGGTCTTCGCTCATTGTCAGACCGTAGGAAATGGAGAATGACCAAGGCAGGGTGAATTTCATGTAACCGTCAGCATCAAGCCCATCGGATGAGGATGCTTTCTTTGCTGTCTGATCATTGTTCTCGTTTTCTGAGTCAGGACCATCAGAGCGGGTTTCAGTGTCATCCTTTTCATCCTCGTCATCGCTGCCGTGGAAGAGTTTGTGGAGTTTCTTCTTTATAGTGCGCCACGACTGGTTGTTGAACGTATAGCTCAGGTTCTTAGAAATGCCCTGGAAGCGTCCGAATCGTCCGTATGACCACTCTGTACGGTCGCCCACAACCACATTACCATTTTCGTCAAACTCATAGGCATAGGTTTGCCATGTGGTATTGAGGTTAAGTGCCACCTTGCCCCATTTCAGTCGCAGTCGGGTTGAAAGGTTACTCCACGGCTGACGCTGCGCAGCCATGTTGTAGGAGAGGCTGGCACCAAGTTCGTCAATAATGCTGATTTTCTTAACTCCCGTTGAGTCACGCTCACTCTTGACCTTCATCTCTATGTTGTTGGAGATGTCCATGCTGATGCTTCCCGTCTTGCCCTTTCCCGGAACTCCGTAAAGTGAGCCTTGGTAGGGCGAGTATTCTACGAGAGAGACATTGCCGTCGGCATCGGTGCGCGCATAGGTTTTGTAGTAACCATAGCGGCTTGAGCCGAAGTCTGGTGCGTAGCTGAATGATATTGATGGAGTGAACACATGGCGAACCACCTGAATCTTGTCGCCGAACACCTTCGGATTGGGCTTGTATATACCATAGAGCTTGGTATTTGCCGACAGACTGAGATTATAGTTATAGACACGGTTGAACCCGTAAACGGTATCTCTCACCACGGTATTGAGGTTCTCATCCCAGCTTTGGTTCACATGGTTCGTGTACCATCGCTCTGTATAGTTGAACGAAGGTACCACATTGATATACTTGAATACCTGAAACGATGCCTGTATTGGTATCTGGTGACGCATACCGTTGCGCCAGTCCTTGATAAGGTTGCTCTTGAGAATCTGATCTTCCTTGGTGGAAATGCTGTTTGAGAGACTTCCGGTATAACTCATTGAAATCTTCTCGTACCATCGCTGCTTGCCTACCTGATGCTTACGCTTGAAAGGATATAGTTTCTGGAGGTTGACTGTGAGGTTCGGCAGAGTCAGAGCCAGTGTGGAGTCGCGCATGTTCTGAGCGATATTGAAACTGGCAGATAGACTGAGTCCAATCTTCGGGAAGGAACGTGAATAGCTTACCGATGAAGTACGTGTGCTCTGTGAGTACGACGTAGGGTTGTAGAGACTGGTGAGGTTGTTCTTCTCATAGCTCTGTGTAGCGAAGTTCACACTTGCCGAGAAAGAGCTGTTGGGACTGAACTTAGGATCCTGGCGGTGGCTCCACTGCAGCTTGAAGTTCTTGGTCTCCTGATAGTCAGGCAGGTTCTCCTCTCCCGTCTTCGTCACCTGGTAGTTGAAGTAGAAGTTGCCGGAGTACTTATATCGTTTCCTGTATGTAGTCTGTGCAGAAAGTCCCCACGAGCCTTTGGTATAGATTTCGCCTGTCAGTCTGAGGTCTATATTGTCGTTTATGGCGAAATAGTAACCACCGTCTCTGAGGTAGAATCCGCGGCTGTTCTCATCGCCGTAGCTTGGCATGATGAATCCCGATGAGTAGGTGCTTGTGAATGGGAAATAGGCGAAGGGAATGACAATTGGTAAAGGCACGTCCTCCACAACGAGCCATGCAGGACCAGAGAACACACTCTTTCCCGTGTGTACCTTGGCTCGGCTCAAGGCTATGTAGAAGTGAGGATGTGGTTCGTCACAGGTGGTATAGGTTCCCTTCCTCATGAAGAACTCATCACCCGAACCCTTCTTCGCCTCATGACTGGTGAGGAATCCTTCCTGCTGCTCCGTCGTGACATTCATGATATATCCTTTGCGGGTATCGAAGTTATAGGTCATCTCCTCTGATTCATATTCATCATTACCCTGCTTGAATATCGGTTTGCCCTGAAGCACACCGAGGCTGTCAGCTACTCCGTGAGCATAAACCAGAGAACTGTCCATGTTGATTTTCATCTCCTCCGCAGTAAGGTGTATGTTCTGATAATCCACCTTGCTGTCACCGAAGAGGAAGGCATCCTTGGTGTTCATGAAGAAGAGGATGGAGTCCTTTGCCTCATAGTCTATGGGATCTTCGATTGCACTCTTTCGTGAGCGGCGAATTGAATCCTCTGCTGCGGCAATGGAGTCGTTCCACTGAGTTGGTCCTCCGTTGACTCTTGCCGGTTCGGTATTCTTGATATTATGCTCAGCATCGAACTGCTTCTTCAGGCTGTCGAGTTCCTGTATTCCCAAAGTGTCCAGAGTGAGCTTCGGGAGTGTGTCATTAGCAATCCTTGCACTGTCGAGCGGAGAAAGCGAATCTGTGCGCATTGTGTTTAAACTGCCTAAACCACCCCATTTTTCCCCAGCATTGGGAAACATGAGATGGCTTCGTCTGCCTTGTGCCGCAACTATGGCCACAATGGCAAGCAATATGAGCTGTGTCCAAAGACGCTTCATTCGTTTTACGCGGCAAAGTTACTCAAGATATCTCACTTATTCAAATAAAATAGCCTAATGAAGAAGAAGAACGAAGAATTATTTTTAATTTTTAACTATTGTCATTTATCTTTCATCCTCAATAATTAAACTTTTAACACTTAACTTTTAACTTTTAACTTATAAAGTTATAACTTTGCAGTCATGACAAAGGACGAAAAGATAATTCTGGGAATTGACCCTGGTACGCAGGTCATGGGCTATGGCGTGCTGAAGGTGAAGGGCAACCATGCCGAGATGATTGCGATGGGAGTAATCGAACTCACAAAACTGGGTGATATGTACCTACGTTTGGGACGTATCTTCGAGCGTGTCACAGGCATTATTGAGTCATTTCTTCCCGATGAGATGGCAGTTGAAGCTCCTTTCTTCGGCAAGAATGTTCAGTCCATGCTCAAACTGGGGCGTGCTCAGGGTGTGGCGATTGCTGCAGCCATTCAGCGCAGCGTGCCTATCCACGAGTACGAGCCTCGTAAAATCAAAGTTGCCATCACCGGCAACGGAGCTGCATCCAAGGAGCAAGTGGCTGGCATGCTGCAGCGCATGCTCCACATCAGCGAGGAAGACATGAAGGTGCAGTTCGACGCTACCGATGCCCTTGCTGCCGCCTACTGCCACTTCCTGCAGATTACCAGTCCTGTCAGCACGTCCAAAAGCATCAAATCCTGGAAAGAATTTGTGAATAAGAATAAGGACAGGGTGAGTAAGTGAAAATTCCACTATCTTATTAACATTTAACATTTAACATTTTAACCATTGTTATTTTAATTGTACCTTTGCACGATTTTAGATAAGGTAGGTTCTAAAAATTCTGTTTTTAGTTTCCCTACCCAATGTATTTGAGTTTTATCGGCCGCTTTTAGTTTTCTGTGGTGTCTTTTTGCCATCT